>JAFSCJ010000012.1 GCA_017436845.1 Muribaculaceae bacterium
ATAAAAACAAGAATCTCCGCCTGCTAACGGTATGTCCTCATACCATCAGCAAACGGAGATATTTGTTTCGGTTGTACCATAAGTCCGATGGGTGTTTGTCTGGATTCATTCAGGTTACACTTATCGGACTGCCAACAATGGATTTACCAAAAATGCGGGCGGAACGGAATTTTTCTTTGGGAGTTTTTGTGAAATGAGAGAATATAAGTACCTTTGCGATACAGAAAGAGTTGTTTGATATAAGCAAAGCACAGCGTATCGGTGCGGTGGTAATGTCGCTAAATCGTTACCAACAACTTTTGACCTCTTTATTGACCTCTGTCACTCAAATAGATACGATTTTCTTTATTATCCAGTGCAAAGATAATAACCCCTTTTCAAAATCCAAAATTTACCCTGAAAAATTAGTGGGATTTATTGGTTGATGTTGCGAGGGTGGTGGAGAAGAATTTCTTCACGAAGGCGAGTGCGGTCGATGTGGATGTAGATTTCTGTAGTGGCAATGCTTTCATGTCCAAGCATTTGTTGGATGGCGCGAAGGTTGGCTCCACCTTCAAGCAGATGTGTCGCAAAGGAGTGTCGCAATGTGTGTGGGCTGATTTCTCGTTTGATGCCGGCGAGGTCGGCCAGTTGTTTTACAATTTTGAAAATCATAATGCGACTGATGTGTGTTCCTTTGTAGTTTAGGAACAGGAAATTTTCCTCTCCTGGAACGATTTCCATGTGTCGTCGTTGGTCGAGATATGAGTTAATCTCATGGATTGCCACTTCAGAGATGGGCACCATGCGTTCTTTGCTCCCCTTTCCTTTTACAACGATGTATCCCTCATCTAAAAATAGTTTGTTTATTTCCAGATTGATGAGTTCTGACACACGCAATCCGCAGCCATACAGAGTTTCAATGATAGCACGATTGCGTTGCCCCTCTTCCTTCGTCATGTCGATGCAGTCAATCATGCTGTCGATTTCCTCTACCGATAGCACTTCCGGGAGATGTCGCCCTATTTGTGGCGCTTCGAGCAGAAGTGAGGGGTTTTCATCGATGTAATCTTCGAGTTTGAGGTACCGGAAGAATGATTTTATTCCTGAAATGATGCGAGCTTGTGAACGTGGAGAAATCCCCATGTCATGAAGTACACATATGAAGTTTTGCAATGTATCAAGAGTAACTTCTCTGATTTTTATACGCTCATCGTCTAAATAGCCAAGCAGTTTATTGACGTCGTTTTCATATGCGTCAATGGAGTTATCGCTTAGCCCACGTTCAAGAATGAGGTGAGCTCTATATTCATTTTTTATTTTATCGAGGTCGGAAATCTCTCTCATCGCCTTAGAACCATAGGTTGAAATGCTGTTTTGGCAGGTATCTGTAACCTACGATAATTCCTGTTTGGTAGTTGGTAAAGCTCATGCCACAAGGTTTTTCCGCGCAACATGTTTTCCACAATTGACGTATAATGGGAGAGGTACTAAGGTTGCGAATAATAACGAGACCTCCTTCTTGAAGCGTCTGCATTACTACTTGCAACGTATCGTTGAGCTCTTTAAATTCTATGTGATTTACGAGGATAAGTCCACATTTTTTTTGTTCTGACCGATAACATCTAATAGCTTCCGATAGGGATTGTTTTGTAAGAATGCGATCAGCGTATTGTTTGGTTATTTCGTGGTAAACCACATCATCATGATTGTTCTCTCCGAGGAATAAGATTATATTGGCTGAATCAGTCGCTTTCAAAAGAGCTGATGACGCAACTCCATGAGTAGTTCCTATTTGCAATATGATGTCAGGATTAAAGTAACATGCAATACGAAATATCATCTTCGCATTACTATAAGATATGAGACGTTGCTGTCCCGATTTTTTGACCGACAGAACTTTCGCACGCTTGCGCTGTTCCTTAAGTTCACTATAAGCATAATAAGGATATTTCTCTCTCAATACATTTCTGATGAAATTGTATGCAAACGGAGAGTGCACACCATAGCCTTTACTGCGGTTATAGCGTCGAAATGCCGTGTAATATCTTTTAATACGATTCATCTATTACAGTTGTATCCTCTTGCTCTGGTTTGCGTGTAAGAGCCAACACCGCTGCGCCTATCAGTGCAATATAAATAATAATGATTGCTATGCGAGCGGCATTAACTGTGTTGTGGATTGAATCGGGGTCAAATTTCATTTCAATGGTGTGGCTTCCGGCAGGGACACGTAATGCACGCAACAAGTAGTTGACGCGACCTATTTCGGTTGGATTGCCATCAATTGTGGCTTTCCACCCCCAAGGGAAATACACTTCAGAGAAAACAGCCAATCCGCCATTTGCACTATGAGCATGATATGTCAACTTGTTTGGCGCATAGGTTGTTTCAAAAATAGTGTCTCCTGGGAGTTTTTGAGGAATTTCTGAGCCGAGGATTTCTTTAAACTTAACATCGGCAACCGCTGTGATTGCTGGTTGTATGGTGTCGAGTGCAGCCATTTCAGCGTTGGCATTATCGGCATATTCAATATTTTCCACCCACCAAGCGTTGCCAAGAGCTTCGGGGTTTATGTCAACGGTATTAGCATCAGAGATGATATATTTGGTATTGAGCATGTTCAATATATTGATATCAGACTCGTCGCTCAATCGACCTATGTGTCGGCTTATCATGTCTTGGTAGCGAGTGAGTTTGGCTGCGTGATATCCACCCACCATTTTGTGGTGATAGGATGGTGATGGTGAGCCAAAGTTTTGTAGGTCAAGAACACGATAATTCATTGCTGTATCGGTGAGAATTTTTCTGTCGGCAGGACGCAATGGGAATGGGTCGGCCTTAGTCAGTTCGGGAGTGCAGAAGCTATCGTGGTTGAGATAGCGTTTGTTCACCATGTAAAGGTCGCCAAGTACGAGTGCAAATAGGATTGCAACGGCTCCCCATGTATGAATTTTGCGGCGCATCATCAACAGCAGAACAGCACCTCCGGCTGCAATAAAGAAGAAACTACGCAAGGCATCGCTTCTCACCATAGAGTAACGTAATGCTTCTACGGCAGAGAAAAGTGAAGGATATTGCTTGTCAAGTCCTTCGGCGATATAGCCTTGTTCTCCTTCGCCAAGGTAGGAGCCAAATATGCCTGGCGAAAGAATTCCTAATAGGCAGAAGAATAGTGCGGTGCCAAATGCGGCATAAATGCTCTTGGCATATTTGTTCCAGAATTGAGGTGTGGTAAATAGTTTGTGCAGTGCCAAAATCCCCAACAAAGGCATCGTGAACTCGGCAATGACGAGAACACTCTCAACGGTGCGGAATTTGTTGTACATGGGGATATAATCGATAAACAGCATTGTAAACCATTCCATGTAGCGACCCCACGCAAGGAATATAGAAAGGAGAGTCAAAGCCACAAGAATCCATTTGATGGGACCTCTGACGATAATACATCCAAGAAGGAACAGGGCAAAGATGAGTGCACCCACATATACCGGTCCATTTGTGCCTTCAGGGGCTCCAAAGTATTGTGAGAATGCTTGCAGATTAGCTGCTTCTTGAGCATAAATTTCACCATCGTTAATAAGTTTTTGTGCTTCGGGGAGATCATATAGCGAGAGCGGTTTGTGGCGACCTTGTTCCGGTTTTACTGATGCTCCACCTTTCACATTGGGGATGAGCAGAGTGAAAGTTTCTGATGGGGTGTAGCTATACCCCATTATATAATCTTTGTCAAGTCCTCCTGATTTTTTTTCTCCGGAAGTTTGAGTTGTTACGAGGTCGGTGTGTTTGCCTCGCATCGTCTCTTTAGAGTACTCATAGGTGTTATAAAGGCTTGGCAAATTGGCGGTAACGGCAAGAATAGCAGCAATCATCAATGATCCTGTTGCAATGCTCCATTGTTTTAGTTGTTTTTTGCGCAATGCCAAAATAAAATAGGCAATAACAAGTCCTATTATTACAAAGAGGAAATAATAACTCATTTGCACATGATTGCTTGAAATCTGCATCATGGCAAATAATGCGGCTAAAGCTCCTCCCAAAAGATAACGACCACGATAGCATAAAACGATACCGGCTATTGTGGGCGGAATGTAGGCAAGTGTGATGAATTTCCAGATGTGTCCTGCTCCTATAAGGATAATGAAATAGGATGAAAAGCCATAGGCTATGGCTCCTATGACTGCAAAGTACCATCGCACTTTAAATGCGAGCATTAGGATTAAAAATCCCACCATCATCATGAAAAGCAAGTTAGCTGGAGCTGGCAAGCCAAATCCCATTATGTCGTTAATCCAACTGAAGAGGTCATTTGACTCATAGTAAGGAGAGATTTGGAAAGTGGGCATTCCTGAGAATAGCGAATTTGTCCACAAGGATTTTTCGCCAGTAGCATCAAAATGTGCCTTTGCTTCTTGTCCGTTTGCCGCACCTTGTTGCATGTCATATTGGCGCAGTTCGTTCCCTTGTACTACATCGGGATAGAAATAGAAAAATGATATTGCAGCCAATATTGCGATAGAAGCAATAAATCCATAGAATTGAGGATTTTTTATCTTTGATACTATGCGTTGCATTAACGTTTCTGTTTGGGCATTTGCTTGTTTTTGTTCCATCGGTTTATCTAATTTGCTGTAAAGCTACAAAATATTATTGAAAACGGGGCTATTATGGCTCATTTATGTCATTGCGCAATTGAGAGATAGCTTTTTCTATATAGGGTGTTGATTTTATCTTTTGTGCTTGTTCAAAGTAGTTTAGGGCAGACTTCCGAGATGTATCGGTTGTTGCTGTCAAATGAAAATAGTTGGCAAGTTGCAACAATGCATTATAGTCATTGGGGTTGATGCTGAGAATTTTCTTATATACCTCAACGGCGTCAGTAGCTTGCTCTTCTTGCATTAATCCATTGGCAAGATAGGTTAGAAATTTAATGTTATCCGATGCTCCGTCAAGCATTGAATTGCTGTATTTGATGATTTGTGGCGCATTGTTGCGAAATACATAGTACTCAAGCAGATAGTTATCTATACCACGAGCCAACCATTGATAATGAGATTTCACTCTTAGTAGAAAATTTTCATATAGAGATGATTGCCCAATTGAAAAACTTACCTTCTTGACCGATTGGAAAAGAGAATCAAAAGGTACATGACCATTCATTGAGCGTTCCATCAACGAGATTTGAGCGAGGGTGTCGTTTCTCATTCCTGCCGATACAATAGCGTAGCCATAGTTTTCACACACTGATGGTTGGCGGTCAATCATCAGGTCATACATTGCTGATGCACTCGCCCACTCTTGTTGATTGAAAAAGCGCGTGGCTCGACTCTCTATCTTGGAATAGTCAGTAGCATATACAATAGAAGCCGCACACAATAGTACGGCTATTATAAGTTTAACTCTTTTCATTGGCATTATAAATATTTGTCGCCGTAGTCCATCTTAGCATCATTAACCATCTGCTTGATGCGTTGCTCTTCGCTTTTGGGGCATATGAGCAGTACATCTCCGGCATCGGCTATAATATAGTCAGATAATCCTGATACAACAACAAGTTTGTCCCCTTGAACAGCAAATATGTTGCCTGTCGAATTATAAGCGAGTACGCTACAATTTTGCGTTACATTGGCATCTTTATTTTTGGGAGAGTTGTCATATAATGCGCTCCATGTGCCAAGGTCGTTCCAACCAAGATTGACTTTCTCAACATACACATTGGTCGCCTTCTCCATGATAGCAAAGTCGATAGAGATGCTCACACAACCTGGAAATTCGCGTGCAATAAATTCTGTTTCTTTGTTAGTTCCGAAGCACTCTTTCCCTGCGTCAAAAACGTTTGTAATGTCGGGAGCATAGGTGTGTAGCGCATTTATTACGCTTGATGCTTTCCAAAGAAATATACCTGAGTTCCAAAAAAATTCACCACTTGAAAGGAACACTTTTGCAAGTTCGATGTTTGGTTTTTCAGTAAAAGTTTTGACCTTAGAAATATGTTCATCGACAGCATCATCTATTTGGATATATCCATATCCTGTCTCCGGGCGAGTGGGCTCAATGCCAAGTGTGAGCAGCGCCTCGTTTTGCTCAACAAATTCAAATCCTTTGGTAACACAGTCTTCAAAGGCTTGTTGGCGAGTGATGAGGTGGTCGCTCGGTGTTACTATCATGCTTGCTTCAGGGTCGCGAGCAGCAATGTGGTAAGCAGCCCAAGCAATACATGGTGCGGTGTTGCGACGAGCCGGTTCAAGCAAAATTTGGTCGTTTTTCAAGTCGGGAAGCTGTTCTTTCACCAAAGGGGCATATTGTTCATTGGTAACAATGACGATGTTTTCTTTAGGGACAACCGGCAGGATACGGTCGTAGCTCATTTGTAGCAATGAGCGTCCTGTGCCAAAGAAGTCTATAAACTGTTTTGGTCGGTCAGTGCGGCTATAAGGCCAAAAACGGCTACCTATACCGCCACACATGATAACGCAATATCTATGATTTGTTGCCATATATTTTTGTTTTTTATTAGTGGAGCTAAGATAGAAAATATCTTGATAATAACCTATTATTTTAGACAATTCTCACATAAAATTTTACTTTGAGGATTATTTCATTCTTTAAATTTTGGTGTAGTCGTTTAAAGCAGTTATATTTGTCTTTTATAAAAACTTTATTACTCTATGGAAACAAAATATAAACGTGTTTTGCTCAAACTTAGTGGAGAATCTCTAATGGGAGAGCAAGGATATGGAATAGATACTAAACGTCTTGGCGAATATGCTGAGCAGATTAAGGAAATCGCTCAAGCAGGTATTGAGGTAGCTATTGTTATAGGAGGTGGAAATATTTTTCGCGGATTATCAGGGGCTTCAAAAGGTTTTGACCGCGTAAAAGGCGACCAAATGGGAATGTTGGCAACAGTTATCAACTCACTTGCATTGAGTTCGGCATTAGAAGCTGTAGGTCAGCCTGCAAAGGTGTTTACTGCTATAAACATGTTCCCCATAGGAGAGCATTACAGCAAGTGGAAAGCTATCGAAGCGTTAGAATCAGGAGCTGTTTCAATCCTTGCCGGTGGTACAGGTAACCCATTCTTTACAACTGATACCGGCTCGGCATTGCGAGGCATTGAGGTTGAGGCTGATGTAATGTTGAAAGGGACTCGTGTTGATGGTATCTATACTGCTGACCCCGAAAAAGATCCCACAGCAACAAAATTTGACAAAATCACTTATGATGAAGTATATACACGAGGCTTGAAGGTGATGGACTTGACAGCGACTGCGTTGTGCAAAGAAAACAATCTGCCAATTATCGTTTTCAATATGGACGTTGTTGGAAATTTGCGCAAAGTGTTGCTTGAAGATGCCCCAATTGGGACTCTTGTGTATTAATATTTAGAGAATTTAATAACTAAAAACTGAATATATGAGCGAATTAAAAGATTATTTGAATCCTGCTGAGGAGAAGATGGAATTGGCAGTTGATTATCTTGATGAAACTCTTGCACGCATTCGTGCCGGTAAAGCAAATGCTAAAATTCTTGACGGAATACGTGTAGAATACTATGGTAGTGCAGTACCCATCTCAAATGTTGCAAACGTATCGGTTCCCGATGCTCGCACAATTGCGATTACTCCATGGGAAAAAGCTATGTTTAAGGAAATCGAGAAGGCTATCATCAATTCAGAACTCGGTATCACTCCTGAAAACAATGGCGAAATCATTCGTTTGACAATTCCACCATTGACAGAAGATCGTCGTAAATCACTTGTAAAACAATGTAAGGGCGAAGCTGAAAATGCAAAGGTATCAGTGCGCAATGCTCGTCGTGATGCTATTGAAGGATTAAAGAAGGCGGTTAAAAACGGTATGCCTGAAGATGTTCAAAAAGATGGTGAAGAAAAAGTTCAAAAACTTCACGACAAATATTTGAAGAAAATCGACGAACTCTTCGCTGCAAAAGAAAAGGAAATCCTCACAGTGTAAACTCTGATTTCAGGAAATAAAAAATGCTCCGTATGGAGCATTTTTTTATACATTTATTTTATTATGGCAAGACCGCCTTGAGCTGTTTCCTTATAAAGAGATGGCAAGTCGTGTCCGGTCTGTTTCATCACCTCTACTATGCGATCAAAACTAACTGAGTGATGACCATCAGAGAATTGCGAATACAAGTTGGCGTCCAACGCACGAGCAGCTGCATAGGCATTGCGCTCAATACATGGTATTTGCACCAATCCGCAAACAGGATCACAGGTCAACCCCAAGTGGTGTTCAAGTCCCATCTCGGCAGAATACTCTATTTGTGCAGGCGTACCGCCAAACAACTGACATGCAGCGGCGGCGGCCATTGCACAAGCAACACCCACCTCGCCTTGACATCCTACCTCAGCTCCTGAGACCGATGCATTGGTTTTCACCACATTACCAAACACTCCGGCTGTAGCCAACGCTCGCAAGATGCGTTGCTCTGAAAAACCCTTTGATGTGTGAAGGTGATATAAAACAGCCGGAACAATACCACAAGAGCCACAAGTGGGAGCCGTAACAATTTCTCCTCCGGCAGCATTCTCTTCACTAACGGCAAGTGCATAGGCATACACTAAACCTCGGCTCTTCAAACTGCCGGCATATCCCGACGCATGAACATAGTAGCTCACCGCCTTGCGACGCACGCCAAGACCTCCGGGCAACACACCTTCAGCCTCAATCCCTCGCTCAACGGCACGTTTCATCACATCCCACACATGAGCAAGATAATCCCACACCTCTAGTCCTTCACACTCATCGACATATTCCCAATAGGTCTTTCCCGTAGTCTCACACCAGCATTGAATGTCGGCAATGCGAGTCATCGAATAGACATGATTTTTCACTCGCGTTTCACCCTCCTCGGCAATATCACCGCCACCTATTGAATACACAGTCCACTCATCAGCAACAGCACCATTACTGCCTATCGCCACAAACCTCATTCCATTGGGGTGGAATGGGAGAAACACATCGGGTTGCCAAATGATTTCTGTTGGAGCCAACGGCTCAAGCACGTTAAGAATAGCAACATCGGTCATGTGTCCTTTGCCGGTAGCGGCAAGCGAGCCATAAAGCGTAACCACATATCGTGACGCATCAGGATTTTTATCAGCAAAACGCTCTGCCGCCCTCTTAGGCCCCATCGTGTGGCTACTCGACGGTCCAAGCCCTATCTTGTATATCTCCTTTATTGATTCCATCTCATTGTGTTTTAGTCCCTCAAAAATAGCCATAAATAACAACTATTCCAAACCCCTAAAACACGATTTCAAAAATTCACGAAAGAATTTGTAACTTTGTGGTGTTATGGAACAGGTGTTTAATTTGGTAAATGAGATGTCGCCGTTCTTGCTTTTAGGTTTTCTATTGGCAGGGTTGATGCATGTGTTTGTCCCCGGACAAGTTTATAATCGTTACCTCTCAGGAGGTAATTTTCGAGCGGTGTTATATGCCGCTTTATTTGGAATCCCATTGCCATTATGTTCATGTGGCGTGCTTCCAACTGCAATGTCATTACGCCGAGAAGGAGCATCAAAAGGAGCTACCGTATCATTCCTCATTGCTACCCCACAAACCGGTATCGATTCCATAATTGCGACTTATTCCCTCATGGGACTCCCTTTTGCAATTTTGCGCCCTATTGCCGCATTATTCACATCTATATTGGGCGGACAGGCTGTCAATATACTTGAAAATGAAAATAATAAACCCTTCAAACCAAAAGGAAACAGAAACCACACACAAGATTCTGAAAATGCCAATCTTTCGATAATAAAACGATTGGGCAATGCTTTGCAATATGGTTTTGTTGATATGATGAGAGATATAGGGAAATGGCTCATCATCGGTCTTATTGTTGCCGGACTGATAACAGTATTTGTTCCCGATAGTTTTTTCATATCCTTTGCCGACAAACCCCTATTGAGCATGTTACTTGTGCTTGTGTGTGCAATACCTATGTATCTATGCGCTACCGGCTCCATACCCATCGCAGTTGCATTGATGCTCAAAGGTTTAAGCCCAGGCACTGCACTTGTTTTGTTGATGGCCGGACCGGCTGCCAATGTAGCATCAATATTAGTGATAAATAAAGTCCTTGGCAAGAAAACACTTTTAATATATCTTGCGTCCATCATTAGCGGAGCAATATTGTTTGGACTTGGGATAGACTATTTACTCCCTCGTGAATGGTTTATACCCTCAATTCTCAACACATCAGCACATTGTGCGGTGGAAAACCCCCTCCAATGGTTTAACCTCACATGCACTATCGCATTAATTTTGTTGCTAATAAACGCATTAACATTGCGTTTCCGCAATAAAAAAGAAACAACATGTTGCTCTGAAGCATGCAACAAGACAGCACCTCTGTCATCGACAAAAATTTTTAACATTGAAGGTATGCGCTGTATCCATTGCGCCAAAGGAGTTAAACGTGCTATTGCCGAATTGGATGGTATCGAAAGCGTTATTGTAAACCTTGATGCCAAGCAGGCAACAATAAAAGGCTCAGCAACCGACGAAGATGTAATAAAAGCAATTAACCGAATAGGTTTTAAGGCGACAAATCACAATAAAGAATAATATTGACGCTTTTTTGCAATTTTGATTAGGAGTTAACGTCTTAATTGACTTATATTTGCATAGTAATAATTATATCATACTCATTTATACTTAAAATAACTCATGAAAAAAATCTTGTTTTTCTCACTCATCGCAGGAGTAGCTTCGTTTTTCTCTGTTGGCTGCAACAAAAAAGCAGATAAAAACACATCCCCTGAACGTGATTCAACCTACACTACCGTAAATCATCCCGAATGGAGTCGCAACGCTGTCATCTATGAGGTAAATTTGCGTCAATACACACCATCATCATCAATTAAAGAATTTGGCACACATCTTCCACGCCTTAAAGAGCTTGGAGTGGATATTTTGTGGTTTATGCCCATTCATCCAATTTCAGAGGTAAACCGCAAAGGGGAACTCGGTAGCTACTATGCCGTAAAAGATTACAAAGCATTCAACCCCGAATTTGGCACTATAGAAGAGTTTAAAGAAGTCGTAGACTCGGCTCATGCATTGGGAATGAAAGTAATACTCGACTGGGTTCCTAACCACACAGGTTGCGACAACGCATGGGTAACAGAACATCCTGAATGGTATAGCAAGAATGAAGAAGGGGAGATGTATGGACCTTTTGACTGGACCGATGTTTATGAACTAAACTATGACAATCAAGAGATGCGCAACGCAATGATTGATGCATTAAAATTCTGGTTAACAGATATTAATGTTGATGGATTTCGTTGTGATGTTGCCGGCGAAGTCCCCACCGATTTCTGGGATGAAGCTCGCCCACAACTTGATGCCGTTAAACCCGAACTGTTTATGCTCGCCGAAGCAAGCAAACCAGAACTACAAAAACATGCGTTCAACATGGGATACAACTGGCCAATGAAAGATCTCTTTAGCGAAATTGCAGCTACATCAGGACAATATACATTCAAAAAAGAAGGCGAACCAATGCGCACATTCCCTCAAAAACATGCCATTGCAATCGATTCGCTTCTTGCCGATCAAGCTGCAAATTATCCCAAAGACAGCTATCTAATGAACATGATTACAAATCATGATCTTAATTCATGGGAAGGAACTGAATTTGAGCGTCTTGGCAACTTGCAAAAAGCATTTGCTGTACTCTCTTACACACTTCCCGGAATGCCCCTCATCTACACAGGACAAGAAACAGGTATGAATCGCGCATTTGAATTCTTCAAAAAGGACGAAGCTCCACAATGGGAACCTCGTAACGAGTATTTCACATTTTACCAAAAGTTGAATGAACTTAAACACTCTCAAGAAGCTCTCAACGTAGGCGAAGCAGGAGGCAAGATGAAACGCTATCCAACACAGAGCCACTCTATTTATGCTTTCAGCCGCGAAAAAGGAGATTCAAAAGTCTTTGTAGTGGCAAACCTTGGAGCTCATGCCGATTATATCTCATTCAGTGGAGTAATGCCTGCATTCCCCGACATGGTTGACTTCTTTACCGGTCGCAAAGCCGACATTCCTGAAGACACTTTACTTGAGCCGGGCGAATTCCTTGTATTCGTTAAGAAATAATATTTCATATTCTTTGTTATTACAGCAGTGGCGTGTCTGATGGCTCGCCACTGTTATTGTATAATTCCTCTTGTCAAATAGCAATAGGAATTGTAACTTTGTCGTATGAATTTAAAGCAAGCCATATGTGTTTATTGCGCATCAAGTGCCAATATCGCACAGACATATCTTGATGCCGCGTTTTCGTTGGGCAAACTCATAGCCTCAACAGGGAAGCCTGTGGTGTGTGGGGCAGGACGCACAGGATTGATGGGCGCGTTGATTGACGGTGCAATAGCTCAAAACGGGCAAGCAATAGGAGTCATCCCACAATTTATGGTGGAAAATGGGTGGCATCATTCTCGACTCACCAAAATGGAGGTAACCGACAACATGCATGAACGTAAAAAACGCATGGCCGAACTTTCATCGGCAGTCATCGCACTTCCCGGAGGGTGTGGAACACTTGAAGAACTTTTGGAAATCATCACATGGCGACAACTTGGGCTATACACCGGCAATATCGTCATCCTCAATACATCAGATTATTACAATCCCCTCCTACAAATGCTTGACAATGCTATCTCACAAGGGTTCATGAAAAAGGATCATTCACAATTGTGGCAAGTGGCAACAACACCCGAAGAGGCTATTGAAATGGCATTAACACAAGAAAATAGTAACTTTAGCTCAAAATATTGAAATGTATCACCAACACAATGACTCAAATCTATTTTTTCCTTGCAATATAATGCAAGGAATATCATTGTGTCGTGAAGAAAATGCGCAATCATCAATTAGTGAAAATTTGCTCTGCTCAACCATAACAGAGCCATATACCAATGGTCTTTTAGGGGAAACTCGCCCGATACAACCGGGGCAAAATTCAGGTGTCATGACTATTCTTGTATTAACATTCTTGTTTGTGGCTTTTAGCTTTAAACACTATTCAAGACTGTTCAAACACTCTACACAGGACCTTTGGTCAATGAGACGCCGAGAAAATGCATTTGATGAACATACATCAAACGAAACGCACACTCTCTTTGTTATGTTGCTTCAATTATGGGTATATGAAGGAATTTTACTCTTTGGCAAACTTTCTAATAACATTATACCCGAAAACAAAATATTCCCAATTATCATTTCCCTTATCGGATTATCAGCAGTATTCTACCTTCTGCAATTGGCGATATATCACATTATCGGATATGTTTTCAGCGATAAAATAGGCACATCTCAATTGATAAAGGGTTTTAATGCTTCACACATTTTGCTTGGGATAACATTACTCATTCCGGCTTTTATTTCTATCTTTTATCCCGGCTACTCAGAGATGATGTTTAACATCGCTTTTTCACTCTATTTCATTGCACGTGTGATATTTATATGCAAAGGATTTAGAATTTTTTACTATAATTTTGGCTCTTTATTCTATTTTATTTTGTACCTTTGCACCCTGGAAATTATTCCGGTGATTTTAGTCTATTCTGGAGCAATCTCAGTAATAGTCTATATGGTTAAATAACAACAAATTAGAAAAGAGTGAGTATCAAAAAAGTATTAGTTTCTCAACCGAAACCATCTTCAGAGAAATCCCCTTATTTCGAAATTGCCGAAAAATATGGTGTGGAAATTGTTTTCCGCCCATTTATCAAGGTAGAAGGCTTAACAGCAAAAGAATTCCGCCAATCAAAAATTTCAATATCGGACTATACAGCAATAATATTTACTGCTCGTACGGCTATCGACCATTTCTTCCGCCTTGCAGAAGAGATGCGCGTTACTATTCCCGACACAATGAAATATTTCTGCACAACAGAAGCGATTGCTTTATATCTTCAGAAATATACAATCTATCGCAAACGCAAAATTTTCCATGGCAACACAGGAAAACTTGATGATTTGCTACCATTCCTACTAAAACACTCGAAAGAAAAATTCTTGTATGCCATCTCTGACGTTAACAAGTCTGAAGATGATAACATTCTTGACAAGAACAATATCAACTACACAAAAGCTGTAATGTATCGCACAGTGAGCAATGACTTCGGTCCTGATGAAGCATTTGACTATGATATGCTACTATTCTTCAGCCCTTCGGGTATTGCGTCATTGACAAAGAATTTCCCCGATTTCAAACAAGGAGATATAAAATTCGGAACATTTGGAGCTACTACAGCCAAAGCCGTACGTGATGCCGGTTTCAGACTTGACATTGAAGCTCCTTCGCCCAAAGCTCCTTCAATGACAGCCGCTCTTGATTTGTTTCTAAAAGAAAATATGCCACAGCAAGTCGTAGCATCCTAAATATTATCTAAATATTATAACACCTTGCTCGTTTCAAGATATTTTCGTAAACTTGCAAGGTGTTTTTATTTTAAAAGATTGTGAACTCTCTACGCCTATATAAAAAGGAAAAATTGTGCAGCCTGACTGCCATTGACATACTTTTCACTCGTCGCGAGGGAAATGTGTGCACTTCTTTTCCTTTGCGTGCAGTGTGGCGCATCAATGATAAACGCACAAATAAGAACCCCCAATTTCTTGTCTCAATCCCCAAAAAGCGATTTAAACACGCCGTTGACCGAGTAAAACTTCGTCGTCGAGCGCGTGAGGCCTATCGCCTAAACCGCCAATACCTCTCATGCGATGCAAACATTGCCCTTGATATTGCATTCATTTACATTGGCACATCAATTGTAAAATATGACGAAATAGAAATGGCAATGATAAAACTTCTTCAAAAGGTTTCAAACGCTCTAAACTCTCCCCAAAAAGAAACCAATCATGAAAAGGGTGATTAGACTTATCTTGGTGTTACCAATTAAATTCTACCAATACTGCATTTCTCCTATGCTTCCTGCAACATGCCGATATACACCCACATGCAGCCAATATGCAATAGAAGCGATAAACAAGCATGGTGCCATTAAAGGTTTGTGGCTCGCCATTAAACGCATCGGACGTTGCCATCCATGGGGAGGAAGTGGATATGACCCTGTACCATGATGTTTCCTCGCATAGATATACATTCACATGACACCAATCGTGCCGACAGCGCAATCATAAACATCTCGCCCGAAGATGATATTCGCCCGGGAGTCTATTACTCTGTGGGGATACACCCATGGAACACGCCCACTGTTACACCATCAACACTTGATTCTCTCGCATCAAAAGCACGCAATGAACAAATTGTAGCAATAGGAGAAACAGGACTTGACGCATTAAAAGGTGGGGATATAGCCAAGCAAATAGAATTATTCAAATTTCATATCAACCTTAGCGAACAACAGAGAAAACCATTGATTATTCATGCCGTAAAAACATTTCCGGAAATCATCAAGCTAAAAAAAGAATTAAAGCCATCACAACCATGGATTATACATGGCTTTAGAGGCAAACCTGAATTAGCACAAGAACTATTGCGTCATGGATTTTATCTCTCACTTGGAGAGAAATTCAACAAAGAAACAGCATCAATAATCCCATCTGATAGACTTTTCTATGAAAGCGACGAAAGCCCTCTCCCAATCGAAAAAATAATATCTCTCATAAACAGCTAAAAATTCTAATTAAAATAATCCCTCATTGTGAACTGCACCCCAAAAGTTAGACACAAAACTTTTGGGGTGTTTTATGTATAGACATCATAACTTTGAAGAACGATTAAACATCGTCAGTCGTTTACTATCAGGAGAACCTCTTGAATCTCTGTGCAAAAAGTTGAGAATAGACAAGAAGATGGTTCGTCTTTGGTATCTGCGTTATAAGAAGTATGGAGAAGAAGGTTTACGTGGTATTCGTTATTCTCATTACACAGCAGACGAAAAACTTGCGATAGTGAAGGAATTTGTAGAAAAAGGAGTATTTTTGCAAGAGTTATGTCTCCAATACGATTTGAGCAGATCTACCATTAAGACCTGGATTCGTTTATATCGTCAAGGTCTTTCACTTGAAAACCGAAAAAGGGGACGAATACCCAAAGAACCAATGGCAAGACCAAAGAAGAAAGAAGCACAATCAGAACTTGAAAGACTTCAGTCGGAAAATCTCCGTTTGAGGGCAGAAAATGCGTTGCTAAAAAAAGTGAAGACCTTAGTCGAGGAACAGGAAGCCCGAGCACGTCTCAATGGGCAAAAGCCATCGACGAACTAAGGTCAGAATATCCTCTTGACCTGCTTTTAGGGTTAAGAAAGATGGCACGTTCAAAGTTCTATTATCACATCAAACGAATGAAGCTCAAAGATAAATACATTCTTGAAAAGAAAGAAATCAAGGACATCTACTATGAACACAAAGGTCGTTATGGTTATAGGCGGATAACCGCAGAAATGCGAAATCGGAATTATGTCATAAATCATAAAACCGTTCAGCGTCTTATGGGCGAAATTGGGCTTAAATGCAAGATTCGTAAGGTGCGTTACCGTTCTTATAGAGGAGAAATCGGTAAAGTCGCCCCCAATATTATTGACCGCGATTTTGTTGCAACGTCTCCCAATCGTAAATGGGCAACAGATGTAACTCAGATAAATATAGGTTCAACCAAGTTGTTTCTGTCACCTATACTTGATATGTATAATGGTGAAATAATCTCTTATAATATCTCTGATAGTCCTAATTTGGCGCAGGTATACGATATGCTTGACAAGGCTTTTGAGAAGTTCGATAATCTTGACGGCTTAATCCTGCATTCTGATCAAGGTTGGCAATATCAACACTTTGGATATCGCAAGAGATTGGAAGAGCGTAACATCATACAAAGTATGTCAAGAAAGGGTAATTGTCTTGACAACTCAATGATGGAAAACTTTTTTGGTATTATGAAGTCAGAACTGTTATATGCAGAAAAGGTTGAGTCTTCCAAAGCCTTTGCAAAGGCTTTAGAAGACTACATTGAATACTATAATAATAAAAGAATAAAATATCGGTTAAAAGGAAAGAGTCCGGTGCAATACCGAACTCTTTACCAATAAAACTTTTTATTAACCCGTCCAACTTTTTGGGGTCACTTCATTTTTCATTGAGGGATTATTTTGCAACAAAACAGCTCTCAATGAGTACTGTTTTTATATTTCAAATATTTTTATAGGCTTATTTGATTGGATATCACTTATTTAGACACCCAAAAGAAATGAATGGAGTAGGTATAAAAAAATTGATTGTCATCACGACAACCAATCTCCTTAACCTTAAATCTAATACCATGAAAAACACAGTACAAAGGTATGCATTTTATGTTATACAACATAATTTATAATCACAAAAATGTCGTTTATTTGCATTTTTTAACCATACTCGCCTTTTTCCGAGCCATTAGAGTCAAATTGCATCAGGAAGCAACCACACAGCAACATGAGAAAACATCAAAAGTGTCAATAATATATAGGTCATTTCTCGTCGTTGTGCATAACATTGATAGGCCAAATAGCCAGTTGTCAAGACATAAACAGGGTAAAACCACAAGAACATCTTAAAATCTTCAGGTGTTTTCGATAACAAAACGGGCAATGCCAATACCGGCAACATTAATAGGATTACAATCCAAAGTAAAAATCGTGGAGTTTTAGATTGGTTACTCATTATTTCTTCGTTTTAGATAGTTTTTCTTGTTTATAGGCCGCCACTGTTGCTCTAACACCGGCAATTAATGAATAACGCGGGAAGAAATTAAAATCTCTTTTGGCGTCAGAAATATCACATGACCAATTGCGTTGTTTCATTATTTTAAATTTATCACGATTGAGAGTGCTCGGCTTCATCTGTATCACACCCCTTTTTTCGGCTATTATCGATGCTATATAGACAATCCACAATGGCAAACGCATGGGTATAACCCACTTCACGCCAAGTTCTTTAGCTACTACTTTGCGGAACTCTGCTTGAGTATAGGCTCTGTCTTCCGATATGATGTATTTCTTTTTTATAACACCGGCTTCAAATGCGTCATAAACAGCCGAAACAAGATCTTCAACATAAATGAATGTGAGTAACTGTTTGCGATAACCCACACCAAAATCCCAATGACTGTCAATACTCTTAATCATCATGAGATAATCTTGTTCATGCGGTCCATAAACCCCTGTCGGGCGGAAAATTATATAAGGAAAATCAGGTAGAGTCTCAAGATAAAGTTCCGCTTTTATTTTTGATAGACCATATTTCGTATTGGGATTAGGAATCATTGACGAAGTCATGGGTGTATATCCTTTTTCATCACCGGGACCAAGTGCACTGAGACTACTCATAAAAAGGAAACGTTCAGGAACAAGATTATTTTCCCTTAAAGCCTCAACAAAGCAACGCAGGTATTCGTAGTTTATGCGATTAAAATCCATAAAATTGGCACACTTTGTGGCACCAAGATTATATACGATATAATCCCACTTTTCACCGCCAGGAAGTGCTGTTGTTAGTGTCTTTGCAAGCACTTCACCATTATCATAGTCAAGAACGATAAAATTGAGTCGCTCATCGTTTAAATAACGACGTGATGTGGATTCACGCACCGCAACCCATGTTTCATAACCACGATTAAGGCTCTCCTTAGCCATAAAACCGCCGATAAACCCACCGGCCCCAATCACTAAAACTCGCTTATTCATAGTTTTATTACTTTTCTAATGACAAAAATAGCAACAAAATCAGATAATATTGTGTATTTTTGTACAAATAATTGATTGAGAATGAAAATAGCTCTTATTGGATATGGCAAGATGGGGAAGACCATCGAACGCATTGCTCGCAGTCGCGGACATGAGATTGTAAGCATCATTGATATAAATAACCAACATAATTTTGATAGCGATGCTTTTCGCAGTGCCGATGTCGCTATCGAATTTACTACTCCGGCTACAGCCGTAGATAATTACAAAAAGGCTTTTGCTCAAGGAGTAAAAGTAGTATCAGGAAGCACCGGATGGACTGCTCGCATGGATGAGGTAAAATCAATGTGCGACAATGACGGTGCAACTTTTTTCTGGTCATCTAATTTCAGTCTTGGGGTAAACCTGTTTTTTGAATTAAATGCTTATTTGAGCAAACTCATGGACAAGTTTAATGGTTATACTCCTGAGATGAAAGAGATACACCACATCCACAAACTCGATCACCCAAGTGGTACAGCTATTACTCTTGCCGAGGGTATAATTGACAATGTTGGTCGCATTGATAGTTGGACTGAAGAAAAATCTTCTGACAATGAATTGCTCATCAAGCATGAGAGGGAAGGAGAAGTTCCGGGAACACACATTATCAGTTGGGATAGTGATGTGGATACTATCACAATCGAGCATTGCGCCAAGAGCCGTGAAGGATTTGCCCTTGGAGCTGTCGTCGCAGCAGAGTGGGTGACATCACGCAAAGGATTTCTCACTATGAAAGAAATGATGAAAGAATTAATTCAAGAAAATTAAACATAAATATGACACAAGATAAATTTGATTTTAAAGCCGATTTCAAACGTCGCATAAGCGAAATAAAGAAAACGCGTTGGATAAGATTTGGTATCGTATCATTGATTTTCTTTGCTTGGGTTGCATGGCTTGGCAGTTGGTGGGTATCAATATTCTTTTTCTTACTATTTGACATTTACATCACAGGATATATTCCTTTGACATGGTGGAAAAAAAGTAAAAACAAAATGGTCAAAAGCGTGATGAGCTGGGTTGATGCTATTGCCTATGCTCTTGTGCTTGTCTATTTTGTATTTACTTTCATTGGTCAAAACTATCAAATTCCATCGTCATCACTTGAAAAATCACTTCTTGTGGGAGATTATTTGTGGGTAAATAAGATGGCTTATGGACCACGCGTGCCTATGACTCCTATTCATTTTCCACTTGTTCAAAACACATTCCCAATAATAAACACAAAAAGCTATCTTGATAATCCTCAATGGGAATATCATCGATTGAAAGGGTGGGGCAATGTAGAGTTAAATGATATCGTGGTATTTAACTTCCCGGCAGGGGACACCGTAACCGTTAAAATTCAAAATCCTGATTATTATAGTCTTGTAAAACAATTTGGGCGTAATTTCATTAAAGCTAATGAGAAAGATTTTGGAGAGATAATATATCGCCCGGTGGATCGTCGTGAAAATTACGTAAAACGATGCGTAGGGTTACCGGGAGAAACATTTGAAATTATCAATGGTACAATATACAACGATGGTAAAGAAATGAAACAACCTGAAAACGTGCAGTTTAATCATTTCTTTAAACTAAAAAATCGCTATTTTACCGATGCTGAATGGGAAGAACTTGGTGTGAGTGTAGATGATCGTGGTGTTACAAGCGATTTTGGAAATATATATTACGCTCCGCTAACACAAGAAATGGTCAACAAACTTAAATCAATTCCTGACATTGATTTCATTGAAAAATATCAACCTCAACCCGATGAATTCTTATACCCTATGAATGATGCGGCAAAATGGGGCTGGACACAAGATAATTATGGACCTGTGTGGATCCCTAAAAAGAGAGCAACCATTGAATTGAATGATAGTACATGGGCACTATATGGCAGATGTATTCGTAACTATGAATTCAATGATGCCGAATTACATGGAAACGAAGTGTATATTGATGGCAAACCGGCAAAAGAGTATACATTCAAAATGGACTACTATTTCATGATGGGTGATAACCGTCACAATTCTCTTGATTCTCGTTTCTGGGGATTTGTTCCGGAGGACCACATTGTGGGTAAACCCATGTTCATCCTCATCTCATTTGACAAAGATAAAGGATTGTTCAATGGGGGCATCAGATGGAACAGAGTTTTCTCAGGAGCTAATCCCGATAAATAATGTCATCACCATTAATACTTTTTCCTGCCAAAACAGCAATTCTTCCTCCTGTTTATTTCGGGAGCATAGACTACTATGCCACAATGGCTGCCTATGGAAATGTTGTTATTGACAGGAATTGGAGATTTGACAAACGTAAAAAATTCACACATCGTTGCACTATTGCCGATACCCATGGATTATTGCAATTGACTGTACCCATTGAAAAGCCATTTAAAAGACATGCTACGACATGGAATGATATAAAGATATCAACGCATGGCGAATGGTGGAACGCGCATCGTGTGGCTTTAGAATCGGCTTATGGACGCACTCCGTTTTTTGAGTTCTACATTGACCGCTTTCTCCCTTTCTTGAAACATAGAGAAAAGGATAATAACAATGAATTTCTCATGAATTTGGATTGCGATATCGATGCAGTAATACGCAACATATTGGACATAGAAAGCATTGTATCATACTCAACAGAAAATTTATCTAATTCTGAAGATATAAAAGATTACCGGAGCAATGAATTTACTCTCATTACTCCGGTAGAATATTATCAAGTGCGCAAAGCAACACACGGTTTTATTCCAAATCTCAGTATCCTCGACCTCATTTTCAACATGGGACCGGAATCCCCTCTCGTCCTAAAGAAAATGGTTAAATAAAAATTACAACATTCCTAATGCTTGTAAATTTTCCAACACTTCTTTTTGAGATAAACTTTTTTTAAGCTTTATCTGATTAACAAATTCAAATATGATATTTTGTACACCTGAATGATTAAATATGTTATAGAGGTAGCTATAACTTTTATCAAATAATGCTTTAATCTCATCTTTTTCTAAAGAACAAACATCTTGTCCCTCTTCCAAAACATACCTATATGCCAAATTCTTTAATTCATTACTAATGGGTTTATGATGTAATACTATATTACGACACATAATATTAGCAATGAGCATTCCTATCGACAATTGATAATGTTCTAAAAGTTTATTCCAAGAGTATTTCGCTGACAAACGTGGATTTCCGGAAAAATAAAAATCTGATGTAAATTCCATAGCTTCATTGGCAGGAGCTTCTAAAGATATTGATGATAGTAAATTTTCTCCATCAAATACCATTATAGCTACTGCCATTCCGGCTATTCCATAACACTTATCCTCTTCATCAACATATTTTAAACCTACTCCCATTTTGAAGCAAATTTTCTTTATATTAATTAACTACAAGAATTTTTGTTACAGCACCGGAACTGCTACCACCGTCTTCGCTTTGTGAAGCAAATACATAATATACACCTGATTTGACTCTTTGTCCATCGACATTACAACCATCCCAAGTAACCATACCTCCTTCAGATACAGTACTATAGAATACATTTCCGGCTGCATCGGCTATTTTAACAAGAGAGTTATCCATCAAGCCTTTTATTGTAATCCATCCTGTATATTCCGGGCGAACGGGATTAGGATAAGCATATACATTAGAATAATCAGCAGAAGCAGGGGCTGTTGAACTACTATATTCAACAAGACCAACATCTGTACCTATAAATACTGAATTGCTATTGGGATCACACACCAATGAATAAACTTTATTAGAAGGTAAAGAACTATTTTCAGTAGTGAAATGTTCCAAAATTTCGTCTCCATTTTCACTAACCAAGTAAACTCCTGATGTTAATGTCCCAATCCATTTCTTATTTGTTCCATCAACAGCTATTGATGTTACATATAATGTTTCCAATAAATAGTCGGCTAATTGTGTACCATCATTACGGGGTACTTTGATGCGATTAATAGTCATTGTTTCATCAGTGAGATTAGCCGGCTTAGCAATTTCTATAACACCGTTATCGGTACCAATCCACACTTTTCCATTATGGTCTTCTACAAATGCCATAGTATTTCCAATAGAGAAATTTTTACCATCTTGATCTGTAAATTTAGTCCAAACCATGTATGTATCATCTGATGTATTTTCATATGTACCTTTTGTATCATAACCTATTATTTTCCCATATGCATTAGATAATACCAACATATTAGATTTTGTACATGCCAATATTCTATTATCTTTTCCTCCTACAAAATCACCTAATGATACTTGTTTCCAATCACTCGCTATAGGTGTTTCTTTTTTTATATCTTCGGCCGGTAACATTTTTAAAACAGGTTGATTTCCTGATGCTACTAATTGTAAAGCCCACAAGTTATTATTTTTATCAAATGTTATAGCTGATGCAACACATGCATAATTATTATAAACAGAAACTATACCACTATTAGTCCAATCATATTTTATAGTACTTTCTCCATTAGTTACTTTGTATATACCTTCCCCAAAAGAACCCACATAATAAGTATTTGGATCTTCAGGATCTTCACACACATTATATGTATCTAATATAATACTTTTTGCCCAATTACCATTTATATTAGTAAATTTTGTGGGCAAAACATTTTCTATTTTACCATTATTTATAGTATTAATTTGGGATCTTATCCAGCCTCCCTTTTTATAATTATCGCTTTGACCTATATTAGACAAATATATTTTACCTGAATTTCCTCTATGCAAGAAGAATACTTCTTTAACTGATGTACTTTCAGGTATATAATTATCCTTCAATACAGTTATTGTGTCACCGCTTATATCCAAATTACTTATACCTGATTTATCTCCTATCCAAACAGAATTTAAACCTTCCCACATGGCAATCTGCTTGCTTTGCAATTCAGTAGGTAATTCTATTTTTTCATAATTGCCATTGCTATCAAATTTTACTAAAGTAGATGCATTAAATGTATAAACACCCTCCTTGTCTTCATTTAATAATTTCACATCATTAGCTGAAACATCTGTTAAATTAGCTATACTCTTATTGACTACATCTATATCACCTATTCTTAGTGTAGTATAAGTACCAAAATTTGCAATTATTATAATTTTATTATTAATAATCTTCATATCTTCAGCGATCCAACTATATAATACAGAAAATGTGTTTTCTGTATTATGTTTAGTATCTACTGGTGATATACATATATTCGAATCTTTACATATTAAAATACTACCACCATATACCTCCACTGAACGAATATCTTTATTATATATTCCTGATTCAATGACATGATGTTTTTGGTCATCAAAAATTACAAGACCAAAAATTGTCGCTACATAGATGCGATTTTCATAAAAACAAACATCATTGATTGTTTTTTCTGTACTCAAAACAGCATCTTTTATATCAGGCATATTTATTACTTTACCATTATCATAAAGTAAATCTATATTACCTGATTTATAAGCAATTAATAGATATTTATTATCCTTATTATAGTAAATATTATGGATTTCATTCTCATTCAATTTATTTACGACTGAGTAACTATATGATTCATCAGTATTCTTATCATAAGAGAATAAGTTACCTTCTGAAATATAATATACCTTTTCAGAAGTGTCAAGCATTCTTGTTACATTATTGGCAAATACTGGATATACTTTCCATTCACCAACAGCCAATTGTGCTTTCATCACCATTGGCAATATTGCTAATATTATAAATAATGCTTTCTTCATCATAATCGTAAATTTTATATGAGATTTAAATATTCTATTAATTTTGCTGTTGCTCTTCCACGGTGAGAAATTTTATTTTTTTCTTCACCACTCATCATGGCAAAAGTCTCGTTATATCCTTCAGGTCTAAAAATAGGATCATAACCAAAACCTTTTTCTCCTTGAGCAGAAGTAGTTATTTCTCCATTTACTATACCATCCATCATAGTTAATTTATCATCTATTATTAATGCAATGACTGTGCGAAAACGAGCTGTGCGATTATCAATAGATTTCATGTTTTCAAGCAACAAGTTCATATTTTTAAATGAATCATGTTCCTCTCCTGCATATCTTGCCGAATAAACTCCGGGAGCACCATTTAATGCCTCTACCTCAAGTCCTGTATCATCGGCAAAACAGTCATAACCATAATGTTCTTTTATATAGCGTGCCTTTATTTCAGCATTTCCTTCAAGTGTTGATGCTGTTTCAGGTATATCTACATCACAACCTATATCTTTGAGACTTAATATTTTATATTTATTTCCAATAATAGCCCTCATTTCTTCTAATTTATGAGCATTATTAGTGGCAAATACTATTTCTTTCATTATTGATTGTGATTAATAGACAATTATATTAACGACAAAAACACCTAATTTATTATCCTACAACGATATTGACAATTTTATTAGGTACAACTATTATCTTACGTATTGATTTTCCATCAATCCATTTAGCTGCACCTTCATGCTCAAGTGCCAATTTTTCAACCTCTTCACGTGGAGTATCTACAGCTACTTCTATATTGTAACGAGCTTTACCATTAAATGATACTGCATAAGTTACATTGGCTTCTTTGAGATATTCCTCATTATGAACAGGCCATTCTGCATCACATATAGAGGTATTATTGCCTAATACATGCCACAATTCTTCTGTAATGTGAGGAGCAAATGGAGCTAATACAACAAGGACTTGTTCCAAGATAGCTTTGCTCTTACATTTCAATGATGTCAACTCATTTACACATATCATAAATGCACTGATAGATGTATTGAATGAGAAGTTTTCTATATCGTAAGTAACTTTCTTTATTAATTTATGTAGAGATTTCAATTCATCGGCTGTTGGCTCAATATCTGTTATCACCATATCTTCACCTTTATAGAAAAGTCCCCACAATTTTTTCAAGAAACGATTTACTCCATCAATACCATTTGTATCCCATGGCTTACTTTGTTCAAGTGGACCAAGGAACATTTCATACAGACGTAATGTATCGGCACCATAACGTTCAACTATATCATCGGGATTTACTACATTGAACATCGATTTAGACATCTTCTCAACTGCCCATCCACACACATATTTTCCATCTTCCAACACAAATTCTGCATTATTGAATTCTGGACGCCATGCTTTGAATTTTTCCAAATCAAGAATATCATTTGCTACAATATTCACATCAACATGAATAGGTGTTACATCATAATCTTTCTTTAGATTATAGGATACAAATGTATTTGTATCTTTTATGCGATAAACAAAATTTGAACGACCTTGAATCATACCTTGATTTATCAATTTCTTGAATGGCTCTTGTTCACAAACAACACCCATATCAAACAAAAATTTATTCCAGAAACGACTATAAATCAAGTGTCCTGTTGCATGTTCTGATCCTCCAAGATATAAATCCACATTACGCCAATAATTATTTGCTTCCTTAGATACTAAGGCATCATTATTGCGAGGATCCATATATCGTAAATAATAAGCCGATGAACCGGCAAATCCAGGCATTGTACACAATTCAATAGAATAACCTTCTTCAGTTGCCCAATTTTTAGCACGTCCCAATGGAGGCTCACCAGTTTCAGTAGGTAAAAATTTGTCTACTTCAGGAAGCAACAATGGAAGTTTACTTTCATCCATCATGTAAGGAATACCATCTTTATAATATACAGGGAATGGTTCACCCCAATAACGTTGACGACTGAAAATAGCATCACGCAATCTATAATTAATTTTTACTTTTCCTATTCCTTTTTCGCTTATATATTTTTTAGTTGCTGCTATAGCTTCTTTTACTTCAAGACCATTAAGATTTAATTCTTCACCTTGTGAGTTTATCATCTTACCCTCTTTAGCATCAAAACTTGCTTCGCTCACATCACAACCTTCAATCAATGGAATAATAGGAAGATTAAAATGACGTGCAAAAGCATAGTCGCGACTATCATGAGCAGGAACAGCCATAATTGCTCCTGTTCCATATCCGGCAAGTACATAATCACTCACCCACACAGGTATTTGTTTTCCTGTTAATGGGTTAATAGCATAAGCACCTGTAAATACACCACTGATAGTTTTATCAATCATGCGTTCACGTTCTGTTTTATGCTTTATACTATTTATATAAGCATCAACTTCTTCTTTTTTATCAGCAGTTACTATCTGTTGAACATATGCACTTTCGGGAGCAAGTACCATAAATGTTACACCAAATACTGTATCGGCGCGAGTAGTGAATATTTCAAGTTCTACATCACTATCAGCTATCTTAAACAACATTTCTGCACCCTCACTGCGACCTATCCAGTTGCGTTGTGTTTCTTTCAATGAATCGGTCCAATCTATTGTTTCAAGACCGTCAAGCAATCTTTGAGCATAAGCCGATACACGAAGACACCATTGATACATCAATTTTTGTTCAACAGGATATCCTCCACGAATTGATACACCTTCACTCACTTCATCATTAGCAAGCACAGTACCTAGTTTTGGACACCAGTTAACCATTGTGTTACCAAGATAAGCAACACGATAATTCATTAGAATATCGCTTTTCTCTTTATCAGTAAATGCTTTCCATTCTTCAGATGTAAAATTCATTTCTTTACCACATGCAGCATTTACATCGATTGTACCTTTTGTTTCAAAATTTTCAATCAATTTTGATATAGGTAAAGCTTTTTCTTTATTTTTATCAAAATAAGAATTAAACATTTGAATAAATGCCCATTGTGTCCATTTGTAATATTCAGGATCACATGTTTTTATTTCACGATCCCAATCATAACAGAAACCTATTTTATCCAATTGATTGCGATAACGATCTATATTTTGGAAAGTTGTTACTTCTGGATGTTGACCTGTTTGGATAGCATATTGTTCAGCAGGAAGACCATAAGCATCATAACCCATTGGATGCAATACATTAAAACCTTGCAAACGTTTATAACGAGAAAAGATATCAGATGCTATATATCCAAGTGGGTGACCAACGTGCAATCCTGCCCCTGATGGATAAGGAAACATGTCAAGTACATAATATTTTGGACGAGCATTATCAATCTCTGTTTTGTAAGTTTTATTTTCTTTCCAATATTGTTGCCAACGGCTTTCTATATCTTTATGATTATATTCCATCTTTATATATTGTTTAAATGTTATTCTATTTTTATTTATTAAAGTCCGAGTTTAGCTGATATTTCAAGCATTCTTTGAATTGGTTTTACTGCTTTTTCAGCTATATTTTTATCCACATTAACTTCAGGTAATTCATATTTCAAGCAATTATATAATTTTTCTAGCGTGTTTAGACGCATAAAATTACATTCATTGCATGCGCAAGTTCCATCTTCAGGTGGAGCAGGGATGAATTTCTTATTTGGACATTTTTTAGTCATTTCATGAATTATACCACTTTCAGTAGCAACAATAAATTCTTTGAATTTAGAATTTACAGCATAATTCAATAATGCAGCTGTCGATCCCACCTTATCAGCAAGACGCACTATCACATCTTTACATTCGGGATGAGCCAATACTTTTGCTTCAGGATATTGTTTTTTAAGTTCTATAATCTTTTCTACTGAAAATTGTTCATGAACATGGCAAGCACCATTCCACAATTTCATATTACGTCCTGTTATACTGTTTATATAGTTTCCAAGATTTCTATCAGGACCAAATATAATTTTTTCATCTTCAGGGAAACTTTCAACTATTTGACGAGCATTTGTCGATGTAACAACTACATCGGTCAACGCTTTTACTTCGGCTGAAGTATTTACATAGCTGATAACAGTGTGCCCGGGATTTTCTTTGATGAATTTTTCAAACTCATCGGCTTGACAACTGTCAGCAAGCGAACATCCTGCATTCATATCAGGAATTAATACTTTCTTATCAGGACAAAGTATTTTAGCTGTTTCACCCATAAAGCCCACTCCACACAATACAATTATAGGAGCTTCTATTTTTTGAGCAATCTGAGCCAATGCAAGACTATCACCTATATAATCGGCTAAATCTTGAATTTCACCTTTTTGATAATAATGAGCAAGAATCACAGCGTTTTTCTCTTTTTTCAAACGCTTGATCTCCTCTTGCAAATTTAAAGAGCTATCGACAGGCGCATCAATATATACTTTATCGACATTCATCTTTTTAATTATAAAGTTTAGGTTTTAATAAAAAATCTATAATAACAATAATAATGCCTGTAAATAACTATGATAACTTTTTAGTGATTTATTTGCTTTTTAAGTTATCAATGTTTCAAACATAGGTTATATAAACTTTATTTACACAATTCTTTTTGAAACATAATAGATTAGCTACTTTATCAACATTATGTTTATAACATGCAAAGTTAATAACTTTACTTCATTTCTTCACTCAATAACTCAACAAAACAGCGTTGAAAATTGTAATATAGTTTTATGTTAACTTTTTTGTAGTATTTATAAGACTGATTATATATCAGCTTATTTAGTAAATGCAAATTTATTTATTAAAAACTCTCCAAAACTTTTTCTACACTATTTACATGTTATCAACATTGATTGTAAACAATGAGATAAGAATTATAATCATAAGCAAAACTAATAAATCTCATGAAGTCATAAAATAGACTTAAATAACTTATTTATAACATGTTTAAAGTAAAATAAACCATGAAGAATAGTGTAAATAAATGAAATGTAAATTTTCTAAACTTACAAATAATCAACATTTTATTAAATATATAAATAACTGAATAAAAAAAGATTAAGATAATTATCAACAACATGTAGATTATATTATCTACATTATTTACAAAAAAAAGCTCGCCATCAAGACGAGCTTTAAAAGGAGAATAATTATATATTACTCTATTTGACGAATAAGTAATCCGGGATACAAATCTTTTCCACTTTCTTTTATAAAAGTAGTTGCACCAAAATCAGCACCATAGGCACCTTCTTCTGATGCCATGAAACGATTATCCCATATTTTTGATTCAACAGGTTTAATAACACCTACACGTTTATATTCTATCTTGCCATTCTTTTCTTGTGCTTCAAGAACTTCAAATTTAGAGTCTTTAGTAATGCCTTCTTTTAATCCTATTTCTACAGTAATTGTAGGATCAACACTAATAATAGGAGCTTTAATACGGAATGGTTCATGTTTTTTAGATAAGTCAGCTATATTTTCGTCTATAGCACGTTGACAGGCTTTGCGAACCATCATTAAAGGTTCATCTTCATTAATTCCCATGAAAGAGGTAGTGGAACCGCTTGATTCTATTTCACCTACATATTTCATTTTAAAAATTTCTCGATTTTTTTCAAAGTCCAATCTTTTTTGTTCATCAGGGGCAGAAGAATAATAAAGTTTATAAAAAGTATTTGCTGTTTCTTCATTCCAATCAAGTTGATATAGACTGGTGCGTATTTTTACTTTAAAACCTTTGATACTTTCAACCATATCACCTACCATATCTGATAAATCACTAAGATCTACACCAACAAATGCTCCGGCAAAAGCACCTAATATTCTTAATCCTGAACCAACAGCACTACTGGTTTTAGATTTATCTACATAATTAATTTCGTTAACAAGTAAGAATGTATTACCAATTAATTCTTCACCTGCATCTTCAAGCATAGCCATACCACGAGCTGAGCGTTTGGCAAGTTCTTTATCAAGTTGAGATGCATCATAAAGTCCACGACTTTTAATAAGATCTAATGAACATTCACCTGTTAATATATTACGATTAAACCATTTAGCAACCAAACGACTACCTATATGATTTTTATTAATAAAAACTTCTATGGAGTCTTGATATTTTCCTTTTTTTGCTACATTTACTACTTTGACACTTAGATTATGGTCATTGTATTTATCAGAAATAGGTATATTAAGAAATTGTTCTTTAATTTCATTGGCAAATTTTTGTTCTGTATTATTTACAAGAATACTATATACAGAACTTCTTCTATACTCTGTTTCTACTACTTCTTTTTTAGCAAAAGACGGAATAAAACAGAATAGTATTAATATAAGAGAAATTATATTTTTCATTTTTATTTAATTTTAAAAATCCCACAAATTATCTGTAATTTTTTCAGTCAATCTGAATTCATTACGGCGGTCGTCAAACATCAAGTTGAAACGATAAACTTCAACTTCTTGCATAGAAGATTGATTATTTTCTTTCATTAATTGATAACATTTATCAGCCATTTCAATGTTTGATAATTGACAAGGTATAATTAATTTATCAGATTCATTGATAGCTCCTATTAGATTATTTTCATTACAGATATAAGCAATATTTTCAGAATTGAAATTATAGGCATCTTTATATCCTTTTGTAATTATTTTATTTTTAGAGATATTTAGAGCATACCATAGATTATCTTTTTTTACCCATGAGTAGGTAGGATTGGTTATACTACGAGGTTTAATATCTTCCCATTCACATTTTATGATGTTTAGGTCTTTGTTATTAATTTCTCCCCATCCTTTTTGTGTTTTAACCAATGCGACACCATTGTTAAATGATTTAGCATCTATATATTTTGAAGCAATGGCATACTGTCCCATGCAGTTTAAGTATCCAAATGTTCCATTTGATTTTTCTTGTGCACACATTAGATTTTCACTAATAGGAAGAATTAAATTATATGATGGACTAATAATTTCAGTACCATTATTATTAACTAAACCATATGCCCCACGTTTAACTATATATGTATTTTCCTTTGGGGGTAAAATAAAGTTATATTCTGCTGATATTTTTTCTCCATCAGTATTAATAAGATATTGTATATCATCATTAATAATTACAGCTACACCGTTTTTAAAAGGAGAGATACCTGAAGCATCAATCCATTTTTTAAACATTAATTGTTTGGTTTTTATATTGAAATAATTAACTTGGAGTTTTTTGCTTTTTTCTTGTGCTACAGGTACAAGATTTTCAGTGGGAAGATATGCAATTGCATATTTTCCGGGTTCTAAAATAATTTCTCCAAATTCACTTATAATACCTATTTTATCAGAGCGATTTGTTCGAGCCGTACGCCAATCAAAAGCCATTACTTCATTGTAATTATTAGAAACAGCAAAGAACTTGTTTATTGGCATTTCTATTGTTGAAAATTTTTCAGGAGTAATAAATTTATAGGCAAGGAGATCATAATTTCCACATTCTTTCATTAAATTATAATCTTCTTCAGGCATTTGAGAGATAAATCTTTCGAGAAGAACTTTTAATGAATCTTTAGCATAGGTATGACTTTTGCTTAAATTATTGTTATTTTCTCGCACATTCCATGCATTTTTCAATATTTTTTTAGCTTTATCGGTATATTCTTTTGAATCAATAATATTGGCTAAAAAAGGATTAGCTTCAATAGGAGTATGAGTAAAAGTACCAATCATTTTATATTTGGCAGGTATTATCAATTCGCCTTTACGATTGTAAACACCAAATTTACCGCCTATAACTTTTTTAGAATTAGTTTTATCAAATTTGCCTCCTTCGTTAACCCAGCAAAAACCTTGTTCATTAAAAGTTCCTATAGCAGAATATTGACAAGGAATAAATATTTGGTAATTAGTGTCAATATAACCAAATTTATCTCCTTTTTTTATGTGAGCAAGTCCATCTTTGTATGCGCCTATTTCATCATATTCGCATTTAAGAACAATATCTCCGTTTCTATTTATGTATCCCCATTTTCCTCCGGAAGTGAGCAGTCCGTCTTCAATTTTTCCTCCAACGGCAACTTTACAATAATTTCCTTCCCATGTGCGCATTTCGGAATATTGAATTTTTATAACTTCTTTTCCTGAAGAATTTATGTAACCCCATTTATCTCCTTTGCGCACTTTGGCACGTCCATCAATAAAAGCTGATACTTCTTTGTAATCGTGTTTGATTACGACATTTCCATCGCCATCGACATATCCCCATTTTCCTTTTTCATTTTGATTGGGGATTAGGTCTTGAGCATAAGAGTTTATCCCAATCATAAAGATTGAGATAAACATTAGACATAATTTTTTCATAATATGAATTAGTATTATTTATTTGTTATTTTAACCACATGATGTTGGTTGTAGTTTCTTTTTGACCGTTACCGTAAGCAACGCCCACAGCACGAGCAGCTTCGATTTTGCGTTTTTCGATATCAACCTCGTTATTATATTTTTCTTTCATTTCGAAGTCCCAGTTTTCCTTGACAATTTTCTTTATTTCATTGTGCAAAGATGTTGCTTCGCCATAACAAGAAGCATCGGGATCTATCTGAACAAGAAATGCAAATGCTTTTTTTGCACCATATTCATCAGGAGATGCTGCCCATGCCGCTTTAGCTTGAGAAAGGAGCATTTGTCCTTCGTAGTTTATGTATTTGTTGTAAATAGAAAGAATCAGTTCGTTAGCTTCATCATATCCTGCACAGCAATCCGGAATAGTTGCAACAATGCTTAATGCTTCATCATAGTTGCGTAGAGATGATGCTTGTTGAGCTTTTTTGATGAGCACAGGATATTCTTTATTGTAGTAGTCAAGTATTTTTTTTGAGCCTTGTTCAACAAACTGTTGTAATTGGTTATTTTTTCCGTTAAGTTGACGAAATGCATTTACAAAAGCTCTTGTTTCGCTTGTTCCTGCACCTCGCAATTCATAGTTTGTTGTTGCATAAATTTTGCGACTGATATTGTCTCCAATGTATAGAGTTAAAGTAGAGTGCATCACATGATTCATTGGAGGACCGGCAACGACATCTTTATAAAGGTGAGATATTTTTCCTGTAACGAAGAAACGGTCAAGGTCAGGATTGGCTGTAACACCTGTTGCTGTAATTGCTGTCGCCAATCGAGACATGAGCATATCGTTTACTTCATCGGGTATTTCTTCTCCTTGTGTAACAGGAGCTACCATTAGATGTATATCACATTGGGCAGAAGCTATGTTTCCTCCTGTTAATGAGATAATGGCAGATGCTAATATATGTTTTAAAATTTTCATTGTTTTACTTAGTTAAGGTTTGTAGATGTTATTTTTCGCCAATAATCAAGATTGCTTTACCCAATCCTTTGGTTACTAATTTTGAAGTCATGTTATAAGGAGTTTTGCGTAGATATTTACGCAAATTTGAAGCAAAATGGCGGGTGTCCATAGGCATTCCGTTTTCACGATAGAGAGGAATTCTTACTTGCTCAAACACCATCATATCTTCTGTTGCATCGCTAAGACTATAACGATGGTTAACAGTATTTTGTGCAACCCATTCGTCTATGATTTCTGATAATTCCATTCCGTCAAATTCATCTTCTAAAGATGCTCCTGAACCATTGTCAAACATGCGTATTTCAAGACCTACTTCACGTCCATTGGTCAATAAATCATCAAAGTGAGCTTGTAATTGACCAATGAAATTGTCCATGTTTTCAAGCACTGCTTCTTCAATTAGAACTGGTATTTCAGCCGAGAAAGATGCCGGACCTGTTCCTTGTGCAGCGGCAACTTGTTTGTTGGTATAGGCATCAAGACCACGTAAAGTATATGTTACTGAATTTTTGGGACCAACTGTATTTACTCGCCATGATAATTCAACAAGAATATCAGCTTTTGCACGAGTCAATAAGCGATCCAATGGAGTTTCAGCTATAGCGGCTCCCGATGTGCGAGATGTTGTCATTTCGTTTTCAGCAGTTGCTTGATTGATGCTTCTTATAGAAGCAGCCAAGTCTTTCAAAGGAAGGCCACGTTCAGCCATTAATTCCCCGATTTTGGTGATTGTATTAAGAAGATCCATATCTTCTTGTACCGCACGTTCATAGTCAGGGATGCGAGTTGTGTTACCTTGATTTTCATAATTCATCATGTAGCCATTTGCATTACACCATGCATCGGCGGGAATTACCATAATAGTAGGTTTTTTTGCTTGCCCTGACATCATGATGGGCAATAACAAAAGTATAACTGATAATAAAGCGATTTTCTTCATTTTTTTGCTTGTTTAAGGTTTGATTATATTGTCATCAATGAGTCGTTGGCGCAATTCGGCACGTTTTACTCTTACCACAACTCCATAGTTTTCTTGCGTAGAATGTTTAGCTTTTATTCTTGATGTTTTGTTTTCATCTTCTGATGATATATATTTTTTATATTCTCCTCCGTCGGCGAAAAATTTGTTGAAATAGTATTCATATTTTTCTTGTGCGTTGACTTCGAGAATTAAAGGTCGTTTGTTGCATTCGCCTGAACCGGCATTTATGCCTTTGAACAAAACATCTCTCACCGCATTTTTCTTTGCTTGTTCAATTGCATCGGCTTTATTTTTCCCTTTTCCCCATGCTCTTAGTGTTTGAGATCCATCAAGCTCAACACCAAGACATTCAGTTTCAAAAGTTGCAAATGCATATTCATTTGCTATTTCTGTATTTGTGCGACAAGAAGTTATTGCTAAAGTCATAGTAATAAGACAAACTGCAAATATTTTTTTTGTTTTCATTTCTTTTCTATTTTTTAAAATTCGTATCCTAATTTCAAAGTAACAAATGATGTATATTCGTGGTCGGGAACGATAGTATTGTCTTTTCCTGCTTTATAGGATTTTAGTGTTTGTCCCATATATGAAAGTCCCACAAGAAATGCCGAGCGTGATTCGCCAATGCGTATACCTATTGTGGGGCGGAACATAAAACCATCTCTAATAGTTCCTCCAAGGTCAAATGAATAGTAAGGAACAATAGTGCGGTGTTCAGAAGAAATAATATTTCCTCTGACATTGGCAAAAATGGGAAATGCCCATTTAATATCGGAATATCTGACTTTTTCGTTGTTGAAATAGTAGCGAGCGCCAAGTCCTATACCGGCTCTGAAATATTCGTTAAAACGATAACCGCCCACGATATCGAGTTCGCTCAATGCAACATTATAGCTATTGATGTTGCAAGAATAACCACCTTGTAATTCAACTGCACACCAAAACCCTTTTTCATAATCAGAATAATCTTTATACGAGTTGGTATTCTTTTCGCTTGGTAGATTAGGAGATTTGCCATAGGCAATGCGATTTACTTCAATCATGGGATAAGTGTAGAGTTCTCCGTTGGTGCTACGTATTGAAACCGATTGATTTTCTTTGACTGTTTCAATGGCTCCTTTAATCACGTTGCCATTTTTTAAAAATACGTGATCAAGCTCATTTTGTGCATGCATCATTATTGCAAAAGTTGCTATAATGGCTAAAAATAAAAATCTTTTCATCTCTAAAATCCTGAATTAAGTCCTTTAATAATGCCTGCCGATTCGAGATCTTTGTGCAATTGTTCTTTATTTACAGTTACTATGGAGCTAATCTTATATTGCTTGCCGGCTTTTATTACTTGGCGAGATCCATTTACTGAGGCAACATAGTTTTTAGCAGTACCATTTTCAGCGAAAAAGTCCTTGAAAAAATCAGCATGTTGTGCTTCAACCATGGGGCTTCCGGCTAACGGACGTTGATTTTGTCGTAACTCTTTGTTATTAAAACCGCGAAATAATACACCATGTACAGCACAACGAGCAATGAGATCATCGTTGATTTTTGATTTTTTAGAAATAACAGTAACTTTTACGAGATAGGTTCCTTGAGTGCCTGTGCCGGCTCCTTCAATCTCATAATTCAACTTGTCTTCATCTTTAGCAAAAGCAATAGCCGATGCAGTGAATAAGATTAATAATGTTAGAAAAATTCTTTTTATCATAATTTTAAGTTTAGAAATACGGCTCAGATTGTATCTAATTACTATCTGAGCCGTAAAAGTTATTAAGAGTCTATATTAGAACATGTATGAAACACCAACCATTATATTGGTGTTTTTTGCAGCATCTTCAACATCCATCAAATCAGTCAAACCATAGTCGTAACCTACATGAATTTGGAAATTGCTTATTTCAACACCAAGACGACCACCTATACCGGCATCAAATTTTTCCCAATAATCAAATGTTTTCTCTCCTTCTGATTTGCCTGCAATACCATAAGCGAAATAAGGACCAACTTCAGCAAACCCCCAAAGATTTTCAGTCAAAGAAATTTTGTAACCAAAGTGAATTGGAAGATTGATGTAACCTGCGTTTACGCTTTCATCTTCAACTTTACATCCTTTGTGATCATAAACAAGGGCGGCTCCTAAATAAAGGCTTTCAGAGAAATTATATTCTCCACGTACCCCTATTTGGAATCCGATTTTAGAATCAGCATATTCACCTGTTGTGCTACTGATGTTCATTCCACCGGTTGCTCCAATACGGAATTTCTTATCACTTTGAGCAAAGGCAACTGTTGCACCACAAAGAATTAGTGTAACAATAAAAAAGAATTTTTTCATGATGATTAGTTTTAGTTAAAAAATATTTTCATTGCGAATTTAATAAGTATTGTTTTTACCTTTTAAAAACAGCGTATCCAATAGGTTGACATGTCAACCTATTGGATACGCTGTTTCGGTGGGAGTAAACAAATTATTTCAATTTGTCTTCAAATTCGTTTTGATAAAAAGAGAAAAAATCATATTGAAGAATTATTGATATACGTAATAGTAAATCGGTGTCAATAGATTTTTTGTCAAGTATTTTATAAATATTGGCACGAGTGTAGGACAATTGTCGAGCGAAGGACACAATGGAAATGTCCTTTTCTTTGAGTTTAGTTTTAATTTCTTGTCCGATGTGCATATTATGCCCATTTGATAAAGGCCTATAGTCTCCCCCGATTTGGCTTGATTACTTGAAAAGAAAGGCATGGGAGTCTGTATCTTTCGCTTATCCTGCATTCAGGCCTTCGCATTGCCTTTCCCAAGGATAAGCAACATCAGCCAGCCCACGCCAGGATGTATATACAGAACATCATCCTTTCGTTAAGTCAGAAAGAATGTAGATGCATTGAATAAACATCAAGCGAGACCGCTTACGTTGCCGTTTCTTCTTGGGATCAAAGTTGCGAAGTTTGAATGCAGAAGAAAACGTTAGGTAAACGTCTTTCTATATATATGTCTGCCACATAATAGTAATGTGACAATTGCAAAGTTAAGTATTATTCTCGATAAAAAAAACGTGTATATCAAAGAGGTGTAGTTCAGAATTATTTAGAAAGTTCTTTTGTGAAAAATACTAAAGTTGGATAGTGGTCGGAATAACCATTGAGGAATTTAGTGCCGGCAAATGTACGGAATGGATATCCTTTATATTTGCCATTTTCATTTGTTAAAAAAACATAGTTTAATACTTCGTTTTTCAAATATTTTAAAGAAGACTTTCCATCAATAAAGTTTCCTGATATAATAATCTGGTCAAATAAATTCCACACTCCTCGATAAGCAAGTGTACCTATACCATTATCAAGTGTTTTCCAAAAAGGATTATAAAAACCATGTTCCCCCACATCTTTTTTCTTTTTCTTTGCACCCAGCACTTTAGCACAAGATTTATTAAAAGGATCATCATTTAAGTCTCCCATTATGATAATACCCTGATTAGGATCGTCATTCCATAAAGAGTCGGCTATGTGTTTACTCAATGCAGCAGCAGCTTCGCGTAGTGAGCGAGAACGTTTTTCCCCTCCTGAGCGAGAAGGCCAGTGATTTACTATAACCGAAACTTTTTCACCTGCTAGCAGTCCGGTAACACACATTTGGTCGCGAGTACGAAAATCGGGGTTTTCTTTAATATCTAGATAGTGATTAGTAACGTTTAAAACTTGAAAATATAGAGGGTTATAAAGAAGTCCCACATCAATTCCACGACGATCGGGAGAATCATGATGCACTATTTGCAATTGCCATTTTTTGATGTGTTTATTATTTACTAAATCTTCAAGTACTGATTTATTTTCAATTTCAGATACACCTATAATTGCCGGACCCATTGGAATGGTTTTGCTTGCCATCTTTGAAATAGCATAAGCCATATTATCTATTTTAGACCAATATTTTTTACTATCCCATTTTTTAGGTCCGTTGGGTGAAAATTCAAGGTCATATTTACCGTTATTATTTATAGTATCAAACAAATTTTCGAGGTTGTAAAAAGCTGCACCCAAGACTAATATTTCTTTTTTCTTTGTTTGTTCATTTTGAGCAATTACTGAAAAAGCAAGTATTATCAACGCAAAAGATAAAATTATTATACGTTTCATAATAGTATTTGGGTTTAGTTATTATTTCTATAAACAATATTGCAGTAAAATTAGTCATAATATTTACAATATCTATCTTTAAATCGCAAAAAAATAATATTACAATCTCATATTAATAATGTGTAATAGATGAAATTTAGGAGAAAAATGTGAGGAGTTTTCTGCTGTTTTAGCAAGAATTTATACTAACTTTGCAGTCAATATATTAAGAAGTGAAATTATGGACCTTTTTGAAAAAATAAGTGCCGATATTAAATCGGCTATGTTGGCTAAAGACAAAGTGCGTCTTGAAACATTGCGTGGTATCAAAAAAGAATTTCTTGAAGCTAAAACAGCTAAAGGTGGTGATGGAACATTGAGCGATGATGTTGCCACTAAAATTCTTGTTAAAATGGTGAAACAACGCAAGGAGAGCGCAAGTATATATGCTTCTCAAAATCGTGCTGACCTTAGCGAAAACGAACTCGCTGAAGCTGCTGTGATTGAAGAATACCTTCCAAAACAATTGTCAGAAGAGGAATTAACTGCCGAATTGCGAAAAATCATTGCTGAGGTGGGTGCTACTTCTGCCAAGGAGATGGGCAAAGTGATGGGGGTTGCTTCAAAGGCTCTTGCCGGTCGTGCCGAAGGTAAAGCTATCTCTGCTAAAGTTAAAGAATTACTCGCTTAAATCAGAATAACAAATGCTTACAATACAACAAATAAAAGAAGATCCCTCATTTATAGTAAAAAGACTTGCAGTAAAGGGATTTGATGCTGCTGAACTCATTGATAAAATTCTTCTTCTTGATGGTCAACGTCGTGAGTTGCAACTCAATAACGACAATCAAGGTGCTGAATTGAAAAAATATGCTGCTGAAATCGGTGCTTTGATGAAGCAAGGCAAGAAAGAGGAAGCTGAAGGAGCTAAAGCTAAAGTTGCTGCTTTGAAAGAAGAGCAAAAAACTATTGCTGAAAAACTCGATGCTACTGAAATTGAGATGCGCGACATCTTGTTGTCTATCCCAAATATCCCATGTGACATGGTGCCGGAAGGACGCACAGCTGAGGATAACGTAGTAGAAAAAACAGGTGGTGAAATGCCGGTACTTGGCGAAGATGCTCTTCCTCATTGGGATTTGGCAAAGAAATATAACCTTATAGATTTTGACCTTGGTGTTAAAATTACCGGAGCCGGTTTCCCTGTATATGTGGGTAAAGGTGCGCGTTTGCAACGTGCGTTAATACAATTTTTCCTTGACGAAGCAGGAAAAGCAGGATATCTTGAAGTACAACCTCCCTATGTAGTAAACGAAGCATCAGGATATGGCACAGGTCAGCTACCCGACAAAGAGGGACAAATGTACCATTGCCAATTGGATAACTTATATCTTATCCCTACGGCAGAAGTTCCTGTTACAAACATCTATCGTGATGTAATTCTCAATGATAATCAACTACCTGTTAAGAATTGTGCTTATTCAGCATGTTTCCGTCGCGAAGCAGGAAGCTATGGTAAAGATGTACGCGGATTAAATCGTTTGCACCAATTTGACAAAGTGGAAATTGTGCGCATCGAAAAGCCTGAAAACTCTTATGCAGCACTTGAAGAAATGAAAGATCATGTTCAAGGATTGCTTGAAAAACTTGGTTTGCCTTGGCACATTCTTCGTCTTTGTGGTGGTGATATGAGCTTCACATCAGCTATTACATTTGACTTTGAAGTATATTCGGCAGCACAAAAACGTTGGTTGGAAGTTTCATCGGTATCTAACTTTGAAACATATCAAGCTAATCGCCTCAAATGCCGTTATCGTGCAGAGGATAAGAAAACACGCCTATGCCACACACTCAATGGCTCGGCACTTGCATTGCCACGCATCATGGCAGCATTGCTTGAAAATAATCAAACACCTGAAGGCATCGTTGTTCCGGAATGTCTTCGTCGCTACACCGGCTTCGACATCATCGACTAATCGTATAAATATAATGATAGCAAAATGGCACTTCAAGAAGTGCCATTTTTGTTATCTTTACAGCATTACGAAACTTTCGTAACGTAAATCTCGTAATGCATATTTTTTTTTAATAGTGTCCGATAAAACGGAAGGTTAAGATAGCAATGGAATAAAAAAGGTGAGCCGTTTAGCTCACCTTTTAGTCTTATATATAATAATGTATTAGTATTGTTCTTTTTCGTTGGGAAAGTCGCAAGTTTTGACATCGTCGATGTAGTGAGCTACAGCATCGTTGATGATAGTAGCAAGGTCGGCATAACGGCGAAGGAAACGAGGTGAGAACCCTTTGTTGATGCCAAGCATGTCGTGCATCACAAGCACTTGACCATCAACACCACCACCGGCACCGATACCAATGATGGGTACTGACACCATTTGAGCAACTTTAGTAGCGAGGTCGGCAGGGATTTTTTCAAGAACGATAGCAAAACAGCCTATTTCTTCGAGCATTTTAGCATCTTCGATGAGTTTTTGTGCTTCGGCTTCCTCTTTGGCACGAACAGCATATGTGCCAAATTTATTTATTGATTGAGGAGTCAATCCGAGGTGTCCCATGACAGGAATACCGGCACTTAACACACGTTCGATAGATTCGCGAATTTCAGCGCCCCCTTCCATTTTTACAGCTTCGGCGTGGCTTTCTTTCATGATGCGTATTGCCGATGCGAGAGCTTCTTTAGAGTTTCCTTGGTAGGAGCCAAAAGGCAAGTCACACACCACCAATGCACGATTAACACCTTTGATTACCGATTTTGCATGGTAAATCATTTGGTCGAGAGTGATGGGAAGTGTGGTTATATTTCCTGCCATAACATTTGAGGCGGAGTCACCAACGAGGATTACGTCCATGCCGGCTTCGTCAATGAGTTTCGCCATAGAGTAGTCATAGGCGGTGAGCATTGCTATCTTTTCGCCACGCATTTTCATTTCGGTGAGACGGCGTGTTGTTACCTTTCTTTGGTCTTCAGTGTAAGTTGACATAATCAAAATAGATTTATAAAATATATCGCTACAAAGGTACAATTTATTCCTATATAAATTCCAAAAAATGAGTGGGATAATATTGCGTAATATTTGGAAAAATCGCTGAAAATAGCGAATATTGCAGTAGTTTTATAAATCACTTGAAAATATGAAAGTAGTAAACTTTGCCGAAACACCATCATTGGTGAATCAGTTCATGATGGAGTTGCGAGATGAAAACATACAAAAAGATATGTTGCGATTTCGTCGCAATCTCGAGCGCATAGGTGAGATTATGGCCTATGAAATAAGTCGCACAATCAGTTATGAGACTATCGATGTAATGACTCCTCTTGATGAGGCAAAGTGTCAAGTGATAGGGGATAATATCGTTCTTGGAACTATTTTTCGCGCCGGAGTTCCGTTTCATCAAGGATTTTTGAACTATTTTGACCATGCTGAAAATGCGTTTGTATCGGCTTATCGCAAATATAAAGATGCTGATAACTTTGATGTGCACATTGAGTACCTTGCCTCTCCATGCATCGAGGGGAAAACATTGATAATTGCCGACCCCATGTTGGCAACCGGAGCATCTATGGAGCTATCTTATCGTGCATTGTTGACAAAAGGCACTCCAAAACATATCCACATTGCATCGGTTATTGCATCAAAACAAGCTGTTGATTATGTAAAAGGAGTATTTCCGGCAGAGAAAACCACCCTTTGGGTTGGAGCTATTGATGATGAGCTAAATTCTCATAGCTATATTGTACCCGGTCTTGGTGATGCCGGCGACCTTGCCTACGGCACTAAGGAATAAATCAGCAGGGGATGGCGAGGGTTAGAGTGAACTCGCTTGAGGCTGTTGTAAAAAGGCTGAATTGTCTGTCTCCATCAGGGAGATGGACAATTGCTTTATTATCAATATTGTTTAGGGGCAGATTGATGTCGCGAGCGAAGTCAAGCCCCGGACAACCAGAGGCTTTATAGATTGCCTCTTTGCAAGTCCATGCCATAAGTAAGTCGGCAGCAGAGGAGTAGTGGTCCATCTCTGCTTGCGACAAGAATTTTGTTTTGACTTTTAGCAGTGTATTTCTCCAGCGTTCAATATCCACGCCTATTTTTTTATTGGGATGAGAAGCGACGATTGCCATCCCTTTGCAATGCGAGATAGAGATGTTGAGGTCGCAACCAATCAGTTGTGGAGAGCCGTCGGCATTGTGAGAAAGGGAAACGTTTTCTCCAAATGCATTGCGAATGAGAGCTCGCGTTGTGAGAATTTCAGCTCGTCGGGAGTCTGATTTCACTTCAGCAATAGCTGTAAGATCTTCTTCGGTTGCGTTTTCAATGAGAGAGGTTATATCTTCGGCTATTCTTTGATGGTATATCTCAACACCATCAAGGGCAATATCTATTTTATCGAGCATCGTTATTTAAATTTTTGATGGTGTGAAAAAGATCATTGTTTACCGCTTTCAAAATGGGCGATATTGAGTCGGTAGAGATATTGGTTGTCTCATTGAAACAAAATGCTCCTGAAATAACCCATGACAAATTGTTGGTAGCAATAAATTGCAATGGCGTAACCACGCTTGTGGGAGTAGAAATGATTTTAGCTATCACTCCCGATGGAGTGTTCATTTCGGTCATTTCAGAGGTTAAAGAGCCAATATTTAATGATATGCGTTCAATGCGATTGTCTATAACATCATCAATAGTTGATGATGTAACGGGTGTATAGGTATAATAAAGAGTCGCATTGTATTTGGGATAAAAAACATTTATCCATTTGCTTCCATCGTTTGTGTTATTGGAGCTATCTTCAGAAGCAATTGCTTCGGCGTTAATCTCAAAATTAACAGGGAGCAAAGAAGACTTCACATATACTGTATCACAAAGATTTACACGAGGATAGGCCGTGCGACGAGGAATAGGGTTTTCCTTGTTGGTACATTCACTCAAAGAGAATGATATAACCCCGGCAATAATCCAAATAGGAATCATTGCAAAGAACGCTGTCAGCGTTGAGTGGCTTTTCTTACTCATGAATTTTGTGCTTCAGGCATCACCATTACTCTGACACTTGCGATGCGGTGATTGATAATGTCTAAAATCAAAAAGCGGCAACGCCCATAAACGAGAGGTTCTTTTTCTTTAGGGAAATCTCCTTTTATGGCAAGGAGCATTCCGGCAAGAGTTTCAGCATCCTCAGTAACACTTTCATAATCATCTTCGTTGAGTTCGGTAACTCGGAAGAAGTCTGTTAGCAGAGTTTTACCTTCAAATATAAAAGTGTTATCCGGGAGTTTTTTGTAGGTCTTTTTGTCGTCGTCATACTCGTCATCGATGTCCCCAACAATCTCTTCGAGAACATCTTCAAGAGTAACAATCCCTTGAGTGCCACCAAATTCATCAATCACAATAGCCATGTGGTTTTTGAGTTTGCGGAAATCTTCAAGCAGGTCATCAATCATGCGAGATTCCGGCACAAAATAGGTCTCACGAATGAGAGATTGCCATTTAAAATTGTCGGTGGCTTGTCCTACATATGGCAACAAGTCGCGGCTATATAGTACACCTTTGATATTATCTTGTGAGCCTTCATAAACTGGCAATCGAGAGTAACCACTTGAGAGTACGATTTCCATCACTTCATCAAACGTGGAATTGATTTCAATGTCGGTAATATCAACTCTCGGTGTCATGATTTCTGATGCTGTGATATCTCCAAATTTCAAGATGCCTTGGAGCATCTCTTTGTCATCATCGGTGTTCACGTCGGTAATTTCAAGTGCGCGACTAAGCTCGTCAGTTGAAAGATTTGCAACTTTTTTAGTTACAACACGTTTCACGATAGAAGAACTTCGTTCAAGCATTGATGACAAAGGGTAGAATAATTTCAGCGCAAATCCTATCCCTCCTGATGCGAATTTCGCCCAATTAAGAGGATTGCTGTTGGCGTATAGTTTAGGCAATATTTCTCCGAAAAGAAGGATGAGGAATGTCAATAGTACTGTTTGCAAAATAAAACTAAGTACTTCTGGCATATTCCCAAAAATAGGACCTAAAGCATAGTTACAAAGAATAACAATAGTAACGTTTACTAAGTTATTTGCAATGAGAATAGTCGCCAATAGGCGCTCTGGATAGTCAAGGAAATAGCGAATTTTTTCTCCTTTTGGAGTATCGTCTAATTCGTCTAATTGTGAGGGGGTTAACGAGAAATAAGCAATCTCACTTCCTGAGATAAAACCGGACATCAAAAGGGCTATGCCGGCACATACTAAAGCTATAATATCGCTAAAGCCAAAATTAATGTTTGCAGTCGCCATAATCATGCCGAATAATGGCGACGTGGCTGGTAAAGGGTCTATATCCAAAACAGGTATAATTAGTTAAACAAAAAAGCGGATTTTATTCCGCTGTGGAATTTCCACAATGCAAAATTAAGCAAACTTTCTCAATTTCACTACTTTTACACTGAAAATAGTAAAGCGAGAGGATTTATTTAGTAAATTTGAGGGATTAAAATTTACGCTGATATGAAAAAGAGACTTGTGGTATCAACAGGGGCGGGGATGAGTGCCGAGAGTGGAATTTCTACTTTTCGTGATAGTGGAGGATTGTGGGAACAATATCCTGTAATGGATGTGGCGAGTGCCGATGGGTTTGCGCGCAATCCTGCTTTGGTACACAGGTTTTACAATGAACGACGCAAGGCTTTATTGAATGCCGAACCTAATGCCGGTCATCTTGGGCTTGTTGATTTGGAACAGGATTTTGATACATATATCATCACTCAAAATGTCGATGACCTGCATGAGCGAGCAGGCAGCCGCCATGTATTGCATCTTCATGGCGAGTTGATGAAAGTGCGTTCAATGAAAGATGAGCAACGAGTATATACTTTGACACCTGATAATCTTGAAACATCGCCTGAAACGAGATATGAATATGGCGATGCCGTGCGTCCTCACATTGTCTTTTTTCAAGAGGCTGTTCCTAACATCGAGCCGGCGATTGAACTTGTGAAAGAGGCTGATATATTTGTTGTTATAGGTACATCGCTAAACGTGTATCCGGCAGCGGGATTATTGTATTATGTGCGCCCTGATGCTGAGGTTTATTATATCGATCCCAAGCCTGCTCCCACGCCCAATGTGAAGGTAAATGTGTTGCCCATGAAGGCGAGTGAAGGGGTTGCCAAGTTGAAGAATTTGCTGAAAAACAACCACAAAAATTTACGGATGTAAACATTCGTAACCCAGAGGTATGTATTGGTGTAAGTGCTGAAATTTCGGGTGTTTGGATGAATGTTAATAACTTTTTTTGAAATTAGGCATAAAAAGTTTGTTTTGTTTTGTAAATAACAAGTAATAATTTGCTATCTTTACAACGTAAATATAACACAATCCGCTCTTTTTGCTAAAAGCCTATGTCTCAAGAAGTTTATCATGTCCCTGCTTTGTTGCCTGAAACAATTTCAGGATTGCAAATTAATCCCGATGGCATCTATGTAGATGCAACGTTTGGTGGCGGAGGTCATTCGCGCGCGATTGTGAGCGAATTATCACCTAAAGGGCACCTTTACTCATTTGATCAAGATGAGGAGGCAGTAGCAAATGCTTTTGATGATCCTCGATTTACGATTGTATATAGCAACTTCCGATATCTGTCAAATTTCATGCGTTACTACGATGTTGAGGGAGTAGATGGAATATTGGCTGATTTGGGGGTTTCTTTTCATCATTTTGATGACAAGGAACGAGGCTTTTCTTTTCGCTGGGAGGGCCGATTGGATATGCGCATGAATCAAAAAGCGTCAAAAGATGCGTCGTGGATTATTGAAAATTACACTGAGGAGCAATTGTCAGACTTATTTTACCTCTATGGTGAGTTGAAAAATTCTCGACGATTGGCATCGGCAATCGTTAAGGCTCGCGGCCAGTCAAAAGTTGACACTGTAGAAAAATTGCTTGAGATAGTAAGGCCTATGATAAATCCGCGACAAGAGAAAAAAGAGCTTGCGCAGATTTTTCAAGCGTTGCGCATCGAGGTGAATGGCGAAATTGAAGTATTAAAAAGTTTTTTGGAGCAGTCGCTAAAGGTTTTAAAGTCCGGAGGACGATTGGCAGTGATAACTTATCATTCGCTTGAAGACAGATTGGTGAAAAATTTCATGCGTAGCGGAAATCTATCGGGTAATGTGGAGAAAGATTTTTATGGTCGCAATCTGTCCCCATTGAAATTGATTACCTCTAAACCCATTGTCCCGAGTGGTGAGGAGGTGGAGCGTAACCCTCGTTCACGCAGTGCAAAATTGAGGATAGCAGAAATGATGTAAAATGTGATTTTGAAAAATCGATATGGCAAAAACTGAAAATAACGAAAAAAAGAAAAACAACAATGATTCATTGTTGTTACGAGCATTACATGGTCGTTTGATTTCTACCGATTTTTTTGCTAAGCATTGGTTAAAAGTGCTTATAGCCATTGTCATGATTTTGATTTATATCACAAATAAATATCAGTGTTTGACCAAGATGGAAACAATACGCGCCCTTGAGCAGGAACTTGAGATCGTTGAAACCGAGCGAGTGAGAGTGAGAGGTGAATATATGAGTTTAATCCGTGAATCATCAATGCAACATCTTGTTGATTCTTTACGTCTTGGGTTGCAAGTACAAGATCGTCCTCCCTTTAAAATTTCTTATACAAAATGAAAAAAGATAACAATCGACATCACATTCTGTTTCGTTATGTTCTTATTACGTCCGGAATTTTGTTGTTTGCCGCTTTGATAGTGATTAAGGCATTTGACACGACAATTATTTCAGCTGACAAATGGAATGAAAAAGCAATGAAGGAGTTGTCCCGTGTTGAGATTATCAAGCCGGAGAGAGGAAATATTTTGGCAAGCGATGGCAGTATATTGGCGACTAATTTGCAATTCTATACTGTGCGCATAGATTTTCGTAGCGAGCGATTTATGAAAGAACGTTATGTAATGGCATTGGACTCATTGTCTGACAGCCTTGCTCGTTATTTCCCTGTGAGAACTAAAGCGGGGTGGAAAAAATATTTGCAAGAGCCGTTGACTCGCAAAAAGTTGCCTCGCAGTTTCCGATTGTTACGTAACATAAGCTATGCCGACTACATGAAATTGCGCACATTCCCATTCTTAAATATTCCTAATCGCAACAAAAATGGATTATTGAAAGAGTCTAAGATGCGCCGAAAATATCCCTATGGTGATATGGCGGCATTGAGTGTTGGCATTGTGAGTGAACGCCCCAACGGACAAATCAGAGGTGTATCAGGTCTTGAAAAGGACTTGGATTCATTGCTATATGGTAAGCCCGGAGTTACAAAGAAAATCCCATTGACAAAAAATCTTGTTAACTGGATTGATACACCGGCAACTCCCGGATATAATGTGCGTACAACGATTGATGTCAAGATGCAAGATATCGTTGAGCATGAGTTAAGCAAGGTGCTTGAACTGTGTAATGCAGAGTGGGGTACAGCTGTCTTGATGGAGGTGTCAACCGGAGATATCAAAGCGATATCAAATCTTGAAAAAGATAAACGAAGCGGAAGATATATCGAGGGGCAAAATCGTGCCGTGTTACGTTATGAGCCGGGCTCGGTGGTTAAAACATTGTCAATGCTCATTGCGCTTGAGGATGGTATAGTGAGAGATACCAATCGTGTAATTCACACCGGTTCAGCCTATGCTTATGCCGGAGGTCGCGCTATCACTGATGCCCATGGTGTGGGTTCGATGAAAGTGAGTGAGGTGCTTGAGCGTTCATCAAATATCGGAATGACAAAAATCATTACAAGCAGGTATGACCAAAATCCGGGTGGATTTTATTCCCGTTTAAAAGAGATTGGATTTTTTGAGCCGATGCATACCGGTATTGCTGAAGAAATCAGACCTCGAATAGATAGTGTGCCAAACAATAGAGGCGGTCGCATTGCATTGTCTCGCATGTGCTATGGTTATGCAACAGAGATACCTCCAATGTATATGCTTTCGATTTATAATGCTATTGCCAATGGAGGAAAATATGTGCGTCCACGATTGGTAAAAGGACTTTCGGGTAATGGAATAGATACAATCTATCCTGTTTCATACATTCGCGACCGCATCTGTAGTGAAGAAAATGCCGCTATCTTGCGCACGATGTTGAAAAAAGTTGTGTGGGGCAAGCATGGTACAGGGCGATTGTTGCGCAATAAGTATGTTGAAATAGCAGGAAAGACAGGGACATGCTATATGGTTGATAGTATAACTCGTCGATATGATACAAGCAAAAAACGTCTTGCATTCTGTGGATTTTTTCCTGCCGACAATCCTCAATATTCATGTGTGGTGTTGACTTGTAACCCTCGTCAATATCCTAAAGGAGCTGCAAGTACCAGCGGAACGGTATTGAAAAACATAGCATTGATGATGTATTCCCGCGGTATGCTGAATAATAGTTCAGATTATTATGCAGAAGCAAATCCTGGAACAGTCCCCACATTGTATGCTTCCAAAGATGCCAAACGCAATACTGAGATAAGAACTAATCTAAGAATTCCTAAAATCAAGCGTTTTGCCACTCCTGACTATGACACACTTGGAGTTCCCGATGTAGTGGGATTTGGCGCAAGAGATGCCATTGCCGTAATGGAAGCGAGAGGCTTGAATGTGAAACTTGATGGCTCAGGATATGTAATAGCACAAACACCAAGTGCAGGTGCAGATATTGAGTCGGGTGGTATGGTGAAGTTAACATTAATGGATCAGTAATCATTATGAAACAGTTGAAGCAACTTCTATCGTCCGTAATAGTTGAGGAGATAGTGGGGAATGAAAATATAGAAATTACAGCCGTTATCAGCGATTCGCGCAGAGCGATTCCAGGCTCTCTTTTTGTGGCAGTGAGAGGAGTAAATGTCGATGGACATTCATTTATCCCATCATTGCATGAAAAAGGGGTTGTTGCAGTTGTTTGCGAAGAGTTACCCATGTTTTTGGAACCTACAGTTACCTATGTGAGAGTAGCAAATACATCTGTTGCATTGGGTTTTATCGCATCGGAATGGTGGGATAATCCATCGCAAAAGTTAAAACTTGTGGGTGTAACAGGAACAAACGGTAAAACAACTACTGCAACACTCATTTATGAGATGGCGCGATTGATGGGATATAAAGCGGGCTTGCTTTCTACTGTGTGTAATTATATAGAAACAGAAGCAGTTCCTGCAACACAAACGACCCCCGACCCTCTAACAATAAATGAATTGTTGCATCGCATGGTGGAGCAGGGTTGTAGTTATGCCGCAATGGAGGTCAGTTCTCATGCTGCTCATCAGCATCGCATTGCCGGATTGCAATTTGCAGGAGGAGTATTCTCTAATCTTACACGAGATCATCTTGATTACCACAAAACATTTGATGCTTATCTTGCCGCAAAGAAATCGTTCTTTGATTTATTGCCATCTAAAGCTTTTGCATTGACAAATCTTGATGATAAGGTGGGAGAAGTGATGTTGCAAAATACACTGGCGCAAAAGAAGACATATTCGCTTCGCACTCGTGCCGATTTCATGGGGCGCATAATAGAAAGTCGTCTTGATGGGACATTGATATCATTTAATAACAATGAAGTAGAGGTGCTGTTTGCCGGTAAATTTAATGCCTATAACTTGCTTTCGGTTTATGCAACTTCGATATTGTTAGGATGGGATAAAGAACAAGTACTTGTAAATATGAGCCGATTAGTACCTGTTGCCGGGCGTTTTCAAGCGTTTTATGCCCCAAAAGGATATGCGGCAATTGTTGACTATGCCCACACTCCCGATGCTGTAATAAATGTACTTAACACGATAAGAGAGGTAATTGGAACAAATGGTAAAATCATTACAGTTGTGGGAGCCGGCGGTAATAGAGACAAGGGAAAGCGTCCTATCATGGCCAAAGAGGCGGCAATGCGTAGTGATAGATTGATACTAACTTCAGATAACCCTCGTGATGAGGAACCTGCCGATATTTTACATGATATGGAAGCCGGTCTTGATGATGGGGCACGCAAGAAAACATTGAGCATTGTCGAGCGTCGTGAGGCAATACGCACAGCTACTATGCTTGCACAACAAGGAGATGTTATTCTCATTGCCGGTAAAGGTCATGAAGACTATCAAGAAATAAAAGGGGTAAAACATCATTTTGATGATAGAGAAGTGGTACAAGAGATTTTTAAAATGGAATGTTAATTTTGAGAAATATATAACGAAAAGATGTTTTATTATTTAGCTGATTTATTAAGAGATTACAATATTCCCGGTGCCGGACTGATGGATTATATCACATTCCGTTCAGGCGCGGCATTAATGTTGTCATTGTTTATCGCATTGGTAATCGGGCGACGCATAATCGATAGATTACAACTGATGCAGGTAGGTGAGATTGTGAGAGACCTTGGGCTTGAAGGACAAATGAGCAAAAAGGGAACCCCGACAATGGGCGGAATTATAATCATCATTTCAATTCTCGTTCCATGCCTGCTTGTGGGTAAATTGAGTAATATTTATATGATATTGATGCTTATTGCCACCATTTGGCTCGGAACTCTCGGATTTCTCGATGACTACATTAAAGTTGCTCGCAAGGATAAAGAGGGATTAAAAGGGAAATTCAAGATTGTAGGGCAGGTGGGTTTAGGACTCATCGTTGGGTTGACGATGTATCTTAGTCCTGATATTGTGATAAGAGAAAACAGAGAGGTGGAAAATGTGGTAAACCATGAAGTGGTAATTACCTATGAGAAAGATAATGTAAAATCAACTCAAACAACAATTCCATTTGTAAAAAACAATAACTTTGACTATGCTTCATTGACATCATGGATGGGTGATTATGCTCAAATCGGGGGGTGGATTTTATTCATTATCGTAACAATATTAGTTGTTACAGCGACATCCAATGGAGCAAATCTCACTGATGGTCTTGATGGTCTTGCTACCGGGACATCGGCAATTATCGGTATTGCGCTTGCCATAATGGCATATTTAGGTGGTAACATAATCTACTCGTCTTACTTGAATATCATGTATATTCCCGGCTCTGAAGAGTTGGTAGTGTATATGGCTGCATTTATTGGAGCTTTGATAGGATTTTTATGGTATAATGCTTTTCCGGCACAAGTTTTTATGGGCGATACCGGAAGTTTGACAATCGGCGGAATTATAGCAGTATTTGCGATATTAATCCACAAAGAATTATTGATACCTATATTGTGCGCGATCTTCTTTGTTGAAGATTTGTCAGTAATGGCGCAGGTAGGCTATTTTAAGTATACAAAACGTCGCACAGGAGAGGGCAAACGCATTTTTAAGATGACGCCACTACATCATCATTTCCAAAAACCGGGAAATAGTGGAATTGATGCATTGATACAAAAGCCATTTAATCCTGTACCAGAGTCAAAAATAGTGATACGTTTTTGGATTATTGGAATATTTTTAGCAGCTATAACATTTGTTACTTTAAAGATAAGATAACGACAATGAAAAGACTTGTTGTACTCGGAGGAGGAGAAAGCGGAGTGGGAGCTGCAATCCTCGGAAAAGTAAAAGGTATGAAAGTGTTTCTTTCTGACATGGGAAAGATTGCACAACGATATAAAGATGCATTGAATGAAGCAGGCATCGAGTGGGAAGAGGGAGTGCACACCGAGGCGCGCATTCTTGCTGCTGATGAGGTGGTGAAAAGTCCCGGAATTCCACCAACAGTGCCCATCATGCAACGCATTGCCTCAAAAAACATTCCTGTAATTTCAGAGATTGAGTTTGCCGGTCGTTATACCGATGCCAAAATGGTGTGTATAACAGGTAGTAATGGTAAAACGACAACAACATTATTGACCTATCACATTTTGAAAAATGCAGGGATAAATGTAGGGTTGGCAGGAAATGTAGGTAAAAGCCTTGCGTGGCAAGTGGCTTATGAAAAGCATGATGTATATGTGATCGAGTTGAGCAGTTTCCAACTTGAAAACATGTATGATTTTAAGGCCAATGTGGCAGTGATGTTGAACATTACACCTGACCACCTTGACCGATATGACTATGAGATGCAGAATTATGTAAATGCAAAATTCCGCATTATTCGCAACCAAACATCCCAAGATGCGTTCATCTTCTGGCAAGATGACCCCGTTATTCAAGCGCAAATGCGCCAATTGAAAATCGAGGCAAGTCTTTTTCCATTTGCCGAAATGGAAGAGGAAGGCTCAAAAGCCTATATCGACGCCGAACATGATTTGGTGATAAACACTCCCGGCTCATCAATCAGAATGCCCCGTGCCGACTTGTCACTTAATGGTTTACACAACCTATATAACTCGATGGCCGCCGGTCTTTCGGCGTGTTTGCTTGATATCGACAAAGAGGATATTCGTCGTGCACTTTCTGATTTTGAAGGCGTAGAGCATCGTTTGGAATATGTTGCTACAGTCAATGGAGTGCGTTATATAAATGACTCTAAGGCAACAAATGTAAATTCATGCTGGTATGCATTGGAAAGCATGCCTCAAAATACGGTATTAATACTTGGCGGTAAAGATAAAGGGAATGACTATACCGAAATAGAGCCATTGGTTATTAAAAAGGTAAAGGCTATTGTGTGTATGGGTAAAGACAATGAGAAATTAATGAAATTTTTCGAAGATAAAGTTCCTGAAATCAGAAACACCCATTCGCTTGATGACGCAATGAAAGCATGTGCTGAAATTGCTGTTGATGGTGATACAGTATTATTGTCTCCCTGTTGTGCAAGTTTTGACCTGTTTAAAAGCTACGAAGATCGCGGAGAGCAATTTAAAGCAGCCGTAAAATCAATGTTAAACAAATAAATAACCCCACCATTAATCTCCTATGCAGGATAACGAATATATAACAGCTGCTCCTGATAAAGAAGGAAAACAGCCGGAAGATCTAAAACCCGAAAAGAAACCCAAATTGAAAGCCGATAAGCACATTTGGGGTCTTTATATAGCATTGTGCATTATTTCTATAATAGAATTATATAGTGCATCATCTCGTGAGGTTGCATCGTCGGCAATGGGTGTTTATGGTCCCATTGTGAGGCATTGCTCAATGTTGTTTGTGGGTTTAATATTAATGTTGGCGCTTCAGCGCATACATTATAAGTGGTTTATCCCTCTAATTCCATTATTTGCGATAGCAAGTGCCTTGATGATGGTGTATGTAATGTTTTTTGGTGATATAATTAATGGAGCGCGTCGCAGTTTTAGTTTATTTGGCGTAATGATACAGCCGGCTGAATTCTTAAAATTATCGGCGGCGATGGTGATTGCATTAGTGATGTCTCGCAACCAGATGCTTCGTGGAGTAAAAACTAAAGGTGTTGTGATATGTGCGGTAACTGTTATTATTTTTGGCGGACTTTTGTTTAACCAGGGGTTGACCAATACAATATTGTTGATGTCGATAAGTCTATCGATGATGTTGATTGGTGGTGTTCAATGGAAAAAATTTGGTGTTGTACTGCTTGCTTACGGAATAATTGCTGTTGGAGCCCTTTGGTTAAAGATGGAGAAGGCTGAGGAACGAGCAGATAAATTGAAAGCCGGAATAGAAGTAGAACAAATGGATGGAAGCCGTCATGAAACAGTAAAGACTGACCGTTCAGGGACATGGCAAGCCCGCATTGATCGATTCTTGGGAGATAGTATTCCGAAATATGATAAACCGATTACAGCTGATAATCGTCAAGAGATGTATGCTTATATGGCACAAGCCAATGGAGGGTTGTTGGGGGTATTCCCCGGTAATTCTCGTGAGGCAGCGCGTCTTCCTCTTGCGTTTTCTGATTATATTTATTCAATCATAATCGAAGATATGGGATTTATAGGCGGAATGTTTGTATTGATATTATATTTATGGTTGTTGGCTCGAGCCGGAGCTATTGCGAGCCGATGCAGTAGAGCTTTTCCTGCAATGCTTGTGATAGGGATGGCAGTGATGATAGTGTTCCAAGCGCTATTTCACATGGCTATTGTTACCGGAGTGTTCCCGGTATCAGGACAGCCATTGCCATTGATATCAAAAGGAGGCTCATCAATATTAATAACATCGATAGCTTTTGGCGTAATGCTAAGTGTGAGTCGATTTGCTGTGCGCAGTGGCAAGAAACAAGAGATTAAACAAGAGATGAACACTCTTCCCGAGGGTGTTCGTGCCGATAATCCCACTCAATTATAGAAAATATGAGTAAAAAGTGTTATAAGATATTAGTTAGTGGAGGTGGTACCGGAGGGCATATATTCCCTGCTTTGTCAATCGCAAATGCATTGAAACGCCGTAATACCGATACTGAAATTTTGTTTGTCGGAGCTGAAAATCGCATGGAAATGGAGCGAGTTCCTGCAGCCGGATATAAAATAGTGGGGTTACCTGTGAGCGGTTTTGACCGTCGTCGCTTGTGGCGAAATATAAAAGTGTTGTTCCGTTTGTTCAAGAGTATGAGAATTGCTCGCAAGGTGTTGAAGGATTTTCGCCCTGATATGGCAGTAGGGGTAGGTGGTTATGCAAGTGGACCAATGCTCAAGGCTGCTCAGAAACGAGGAATTCCCACTTTGTTGCAAGAGCAAAATTCCTATGCCGGTGTAACAAATAAGTTATTGGCAAAAAATGCCGAAGCAATTTGTGTGGCATATGAAAATATGGAGCGTTTTTTCCCTGCCGATAAGATTATTTTGACCGGAAATCCTGTGCGTGCCGATATATTAAATGTAGTAGAAACGCAGGCACAAGCTAAGGAAGCTCTTGGATTTGATGCCTCTCGTCCATTGGTACTTGTTGTTGGTGGTAGTCTTGGCGCTCGCACAATAAATGATAGTATGGCTGTTTCGCTTGATGCAATTACATCAACAGGTGCATCTGTTTTATGGCAAACAGGAAAACTATATGCCGATGAATGTTGTGCAAAAGCACAAGGTTATCCAACAGTAAAAGCACAGCCATTTATTTCTAACATGGGAGTAGCTTATCGTGCTGCGGATATTGTTGTGTCAAGAGCAGGAGCAAGCACAATTTCGGAGTTGCAATTATTGGGGATGCCCGCAATTCTTGTGCCGTCGCCCAATGTCGCAGAGGATCATCAACGTAAAAATGCACAGGCTCTTGTGGATAAAGATGCGGCAGTAATGATATTGGATGCTGAATGTAAGGAAAAGCTTGCGCAAGAGGTTACATTGTTATTGTCTGATGAGGAAAAACGTTCACGCATGTCGGCCAATGTTTTGAAGATGGCATTGCGTGATGCTGATGAAAAAATTGTTGATACAATATATAACATTCTTAAATAAGAATATAACTGATGGAAATAAAGAAAAATATATATTTTGTTGGTGCCGGTGGGATTGGAATGGCTGCACTTGTGCGTTATTTTTTGTCTCGTGGGTGTAATGTTGCCGGATATGATCGCACTCGCACTGCATTGACCGATGCTCTTGTCGAAGAAGGTGCTGAAATTACTTATGACGAATCGGTTAAAGCAATACCTGAAATTTATCGTAATCCCGAAGATACACTTGTTGTCTATACTCCTGCTATTCCGTCTTCGCATCCGGGACTTACATTCTTTAAGGAAAACGGATTTGAAGTGATGAAACGTGCAGCTGTACTAGGAATGATAACAAGAGGTTCACGCGGATTGTGCTTTGCCGGAACTCATGGCAAGACAACAACATCATCAATGGCTGCACACATACTTCATAATTCGTCTATAGGGTGTAATGCATTCCTTGGTGGAATTTTGCGTAATTATAACAGTAACTTATTGTTGAGTGAAACTTCGCCTTATACAGTTATAGAGGCTGATGAATATGACCGCTCATTCCACCACTTGACTCCTTATATTGCTGTTATCACATCAACTGATGCTGACCACCTCGATATTTATGGAACAGAGGAGGCCTACCTTGAAAGTTTTGCTCATTTTACAGAGTTGATACGTGAAGATGGATGTTTGCTCATACATGAAGGATTGAAGTTGAAACCTCGTGTAAGAGAGGGAGTGAGAACATTTACATATTCTCGCGATAGTGGAGATTTTCATGCCGTAAACATTCGTCGAGTAAATGGAACGATAACATTTGACTTTGTAACTCCTAAAGGGGTATATCCTAATATTGAATTAGGTGTGCCGGTAGAGATAAATATTGAAAACTCTATTGCTTCAATGGCTGCATGTTTCTTGACAGGAGAATTAGAGCCTGATGATATGCACTATGCTATGCGCACATTCATGGGACCAAAACGCCGTTTTGAGGTTTGGAAGAAAGAAGATGATGGGCATGTGGTTATTGATGATTATGCCCACCACCCCGATGAATTGAAGGCAAGCATCTCATCGGTAAAGGCATTGTATGAAAATCGTCGTTTGACAGTTGCATTCCAGCCTCACTTGTATTCTCGCACACGAGATTTTGCACCTGAATTTGCTGAAGCTCTTTCAATTGCCGATGAAGTAATATTATTGGATATATATCCTGCTCGTGAAGAGCCTATTCCGGGTGTTACATCAGAAATAATATTTGATAAAATCACTTGCAAGGATAAGGTTTTGATAAAGAAAGAGGATTTAGTAGCAACATTGAAAGATAAAGAGTGGGATGTTCTTCTAACTGCCGGAGCGGGCGATATATGTAATTATTTGCCTGAAATATGTAATATCTAACGTGAAATTAGCATGAAACTGAGGACCATAATTTGGTGTATTTCGTCTTTGCTACTTGTAGCATATCTTATCGCAATTTTCTTTTGGGTGGGAGATGCGTTCAAGGGGAGTCGTTGTACCGGAATGGAAATATATGTAGCAGATACAGCTACATACCATTTTGTTACAGAATCGGAAATTTCACGCGAAATAGATAGTTTGCCGGCTCGTTGCGAAGGGATGTTACTCAAGGATATTAATATTGATAGTATTGAGAAAAAACTAAGTTCAATTGATAAGATTGAGTCTGCATCATGTGTAAAATTAAATAATGGGAAGGTGATAGTCTCGGTTAACCCCATGCGTCCTATTGCTCGCGTGTTTGAAAAAGATGCCTCTTATTATATCAATTGTGAGGGGAAACGCATTTCGGCCGATGCCCGATACTTTCTTGATGTCCCTGTTGTTTCAGGACAATTTGACTCGGTTTTTACTGCTGTATCTCTATTACCATTGATTGAATATATTAAATCTGATGAAATGTGGTCATCTCTCATAACTATGATAAAAACTGATGCTCGTCATGATATATATCTTATTCCTGCCATTCGTGGTCATGTCATAAAATTTGGTGATATGTCTAATATTGAAAATAAATTTGCACGGCTTCGTCGCATGTATGAAGAGGTTTTACCTGTAAAGGGGTGGGACTGCTACGACACGCTTGCTGTAAAATGGAGCGGACAAGTAGTGGCAACAAAACGGGCAAAAAAACTTGCTGACTCTAAAGTCAAGTATGACGATGAAATAGAAAATGAGGCACCTGATGTTGGTTCAATGATTGCTGACGAAACGACTGACACAGTGAGTGTGAAAAATGGTAATTAATAAATCAATAAAATATGGAACAAAAATATATTGTAGCTATTGAGATCGGTAGCTCTAAAATCAAAGGAGCTGTGGGTTCTACTGATGAAACCGGAGCCTTAACTGTTCTTGCTGTTGAGGAAGAAAAATTAATAGATTGTGTGCGATATGGTTGTATTCAAAATGTTGAGGAGGTTAGCAATCGTGTATCGCGCATAATACGATTATTGGAAAATAACAGCAGTATATCACCCCGCAAGATAAAGGGAGTATATGTGGCTATGGGCGGACGTTCATTATCGGCATCATCTCGTGAAGTACAACGTCAATTGCCCGATGAACTTGAAATAACTGAACGCATAATTGAACAAATAAAAGATGAAGCCAGAGCTACAAATATATCAGAAAAGGATGTTATAGATGTGTTGCCTCGGAGTTTTACAATTGATAATCAACCGGCAATAAATCCAGTGGGTATTTTTGGTCAACAGATTAATGCCAGTTTGAATTTGCTGACTTGTAAGCCTCAAATAAAACGAAATCTAAATCGTGTTATTGGAGAACGTTTGCAATTGGCAATAAACGGATATATCGTACGTCCTATTGCTGTTGCTGATTTAGTGCTCTCTGATGATGAAAAACGTCAAGGATGTATGCTCGTCGATTTTGGGGCAGAGACAACAACGGTATCTATTTATAAAGCCGGTGCGTTACATTATCTTGAAACAATTCCGCTTGGCTCGCGAAATATAACACGCGATATTACCTCAATAAATCATCTTGAGGAAAAAGCAGAGGAAATCAAAAAGGCTGTCGGATGTGCAACTCCTCAAGATCAAGGGGGAAAGAAAAATGCTGTCGATGGTATAGATGTTATTGAAGTTAATAATTATGTACAAGCCCGTGCTGGCGAAATAGTAGCGAATATAATTGAACAAATAAAGTATGCCGATTATAAACCTTCTGACCTTTCTGCCGGTATAGTTGTAGTGGGTGGTGGTGCTAAACTCAAAGGATTTAATTCACTGCTTGAAACTCAAAGTTCCATGAAAGTGCGTAGTGGTGCGCCATTAGGGTTGATTCGCATTACTGATAGTCGCATTCAACCAAGCGACTCGGTAGATGTAATTTCTATTTTGATGTCGGCAATACGCATCCCCGCTGTAGAATGCTTGGGTAAAATCGTTTCTTCAATAGATGAAACAGTAGAGGATAAATCTAATGAAGAAACAAAGGAAAACAATAAAGAAAAAGAGCCTAAAGAAAAAGGCTTAAGCCTCATGGATCGTTTGAAAGGTCGTCTTGCTCGCATTATGGAAGATGAAGAGGATGAAGACGAAGAAGAGGATGACTTTAGATAAAATAAGAACTGCTAAAAAATATAGATATGACAATTGACGATATAAAAAACGACCATGACTTTGTGTTTGCTTCTGGAGAAGAAACAATAATAAAAGTGATTGGTGTTGGAGGTGGTGGTAATAATGCAATTAATCACATGTATGCGCAAGGCATTAAAAATGTGTCGTTTGTCGTGTGTAACACAGATAGACAAGCATTAGATCATTCTCCTGTTCCAAACCGTGTGTTAATAGGACCAAATATAACCAAAGGTCTTGGCGCAGGAAATAAACCTGAGATGGCAAAGTTAGCAGCCGAAGAAAGTTCTGAACAAATCGACGCTCTGTTTAATGATAACACTAAAATGGTGTTTATCACAGCCGGTATGGGAGGAGGAACAGGAACAGGTGCCGCTCCTGTTGTCGCTCGCATTGCCAAAGAGCGAGGATTATTGACAATAGGCATTGTAACAATTCCATTTCTATTTGAGGGTGAAAAGAAAATCCTCAAAGCTCTTGACGGGGCTGATGAGATGAGTAAATATGTAGATGCTCTTCTTGTTATAAATAATGAGCGATTAACAGAGATTTATCGCGATCTTGATTTTATAAATGCGTTTGGAAAAGCTGATGATACACTCTCGACAGCAGCTCGTAGTATTTCAGAGTTGATAACTTGTAACGGACACATCAATCTTGACTTCAATGATGTTGATACAACTCTGCGCAATGGTGGAGCCGCAATTATTTCAAGTGGGTATGGAGAAGGCGAAAATCGTGTAACTAAAGCGATTAACGATGCTTTAAATTCTCCATTGCTCAAAAATAGAGATATATTTGGATCTAAAAAACTCCTATTTAATTTGTATTTCTCTCGAGAGGCGGAGCACAAGTTTGTAATGGATGAAGCACAAGAGTTGACGGACTTTATCAGTAATCTTGATTCGGGAGTAGATGTGATTTGGGGAGTTGCTTTTGATGAGTCTCTTGGTGATAAAATTAAAATTACTATCTTAGCCGCCGGATTTGATGTTACAATCAGAGATGATGCAAAGACTAAACGAGCGCCAAGAACATTGTTCCCATCCAAACCTGAGCCTCCAAGAGAACTTGATCGTCTGATTGATGAGTATGGCACTGAGAAAATCAATGAAATACAGAATGTCAAAGACAGAGCTCGATACATCATTTTACAACCAGAGCAGATGGATGACGATTCGGTAGTTGAAAAGTTGGAAAAAACGCCGGCATTTAATCGCGACAAAAAAGTTGCTGATGAAATAAAGTCTGGGGTGAAGAAAGTTGCTGTGGCAGATGAAGATGCTCAATTTGAGCAAGAGAGCAATCCGTCAACAGACAATCGAATTTCCATCAACTTCGGCGACGAATAAAATTCGAAATATAAATAATAGAACAAGGAGATGTATCACATGACACATCTCCTTGTCTGTTATTAAGGGATGGAAGATTATTTTTCATTGTCCCATTCGAGAAGAGCTGATTCAAGGGCGTTGATTGTGCGATTGTAGAAGCGATATAATTTGGCTACCAAGAAATCCTCCGAAGATGCCACCGACAATACCTCCATACATAAATTCTTTATTTAATGCTGAGAAAGCAACTATGATAAATGCAATGCCGATGATTAAGTCTATAAATACTCCCCATTTGTAATGACGACGAAACTTAATGGTGTGTCGCAATGATTCAATAACAGTATCTTTGCAAATATCTATTTTGCTTAAATCATATATGAAATATAGTTCTCGAGCAAAAGAAAATCCAACGAAGAGTAATGTTAGAGCGTATAATAAAGATTTTTGCCAATCGGCACACGTTAATCCCACGAAATTATAAGCCCAAAAGAAGAAAGGGAGCAAGAAAGGGACTATAATAGCGGAAATGATGCAGTGTATGCGAAGTGTTTGTAGTGGAGATTTAACTTTGCCGGCAATTATCTGGTCAGTGAGTTGCTTAATTTTTTTATCTTGTTCCTTTATGTGATTGTCAAGATTTTTCCATCTGTTTTTTAGTTCTTCAAGTTCCATTGTCATACAGTTTTTAGGAGTTAGCCATATTAGTGAGTTTTTCTTTGGCGCGTCGCAAGCGAGATGCGACGTTGTTGCGGTTGATGCCCATGATTGCGCCTATTTCCTCATAGGGCATCTCATCAAGCCATAGGAGAATTAGCGCTTTGTCGAGACGATTAAGTTGGTCAATGAGTTTATACATTTCTTGAAGTTGTTGTAGATGCTCTTCTGATTCATCATAGCAGTAAATATTGTCGGTCAATTCGCTATGCGAGGAGTGTTTGTGTTCTTTCTGTGTGTAAGAAATACAAGTGTTTATACTCACTCGATATATCCATGTTGAAAGTTTTGAACATTCTTCAAATCCTGCGAGTCCTTGCCATACGTTAATGAGCACTTCTTGGCGCAAATCATTGAAATTGTCCATATCTGCTGCATACATATAGCATATCTTATTGATCAAGGTGCTATATTGTGCGATGCATTGCTCAAATATGTTACGCTTTTCGGCGTCGGTCAGTCTCATGATTGTTGAAATATTTTGATTACGCTAATAAGACTGCGAGAATGCAAAATAGTTGCATCCTCATAAAAATATGTTGGGAAGTAGTTATGCTTTTTGTGTAACAAGAACTTTATCTATGCGAGCCCCGTCCATGTCGACGACTTCCAATGTGAAATTGCGCCAAGAGATGGTTTCTCCCGACATCGGAATGTGTCCTAATCGAGATAATATAAGACCGCTTATGGTGTTATAGTCGGTGTCTTCTGTTTCGTCTTCACACTCAAAATACACAAGAAAGTCATAGAACGAACATTGACCATCAATGAGCCATCCATTTCCTCCGTCTCGTGCTATGATTTGGGGTTCTTTAGTATTTGAATCAACAACCCCTATGAGCCCTTCAAGTATATCTCGCAAGGTAATTACACCTTGGCAACCTCCAAATTCATCATAGACAAGAGCAAATCCAGTGTGATTATCTGATTTTAAACGGTCGAGACAATCATAGATGCTCATGTTTTCGTGGATTGCATACACCGGATGTATATTGTCAGCAAGAGTAAAATCAGACTCATTTATGTGAAGAATTAAATCCTTGAGAGAAATTATTCCGCGTATGTCGTCAAAAGATCCGGATGTTACAGGATAATTATCATGAAGGTTTTCGGTAAGAGTGTTTTTTATGTCTTCGATTGATGCATCTATATCAATGCTGATTACATCAGAGCGATGTGTCATGATGGCACTTACTTTTAAATCTCCCATCAAGAAAACGCGCTCCATTATGTCCTGTTCCACTTTAGCGACTTCTCCGGTATCGGTTCCCTCTTTTATAAATGATTTTATCTCCTCTTCGGTGATTTTGTTATCTTCTTGTTTTATTCTCATGATTGAAACTAAAACAGATGTGCTTTTTGCCAATAACCACACAAATGGTTTGGTAATTATTGATAACCAATAAACGGGGCGAGCCATGATACGAGCTATTTGGTCGGCTGTTGCCATGCCTATGCGTTTTGGTACAAGTTCACCTAAAATCAGAGTTAAGTATGTAACAATAATGACGATTAGCGTCTTGGCAAGAGGAAGTGATATTCCGGAACTCATTCCCATATGCTGAAATATATCTCCTAATTGAACGCCCAGAGCATCACCTGAATATATCCCGGTGAGAATACCTATAAGAGTGATACCTATCTGTATGGTGGATAGGAATATGTCAGGCTCAGCGGCAAGTCGTAGTGCAATCGCAGCTCCTTTGTCCCCATCTTTACTCTTTTTCTCAAGACGATTGCGTCTGGCAGAAATAATTGCTATTTCCGACATGGCAAATATCCCATTGAGAAGAATGAGTCCGATTATGATTACGATATCTGACATTGTAGATTATAGATTATAGAGATTTGCGATAAGCGCGACGGCGACGATGCAGGCGTCGGTCAAAATATTGCCATTGAAGTTGAACGCTTGCGTTGTCTTCAAGTTCAAGGTTGCTTTCAGCCCATTTGTATCCGTTTTTAATATAGGTGGGTAATAGGTCAGAGAAAAGCAATGCATTTACTCCCTTGCTTTGATATTCAGGTTTGATGGCAATCAACATGAGATCAACAATATCATTTTTACCTTTCAATGCTTTAAGGATATGCCACCATCCAAAAGGCAACAAGCGTCCTTTGCTTTTTTGCAAGGCTTTTGAAAATGAGGGGATAGAGATGCCCACGCCAATGAGTTTGTCCTCACTATCGACAATCACACACACGCAGTCAAGGCGCAAAATCCCTAAATACATGTCAATGTAGTGATTTATTTGTTTAGGCGTCAATGGTGAATATCCATAAAGACCATCGTAAGCTTCGTTGATTAGCTCAAATAATGCCTGACCATAATCATTCTTTAGCTTCTTACGATTGGTGTATTTTTTTACTCTAAGGTTGTGTTTCTTTTGAACAATATCGGCAATGCGTAGGTATTTTTCAGGAACACAATCGGGTATTGTGATGCGATATTCAACCCATTCAGCATCTTTGACAAACCCCATTCGCTCCATGTGTTGAGGGTAGTAAGGATAGTTGTAGATGGTTGCCATTGTACCGAGTTCCTCAAATCCATCGATCAACATTCCTTCGTGGTCCATGTCACTGAACCCCATAGGCCCAACGATTGAAGACATTCCCTGCTGGCATCCCCACGTTTCAATCGCGTTAAATAGAGCATCTACAACATCTTTGTCGTCAATGAAATCGGTAAATCCAAAACGAAGCGATTTTTCGCCGTTTTTTTCATTAACTTTCCTATTGATAATACCTGTAATGCGACCCACCGGTTTGCCATCACGATAAGCCATGAATGATTGTGCCTGACAAAATTCAAATGCCGGGTTTTTGTCGGGATGTAAGGTGTCAACTTCATCAAAAATCAATGGTGGAACGAAATAGGGATTTCCTTTGTATAGGTCAATCCCAAATTTTACATATTTGCGGAGTTCTGATTGAGTAGGGTTTATTTTACGAATTTCAATTGCCATGAGTTATATCGTTGGTGGAATTGGGATTAGTTATTGTGTTTTCGATTGATTCTTTTTCCGGGGGTGTTGGTCGCCAAGGCGAATTAAACCATGCAAGAAACAGCGCCATTATTGCAAGAAATATGATGCAAATGAGGTAAAGGCGATTGCTTGAACGTTGCTCAATAGCAAGATGTAATTCTTGAATGTCTCTATATCGGTTGCGTGGATTGCTACTGGTGCATCGCTCGGCAACTTTTCTCAGATTAGGGTATTTTATGTCGGTGTTATCTAATGCTTCGAGCAAAACTTTTCCGTAGTTATAAATGTCTTCTGACGCTTCAGCCGGCTCAAGGTTTTCACGTTGGTCAAACCCCACGTCGATTAGCTTAAGTTTTCCTCCAATCTCAGTAAAGATGATGCGTTCGGGGCGTATTGGATAATGAACGATGTGATTTGTCTGGATGTAATCCAATGCGCTGACCAATTGATTGCGTAGCTGGTCAATGATTTCAGGAGTAATGCGCTTTTGGTCTATCAGTTTGCGAAGCGATTCTCCATAAACATCATCGGTAATGATACAGCGACCGACTCCTGGAACATCTTCAAAATCGGTGATGATAACAATGTTGGGGTGAGTAAGATTATATCTGATATCAAACTCTTTCTCAATCATCGTTTCATATTCCTTAATTCCGCGATATTCCGGCTTTAAAGTTTTAAGCATTCTCCATTTACCATGTTTTTTAGCTGTATAGATATGATAAAACTCCTCATCCCACTCCGGAAGGTGTTCTATCTCGGTCCACTTTTCTTGTTGATTTGTTTGCATAATTATTGTTGCTGATAAATGCTCAATATGCAAATTTAATGATTTATATCTTATATTTAGCCCCTTAATGGTATTTTAACCTCTCAAAACAATGTTATTGCGTTTTTAGCGTTAAAAAATAAAAGATAATAGTGAGCCTATGAGACAAGATAAGCTTATTTCGATTATTGTTCCATTGTATAATGTAGAAACATATTTGCCATGGTGTTTGGACAGCATTATAGCGCAGACATATAAAAATTTTGAACTGATTCTTGTTGATGATGGCTCGACAGATGGAAGTGGAAAAATATGTGACGAATATGCCTTAAAAGATGAACGTATAAAGGTAATTCATCAAAACAATTCGGGACCATCAATTGCACGAAATGTGGCTCTTGACTTGATGATCGGTGAATATGTAACGTTTATTGACTCTGATGATGTTGTTCACCATCGTTATTTGGAGGTACTGCTTGAAAATATGCTGAATTATGGAGCCGATATTTCAGCGGTTACGTTTTCTCGAGTATCGGAATATGGGAAACTTGGTGAGGCTGATTTCTCAGGGGAAGTAGCGACCTACAATCCTATAAAGGCAATAAAAAGGATTTTGTATCAAAAGGATTTGGAAAATTCGGCATGGGGGAAATTGTACAAATCTCAACTGTTTGAAAATGTGCGTTTCCCTGAATCTATTTATTATGAAGACCTTGCAATTTTCTATAAAGTGTATGAAAAGGCAAGAAAGATTGTGTTTGAGCAAGTGGGGTTATATGGTTATCGCAAACGACCATCAAGCATAATGGGTAATTTTTCATTAAAACGAGCTGATGTCCTTGATGTAACTGACGATTTTGTAAAATATATAGAACAGAATAACTCTCAATTATTATCAGCCGCAAAGGATAGAAAATTCAGTGCAAACATGAATATCCTTTGGTTGATGACAATAACTGGAGTCAAGGATGAAAAGATTGTAAATCGTTGTTGGCAAAACATTAAACAACTGCGCTGTTCGAGTCTGTTTAATCCGCATGTGAGATTAAAAAATAAAATAGGTGCGTTAGCATCTTTTATGGGATTTAAGGTGTTGTGCTTTCTGTTTGGAATATTTAAAGAATAAAAAACGGAATAAAAAATTGATATTTGTTCAGAGTATTTGAGGGGATTTGTGTAATTTTGGATTATAAAATGTCACGATGATGGATTTTACCCCTATTGTCCGCCCATTTTTTGCTCGCAGAGTGAAAGAATCGTTGCGTTGGACCTCTCAAAGTGAGATGATACAACGCCAACAACTTATGTGGTTAATACAGCAGGCACGAAACACACAGTGGGGAGTAACGCATGACTTTTCAACGATTTCATCCTATGAGGATTTTGCAACAAAAGTACCAATAACTCCTTATGAAAAAATTCGTCCATTGGTTGAACGCATGATTGCCGGGGAGCGTGATGTGTTGTGGAAAGGAATGACAACTCATTTTGCGCAATCTTCGGGAACATCTGATGGGAAAAGCAAATATATACCCATCACTTCTGATTCTTTCACTCGTTGCCATTATCGTGGAGGAACTGATGTAGTGGCACATTATCTGAATCTTTATCCCGATAGCAGAATGTTTTCAGGTAAAGGTTTTATACTCGGAGGAAGTTATGGCAATGAGTTGAAGTCTTTACCCAAAGGGGTTGTTGTTGGCGACCTCTCGGCCAATCTTATTGATAACATAAATCCGTTGGTGAACATTGTGCGAGTTCCATCAAAGAAAATCGCATTGATGGAGGATTGGGCTAAGAAATTGCCAGCTCTTGTTGAAGCCTCAGTAAAAGAAAATATTACAAATATCTCAGGCGTGCCATCATGGTTTTTGACAGTGTTGAAAGAGGTTATTAAAAAAGCCGGAGCAACAAATATCCATGACGTTTGGCCTAATCTTGAGGTGTTTTTTCATGGAGGAATCTCGTTTGAACCTTATAGGGAGCAATATAGAGCGATTACCGACATTTCAAAAATGCATTATTTGGAAACTTATAATGCTTCGGAAGGGTTCTTTGCGGTACAAAATGCCATTGATGATCGAGCAATGTTGTTACTGCTTGATGTGGGTGTATTCTATGAATTTATTCCTCTTGAGGAAGTAGAACAAGAGCATCCAACATTGTTGCCAATATGGAAAGTAGAAGAGGGGAAGGTTTATGCTTTGGTGATAACTGCTTGCAATGGCTTGTGGCGTTACCCTATAGGGGATACAATAAAAGTAGAAAGCCTCAATCCTGTTAAGATAACAATTGCAGGTCGCACAAAACATTATATCAATGCATTTGGAGAAGAATTAATGGTGCATAATGCTGATGCTGCTATTACGAAAGTGTGCCACGAAATGAATTGCTCAATATTAAATTATACGGCAGCTCCGGTATATGCCAATGGAGGTAATAAAGGGCGTCATGAGTGGCTCATTGAGTTTTCTGTAGAGCCGTCAGATATAGAGCAATTTGCATCTCGCCTTGATTCTCTATTACAGCAAGAAAATTCCGATTATCAAGCAAAAAGATATAATGGAATATTCCTTGATTGTCTGTCTGTTATAGTTGCACGTAAGCGACTATTTGATGATTGGCTTGCTTCTACAGGAAAACTTGGAGGTCAGCGCAAAGTCCCTCGGTTGTGTAACGATAGACGATTTATCGAACCAATGTTATTATTAAATAAAAAAGTATAAATATGAAGCTAAAATTATTTGTTAGTCTTTTTTTGATGAATTTTTGTTTGGGAGCTATTGCTGATGCTCCTAAATACATCTTTTATTTTATCGGAGATGGTATGGGAATGGGGCATATAATGGCTACGCAAAATTATAATCGCATTGTTCTTGGGAATGAAGATCCGTTGTTGATGATGCAATTCCCTGTAACATCAATGGCTATGACCTATTCGTCAACAGGCCCTATCACAGATTCTGCTGCAGCCGGAACTGCATTGGCGACAGGGCATAAAACTCTAAATGGAATGGTGGGTGTTACTCCCGATACAACAGCGGTTGAATCAGTCGCATCACAACTTCATAAAATAGGATATGGAGTGGGGATTATTACTACTGTAGCACCCGACGATGCCACCCCAAGTGCTTTTTATGCTCATCAACCCAGTCGCAAGATGAAATATGAAATTGGACTTGATGCAGCGGCTTCAGGTTATGAATTGATAGCCGGTTCGCGTTTGTATGGAACAGAAAAGGATGGGAAAGAGAGCGATTTGTTGAAGGTTTTGGCTGATAGTGGTGTTACTATTGTTAGAGGCTTAGATGCCATGGCTGAAGTGAAATCAAAGAGAGTAATATTATTAAATCCAGAGCACTTGACATCAAGTAATGCGGGATATACAATCGACTCGGTTGCCGGAGCTTTGAATTTGCCGGGAATGACAAAAGCAGGTATTGAACATTTGCAAAAGACTTCGCCGGAAAAATTCTTTATGATGGTTGAAGGTGGGAATATTGATTATGCTGGTCACTCTAACGATGGTGGTGCAGTTGTAAAAGAGATTTTAAATTTCAATGAGGCGCTCGCTGTTGCTTATGAATTTTATCAAGCTCATCCCGATGAAACTCTCATTGTCGTTACAGCCGACCATGATACAGGAGGTCTGATAAATGGATTCCCTGCAACAGGATATAGTGGATGGTATGAAAATATTTCTTACCAACGCATTTCAAAAGACAGTTTTGCCGATTTATGCATGGCTATAATGAAGTCTCGTCGTATTTTTACATGGGAAGACATGAGAGATTTGTTATCTGAAAAGTTAGGATTTTGGACAAAGATTGCAATTCCTGAAGCTGACGAAAAAATACTACAAGATAAATTTGACATCACATTTAATCAACGCAATAGTAAGGACGAAAAAACACTATACAAAGATTTCAACGAATTTACTGTTTCGGTATTTAAGGTGATGGATAACGCTACAGGTATAGATTGGACAACAACAGGACATAGTGGAAACCCTGTGCCGGTGTTTGCAATTGGAGTTGGTGCTGACGAATTCTCAAAAATCAGCAATAACATTGAAATTCCTGACCGCATACGTGTAATTTCAGGAGTGAAATAGTTCACCTATATATAATAATGTAATGGCTCGGCATTGTCGAGCCATTATTGTCTAATATTCCCTTCACAAAAAATCGCTATATTTGTAACATTGTAATTTTCTGAAACATGGAACAAGAAATAGTATTAAACTCGCATGATAAACAGGAGGAGCCCCGAATGTACAGCAGTGAGTTTGACGTACCACCAATTGTAATATACACAAGTAAAGATAACGTTGTGTCGATAGATGTAAGATTGGAGAATGAAACAATGTGGCTTTCTCAAAGTCAAATGAGTGAGTTATTTGGGACTGATAGAACATCAATACTTCGACATATAAAGAATATCTATAAGATTGGGGAGTTAGATGAAAACGCAACCTGTGCAAAAATTGCACAAGTTCGACAAGAGGGGAAACGACATGTTACACGTGAGATACCATACTATAATTTAGACATGATTATATCTGTCGGTTATAGGGTTAATTCTATCAGGGGTACGCAATTTCGCATATGGGCAAACAGAGTACTTAAAGATTACATTGTAAAAGGATATGCCATTAACGACAAACTGAAGTTAGAACGTTATAATGAGTTGAAAAATGTAGTACGATTGTTGTCATCAACAGTAAGAGCACAAGAAAAACTATCATCTGATGAGTCTGATGGCTTGTTCTCGGTTATCTCTGACTATGTTTATGCACTTGACACACTTGATAGATACGACTTTCAGCAACTTTCAATTGATAATACAACAAAAGAAGGACGTTTCCATGCCACGTATGAGAATGCCATGGAGGCGATTAATCGGTTGAAACCAAAATTTGGAGGAAGCGCATTGTTTGCAAATGAAAAAGATGAATCATTCCGAAGTTCAATGGGGCAAATATATCAAACATGGGATGGTGTAGAGTTATATCCCAGTATTGAAGAAAAGGCGGCAATGTTGCTTTATTTGGTTGTAAAGAACCATTCATTTAGCGATGGGAATAAGCGTATTGCTGCGATGTTATTCTTGTGGTTTATGGAAAAGAATGGCATTCTGTATCGAAAAGATGGCGAAAAGCGTATTGCCGATAATACCCTTGTTGCGCTTACTTTAATGATAGCAGAGAGTCGCACTGAAGAGAAAGATATAATGGTAAAGGTTGTTGTTAACTTGATAAATCAAAGAAATAAATAATGGAACAAGAAATAGTATTAAACTCGCATAATAAACAGGAGGAGCCCCGAATGCATTCGGCTGAACATTTATTAAATGGGACAATGGTAAAGATGTTTGGATGTAAACGCTCTCGCAATACTCATATTGAGAGAAAAAAATCAAAATGCGACTATCCGATGCCAGCACCATTAACACAAGAACAGTTACAAGAACTTGAAAACACTATTAATAATGTAATATCGAAAAATCTTCAAGTCTCTTATGAATATATGCCGGCATCAGAGGCTGAAAAATTATATGATTTGGATAAACTTCCCGACGATGCGTCAGAAATGTTGAGAATAGTGCATATAGGTGATTATGATTCATGTCCATGTGTGGGAGCGCATGTAGAATCGACAAATGAGATAGGCGAATTCCGTATATCAAGCGCCCGATATCAAGATGGGGTGCAACGCATTGTTTATCGGCTTTCAGCTCCGGAATAGTTGAATGTGCAGATAATCAGGCGACTATCCCCTGTTTGGAGAATTGGGAATTGTTTTCAAATGTTAAAAAATGATGTTGCGAAGAATTTTATGTTTCAAAAATATGTTTTATGACATAATTTTGTCTACCTTTGCACTCGCTTTTGAGAAATAACCGTAGCGACGGTTATGCTGGAGGAGAAGAAACTTCACTTGAAAGCAACGGCAAGAATTATTTTCAAAAAAGTTATGAAAATATTTTGTCGTGAATAAAAAAGGTTGTACCTTTGCAAAACTTTCGCGCATTTAAAAAGCGCAAACGAACATTGACATAATTGCAATAGACGAAGTAGTACAAGAGTCAGAAATGATTCTCTGTCAATTCACAAAAAATCTAGGCGTAAACACCAAGAGCGATAAGGGTATTCGTGGGTATTGTGAAGGCAAAACAAATAAAAAAAAGA
>JAFSCJ010000021.1 GCA_017436845.1 Muribaculaceae bacterium
ATCTTGTTGCTCTTCTATTCAAATTGTTTTTTATAATTTTGCAGACATATTACAATTTACAATGTTGTGCTTATGCTTAAATCATTGCTTGCGGAAGTCCCTTACGAAACAATTTCTATTCCGCCCAAAACCATATTATTGAACGCCCCGGTGCCAATCCTTTCTACTGTGCTAGGAATAGTTATTTCTGTTAATCCGTAACAACCGGCGAACGCATAGTCGCCAATATAACCAGGATTCATAGATGAAAAAGGAAAGGTTGTATTTTTGCATCCTGCGATTATAGTGTTTGTCGCGGTTTCAATGATTGCATTGCAATTCCAACGTGAATTATAAACACTATTACTGCTTTCTACTACTATTTTGCTTAAGTTGCTGCAACCAGAGAATATATATTTGCCAATCGTAGTTACCGAATTGCCTATAGTTATCTCTGTTAATCCGTAACAACCGGCGAACGCCCAGTCGCTAATCTTTCTTACTGTGTCAGGAATAGTTATCTCTGTTAATCCGGAACAACTGGCGAATGCCCAGCCACCAATGTTAATTACTGAGCTGGGAATAATTGAGCTTTGACATCCTGCTATTAATGTATTGGTTGCGGTTTCGATAATGGCATTGCAATTATCTCGGGAGTCATAAACACTATTTTCATTTTCTACTACTATTGAGGTCAAACTGGAGCAACCATGGAACGCACTATTGCCAATCTCGGTAACTGAGTCGGGGATGGTAACTTCAGTCAAACTGGAGCAACCATGGAACGCACTATTGCCAATCTCGGTTACCGAGTTTGGAATGGTTATCTGTGTCAAACCGGAGCAACCCTCGAACGCACCATAGTCAATCGAGGTTACCGAGTTTGGAATGGTTATCTGAGTCAAACCGGAGCAGCCCTTAAACGCACCTTCACCAATGACTGTTACGGGGTATTTTATTTTATTGTAAATAACCGTTCCAGGAATAGTTAAAATACCACCATTACCAGAGTATTCATTAGGATATTCATCAGGTGAACTTCCCCTAAATGTCAATGATATAGTGACGGTCTCATCGTTAAATGTTGTAATGTTGTAATAAAAACCTTCATATTCAAAGTCGTGGGCTGACATGTGAACTGAGCAAAAGAGCATCATCACAAGAAGTAACGGAACATGTAAAATCTTTTTCATAAAATTAAAGTTTTATGCCTCCTGTGTCCCCGAATTTGGCGGTTAATAAATTAGATGGGTTATAAAAATGCGAAACGTGGGACTTGTTCAGTTTATCTGTATAGAGGTATCGCCAAACACCCACGTAGAAATAAACAGCCCACCCCACGCCTTACCTATATTAGACACCCCGCCTATGGGGTGAGAAATAGGCACGCATGAACGTTTATTGACTGCTTTCTCCTTCTACGTTTGAAACTGGCGATTTCCTATACACGGATAAAGCAAAAACGCTTCACAATATGTACTTTTGAGGGCTAACGCAATAGCACGCTCAAGTTTAATGCAAATGTAATGATTTTTTAGTTAATCATTACAAAATTAGTTCTAAAAATAGATATAAAAAGAAAAGCCACAGAGAATGTGGCTTTTGGTGTTGTGTTTTATGATAGGAGTGAACTTTCGATTGCTGTAACGTCCTCTTGGAGTTGTTTTTCGATGGGCAGGCGCTCTTCGATGTTTTTGCATGCATATAAAACTGTGGCATGTGTTCGAGATAAGCGAGTGCCTATTGCGGTGAGGAGCATTTTGGCGTGTTTTTTTGCCATATACATTACCATTTGTCTTGCATCTGAAATTTCACGTTTGCGAGATTTTGTGAATAGTTGGTCGGGCTCTATTTTGTAGTATGAGCACACTTGTTGTGTGATGATTTCAAAATTTATTTGCTTGCGTGATACTTTAACGGCATTAGAGAGAACGACGCGAGCGAGGTCGATTGTAATTTCTTGGTTTAAGACGGTGGCATGAGCCATTAGAGAGACTATTATCCCCTCAAGCTCGCGAATACTGTCTGTGATATTTGTTGCAATAAATTCAAGTACGTCTTGAGGAATTGATAGTCCGTCTTGTTCTGCTTTTTGGTTTAAAACCTCTTTTCTTAGTTCGAAGTCGGGACGGCTCAATTCGGCAGTCATTCCCCATTTGAAACGGGAAAGCAGGCGAGCTTCCATTCCTTCCATTTGAGCCGGACAACAATCACTTGTCAATATCAATTGTTTTTGATTTTGATGTAAATGGTTGAAAATATGGAAAAATGTGTTTTGAGTTTGTGGTTTCCCGATAAAGTCTTGTATGTCATCTATAATTAGCACATCAATGCTTTGGTAGAAATTTATGAATTCATTTACTTTTTTACGGCAAACGGCAGCTGTGTATTGGCTCTCAAATAATCGTGCTGTCACATATAGGACGCGACTTTTGGGGTTGGTCTCTTTTATTCTTATACCTATTGCTTGGATGAGGTGAGTTTTACCAACTCCTGTTGCTCCATATATGAATAATGGGTTGAATGTCTTGCATTTTGGATTGGTGGCAATGGCTTCTCCTATTGAGCGTGCAATTTTATTACTCATGCTCCCGCAATAGTTTTCAAATGTGTATCGGGGATTTAATTGGGAATCAATGTCTTCGATGTACTCTTGTTGAAAAGGATTAGCCGATGAATTGTTTCGGTTGGTTATCGCCGGACTTGGATTGGAACTTCCAATTGTGACGCCTGTGGTTGCTTCGTTACCAATCTGGTTGTAGTGATAGTACAATTTGATGTTGTCTCCATATACTCTACGGAGTGTGGAGCCAATGAGTTTGATGTATCTTTCTTCGAGTTGTTCTACGAAGAAAGGTGATGGGACGGCTACTGTTAAGCTATTGTTTTCATAGCTCAAGGATGTAACCGGTTTAAACCAGGCGTCGTATTGTTCAGAGGGAAGATTGTCTTGAAAAATATTCAAACATTTTTCCCACATGTCAGAGTGAGTTAATTCCATTGATAGTGATATTCTTTAGACTAAACTTTTCAAGAACAAAATTAATCTATTTTCTAAATAAAAACAATTGCAAAAATATTTGGATTTTATAATAAATGTGTAACTATGTTGAATATCAGTGGTTTGTAAATTCTGTGTGATTGGGTTTAAAGTTCTGCTTTTGAATTTGTGTGCTAATTCCTGAGCAATAGTATGTTGTGTTGTATATTAGCTCTCGATTAAGTTGTTTTATTTTCTTTACTATCTAAAAGAAAAATGATTGAATTGCTACTATTTCCAATGAAATGTGACAATCCAATCATTTTGTTGTTATTTAGAATTATTCTAAATAACAAATGCCTTTTATAAGAGTTTTATTGATATGTATCGTTTTGGATTTTTCTTTACGTCAATAAGTAATGAATCAAGGCTGCCAACAGCATTGTTTAGGTTGTTGTATAATTGAGTGTCATTAAGCATTAACCCCAAAGATGAATCCTTGCTGTTTAGCTTGTTTGTCATTTCTTTTGCATTTTTTGTTATTTGATAGATATTATTCATTGCTGAATCTATCGGAGTGTTGTTAAGTTCAGTAGTAATATCATTTAGGTTTGCTGTTATACCGTTTAGATTTTGTGAGATTTTATTGACATTTTCCATTGTTGGAGTCATGGTGCTCATCATTTTTGATAGTTGAGAGCTGCTTGCTTCTAAGTTAGCCGTTATATTATCTAAGCGACGAACTGAGTTTGCTATTGCTGGATCGCTTATAAGAGCATTTACTGTTGATAGGAGTGAATCAATTTTGGGTATTATGTTTGCTACTGATGGTAGAATATCGTCAGAAATGTTATCCATTAATCCGGCTGGAGTTGATCCCATGATTTTATCCCCGATTTCATGATATGCAGTTGTATCATTCATTGCCAATTCTATAGTAGCTGTGCCTAAAACATCTGTCTTAAGTATCGCTTTAGTTCCATAGGGGATGCGTAGTTGTTTGTCTAAACTTAATTCGACCAAAATATGTCCCGGGTTATCATACTCATATTGTATTTCTCTTACTAAACCAACTTTAAATCCATTTACTGTAATAGGTGAAGATACTGTAAGTCCACTTACATTGGTATAAGACGCATAGTAGTAATTTGCTGCTTTGAAAACATTAATCCCCTTGAGGTAATTAATGCCAAAGAACAATGCAACCAAAGCGATTAATACTGAGATGCCAATAAATATCTCTTTTGAAAATTTCTTATTCATAATTGTAATATATATATGATGTTTTTAATTCGGTTATTTTATTCGTTTACCATCTTTAAATTTAACAATAAAAGCTTCTGGAAATTTTGCTTTAATTTCATTTAAAATAGATAAGGCTTTATCCCAAGAAGCAGTAGAACCATATGTGTATTTATATATGTTGTTCTCTTTGTAGAATTCTACCGGATTGAGTCCTTTTAGTCTTTTGTCTTTTTTATTGATAATATTAGAAGAGGTAAGAAATTGTATTTTATATTCAATGTCATTTATCTTGATCTCTTTAGTTTGTTTCGGGGTTGAAGTTATTTCCGTATTATTTGTATTTGTTACTATGGTTTTATTGTATTTGTTTGCATACTTCTTTAACGCATTGAATATTGCTGTTGCAAGTTTTTTTTGTCCGCTTTTAGAATTTAGAAATTTTTCTTGAGTAGGATTACATATAAAATCAAGTTCAACCAAGATGCTCGGCATACTCGTTGCCGCAAGTACAAGAAATCCAGCTTGTCTCACGCCTCTGTCTTTGCGATTGGCTGTGTGAATAAATTCATCTTGAACGGCACTCGCAAATTCTATGCTTTGGTCTATGTGTTTGTTTTGGTTAAGTTCAAATATAATATATGACTCAGAAGAGTTTGGGTCAAATCCGCTATATGAAGTTGAATAATCATTTTCTAATTCAATTACGGAATTTTCACGTTTTGCGACTTCTAAATTCTCTTCGGTTTTGTGGAGCCCCAAAGTGTATACAGATGCTCCAGATATGGTTTTGCGATTTTTTGCTTTTTTTGCAATAGAATTTGTGTGGATTGATATGAAAAGGTCTCCTGATACCTTGTTTGCAATGTCGGCTCTCTCTCTTAATGATAGGAATTTGTCAGAATTACGAGTATATACAACTTTTGTATCTTTCAAATCGTTCTTAATCATATCGCCAAGTAATAATGCTACAGATAGGTTTATGTCTTTTTCTTTAGCTTTAACGCCCAATGCACCATAATCTTTTCCGCCATGTCCAGGGTCTATGACGACAATAAATGCATTAGCGTTAAGCGGTAGGAGTAAAAACGCTATTACTAATAAGATAATATTGTATATGTATTTATTCATATATTTACTGCAAATTTAGCAAATAACATAGATTGTAAGGCAATGATAGCGTTTTTTTACCATCAATTGAGGTTAAAAATGGAGTTTTTGGACAATAATTTATCTTTTAGGTATAATGTAATTGATAGAGTTTTCGTTTAGTAAATAAAGGCTATAGGAAATGAATAAATATATTTTAATAGTGTGTGCTCTGTTTTTGGCGTCATGTAGTTGTAATAATGATGGTATGACAGAGAATGTGTTTAATCGTTTAGATATCGCATTGGCTGATTATGCTTCAATGGATGATAATCATAAGGCAATGCTGATTGATTCGTTGGGAGACGTAATCGATGTATGGTTAGCTATTCAAGGTGTGCATGGTGTTAATGATAGTATTTTAATTGAATATTCAAAATCGAGAGCAGTTGCTATCTTTTCATCGGATATTCGTGCTTTGTTGGATAATAAATCTGATAATTTTAAGACTATATTAAAACTTGAAGATAATATATGTAACTATTTTAGTGCTAATAAATTTTATGATTTATATTCTGTTGTATCACCATATAATCAATCCATATTTATAGCTGATAGCATAATGTTTGTGGGTTTAAATCATTATTTAGGTAGTGATTATGCCAGGTATGATTATTTTGAGCCATATCAAAGAGTGACAAAAACTCCTCAGCATTTGGTTTATGATATTGCTGAAGCAGTAATTCTTGATAAATTTCCGTATAAAAGAAAAGAAGATGAGACTGTTTTGGATGTTCTTTTATATAATGGTGCTATTGTATATGCTATTATGCAGGTCGTTCCTAATGCAGATTTAGCTGAAGCGTTGGGATATACCAAAGAGCAATTGGGTTGGGCAGAGAATAATGAAAAAAATGCGTGGAATGCTTTGATTACACGTAAACTATTATATTCTACTAATCGTCTTGATGCTAATCGCTTAGTTAATCCATCTCCGGCTACATCAATTCTGCATCATGAAAGTCCAGGTAGATTAGGACGGTTTATTGGATATAAAATAGTGAAATCATATGTGGAAACACATCCCGATATTAATTTAAAATGGTTGTTATCTTCTGATTTTTATAACTCATTACAATCTTTGATTGACTCATGCTATGGTGTGTGATAAGTCTAAAACGATGCTGTAAAACATATACTTAGGAAATTTTAACAAATTTGATAACCCTACTTATTACAAGCATTTCTGGCATTTTTGAACGCTAAGATGGTGATAGTTAGGTAGCTTTGTTTTGATGGGTGATAAAAAAGTACTAATTTTGCACTATGATTTAAATACCCCATAGAGATGGTTGGTATTGCCGAAAATCGGCGGGGATTTTATAAAGGTCTAATTCCGGAATAAAATCTTTAGTGTGAATTTCAAGATTATGTAATGAAGAAAACAATGTTTATTATTGTTGTCTTTGCTGTGTTCTTGATTTCAGTTTCAGCTCACACAAGTAAAGTAATTGATTCTTCAGAAGGTTTTATTGCTCCATTTTTTTCGATAGAGCGCAATGATACTTCTGTATCGCTTGATAAACTAAAAGGGAAATATGTATTACTTACTTTTTGGGCGTCAAATGATGCAAATTCTCGGATTAAATGTCAAGAATATACATCCTTTGCGAGAGATTTGAACTCAAAGAATCAAATTTGCCAATTATCTATAAATTTCGATAGAAGTGAAGGCTTGTTTAACGAAATTGTAAAATTGGATAATTTAGATGCCGAGACACAATTTTATGCTCATGGAGATAAAGCCTTGCAATTAATTAAGGAATATCAGCTTGAGAAAGGGTATCATACTTTTCTTATTGACCAACAAGGGAAAATTGTAAAAAAGAATCCTTCAATCACATTATTGAAAAAATTTTTCAATAATTAAAATTAAAGCCTGTCGATGATTTTCGGCAGGCTTTTTACATTGGATCAACGTCGTAATATATTACCAATCTTTTCATGCGAGGATTTTGGTGCATTTGCTCAAATGTTTCTCTCAATATTGCTTTAACTTTTTTCATAGATGCGTTTACCTCAATCTTGAGCATTATTTTTCGTATATATAGGGATTGAATACGACCAATCATTGGCTCTTCAGGACCAAAGACTCTGTTCCCAAACAATTCTCGTAATTTATTACTATATATAACAGAGAGTTCAGTTAATGTATCATTGTCTCTGTGTTTTAAATAAATGTATATAAGTCGAGTGAAAGGAGGGTAGTTGAAGCGCTTGCGTTCATCGATTTCATCCTCATAATATCCTTTGTAATCATGATTTTTCAGAAAGGATAATATGGGGTGTGATGGTTGTGTTGTCTGTATTGTGACTATGCCTTGTGCTTGTCGTCTGCCAGCTCTACCAGCAACTTGTTCCAACATATTAAAGGCTCTTTCTGTTGCACGAAAATCAGGGAAATTTATTAATGAGTCGGCATTAATTACTCCAACAAGGCTGACTCCATCAAAGTCTAATCCTTTTGTAACCATTTGGGTTCCTACAAGTATTTGAGAACGGCGTTTTGAAAAATCGTCAATTATATTTTCATACCCATCTTTATTGCGAGTTGTGTCAAGATCCATTCGTGCAATTTTTACATCGGGGAATGTCGTTTCGACTTCATCTTCAACACGCTCTGTTCCATATCCAAGTACATCAACACCCGGATCTTTGCATGCCGGACAAATATTTGGTAATGGATGGGTAGATCCACAATAATGGCATATTAATTGATTATATCGTCGATGGTAAGTGAGAGAAACATCGCAGTTTTCACATTTCGGCACCCATCCACATTGTTTGCATCGGGCTAAAGGTGCATAGCCTCGACGATTGAGGAAAAATATAACTTGTTCGCCACGACTTATAGCTTCAGTTGCAAGAGTTCGTGTACGCTCAGAGAATGTTCCGGTTGTAGTTCTCTTGCGTCGAGCAAGGTTCATATCAATGATTTCAATTTCAGGTAGCTTTACTCCATCAAAACGCTCCGAGAGTTCAATAAATCCATATTTGCCCGATGTGGCTTTGAAATATGTTTCAATAGATGGTGTCGCGCTCCCGAGGAGTGTTTTTGCTCCATGCATAGATGCAAGCACTGTAGCAACGTCTCGAGCATTATACCGAGGCGCAGGATCTTGTTGCTTGTAGCTTGACTCGTGCTCCTCGTCAACAATGACGAGTGATAAGTTACTAAATGGAAGAAATAGAGAAGAGCGAGCCCCTATCACAACACATGGCTCACGAGAGGTCAGTAATTTTTTCCAAATATCAACTCGCTCATTGTCAGAAAATTTAGAGTGATATATTATGACTTTATCTCCAAAAACACGTTGCAAACGGTGGGTGAGTTGTGTCGTTAATGCAATTTCAGGAACAAGATATAAAGCCTGATTACCTTGATTTAATATATAGGAGATGAGATGAATGTATATTTCAGTTTTACCACTTGATGTAACACCATGTAATAGTGATATGTCATGACTGATGAAACTGCGGTGTATTTCATCAAGGGCTTTAGATTGAGCTTCGCTTAGTTTGGGAAGTTCACCACCTACTAATCCGTTATAGCGAAATCGATTAATCTCTTTTTTATATATCTCTACAATACCCTTATCGGCCATAGCTTTTACTATAGCCGGAGTTGTACCGGAACGTTCAAGCAGTTCTTGTCGAGACACCTCTTTTAAAGGAGTTGCTTTTTGTGTAAATCCAGATAACTCAATTAATGCTAATAGTGTTGTCTCCTGTTTCTTTGCACCTTTGACTTTTTCGAAAGCCACATGAATTGCATTGTTGTCTCCTTGAATCGCTGTGAGTTTAACATAGGTCTCTTTACGAGAGCGATACCGCTCCACTAATTTTTCTGAAATTATGATGGCTTCTCTCTCTAACAGATGGCTGACAACGGCTTCTACATTTTTGAAACCGGTTTTCTTCTCAATTTCAGCAGGAGTCATGCGCCCATTGTGATCAAGTAATTGACACACTATTATTTCTCGTTCATTTAGCCTATTTTCTTCGTTCTCTTCAAAATCATTATTTAGCTCAATGAATGTTTCACTTTCAACTTTAAGACCTGCAGGAATCGCAGCTTTATAGACATCACCTGGTGCACTCAAATAGTATTCCGAAATCCACTCCCATAGTTTTAATTGCGGATGCCGTATTATTGGGTAGTCGTCAAGCATCATAGTTATATCCTTGACTTCGTAACCTTGTGGGGCAATTGGGGAAACTGCAGTAACAATAGCTGTGTAGGATTTCTTTCGCCCGAAAGGAACAATTACGCGATAGCCTACTTTGATTTTACCTACCATTTCATCAGGGATATGGTAGGTGAAAGTGCTGTATAGTGGCAATGGAAGAAGTACTTCGGCGTAATATTGTTGCATGGCATAATCACTATTCGGTTAATGCAAAGTTAGTGTAATAGCTTCGCAAAAGCAAAAAAGATTGTCATTATTAACTTTATATTCCTCAAATAATCCATATCTAAATTCCCACGTTGACTTAATTTTTATTTTATTGGGAATATACAATAGGTAGAGGTTTAGGAAGTTAAGGATATAGTACTGAGATCATGAATATATTCATATTAGTAAAAGGTTTTGTAAAGGTATTGTTGAGAGTAAATACTCAAATGATAGATGCGAATATCTTGGCACGGATTTTGTAAAATATTTGCTAAATATTAGGAGAACTAGGCTCTACCACGCGTATAAGTAGCTACTTGGAATAATGAAGGCGCATATTATGCTAAACATGCTATATTTTATTTGTTTTGAATAATAGTTGTCACAAAATTCTATTTAATGAACTAAAAGGATTATCTTTGCATAAAATTGCAATTATTCGTTATGTAGGCGTTGTTTAAAGCAATTAAGATTAACAGAAATGTGTATTTGATTAAGTAGAATTTTTAGAATTTTAGATAATGAAGCCAACTTTATTTGTTCTTGCTGCCGGGATGGGTAGTCGTTATGGAGGGTTAAAACAACTTGATGGACTTGGACCTCATGGAGAAACCATAATGGATTATTCAATTTATGATGCAGTTCGTAGTGGTTTTGGCAAAGTCGTATTTGTGATAAGAAAAGATTTCGAAGCTGATTTTCGCGAAAAGATATTGTCAAAGTATAAGGATCATATACAAGTTGAGATTGTATTCCAAGGAGTGGATTCTCTCCCTGAAGGATATATATGTCCTGCCGATAGACAAAAACCATGGGGGACAAATCATGCTGTGTTGATGGGAAAAGCCGTTATAAAAGAGCCTTTTGCCGTAATAAATGCTGATGATTTCTATGGGAGAAATACATTTGAAGTTATGGCAGAAGAATTGATGCGTGAGCGTGAGACAACTGGAGACTACTGTATGGTGGGCTTTGAAGTTGGTAATACGATGTCAGAAGGAGGAACAGTGTCTCGTGGCGTGTGTGATATAAAAAAGGGATATTTAACTAATATAGTGGAAAGAACATCAATAGGGTATAACTCTAAAGGAGCAATTGTTTATCCTGATGAGAATGGAACAATTCAAAAACTAAAACCTACGACTCTTGTCTCAATGAATATGTGGGGGTTTACACCTGATTATTTTGACTTTAGCGAGACAATGTTTAGCGAATTTTTAGATGAAAATCTGAATAATCCAAAAGCAGAATATTTTATTCCTTCAGTTGTAAATCAGTTGATTGTATCGGGAGATGCTACAGTAAAAGTAATGCGCACAAATTCAAAATGGTTTGGTGTTACTTATCCAACAGATCGCCCATTTGTTATAGAAAAACTTGCCGAATTACATGCTGTTGGCGAGTATCCTGAAAAATTATTCGAATAATAAATGTTGGAGATACAATTTGCTCCATTGCAAGGATATACCGATGCTGCATATCGTCGATTTCATAATGAAATTTATGGTAATAGCATCGGTTGCTATTTTTCTCCATTTGTCAGAGTTGAGAAAGGCAATGTAAGAAATAAAGATTTGAAGGATATTTTGCCGGAAAAAAATGAAGGTATAACCCTTGTCCCACAAATAATAGTTAATAGTGTTAATGAGTTTAATATACTTGTTGATTCAATAGTATCTCTTGGATATAGTCAAATAGATATTAATATGGGGTGTCCGTTCCCTCTGCAAACGGGGAAGGGACGTGGGGCTGGATTGTTGTCTCGCATTGATGTAGTTAAAGCATTGATGACAGAGGTAAGGAATTGTCAAGAGGTTTCATTTTCAATAAAAATGAGATTAGGGCTAAATAATTGTAATGAGTCACATGAATTATTGCCTATATTAAATAGTACTCCTTTAAAACAGATAGTAATTCATCCTCGCATTGGGCGTCAACAATATAAAGGAAATGTGGATAATTGTACTTTTGAACATTTATATAATGAGATTACTCATCCTATAATATATAATGGGGATATACTTGAAGTGGAAGATATATATAATATTGCTTCTCGTTATCCACGTTTAGCAGGAATAATGATAGGACGAGGATTATTGGCTGCACCATCGATGGCAATGGAATATAAACAAGGTATTAGTTTGGATAAAGAACAAAAATTGTCTTTATTTTTAAAGCTACACGAAAAATTATTCCATCATTATAGTTGTATATTACAAGGAGATGCTCAATTGTTGATGAAGATGAAAACAGTATGGGATTATCAAGAAGGCTCAATTGGTCATAAAGCATTAAAAACTATAAAGAAAAGTACAACAATCGCAAAATATCAAGCTGCGGTATCGGCGATTCAATAGTTTTGCGTAACTTTGCATCAATATGGACTTTTTACTGCAAGCAACAGATAAAAATAGTAATGCTCGTGCCGGTCTCATTACGACTGATCATGGACAAATAGAAACTCCGATATTTATGCCTGTCGGAACGCTTGGTGCATTGAAAGCTGTTCACATGCACGAAGTTAGAGATGATATTAAAGCTCAAATTATATTAGGAAACACTTATCATCTATATTTGCGCCCTGGTATTGAGATATTGGAAAAAGCCGGGGGATTGCATAAATTTAATGGTTGGGATCGCCCAATATTAACTGATAGTGGCGGTTTCCAAGTATTCAGCCTTTCAGGTAATCGTAAATTAAAAGAAGAAGGAGCATATTTTCGCTCTCATATAGATGGCTCAAAACATCTTTTTACGCCTGAAAACGTTGTGGATATACAACGTTCAATCGGTGCCGATATAATGATGCAACTTGATGAGTGCCCTCCTGGAACAGCTGATTATGAATATGCAAAGAAATCACTTGGATTAACTACTCGTTGGCTGATGCGAGGATGGAAACATTACAAGGGAACAGATGGTAAATATGGTTATTCACAAGCGTATTTCCCTATTGTCCAAGGTTGTACATTTCCAGATTTGCGCCGTCAATCGGCTCAAACGGTTGCTGAACTTGGGGCTGATGGTAATGCCATCGGGGGGCTTGCTGTCGGAGAACCTGCCGAAGTGATGTATGACATGATTGAGGTAGTGAATGAAATTTTACCTAAAGATAAACCGAGATATTTGATGGGAGTGGGTACTCCTGCTAACATTCTTGAGGCGATTGATCGAGGAGTGGATATGATGGATTGTGTAATGCCCACTCGTAATGGTCGAAATGGTATGTTGTTTACAGCTCATGGTATAATGAATATGAGAAATAAAAAATGGGCCGATGATTTTTCGCCTATTCAAGAAGATGGACCGAGCTATGTAGATAGACAATATACAAAAGCTTATCTAAGGCATCTTTTTATTGCTGATGAAATTCTTGCTATGCAGATTGCATCAATACATAATCTCGCATTTTATATATGGCTTGTAGGAGAGGCGCGTCGTCATATAATTGCGGGTGATTTTAAATCATGGAAAACAATGATGGTAGAACGAGTAATGCGCCGATTGTAATATAATTGCTATGCTGAAAAGACTTGATTGGTACATAATAAAAAAGTTTTTAGGAACTTACATTTTTGCGATTGTGTTGATATTGGCAATCACAATAATGTTTGATATAAATGAGAAACTTGACTCATTTTTGAAGGCTCCTCTTGATGCTACAATTTTTGATTATTTTTTAAATTTTTTGCCTTATTTTGCCAACCAGTTTAGTCCGTTGTTTACATTCATTGCTGTTATATTTTTTACATCTAAACTTGCAGATAATTCTGAGATTATAGCAATGCTTGCATCTGGTGTGAGTTTCAAACGCCTAATGTTGCCATATATGGTGTCAGCAGCAGTGATTGCAGCTTCGTCGTATGTGTTAAGCGCTTATATAATTCCTCCTGCTAATGTAGAACGCATTGAATACACTAATACATATGTTAAAAACAAACGTGTTGATTATGGTAGTAATATTCAAATGAAGGTTGCTCATGGACAAATTGCTTATATGAGTCGATATGACAACACAACAAAGACAGGTTATAAATTCTCACTTGAATCATTTGAAGATAAAAAGTTGGTGTCACGTTTGACTGCTCAGAATATAAAATGGGATACTTTATACCAGTGGCAAGTTAGAGATTATATGATTCGTGATTTTAAAGGGGCACGTGAAGAAATTCAAAAAGGAAAACGATTGGATACAATAATCACTATCGAGCCTCGAGACTTTTTGATCGCTAAAAATGATCATGAGATGATGACTTCTCCACAATTAAAAGAATATATTTCTCGCCAAAAGGAACGCGGTGTCGCAAATATAAAATCATTTGAGATTGAGGATGAAAGACGATTTGCAATGTGTGCAGCTGCATTTATTTTGACCATTATCGGAATGTCATTGTCCTCAAAGAAGGTTAAAGGAGGAATGGGGATAAATATTGGTATTGGATTGGTGTTAAGTTTTTCATATATATTATTCTCAACTGTAACCTCAACATTTGCAATATCAGGACTCACATCGCCATTTATTGCAATGTGGATTCCTAATTTTATTTATATCATTATTGCAGTAATTCTATATCGTAAGGCATCGGTAGGATAACGCTTAAATGCGTTCAAGGATAGTTGCCACTAAATCATGCATAGCTGTTTTATAGTTTGGTGTAGCATCGTGATTCATGCGATTAGCTATAATTGAGCACACAGTCATCGCTTTATGCCCAAGCATTTTAGCGAGTCCTTGTAGCGGAGCGCTTTCCATTTCATAGTTTGTGACTTTTCTCTCGTTATGTCGGAATGACTCTATTAGTTTATTCAAATTAGGGTTTGCTAATGGTAAACGCAATTCTCGTCCTTGTGGTCCATAAAAGCCAATAGCTGATATTGTATTTCCTTTAACCATGTCATTGCTACTAATCTGATTAACTAAATCTTCATCGGCATTGACGACATATGGCTTTGCCCAAAGTGGATTCCAATTGACGTGTTTACAAAATGCATGTTCAAATTCAAGGTCGGAAATTTCATTGCGTTTTGCATAAAAATTTAGTACACCATCAAATCCTATGGCTTTTTCTGCAATAACAGGGGTCCCAACTTTTAATTCTGGTTGAAGGGCTCCAGATGTCCCGATTCGCACCATTGTTAATGTGCGATGAGTTTCATTTATTTCGCGAGTCTTTAAATTAATATTAGCGAGAGCGTCAAGTTCATTAATAACGATGTCTATATTATCGGGTCCAATACCATGACTTATGCACATAATAGGTTTACCTTTGTATGTTCCACCTATTGTGTGAAATTCTCTTGATGAAACTTCAAAAGTTTTTGATTCAAAAAATGATGCAACCATGTCAACTCTTCCCGGGTCACCAACAAGAATTATGCGGTCAGTTAATTGCTCCGGTAGTAGATGTAGATGAAAAATTGTTCCATCGGGATTTATGATCATTTCTGAAGGTGCAATAAATTTTGTACTCATAGTTGTATTTTTTATATAACGTTTTTGGGTATTGTGTTGTTTAAGCAAGTCTATATCTGCCACCCGGATATGTGAGTATTAACCCTTTGAATTCCATTTCAATAAGCAATGCCATTAATTTAGCAATTGGATAATTCAATGCAATACACAATTGATTTATCTGAGCATCATTGTGTGTTGATAAATAATTAATGACTGCTTGCTCATCATCAGAAATATCTATTGCAAGACTTTGTTGCTCTCCCTCTTTAGGTTTGGGTGTCCATCGCATTGCTTTTATTAAATCATCAGCATTTTCAATAAGAGCTGCAACGTTTGATGCAATTAGTCGATTACAGCCGGAGCTATATCTGTCAGACGTGCGTCCAGGTAAAGCAAATACATCGCGATTATAACTTGATGCTATGCCTGCAGTAATTAAGGCTCCGCCTTTTTCAGCCGATTCTGCAACAACAAGGCAATCGCACAAAGCAGCTACAATGCGATTTCGTGCTACGAAATTTCCTTTGTGTATTGTATCAATTGAACGATAGTCAGTTACAAGCATTCCATTATTTCGTGCAATTTCTGCAGCGATGTTTCGATGAGCAGCGGGATATATAGTGTTTAATCCATGAGCAAGAACTGCAATTGTTGGAATATTATTGCGAAGGGAGGCATTATGGGCTACGACATCAATTCCATATGCCAACCCACTTACGATTACAATATTATCTATTGATTTAGCTAAATCTTCAATAAGTCGTGTTGTGAAATCAATGCCATAGGGGGTTGCATGTCGAGTCCCAACAATACTAATGATGTGAGCTGAATTCAAATCGCATTTCCCTAAGGTATATAACATTAGAGGTGCATCATCGCACTCTGTTAACCTATATGGGAATTCTTTATCAGTATAATATATTGGATGAATGTTGTTGTGCTTAATAAATTCAGTTTCTTTTTGGGCTTTTTCGAGAATTTCGTTGCGGTAGGATTGTGTTAATATTTTATTTTTGAACCCCATCAATGATATTAATTGCTGTTCTGTCGCATTGAAGAATGCAGTCTCATCGCCAATTCGAGACAATATCTCATTGGCAAGGGTTCTATTCATTCCTCTTAGTGATGCAAATGCTATTTGATAGGGTAGTTGAAGCATGATTACTTTAAATAATTTTTGAAAGTTTCTTCTAATATCGTTCCACGAGAAAGGCGTCCATTTTCAATGCACACGCATGAAATGATTGCTTTTACAACAGGGGCACCTTCTTTGGTATAAATGTCTTGATGGAAAATAAATTTTGCACCTTCACGAGATATCCAAAGTTTACTAATCATTGAATCTCCAAGACCAAGTGGTTTTATGTATTCAATCTCTACTTTTCTTATAACAGGATCTATTCCTTGATTATGCATTTCTTTAAATGATAATCCTGCCCATTGGCAGAATTCGTGGCGAGTATGCTCTAAATAATGTAAGTATATAGCGTTATTGACTATGCCTTCAGAATCCACTTCGTAGTCGCGTACTTTTATAGGTAATTCAAAAATATATTTATCGTTATTTATCATAATTATGAGTATTTACAATGTAAAATTAAAATTTTTAAGTGAACGTTCAAAGTAGTTATAATATAAAAATGTAATTTTGTAGTCAAATAATCCAATAAATATAACAGTGAATAAAAGAATAATATCGTTGTCATTGTTCCTGGCGGTAGTATCGGGAGTGGCATTTGCTTGTACATCGGCAATAATTAGTGGAAGTGCGTCGAAAAGCGGACGTCCTTTATTGTGGAAACACAGGGATGCCGGTGTAGAGGATAATTTTGTTGCGAAGATTGAAGCAAAGAGTGCTGAAGGATTTGACTATGTTGCATTATTTAATGCTGAGGATTCGACATATCGTGATGCATGGTTAGGTATGAATGAGGTCGGTTTTGCAATAATGAATACTGCGTCATATAATCTTGCTCCAGATACCACAGATTATAAGGATAGAGAAGGTATAGTGATGGCATTGGCATTAAGTAAATGTCGCACTCTTGATGATTTTGAAAATTTGTTAGATACATTGCCGAAACCAATGGGCGTCCAAGCAAATTTCGGATTGATAGATGCATCAGGTGATGGTGCATACTATGAAACAGATGATTATAGTTATGTGAAATATTCGTTAAAAGATACTAAAGATGGAATTCTAATACGTACTAATTATTCACATAATAGAAATGTAGATGGAGGATATGGATACATAAGAGAAGAAAATGCAAGGCAATTACTTGCTCCATACGTTGCAGGTGATTCTATTTCAGCAGAAACTTTTACAGAAGGGTTATCTTGTTCATTCTTTCATTCATTGATAGGTAGAGATTTTTCAAATGGGGGCGATAGATGGGTAATAGATCAAGATTTCATTCCTCGTCGTTCGTCAACAGCTTCAGTTGTTATCGAAGGTGTAAGGCCGGGTGAAAATTCGTCATTATCAATAATGTGGACAAAAATAGGTTACCCTCCATGTTCTCATGTTGTTCCTGTAATGGTAGAAGATATCCCTCGTGAATTGCAACCCGATCCATTGACATGGCATAGTCCATTGTGTGATTTCGTTGTGGAGCAAAAACATAAAGTGTTTTCAATAAAAAGAGGCAGTGGCAACAACTATATTGATATGGATTTGTTGAAAAAAATTATGCAACAAGAATCTAAAATCAGTCAAGAGAATTATAAAAAAGGATATCTCAAACGAGAAGAAAAAGCAAAATCATTAAAGAAATGAGCGCAGCAGTTTGGACAATAATATTATTAGTAGTGTCAAATGTTTTTATGACATTTGCGTGGTATGGTCATCTTAAATTACAAGCTACCGGCGTGTCATCAAATTGGCCGTTATTTGTTGTAATATTGTTTTCTTGGGCAATAGCTTTTTTTGAATATTGTTGTCAAGTTCCGGCTAATCGAATTGGATTTGATGGAAACGGGGGCCCATTTTCACTGATACAGTTAAAAGTTATGCAAGAAGTAATCACGCTTGTGGTGTTTGTGATATTTAGTTTGTTTGCATTTGAAGGGACGGAAATAAAATGGAATCATATTCTGGCTTTTGTTTTCCTTGTTGTTGCGGTATATTTGGTATTTATGAAATAAAAATCAAAAAATTTAAATTTTCGACAGACTTTTTCCTGTGTTACTTGTTATAATGGTGTAATGTATAACCAAATAAATTCAAGTAATTATGTGTGGGAAATTAAAATTTATAATGGCATTTGTAGGTGGAGCAGTTGCCGGAGCAGGAGTCGCTCTATTGTTTGCTCCTCAAAAAGGTGAAGATTTGCGTGCTCAAATTAAAGAAATGCTTAAGAAAAAAGGCATGTGTAATTGCGATGCTCGAGTCGAAGAAATTGTAGAAGAATTGAACGTAAAAAGTTAATTCTTGATTTTAAAATTTAATCTATTGGCATTAAATCAACTTAATACTATAAGGCTGATTTAATGCCTTTTATTGTAACTATGGAAACAAAAAATACTTATCCATCATTCCTGAGATTATTTAAAGAGCTAATAATGCTTGAGATAGACTTTGTTAAGTTGACATTAGCAGAAAAGGTAATAATATTGTTATCTGTCTTATCTCTATCATTTATTGCGTTAATAATAGTGATATGCGCAATGTTGTTTATCTCTATAGGTGTAGTGAAAATGCTCTCTATGGTTGTCCCAGATTATTTGGGATATATAATAATCGGAGTGTTTTATATATTGTTGTTGATTGTGTTGTTAAGTCTAAAAAGAATATTGATTGTCGATCCTATTTCTCGTTTAATAACAAAGTTGATACTAAATAAACCAAAATAAAGCTATTATGAAAGATCAAATAGATAAAAAATGGACTGGCTATAAATTTGACGAATTAAAATATCGGATAGTAGTAAACCGAGTGTCTTTTAAAATTGCAACGCAACGCATTGCTGATTTAGGGAGGAAGGAGGTAATATATTCGTTAAATAATGTTGGTGGCAAATCACTAACTGTAAATTTTGAAAAAGTAATGTCAGCATTAAGCTATTTTGAGGCTATGGTAAGAATCGTTAAGCGATTACGTGAGATTTTAACTGAGTTAAAATGCAGATGAAAATATTGATTTGTTGCAGTGTTGATTATTTAGTGAATAATTAATACCTTTGTCATATTGTGTAATTGAAATTTTGACTTATGAAAAAATTATTTCTATCTATTACGATTGCTTTATTGATGACTGCTTGTGCTCCATCAACTAAGCAAGATTATATGGCTGAGTTTGGAGAATTTATCGAAACTATTTCAGAGAAATCATCTGAATATAATACTGGTGATTGGGCGTCAGCAGATGCTGAGTTTGATAAATTCTTAGGTGAGTGGTATGATAAATATGAGCCAGAAATGACTCTAAACGACAAGATGCAAATTGTTGCATGGACTACTGCCTATAATTACCATAAAGGGGTAAGCAAAGCAGGTGTTGTTATTGATGAATTGGGGAATGATCTTAATGAAGGAATGAAAGAATTAGGAAAAGGAATTGAGGAGATAGGAAAATCAATGCAAGAAGATTAAGATATTCTGATAAAGGAGCATAGTGAAAAATGAATGATTATATAGAAACGCGTTTCCAAGTAGAACCATGTGATGAAATTGCGACAGATATTTTGGCGGCAATTTTATGTGAGAATGGCTATGAAAGTTTTGTCCCGGATGAAACAGGTTTGACAGCTTATATAAAAAGAGAACTGTTTAATTCTGAAATTTTGACTGATGTTTTATCATCGTTTCCTATGGATAATAAAATCACATTAAGTCATGAAATTATAGAGGGTCAGGATTGGAATAGTGAATGGGAGAAAAATTATTTTCAACCAATAGTAGTAGGGGATAAATGTGTTATTCACAGTTCTTTTCATAATAATATACCATTGGTAGATTATGATATAGTTATTGATCCTAAAATGGCATTTGGGACAGGACACCATGCTACAACTTCGTTGATAATACGTCAGTTATTAGAGATGAATTTGCTCGATAAGGATGTAATAGATATGGGTACCGGAACAGGAATTCTTGCTATATTGTGTGCGATGTGTGGTGCTAAGAATGTGTCAGCAATAGAAATTGATGAATTTGCTTATGTTAACGCTGTTGAAAATGTAAAATTAAATGGAGTGCCACAAATAAATGTTCTTCATGGAGACGCAACATTATTAAAAGGTGAAAATAGAGTAGATGTTTTCATCGCAAATATAAATAGAAATATAATAACAAATGATATTAATGCTTATGCTGATAAATTAAAGCGAGAAGGTGTAATGCTGTTGAGCGGGTTTTACGAGGAAGATATTCCTGTGATTATGGAAAAAGCCAATTTATTGGGCCTTAAACATAAATCTCATTATGTGCAAGATAAATGGTCTTGTTTAATATTAGAAAAAATTGTGTAATAATACCATATTGTTGTGATTTTTAAATTTATTACATTGTTTTTATTTTGAATTAAAAGCAATATGTTTATTTTTATAATAAATTAAAACTGAAACTTTCTTGAAAATTTATGCACTTTTATTTGATTATATAAAATAAAGGTGCTATTTTTGCATTGAAAAACGAATCAGTTTGTTTTATATGAATGACTTGTTAAATCTTTTCTTAATATTTATCATCTTGGTGTTAGGGCTAATAATGTGATATCAAGAGTTTTATAATGGAAATGAATTAAAATATACTAACCTTTCTTCTCCATGCAGAAAGGTTATTTTTGTTAAATGAAAAAATGAATTAAAAATATGAGTGATAGATTATTTATATTTGATACGACATTACGTGATGGAGAGCAAGTCCCCGGATGTCAATTGAATACTGTAGAAAAAATCGAGGTTGCTAAAGCCTTGGAAGAATTGGGCGTAGATGTAATAGAAGCAGGTTTCCCTGTTTCCAGCCCTGGTGATTTTAATTCGGTTGTAGAAATATCAAAAGCCGTAACATGGCCTACTATATGCGCTTTGACTCGTGCAGTTGAAAACGATATAAAAGTAGCTGCAGAAGCTTTGCAGTATGCAAAACATAAACGCATTCACACCGGTATCGGAACATCAGATTATCATATTAAATATAAGTTTAATTCCACTCGCGAAGATATCATAGAAAGAGCCATCGGTTGCGTTTCTTTTGCAAAGAAATTTGTCGAAGATGTTCAATTCTATGCTGAAGATGCTGGTCGCACCGATAACGAATATCTCGCACGAGTTGTCGAAGCCGTAATTAAAGCAGGAGCAACAGTTATTAATATTCCTGATACAACGGGCTATTGTTTGCCATCAGAATTTGGTGAAAAAATTAAATATTTGATGGAAAATGTAAAAGGCATTGATAAAGTAACAATTGCAACACATTGTCATAATGATTTGGGAATGGCAACTGCTAATACTATTTCAGGAATTATGAATGGAGCACGTCAAGCGGAAGTTACGATAAATGGTATAGGAGAACGTGCCGGAAATACATCTCTTGAAGAAGTGGCAATGATCTGTCGCTCACACAAAGAATTGAATATTGACACTAATATCAATACAACAAAACTTTATGGCATTTCTCGCATGGTTTCAAGCCTCATGAATATGCCTGTTCAGCCCAATAAGGCAATTGTCGGTCGTAACGCATTTGCGCATTCATCAGGTATACATCAAGATGGTGTTTTGAAAAATCGTGAAAGTTATGAAATAATTGATCCTAAAGATGTTGGCGTTGATGAAAATTCAATTGTATTGACAGCACGTAGTGGACGTGCAGCATTGAAACATCGTCTTCATGTGCTTGGTATTGATTTGGATAAGGATGCTCTTGACAAAGCTTATGAAGGATTCCTTCGTCTTGCCGATAAGAAGAAAGAAATTAACGATGATGATGTATTGATGCTTGCAGGTAAACATAATGCTGCTACTCGACGCATTAAACTTGATTTCTTGCAAGTAACAAGCGGAGTGGGTATTCATTCTGTAGCAAGTGTGGGACTTGATATTGCTGGTGAAAAATTTGAAGCATGTGCATCTGGTAATGGACCTGTAGATGCGGCAATTTCGGCAATTAAGTTAATAATTCGACGCACAATGACTGTTAAAGAATTCTTGATCCAAGCAATAAATAAAGGAAGTAACGATATAGGTAAAGTACATATGACTGTTGAGCATGATGGAAATTGCTATTATGGATTCTCAGCAAACACTGATATTGTTGCTGCAAGTGCTGAAGCGTTTATTGATGCTATAAATAAATTTGTTCATTAAATAATTGTGTAAAAGATGGCAAATACACTATTTGATAAAATATGGGATGCTCATGTTGTAAATTTAATAGAAGGAGGTCCCACTCAACTATATATTGATCGTCATTATTGTCATGAGGTAACAAGTCCTCAAGCTTTTGATGGATTGCGCCAACGTGGATTAAGTGTCTTTCGTCCCGGAAAGACAATATGTTCACCTGACCATAATATTCCCACGATGAATCAAGATAAACCAATTAATGATCCTGTCTCTCGTAATCAAGTAGAAACATTGACTCGCAATGCTAATGATTTTGGGTTGACATTATATGGTCTTGGTCATAAGAAAAATGGTATTATTCACGTGATTGGTCCGGAAAACGGATTGACATTACCTGGATATACAATTGTTTGTGGAGATAGCCACACATCTACTCATGGTGCGTTTGGTGCAGTCGCATTTGGTATTGGGACAAGTGAAGTAGAAATGGTACTTGCATCACAATGTATTCTTCAGCCTAAACCTAAAACAATGCGCATTAATGTTAATGGCAAATTGCGTGAAGGAGTAACAGCAAAAGATATTGCTTTATATATCATTGCAAAAATGACCACAGGTGGTGCAACAGGATATTTTGTAGAATATGCAGGTGATACAATACGTAATCTGTCAATGGAAGAACGCATGACTGTGTGTAACCTTTCAATTGAAATGGGCGCTCGAGGAGGTATGATTGCCCCAGATGAAACAACATTTGAATATTGCAAAGACCGAGAATTTGCTCCTAAAGGAGAAGAATGGGAAAAAGCCGTAGCATATTGGCGCACTCTCAAGAGTGATGATAATGCAGTGTTTGATAAAGAAATAAACTTTGATGCTACTGACATAGAGCCACGCATAACATTCGGTACAAATCCTGGTATGGGTATTGGTATTACAGAAGCTATTCCAGCTCCCGACCCTGAAGATGAAGCAGGTAAAATCTCATATGCAAAATCTCTTGAATATATGGGATTTGAGGTGGGGCAGAAACTTGAGGGTTATCCTATCGATTATGTTTTTCTTGGTAGTTGTACCAATGGTCGCATTGAGGATTTCCGTGCATTTGCCAATTTTGTAAAAGGAAAGAAAAAAGCCGACAATATTACAGCTTGGCTTGTCCCAGGTTCATGGATGGTAAATGACCAAATAAAAGCTGAAGGTCTTGATAAAATTCTTGAAGATGCAGGATTTGAATTACGTCAACCCGGTTGTTCGGCATGTTTAGCAATGAATGAAGATAAAGTTCCTGCCGGAAAAATTGCTGTTTCTACTTCAAATCGTAATTTTGAAGGACGTCAAGGTCCCGGCTCTCGAACAATTCTAGCCGGACCGCTTGTTGCTGCCGCAACTGCAATAGCTGGAGTATTAACAGATCCTCGTAATAAATAGTGCAAACGCATAATTTGAATTAAAGAAGATGAAAGAAAAATTCTCAGTTATAACATCAACATGTGTACCTCTTCCAGTGGAAAATGTTGATACTGATCAAATAATCCCAGCACGTTTTCTGAAAGCTACATCACGTGAGGGTTTTGGCGAAAATCTTTTCCGAGATTGGCGCTATGATAAAGATGGTAATCCAATTAAAGATTTTGTGTTGAACGATCCTACCTATTCAGGATGTATCCTTGTGGCTGGTAAAAATTTTGGTTCTGGGTCAAGTCGTGAACATGCCGCATGGGCAATAGCTGATTATGGATTTCGTGTAGTAGTGTCAAGTTTCTTTGCTGATATTCACAAAAATAACGAATTAAACAATTTTGTTTTACCTGTCGTCGTTTCAGAAGCATTTCTTGCCGAATTATTTGATTCAATTTCTGCCAATCCAAAAACAGAAGTATGCGTAGATCTTCCTGAACAAACAATTACAAACCTTGCTACAGGTAAAAGTGAAACATTTGAAATAAATCCCTATAAGAAACATTGTTTGATGAATGGTCTTGACGATATCGAATTTCTTTTGTCAAAGAAAAATGATATTGAAGCTTGGGAATTAAAAAAATAGCACAAATTCCTACTTATGAAAGTAGAGATATTAGATACTACATTGCGTGATGGCGAGCAGACCTCAGGAGTCTCATTTTCAGCATCTGAGAAATTGGGTATTGCTCGTCTTTTGCTTGAAGAATTACTCATTCCACGCATTGAAATAGCATCGGCTCGTGTGTCCGATGGCGAATTTGATGCTGTGCGCATGGTTTGTGATTGGGCAAAGCGCATGGGGCACATTGATAAAATTGAAGTACTTGGATTTCTTGATAACGGTCTCTCTATCGAATGGGTAAAGAATGTAGGTGCGCGTGTAATAAATTTATTATCCAAAGGATCAGAAAAGCATTGTTTGTATCAATTGAAACAAACTCCAGAGCAACACATTAATACAATTACAAAAAATGTAGAGGATGCTGTTGCTGCCGGATTGACGGTAAATCTTTATCTTGAAGATTGGTCAAACGGTATGAAAAACTCATATAACTATGTTTATAAGCTCATGGATGCTTTGCGTCATTTGCCCATTAAACGTTTCATGCTACCTGATACACTTGGAATATTAAATCCATATGATACGCTCGCACATGTGCAACGCATGATAAAACGTTATCCTGAGTTGCATTTTGATTTTCATGCTCATAATGATTATGACCTGGCTACATCAAATGTATATGCTGCCATATTAGGTGGCGCGCGTGGTGTTCATTGTACGGTAAATGGTCTTGGTGAGCGTGCCGGAAATGCTTGTTTGTCAAGTGTAGTTGCGTTAATCCATGACCAATTAGAACGTGAAACTGGTGTTGATGAGACAAAGATTAACAAAGTGAGTCGCATAGTCGAATCATTCTCAGGAGTTCTTATTCCTCAAAATAAGCCCATTGTAGGAGAAAGTGTGTTTACTCAATGTGCCGGTATTCATGCCGATGGCGATAATAAAAATAATCTCTATTATAATGACTTATTACCTGAAAGATTTGGACGTGAACGAGAATATGCTTTAGGTAAAACATCGGGAAAAGCCAATATCAAGAAAAATCTTGAGGCATTAGGTATTGAGTTGAATGATGAGCAGATACAACTTGTAACACAACGTATTATAGAGCTTGGCGATAAAAAAGAACTTGTAACCCAAGGAGATCTACCGTTTATTGTTGCCGATGTAATTAAGCAGCAAACGGTATCTGACAAAGTGCGCATAATCAATTATGCACTAAATCTTTCTCAGGGGTTGCGACCTACAGCTACGATTAAACTTGCAATAGGAGAACAGGAGTTTCAGGAGTCGGCTGTTGGAGATGGACAATATGATGCATTTGTAAAAGCTGTACGAAATATTTATATCGAAAGACTTGGCAGGGAATTCCCTACATTAACAAATTATGCTGTAAATATACCTCCGGGCGGGCAAACTGATGCACTTGTTCACACAACAATATCGTGGGATTATAAAGGTCATGCAATAAAGACACGTGGACTTGATGCTGACCAAACTGAGGCTGCTATACAAGCAACAATAAAAATATTGAATATAATTGAAAATTTATAATATAAACAATCATAAATCATGGATTTGAAAATTGCAGTACTTCCCGGAGACGGAATAGGTCCCGAGATTTCAAAACAAGGAGTTGATGTAATGACTGCTGTGTGTGAAAAATTCGGACACACAGTTTCATATAAATATGCGATATGTGGAGCAGATGCTATTGACAAGGTTGGCGATCCATTCCCACAAGAAACATTTGAGATTTGTCGTGATGCCGATGCGGTATTGTTCTCGGCTGTAGGAGACCCTAAATTTGACAATGATCCTACTGCCAAAGTGCGTCCTGAACAAGGATTGCTAGCTATGCGCAAGCAGCTTGGTTTATTTGCTAATATTCGACCCGTAGAGACATTTAAATGCTTGATTCATAAGTCTCCACTTCGTGCAGAACTTGTAGAGGGTGCCGACTTTATATGTATCCGCGAGTTAACTGGAGGGATGTACTTCGGAGAGAAATATCAAGATGATGACAAGGCATATGATACAAATGCGTATACCCGTCCTGAAATTGAGCGCATTTTGAAAGTTGCATTTGAATATGCAATGAAACGTCGTCGCCACTTGACTGTCGTTGATAAAGCCAATGTTTTGGCATCAAGTCGCTTGTGGAGAAAGATTGCTCAGGAAATGGCTCCTAAATATCCTGAAGTTGAAACCGATTTTATGTATGTTGACAACGCTGCTATGCGCATGATTCAAGATCCGCGTTTCTTTGATGTAATGGTAACAGAAAATACCTTTGGTGATATCTTGACCGATGAAGGAAGTGTAATCAGTGGCTCAATGGGATTGTTGCCATCGGCATCAACAGGTGAAAGCACTCCTGTATTTGAACCAATTCACGGTTCTTGGCCTCAAGCTAAAGGATTGAATATAGCTAATCCATTGGCTCAAATTCTTTCTGTTGCAATGTTGTTTGAATATTTTGACTTGAAAGAAGAAGGTAAACTTGTGCGTGAAGCAGTAAATGCGTCACTTGATGCAAATGTTCGTACTCCAGAAATACAAGTAGAAGGTGGAGCGAAATATGGCACAAAAGAGGTTGGAGAGTGGATTGTCAACTATATTAATAACAAGTAATAGTATTTAGTTGATACAAATAACGCGGGGACTCGATTGAGTCCCCACGTTACGTTATGCTCTGTTGTAATGTTTATGAGCCTAAGTATGTCTTAAGAAGTTTGCTCTTCTGACCTTTAAGTCGGCGAATAGCTTTTTCTTTAATTTGACGCACACGTTCACGTGTGAGGTCAAATTTTGCACCAATCTCTTCGAGTGTCATCTCTTGGCATCCAATGCCGAAGAACATCTTCAATATTTCGCGTTCGCGCTCATGTAGTTGACGCAATGCACGATCTACCTCTTTTGATAATGACTCTTGTGTTAAACCGGAGTCTGCCATTGGAGAATCGTCGTTAGTCAATACATCGAGGAGACTATTGTCTTCTCCTTCAACAAATGGAGCATCTACTGAGATGTGGCGACCTGATACTTTTAATGTGTCTGCAATTTTTTCAACAGGAACATCAAGTTGTTCAGCTAACTCTTCTGGAGACGGACGTCGTTCATTTTCTTGCTCAAATTTAGAAAGGGCTTTACCTATCTTGTTGAGTGAACCCACTTGGTTGAGTGGAAGACGCACTATGCGAGCTTGCTCTGCTAATGCTTGAAGAATTGATTGACGAATCCACCACACTGCATAGGAGATGAACTTAAAACCACGAGTCTCGTCAAACTTTTGTGCGGCTTTAATCAAACCAAGATTTCCTTCGTTAATTAAGTCAGGTAGGCTAAGACCTTGATTTTGGTACTGTTTTGCAACTGACACAACGAAACGTAGATTGGCACGAGTAAGTTTTTCAAGAGCTGCTTGGTCTCCTTGCTTGATGCGTTGAGCGAGTTCTACCTCTTCTTCGACTGTAATAAGGTCTTCACGCCCAATCTCTTGCAAGTATTTGTCAAGTGATGCGCTCTCACGATTGGTGATCGATTTGGTAATTTTTAATTGTCTCATCGTCTATTTACCAAAAATTAAACGTGCAAAGATAGCTATTTTTCTTGAAATTACCATGTTATAAATCTATAAAATATATTTTTTAAATCTCGAATATAGTTGTAAGATATTTATTAACTTTGTACTATGTAAAACTGAAAATATGAACGAAGATTCATTAAGCCAATTATATCTGAAAGATACTGCTTTTCAGGATCTTATGCAGAAACGCATTTTTAATGTGCTTTTAATTGCTTCTCCGTATGATGCGTTTATGATGGAGGAGGATGGACGAGTAGAGGAACAATTATATTTTGAATATGTTTCGTTAAACTTGAGTTCTCCACCCCGTGTTATGCAGGTGAATACAACAGAGGATGCCCTAAATGCATTGTCGCATAAGCACTTTGACCTAATTATAACAATGCCAGGAGTTGATATCTCTGAGACGTTTTCAGGAGCAAGGCGCATTAAAACTCTTTTTCAAAATATCCCAATTGTGGTATTGACACCTTTCTCAAAGGAAGTATCCCGTAGATTGGCAAAAGAGGATTTTACTGGGATTGATTATGTTTTCAGCTGGTTAGGTAATGTCGATTTATTGCTTGCCATAATCAAATTGCTTGAAGATAAAATGAATGCTGATAACGATATAAATGATGTTGGTGTTCAGATGATAATGCTTGTGGAAGATTCTGTGCGGTTTTATTCGTCGATACTGCCTCATTTGTATAAGTTCTTATTAAAGCAATCTCTTGAATTTTCTACAGAAGCTTTAAATCCTCATGAACAGATGCTGCGTATGCGTGGGCGTCCAAAAGTAATGCTTGCGCGTGATTATGAAGAAGCAGTGAAATTATATGAAAAGTATGGTAAAAACATGCTTGGAGTGATAAGTGATGTTTCGTTTAAGCGTGAGGGTAAAAAAGATTCTGAAGCCGGAATAATGTTGGCGAAATATTTTAGAGAAAAGGACCAATATTTGCCCATTATAATTGAATCATCTGAGTCGGAAAATGCGGCAAAAGTTCAGGAGTTTGATGGTGTATTCTTAGATAAAAACTCTAAAAAATTGTCAGTCGATTTGGGCGATGCCATTATGGATAATTTTGGCTTTGGTGATTTTATCGTAAGAAATCCCGAGACCGAAGAAGAAATTATGCGAATAAAGTCATTGAAGGATATGCAATATAATATATTTAATATACCTGATGACGCGTTGTTTTATCATGCATCTTATAATGACATTTCGCGTTGGCTTTATTCTCGTGCTATGTTCCCTATTGCAGAAGTTATAAAGCAGCATCGTTTTAATAAATTAGAGGAAGCTCCTGTCGTTAGGCAGTTATTTTTTGATTTGATTGTAAAATATCGAAAAATGAAAAATAGAGGGGTAGTTGCTGTCTTTAAAAAGGATAGATTTGACTATTACTCTAATTTTGCACGTATTGGACAGGGTTCGCTTGGAGGTAAGGGTAGAGGTCTTGCTTTTATCGATTCTATTATAAAGAAAAATCCGATATGTGATAATTTTAATGGCGTAACTGTCTCAATTCCCCGTACAGTGGTATTGTGTACAGATATATTTGATGAGTTCATGTCGTCAAATAATCTTTATCCGATAGCACTGAGTGATTTGTCTGATGAGGAAATTTTACGATATTTCCTTCAAGCACGTTTGCCTGAGAGATTAATAGAGGATTTCTTTGCTTTGTTTGAAGTAGTTGATAAACCATTGGCAATTAGAAGTTCAAGCTTACTTGAAGATTCTCATTATCAGCCATTTGCTGGAATATACTCAACATATATGATTCCTAATGTGGAGGATCGTTATGAAATGTTGCGTATGTTGAGCGATGCTATAAAAGGAGTCTATGCATCAGTATTTTATGCTGATAGCAAGGCCTATATGAATGCGACAAGTAATGTTATTGACCAAGAAAAAATGGCAGTGATTATCCAAGAGGTTGTTGGTAAAGAATTTAATGGCTATTATTATCCATCATTTTCAGGAGTTGGAAGATCGTTAAATTATTATCCCATAAATGATGAAGTGCCGGAAGATGGTGTTGCAGAAGTTGCTGTTGGGCTTGGAAAATACATTGTCGATGGTGGACTGAGTCTGAGATTTTCCCCTCGTCATGCCGACAAAGTATTGCAGACATCTACACTCGATTTGGCATTACGCGATACCCAGACTCGTTTATATGCTCTTGATATGAACAACGTATCAGATGATTTTAGAGTCGATGATGGATTTAATATAGTAAAAATAAAGGTTCAAGATGCGGCAAATACCGGAGCATTGCGATATCTTGTCTCAACGTTTGATTATATGGATCAAGTGATTAGAGATGGAGAATTTGGCGATGGTCGTAGGGTGGTAACTTTTGCCAATGTTTTGCAACACAAGGTGTATCCACTTGCCGAGACTGTAGATTTTATGTTGCAAAAAGGACAAGAGGAAATGGGGCGCCCTATAGAAATAGAGTTTGCCGGAACTGTTGATGTAAATGGTGATAAGAAAGGTCATTTGTATTGGTTGCAAATACGTCCGATTATTGATAGGAAAGAGCTTGTTGATGAGAGTATCTTGAATGTCCCGGATGAGGATTTAATATTAAGAAGTAACACGGCTCTTGGACATGGAAATGTTGAAAATGTGTATACAATCGTATATGTGCGTCCTGAGAATTTTTCTTCATCAAATAATTCGTTAATTGCACGTGAAATTGAAAAAATAAATCGTAACTTTACAGCACAAGGAGAAAGTTATATCCTTGTTGGTCCAGGACGATGGGGCTCAAGCGATACTGCACTCGGAATACCTGTGAAATGGCCGAATATTTCACAGGCAAAAGTTATTGTAGAATCTTCATTGAGCAACTATAGAATAGAACCAAGTCAAGGAACTCACTTTTTCCAAAATCTCACATCATTTGGAGTGGGGTATTTTACTATTGATACATCTTCACATGATGGAGTTTATGATATTGATTATCTTAATGAAATGCCGTCAGTTTATGAAAGTGATTTTGTGAGAATTGTGAAATTTAAAAATCCGTTAGCTATTGGCATCAATGGTCGAAAAGGTGTTGGTGTCGTAGCTAAGCCTAAAAAATAAAATAATAAAAGATATGTCTATATTTGGAAAAGTAAAACAAGCATTGGGCTTTTCAGATGTTGATGATTATTTTGATACAATAGAAGATGATAATTCTGCCGTATCATATGGCAACCAAAATCAATCAGATGTTAAAATGCCCCAAGAGACTATAAATAAGGAAAATAACGAGTTTGAAAATAAATTACCACTTGAGATATTTGATAGCGTAATAAAGATATTTAATGATTCATTACCTGAATTTATTAAATCAAGTCTTGATATTGATGCTCAGAGACAATATATATATAATTCTCTAAATCAAGGGATGAAAGATTATCTTGAAAAAATTGTCGCTGAAGCACGTCAACGTGGAGAATTGAAATGGAAGGAAGAAAAGAGTAAACTGCAATCAGAAATATCTCAATTAAAAGTTCAGAATAAAAATGTTGATGAGCAGCGCAGTGAGTGGCAAAAGCAACAATTGAGCGCAGAACGTCAAAAACGTGCGATGTCTGAGCGTTTGCATGATTTGGAAAAGCAAGTTGCAACGCTTGAGGCAGAAAAGGAACAATATGATCTCGAAAATAAAAGTTTGTTGAATAAACTCAAAGTGTCTTCGGTTCTTGATGGAGATATTGAGGTTATGCGTCAGCAAATTATAGATTTGCAAACACAACTAAAAGATGCGCAAGCACAGCAAACAGAGAATGATTTGCAAGCGATAATAGACGCTACAAATCATTCTATTCAAGAAAAAGACAATGAAATAGCTCTATTGAAAGAACAATTAATGGCGTTTGAAAATTCAGGGACTAACAATGTTGTTAATAGTGAAGATATTGACGAATTAAATAGAAAAATAGAAGAACTTACATCTCAAAATAGTACTCTTGAGGATGCTATCCAACAATTAAAGGCAAAAGAGGCTGTTGCAGATGCGATGATAAATGATTTGAATAGTAAAGCATCAGAAGCTGTTAAGAAGTTGGAAGAAAGAGAACGAGAAATATCAACACTGGCAAATGACAAGAATAATTCGTCAGAAGAGTTAGACTCTCTTAAAGAAAAGTTAACTCTTGCAAATCAGGAACTTCAAGCAGCTCGAGAAGAACTTGAAGAAGCTCATTCATCAATGCAAGTGCTTGATGAAATTCAAGAGCAAATATCTCTTTTTGAAGATGTGAAGAAAAAGAAAGATAGTAGAATCTCTGAATTACAAGAAGAGGTTAAGATGCACTTGAAAACAATTACTGATTTAGAGAAGGAAACGGCATCATTAAAGAAGACAATAGAAAATAATTTATATAGGCAGATTGAATCAGAAAAGCAGTTAAGAAAGGAATTAGAAAACTTGAAATCTCAAAAAGCAATCAATTTAATGCCAATTTCTGATCTTGATGAAGATGAAACAGTTGCTGCAATAGAAATAAAAAATAAGAAAAAAGTAAAAATATCTGCAATTGATGAATCTCTGGATGATACTGATTGGTTAGTTTCTACTCCTCCACCCGGAACAGTAACTCGTCCTACTCCAGCAACAACAGACGAAGATTTTGGATATCAATCGCCATCTCGAAAACAGACACCAGATAATGATGCGCAAATGTCATTATTTTAAAAAGTAAGTTATGAGAAAATTAAAATATATTATTTCATCTGTGATTATTGTGTCGTCAGTAATTTTGATGCAAGCAATCAATCATGTTGAGCAAATCGGGAAATATGTTTTCCCTGAAAATACCCCGAATGCGCCTAATCCATATGTATATATGCCTGATGGGTTGTCTTATTTGTCGATAGGACGTGATAACAAGACAATAATAAAATATGATACAAAAACAGGTAAGGAGTTAGAAATAGTATTCGATGGTGATAAATCAAGAGAAAATAGGCTTGATCAATTAGATGGATTTGAATTGAGTATAGATGGGTCAAAGATGTTGATATATCGTAATAAAAAGATGATATATCGTAGATCGTTTGATGCCGAATATTACGTGTTTGAAATAAAACGCAATATTTTGACTCGCTTATCAGATGATTTTGTTCGTCAGCAAGCTCCTATGTTTTCTCCTGATGCGCGTATGGTGGCATTTGTTGCAGAAAATAATATATATATAAAGAAATTAGATTATAAAACTGAGGTTGCCGTAACAAATGATGGCAAGAAAAATGAAATTATCAATGGAGTTCCTGATTGGACTTATGAGGAAGAATTTACTACTGATGTTTCTATGTCGTGGTCTCCTGATAACATGTCATTATGTTTTATAAAATACAATGAAAAGGATGTAAAGACATATTCTTTCCCATTATATAAAGGGGCTTGTAATCCCAAAGTTAAATATGAATATTACCCGGGTGATTTTACATATAAATATCCTGTAGCAGGCGAACAAAATTCTAAGGTTACAGTATATAGTTATAATGTAGAAACACGAAAACTTAAAAATATACCTTTGTCGGAAAACATTGAGTATATTCCACGCATATCTTATGCTTTTTCTCCAGAGAGATTAATTGTGACGACATTAAATCGTGCGCAAAATAGGATGGAGATATTTTCAGTAAATCCCAAATCGACAGTGGTAAAATCCATTTATGTGGAAGAATCTTCAACTTGGATTACACCTGAAACTTATGAAACATTAAAATATTATCCCGAGTATTTTGTTATTAATTCTGATAAAACCGGATATTCTCACATATATCAGTATAGTTACACGGGAAATCAAATAAGACAAGTGACATCAGGAAATTTTGAGGTTACTGATTTTTATGGGATAGATGTATTAGGGAATGTATATTTTCAATCAACGATTAATGGCGCGATAAATCGAGCGGTAAGTAAAATTGATAAAAAAGGAAAAATCACACATCTGTCTCCTGAAATGGGCATGGCTTCTGCCGTTTTTGCTCCTACAATGGATTTCTATGTGCTTAACTATAATAATGTAACAACTCCGCCAAGTTATAAGGTTTATAATAATAAAGGAAAAGAGTTGAGAACATTAGAAGATAATTCAGTTTATGCTGAGAAGTATAGTTTGGTCCCAACAAAGGAATTTTTTACGTTTTCAAATGATGGCATAATATTTAATGGTTACATTATAAAACCATTAGATTTCAATCCTTCTAAGAAATATCCTATCATTATGTCGCAATATAGCGGTCCCGGTTCGCAAGAAGTCCTCAATAGATGGCGTATTGATTGGGATTGTTATTTTGCGCAACAAGGTTATATCGTAATGTGTGTTGATGGACGCGGTACCGGTGGACGTGGTAAAGAATTTGAGGCAGTAGTATATAAGAGACTTGGATACTATGAAACAATTGATCAAATTGCTGCTGCTAATTATGCCGCATCATTGCCATATGTAGATGCCAATCGTATAGGTATTTATGGATGGAGTTATGGCGGATATGAAGCATTAATGGCAGTATCAGATAAAAACTCTCCATATGCAGCAGCTGTTGCAGTTGCGCCCGTAACAGATTGGAGATACTACGATTCGGTATATACTGAACGATACATGTTAACACCAAAAGAGAATGAGGATGGATATGACGCTGGTTCCCCAATCAAAAGAGCTGAAAATGTTAAATGTCGATTATTGTTGATGTCTGGTACTGCTGACGATAATGTTCATGTTCAGAATACGCTCGAATATGTTTCAGCGTTGCAATATCATGGTGTGTTGTGTGATATGCTACTTTTCCCAAATATGAATCACTCAATATATCATTGTAATTCGCGTGCATTAGTATATGCAAAAATGTTAGATTTCTTTAATCGTAACATGTAATGGAACAACAACGAAGGATGGCAAATGGCTATGGGATTTTTAGCCTATGGGCAAATTGGATAATAGGTGTAGGCTCGTTAATGGCTATCTTATTAATATCTCCACATATTGATAAGATGTGGTTGCCATTAATTGTATTTACATTAGAGTTCTTTTTATTTGCTTTAGTAAGACGCAATAGAGAGGCACATCTTCCAGTGTGTTATCTAATCCCTTTTATTTGTACAAGAGTTTTGTTTTGGTCTGCCGTAGTAATGGTGACAATTAATCTGTTTCAGGTAAATGACTTTATGTTGAAATATGTTGACAAAAATAATTTTAATCCTGAAATTCCATTCATATCAGTATTAATTGTTGCACCAATAACTTTTGTGGTAACGACTTGGGCATATATAAGAGGGAGTAAATTAAATTTCTGTGTAGATTGTACATTTAGGCATGGGTCTGCAGCAGAAAGAGGTTTCCTTGGGAATATATTTAGTCAGGAAGGAAAATATCAAGTAAGAATGTTAATGATGTTATCATTATTAATGTCTATCACGGTGTGGCTTTATTATGTGATATTTTATATAAATGTAAATCTTAATACGCCTGATAAATTCTTTTATGTGTGGTTCCCTATTCTTTTATTCGGCTTTTCTGTCCTATATTTAGGGGTAAGATATTTTAGCTTATGGACCTATTATTGTCAAGATGTGGAGGGGAGTCCGGTTCGCCATGGAAGTTCGACATTATTACGATATATGATTTTTTGCGGTGATTATGTTTTTTTGAAGAAATATGATCCTGATAAAGATGATGCAAGAGCAGGAGAGGACAAATACGATACTCCAGCAAAAGTGTATCTTTCTTACAGAGGCAGAATGTTGCAGTATGACGTAGAGTTATATATGAAAAGCTTATCAGGTATTACTGATAGTGAAATACGATTAATGTACACTAATAAGAATTTTAATGCCGATTGTAATATCTTTCATTATGCGTGTTTTGTTGAAAATAAAGATATTGTAGAACAATCACGATTAGAAGGAGATTGGTTTACGTTGAAGCAACTGAATGATTTAATTAATACGAATCAAGTTACCCCTATGGTCGCTTCGGAATTTAGTCGATTATATAGAATAATAATGGCATGGAAAACATATGATCGTTCTGGACGTAGATTATATGGAATAAGAAATTATAAGCCAACTTTCCGATTAAAAGATTTAAAGGATTGGGAAGTAGATTTAAATGACAATGAATGGTTGTATGTTTCAATCAATAATCAGGACCGACCATTTTATCGACTAAAGCGATTTTGGAGAAAATATGTTAATGGGATAGGATATTAATTATGGATATATCAACCTCAATGTTGGTTATAACAGGTCCTACTGCTTCTGGCAAAACAAAAAGAGCTGTAGATGTTGCTCATGTGATAGGTGGAGAAATCATAAGTGCCGACTCCCGTCAACTATATAAGTCGATGGATATAGGTACTGGAAAAGATTTAGATGATTATGGCGAAATTCCATATCATTTGATTGATATTTGTCAAGCCGGATATAAATACAATTTATATGAATATTTGCGTGATTTTGATATAGCATTTAAAGATATTCAGACAAGAGGGAAATTCCCAATTATGTGTGGAGGGACTGGGTTGTATATTGAGTCGGTAATAAATGGTTTGAGGTTGCCTGAAGTTCCTGAAAATATAGAATTAAGGAAATCATTGCGGGGGAAATCATTGGAAGAACTAACAGAGATCCTTTCCTCAATCAAAACATTGCATAATGTTACTGATGTTGATAATGTTAAACGTGCGATAAGAGCTATAGAAATCCAATATTATTATAAAGCAAATCCAGATAAGGCTATTACAACAAAGCCAAATCCAATGAAAGGTGTTGTAATTGTCGGAGTTGATATTGATCGAGAAAACCGGAGAACGCGTATTTCAAATAGATTGAAATCTCGTATTGATGAAGGAATGATTAACGAAGTTAAAAATATTATTAGTAGTGGTGTCAGTCCTGATGATTTAATATATTATGGCTTAGAGTATAAGTATCTGACATTATACGTGACGGGTAAAATTAATTACTCACAAATGATTAACGATTTAGAAATCGCTATTCATCAATTTGCCAAGCGACAAATGACTTGGTTTAGAGGTATGGAACGACGTGGATTTAAAATCAATTGGTTACCATGGGATATGCCTAAAAATGATTTTGTTGAATCTGTAATAAAGTTGATAAAGAAATGATACGTTTATATGTATTATTGACATTTGTTTGTTTTTTCATATATCCATATGCGCAGCAAAGAATATATTTAGAAGATATTAGTATTTCGAGAGATAGTATGTATTTAGTCGAATTGAATCAATCTCCTATTGCATATTCTTTAGAGGCGAGGGCTGCACTTAATAAAAATGATGAAAAAGAGGGAAAAAGCAGTCAAGAATGGGGTATTGTATGGAATTATGAAACAGCTAAAGATTACTGTTATGCCAAAATATTATGCGGTAATTCTTGTTATGGTGATTTTTTAGATCAAAGATATGCTGATGTAATTATTGGCAAAAAGCAGAACGGAATAGATTCAATAATAGAGAATAGACGATTCCTAAAGGGGATAGATGTTGCTACCGGTTATAATACTATATTATTGGAATGTAATAAAGAATCAGCTAAAATTTTTACAGGGAACAATGAATTGAATTTTGTATCTAAGTTTGATTACAATTTCAATAAAGGGAAATGTGGTATTTATACCAATGATATATTGCATGTAATGTCTTTGGCGGTTGAAACAAAGAAAAATATTGAAAGAGAAGTAGGAACTGACTGGTCAATTGAAAAGATAAATAATTATTTAAAATTCGCTGATGATAAGGTTGAAGGATTTTGGGAATATTTGGATCGTAATAATGACGATAAAAGAGCAAAAATAGGAGGACGTTATAAGTTTGCAATCATAAAAGATAATGAAGATTATTTGATATTATATATTTCGGGGGCAATTACTAATAAGTCATCATGGAATATTGGAATGCTAAAAGGGAAGTTGAAATCTACAATCTTTGAAAATCATTATGATTTAGTATGGTATGATTCAATGTTTGAGCCAATTGAAACTGATGCCCATGCTGATATAACAGATGATGTTATTTTGAACTTGCAGTTCCCCACATATGAAAGTTCATTCCGTTTATATAAAATCAGAAAAGCCTCAAACTGAGGCTTTTCTGATTAATTGAACAACGAGGAATATTTGTTGATTAAATTGTTGAATTGTGGTAATCCTCTGATAGAGGAGACATTTATATATCCATCGTTATTTGTTTTCCAATCGTGATAGTTGGCATATCCTTTTTCTAATGCCAATTCCATATATTTCAATGCGTTCTCACTGTCTCCGTCTAATGCATATAAACATGTTGCAATATAATACTCATATCCATCGGATGTTTCAAGGGACGTCAGAATATCATTAATCCATTTTGTTGCAGAAGTTCTGTCCCCAACACAAAGGTAGGCAAAACCTTTATAAGATTTAATGTCGTTTGACGAAAGGCTTATAACTCGATTATAGAATACGCGAGCATTATTGTTTTGATTCATTTTTTTATCTAAAATCCATGCTCGTTGAAGATGAGCGTATGCATTAGACGCATCATTTAGTGTTATTTCTCCGAGTAGAGCCGTTGCATTTTCATCTTCTCCTAAGTCAGTTAAAGCAAGTGCTTTTTGTATCAAGGCTTCATTATAGTTGGCATCAATACCTAAAGCGATATTGGCACATTCTATTGATGATGTTTCATTGTTTAATGCTCGCAATATTTTTGCTTTAGTTGTATAATATTCTTTGTCATTTTTTGACGCTGATAGAGCATAATCAACATTATCAAGAGCTTCTTCATAGTTTCCAAGTGCATAGTAGCATTTTGCTATTGAATTATATATGCCTGAGTAATTGTATAGATTTTCATAAATTATTTTTTTATAGTCGGCAATTGCAGCAAGATATTTATGATGAGCTTCTGCTATCACAGCTCGTATATAGTAAAACATTCCCACTTTAGGCGCTTGTCTGATTGCATTACTTAATCCTGATACAACAGCTGGATAATTGTCATTGCTGAGTTTTACTAATTCCTGTAGTGCTCGAGTATTGTTATTATCAGTGCTTATCGCAAGAATTAAATCATCAACAGCTCCGTTGTAATTTCCCATCATGCTTTTAATTGATGCTCGTCTTACATATATGTCAGCTTGCGATGGATCAATGTCAACAGCCTGGTCAGAATATTCATTAGCAAGCCCATAATTATTTTCTTTTACGGCAATGCGTGCTAATCCGATTAATGCTTCCTGGCTTCTATTGTTGATACGTTGCATTCGTATATAGTCATTTTTTGCTTCTACATACTTGCCAAGTTGATACTCAATATTAGCTTTCTGATATAGGACTATATATGATGATGGATTTAGCTTATTGGCTGTGATTAAATCTGTTAATGCATCATTTAGGTTACCTTGTAATTCATATATGTTTGCACGAAGTACTAATTGTTCAACTCTTGTGGATATTTGTGCCTGAGGAGTATATTTTAATGCATTGTTTATATCTGATAGTGCCTTGCTGTACTCATTGTGTTTGTAATATTCACATGCACGATGATAGTATGTCTCATAGTCTTTAGGATCTTCATCCAATAAGTTTTGATATACTTTCATTACGGCTTTTGTCATTGGAGCATCAAGCCCTTTTTGCGCATATATGAAAATAGGTATTATAGCTATAATCGTAGCTATAATAGCAAATCTAAATAGTTTCATTTATTTCAGAATTGGTTAATTGCTTGTCTGATTACAGTTAGATGTTTTAATAATTCAGGTAGTTTATCCAATTGTAGCATGTTGGCTCCATCGCTTTTTGCTACTGATGGGTTTTGGTGAGTTTCGATGAAAAGACCATCAACTCCAACAGCAATACCGGCTCGAGCTATGGTTTCTATTAGATCTGGGCGTCCACCTGTAACTCCTGCTGATTGATTGGGCTGTTGTAATGAGTGGGTAACATCAAGAACAACGGGACAATTACATTTTTGCATTTCAGGTATACCTCTATAATCTACTATAAGATCTTGATAGCCAAATGTTGTGCCACGTTCAGTTATCGCTACTTTGTTGTTCCCGGCATCGCGCACTTTTTGTACTGCAAATGCCATAGCTCCCGGGGAAAGAAATTGCCCTTTTTTGATGTTTACCATTTTTCCTGTCTTTGCTGCGGCAACGAGTAAATCTGTTTGGCGACACAGGAATGCAGGAATTTGTATGATATCGACATATTCTGCTGCCATTGCTGCTTCTTGTTCGGTGTGTATGTCGGTAACAACAGGAATGTTAAAAGTATCTTTTACCTTTTTCAAAATATTAAGAGCGACTTCATCTCCAATCCCGGTAAATGAATCAGTTCGGGAGCGATTAGCCTTTCTATAACTACCCTTAAATACATATGGGATATTTAGTTCAGATGTGATTTTTACTATTTTCTCTGCAATATCAAGAGCCATTTTTTCTCCTTCTATAACACATGGACCGGCAAGAAGGAAAAAATTGTTAGTTGATGATTTTAGATAATCTAACATAAATTATTAATGATTTATTTGATTTATTATGTGACATGTGTCGCATGCCACAATTGCTGCGGTTTCTGTTCTTAATCGATTGTTACCAAGGGATATTGGTTTATAATTATTGCTTAATGCCAATTGAATTTCTTCAATTGAGAAATCTCCTTCAGGACCAATTAAAATAATCGTATCTTTATGTGCGATATATTCATCGCTAAGTAATTTTCGTGGAATTGAAGTATCGCAATAGGCAATATATTTTTGTTCGGTATTTATTTTTTGAATTACCTCTTTGAATGACGTTATTGGACTGATAGTGGGCAAAGTCGCTTTTAACGATTGTTTCATTGCTGAGACTGCTATTTTTTCAAGCCTTTCCACTTTTATCTCTTTGCGCTCAGAATGTTGGCATAGTAAAGGAATAATCTGATTAACACCAATCTCCGTTAATTTTTCGACCATCCATTCCATTCGGTCTATGTGTTTGGTTGGAGCGACAGCAATAATGATATTGTTACTCCATGTTAAAGGTGTTGAAATTCTATCGATTATTTCAACATGGGCGCGTTTGGGATGTGCGTCAATAATACGACATGTATATCGGTAGCCTTTGCCATCGATTATATCAATAATATCACCCTCCTTCATGCGCAATACTCTTACACAATGTTGAGAGTCGCTTTCCGGTAGAATTGGATTCTCTATAATATTTGGCGCATAGAATTGTATCATTCTATTGTTTAAGTTTATTAGGTTGGTGTTTATATTTGAATAATATTGCAAATAATATAGCAACAACTAATGCATACGATGCAAATATTATCCATGTAATACCCCAATTACCAATGAGATATCCATTGTCCCAGTGGCAGAAGTGTTCTACTACTTTTCCGGCAATGAGTGTTCCGACAGTAGCACCAATACCATTTGTCATAAGCATGAAAAGACCTTGCGCAGATGCTTGTATTGATTTGTCTGTCTCTTGTTCGACAAATAGCGCACCGGAAACATTAAAGAAGTCAAATGCTACACCATATACAATCATTGATAAAACAAACATCCATACTCCGGTTCCGGGATCACCGATACCGAATAGTCCAAATCGTAAAACCCATGCAAACATTGCAATTAACATTACTTTTTTAATACCAAAACGATGCAAGAAAAATGGGATTAGTAAGATGCATAAAGCTTCGGATATTTGAGAAAGTGACGTTAGAAGTGTCGCATTGTTTGCTCCAAATGTATTTGCATATTCAGGAATAGCTTTAAAACTTGTAATGAATGGGGTTGCATAGCCATTTGTTATTTGTAATGACATACCTAATAGCATGGAGAAGATGAAAAATAAAGCCATTTTATGTGATTTGAATAGCTTAAACGCATCTAATCCCAGAGATTGAATAATAGATTGTTTTCGTTCATGTTTTACTATCTTGCATTGTGGAAGTGTAAAGCTATACATTGCTAATAATATACCTAATGCTCCAGATACAAAAAGTTGCATATAGGTGTATTGAAATCTAAAAGGATTGCTTAAACTAAAGAAAAACTCACCATCTTGTGTCAACGTTGCACAATTGACGAACCACATTGTCGCAATAAAACCAATGGTCCCAAATACTCTTATTGGGGGGAATGCCGAAACTGTATTATATCCATTCTCTCGTAAGATTGAGAATGCGACAGTATTAGATAGAGCTAATGTAGGCATATAGAAGGCTACACTTATAGTATATAAAGTTAATATCGCTGATTTCCCTGGCACGAGTCCTTCTTGTCCTGATGAGTATCCTAAATACCAACAAGCAATCATGAATGCACCGGCAATTAAATGACAAATACCCAACATTTTTTGTGGTTGTACATATTTGTCTGCTATAATTCCTATAATTGCCGGCATAAATATTGATACAATTCCTTGAATTGCATAAAACCAAGGAATTAGATCTCCTAATCCAGCGTTTCCGAGATAATTTCCTACGCAAGTTAAATATGATCCCCATATAGCAAACTGTAAGAAGTTCATTATAATGAGTCTTGCTTTAATGTGTCGTGCCATGATAATTAACTATTTATTATTTACTTTTTTCTCATTTAAGATTTTACTAACAATGGCGGCTTTCTCGTATTCCTCATTATTAACAAGTTGATGTAATGTGCGTTCAAGTTCCTCAATAGTGTAATTCTCTATTTTGGGCTTTTTTATTATTTGTTCGGAATCATTAATCTTTTTGTGAGCACTTTCAGTATCTTCGTTAATGAAGCCTGTTTCGACCAAAATTTTAGAGGTTGTGTATATTGGAGATTTGGTTCGTATTGCTATCGCTATAGCATCTGATGTGCGAGAATCAATTGTTACTTCTCTTTCTCCATCGCTAAAAGTCAAATCTGAATAAAAAATCCCATTTTCAAATTTATATATATAGACACTTTTCAATGCAACCCCAAAGGCATTAGAGAAACTTACAAATAAATCATGAGTAAGTGGGCGTGGAGGTTTTACTCCTTCTATTTCAAGTGCAATAGCTTGTGCTTCAGGTGCGCCTATGATAATAGGGAGATGAAAAGGTCCATCTTCTTGCCCTAAAATTATGGCATATACTCCTGATTTTACTTCGCTAAAAGTGATGCCAAGTATTGATAACTTTACTTTATCTTTTTTCATGATGTTATAATACTATGTTTTGCCCGGTTATTATACCGCTACCATAGCATAAACTCTTATCCCTATCATAGATAACCGCAAATTGCCCAGGCGCTATGCCTTGAACCTTATTTTCAGATTCAATTACATATTCCATATTCCCTAAATGGGTGAGTTTTGCCGGCAAAAATTCAGGCATGTGTCGGTTTTTGAATGTGATATCTATCTGATTACATGAATTTTGCCACGGATTTTCAGTTATAAAGTGCATTTCGTCAAGATGCAATGTATTGCCATATTGTTTTTCTGTACCATATCCATTGCTGACATATATTACATTGTCATGAACATTCTTCTTGACTACATACCATGGTCCACCACTTAAACCTAATCCTTTGCGTTGACCTATGGTGTGAAACCAGAACCCTTTATGCTCTCCAAGTTTTCTACCTGTCTCAAGTTCGATAATTGCGCCTTTTTTCTCTCCAAGATGACGGCGAATAAAGTCATTGTAATTTATTTTCCCAAGAAAGCAGATTCCTTGACTGTCTTTGCGATAGGCATTAGGCATTTGAGCTTTAATTGCAATTTCTCTAACCTCTGATTTTGGGATATCTCCAAGTGGGAACATTAAATGGCTCAATTGCTCATAGCTTATGCGAGCAAGAAAGTCAGTTTGGTCCTTTACCGGGTCTACTGCAGTTGCAAGATAGACTTTATCGTTTATGATTTTAGTCGAAGCATAATGCCCGGTAGCAGTTTTATCATAAACATGTCCCCAGCGTTGTTCAAAATAGCCAAATTTTATCATTTTATTACACATGATATCAGGGTTAGGCGTGAGCCCTTGCTTGACAGTTTGCAATGCATATTCCATCACATTTTCCCAATATTCTTCGTGTAAAGAGACAACATCAAAGGGAAGATTATATTTTTTTGCAATATAACTACACATTTCAATGTCTTCTTCGGCAGAGCAATCTCCCTCTCCTGTATCAAGACCTATTCTAATGTAGAATAGATGAAGGTCATGTCCCTGTTCGAGTAGTCGATGGACAGCAACAGCACTATCAACACCTCCCGAAATTAACGCTGCTATTTTCATAGTCTTGAAACAGTTGCTATTAGAGTGTTAACATCTATGTTTTTGGCAAGAATTGTATGCTTTTGATCCAAAAGATATATGCTTGGAGTCATTCTCATATCAAAATGCGAATCAATGTCAGGTGATGCTCCCTTAATCCATGATGATGGATATTTTGATGCATTTTCTTTCCATTCATCGTTAGCCTCTGTTGGATTTATACTTACAATCAATAATTTACCCTCTGTTATTAATTGCTGGATTTTAATATTTGTTGCCATTCTTGCTCGTGCCATTATACAATCATCACAATCAGTTTCATTAATGAATAGTAATATAAATGTGGAGTTGAGGTCTTTGAGGTTTTGTTTATTTCCTTGCTCGTTGGTAAATGTCAGTGGGTATACAGTCATCCCAACTTGTGATTGCTCAAGAACTTCAACATGATAAGCAAAGCGTGCTTTACTTTCTTTTGGTATTTTTTTTGTTTCTACAACGGCTTTAGCAAAGGGCAAGTATAACTCATCGCTCCAAAATTGTGCGCTATCACCATATAGCGCTTCTTGTGCGATTTCGCCTAATATCAGCATGTTTTCCGGATCCTTTTTAACCGCTTTTATCAGTTTTTCAATTGAAAGATTCATCGTATCTCTGTGTGCATAAGGCGCAACTGCAATATAATCATTAAATGCTTGTTTGAAACGATCTTTTGAATAAAAAGCACTTTTTAGATTACATCTATCCCAAAAATGTGATACAAGATAATTACTCCTTTCATCAAGATTTGTAAGGATGTCCGGAATGTGCGGATATTGGAAGAGCGTTTCTGTCTCTTGTGCATTAAGTGACAGAATGGCAGATATAAATAATATCGTATTTGTAATAATCTTTTTCATATAGTTATTTGGCATGTGATTTGCATTTACAAAGGTAGTGAAAGGAGACTAAAATAAAAAATAAAAGTCAACTATACTGTATGATTGATTGTTAATAAATAGGTTTAAATTTTTACGTCTATGAATTTTAATAAGTTTACAATTAAGTCTCAAGAGGCTGTACAAAAGGCCATTGAGATTACACGCAGTTCCGGAAGTCAAGCTATTGAGCCGGTTCATTTATTGAAGGGCGTAATGACAGAAGGTGATTCTCTTGTCAAATTTGTTTTCCAAAAAGTTGGAGCTAATGTAGCTCAACTTTCTATGTTGATTGACAAGGCAATTTCTTCATTACCTAAGGTCTCAGGAGGAGAACCATATTTTAGTAGAGAAACCAATGATGTGTTGCAAAAATCATTGGATGTTGCAAAAGATAATGGAGATGAATATGTAACAATCGAGGCATTATTACTTGCACTATATCTCGTAAAGAGTCAGGCTTCTACTGTATTGAAGGATTTAGGACTTAATGAAAAAGACATGCGTGCGGCAATAGATGAGTTGCGTAAAGGTAAAAAAGCGACTGAACAATCGGCAGAGGATACCTACAATGCATTGAGTAAATATGCTATAAATCTTAATGAACAAGCGCGTGCCGGTAAATTGGATCCGGTGATTGGACGCGATGAAGAAATTCGTCGTGTATTGCAGATTTTGAGTCGACGCACTAAAAATAATCCAATGCTGATAGGTGAACCGGGAACAGGAAAAACAGCAATAGCTGAAGGTCTTGCACAACGTATTGTGCGAGGTGATGTGCCTGAAAACTTGCGTACAAAACAAATTTTCTCCTTGGATATGGGAGCATTGGTTGCCGGAGCTAAATATAAAGGAGAATTTGAGGAACGTTTAAAAGCAATTGTCAATGAAGTTACCCAGAGTGATGGTGAAATAATTCTGTTTATTGATGAAATTCACACTCTTGTAGGTGCAGGGAAAGGAGAGGGGGCAATGGATGCTGCAAATATACTAAAACCGGCTCTTGCACGTGGAGAGTTGCGTAGTATAGGAGCAACAACGCTTGATGAATATCAAAAATATTTTGAAAAGGACAAGGCTCTTGAACGTCGTTTCCAAAAAGTAATGATTGACGAGCCTGATGAGATGAGTGCAATCGCTATTCTTCGTGGTTTAAAGGAACGATATGAAAACCATCACAAGGTGCGCATTCGCGATGAGGCTATTATTGCTGCAGTACAACTTTCTGAGCGCTATATTACTGATAGGTTTCTCCCGGACAAGGCGATTGACCTTATCGATGAAGCTGCGTCTAAGTTGCGCATTGAGATTGATTCTGTTCCACAGGTCCTTGATGAGATTATTCGCCAAATAGCACAAAAAGAAATAGAGCGTGAAGCTATCAAACGTGAAGGCGATTCAGTTCATGTTAAGGAGATAGAAAAAGATATTGCACAGTTGCGTGAAGAAGAAAAATCCTATACAGCAAAGTGGAAGGCTGAAAAAGAATTGATAAATCGCATTCAACAAAACAAGATAGATATAGAGCAACTTAATTTTGACGCTGAACGTGCTGAGCGTGAGGGCGATTATGCTCGTGTTGCAGAAATACGCTATTCTAAGATTCAAGAAAAAGTAAAAGAAAATGAGTCTATTCAGCAGCAGCTCAAAGCAATGCAAGGAGAAGATGCCTTGATAAAAGAAGAGGTTGATGCCGAAGATATTGCCGATGTTGTCTCTCGATGGACCGGCATTCCGGTAAATAAAATGGTACAAAGTGAGAAAGAAAAATTGCTTCACCTTGAAGATGAATTACACAAACGTGTAATTGGTCAAGACGATGCCATTTGTGCCATTGCCGATGCTGTACGTCGTAGTCGTGCCGGACTTAATGATCCGCGCCGACCCATAGGCTCGTTTATATTCCTGGGAACCACCGGGGTGGGTAAAACAGAGTTGGCAAAGGCTCTTGCTGAGTATCTGTTTGACGATGAAAACATGATGACACGCATTGACATGAGTGAATATCAAGAGAAACACACTGTTTCTCGTCTTGTTGGTGCGCCTCCGGGATATGTAGGATATGATGAAGGCGGACAATTGACGGAGTCAGTACGTCGTAAACCTTATCAGGTAGTTCTTTTTGACGAGATCGAAAAAGCTCATCCCGACGTGTTTAATGTTTTACTTCAGGTGCTTGATGATGGACGATTGACTGATAATAAAGGGCGATTGGTAAATTTCAAAAATACTATTATCATTATGACCTCAAATATGGGCTCTCACTTGATAAGAGAAAATTTTGCAAAAATGACAGCTGATAATCGTTATGAGGTCATTGAGCGAACAAAGATCGATGTTTTGGAAATGATGAAACAGACAATTCGACCGGAATTCTTAAATCGTATTGATGAAATTATAATGTTTACTCCATTAAATGAAAACGAGATAGAGCAAATTGTTAAGTTGCAGATAGACAGCATTAAGCGAATGCTTGCAAGTAATGGCGTAACACTTGGGGTTACCGATAGCGCATTGCATTATTTGGCAGAGGAAGGTTATGATCCGGAATTTGGTGCTCGTCCGGTAAAGAGAGTGATACATCGCATGATATTAAATCAGTTATCTAAGGATATATTAGCTCAAAAGATTGATCGGAGCAAGCCAATAATTATTGATTATAATCAAGGCTCATTGACTTTCAAGAATTAGTCGATATTGAGAATTAGAGTGGAGATGTATATATCTCCACTTTTTTTGTGATTATTTAAATCAATAAATAAAACCAGTATTCTCTTTGTTTGTTTTGTATATACTAACCAAAACAAAGTGTATATGAAAAAGGTATTTTATTTATTATTAGTCCTTCCATTGCTCATGGTATCGTGTGATGATGACCATGATGATGATTTCCCAAGAGTGAAAATGTCGATTGATATTTCAGGGGCAAAAGTTATTGATAATACAATCTATGTCGTTCAAGGTGATACATTATCAATTGATAGTATAAGTGTTGTCCCTGTTAAACACAATCAAAAAGTAGTAATTGCAGCTACAAGTTATTATTGGGATAGAATGTACGTTGGGACTGCTACGATACCACCATTTGACTACTCTGTTGATACTGGGTTGTTAATGACGGGACGTCATCTATTGCAAATGCGCAGTTCGTTATTGGCGGTCGATTATCCTCCTGTTGTTGCTATAATGACTTATCCTGTTAGGATAGTGGAAGATGAAGCCGATATTCCCGATGGAAATATTGAAACGACTTTGATTATTACTCCTGAGATAGATGATTAGAGACAAAAAAAACGATGTTCAAAATTTTTGAACATCGTTTTTTTATTATTAAGAATAATTATCCGTAAATGATTTTACCATTTTCATCCATATACTCTTCAAGCCCTTTTTCATAAGCATTCATAGCACGAAGGCTCATGCCCATGCTTGAGAAACCTCCATCGTGGTAGAGATTTTGCATAGTAACCTTCTTTGTTAGATCAGAGAACATTACGATGCAATAGTCGGCACATTCGTCTGCCGATGCGTTGCCAAGAGGAGACATGCGGTTGGCAAAGTCAAACAATTTATCCATGCCTTTAACACCTGAACCCGCAGTTGTCATTGTAGGCGATTGAGAAATTGTGTTTACGCGCACATGGTGTTCTCGACCATAGATGTAACCGAAACTGCGAGCAATTGATTCAAGCAATGCTTTAGCATCGGCCATATCGTTGTAACCAAAGAATGTACGTTGTGCTGCTACATAACTAAGTGCAACTATAGAACCATATTCAGCAATTGCATCAAGTTTTTTTGCTGCTTGTATCATTTTGTGGAATGATATTGCTGATATGTCAAGAGTTTTTCCTAATAAATCATAATCGAGGTCATCATACACGCGTTTTTTACGCACGTTTGGCGACATCCCAATTGAGTGTAACACAAAATCTATCTTTCCACCAAGTATTTCCATTGATTTTTTGAACACCATTTCAAGGTCTTCAACGCTTGTTGCATCAGCGGGAATGATTTCTGCTCCAAGTTTTTCTCCAAGAGCATTAACATCTCCCATGCGGACGGCTATAGGGGTGTTGCTCAATGTGATAGTCGCACCTTCTTCAACTGCTTTTTCTGCAACTTTCCATGCGATACTCATGTCGTTGAGTGCTCCAAAGATGATGCCACGTTTTCCTTTTAATAAATTGTAACTCATAAAATTTTAGTTTTATGTATTAATATCGGTGCAAAAGTACAAAAAATCGGGCAAATTGACAAATTTTGCTATTTCGGCGAGTTTTCTAACTTTTGCGTTTAATAATATTCTTTTACACAATATTTCAGTTTAACATCTGACAAACAACAATTTACATTCCATTAGGTAATTTTTAAATGTTAATAGATGTAAACTCTTGCCCTTAGGCAAAATCTCATGTTTTATTTTTACAAATATAGGAATTTTATTATGATTTTGGGGTAATTCGTTTTTTATTTGTTAACTTCGCACTATATTAACCTAAAATCAAAATTAACCCTTAAATAAAAACTGATGAAAAGAAAAATTTTATCGTTAGCTTTGGTCGCTGTATCTACAGTGTCAATGTTTGCTGAAAATCCAAAGCGCGAATTTCGTGGTGCTTGGATGCACACTATTAATCAAAGGCAGTATTCAAAACAAACAACAGAAGAAAACAAAGCTTATCTCATTGATCAATTGGATAAATTGCAAGCAGCAGGATGTAATGCTGTAATATGGCAGGTGCGTCCATCGGCTGATGCTCTCTATGTTTCTAACTATGAGCCATGGAGCCGATTTCTTTCAGGAAAAGCCGGTGTTGCACCAATTCCAATGTGGGATCCATTGCAATTTATGATTGATGAATGTCATTCTCGTGGCATGGAACTGCATGCATGGTTAAATCCTTATCGTGTAACAACATCAGAAAAAGAGGAGCTCCCATTTAATCATATCTTTTATCAACACCCCGAGCGATTTGTGCGTTATGGCTCACAATTATATTTTGATCCGGGTTGGCCCGAAAACATTGAGTTTATCTCTAAGGTAGTAAATGATATTGTTTCTCGCTATGATGTAGATGCAATTCACATGGACGATTATTTCTATCCTTATCCAATCACCGGAGTTGATTTTCCCGATGATAAATCTTATGCTGCATACGGTAATGGTATGGATCGTGGTGATTGGCGTCGTCAAAATTGCGATAAACTCATTGAAACACTTCATAAAACTATTGTTGAAGCAAAACCTTGGGTGCGTCTTGGTATCAGTCCATTTGGTATTTGGCGCAATAAGAAATCTGATTCTCGAGGTAGTGATACAAATGGACTTCAAAACTATGATGCTCTTTTTGCCGACGTGTTATTATGGACCGAAAAAGGCTGGGTTGACTATATGATGCCACAACTTTATTGGGAACGTGAGCACAAGTTAGCTTCTCATGATATATTAAATAAATGGTGGGCAGAGAACAACAATAATCGTCACATGTATATCGGTCAATCGGTAAATCGCACAATGGATCGTATTGACCTTGAACCATCTACCGATGCAACTCAATTACGTTCTAAAATCGAAATGTCGCGTGCATTCCCCGGTGGAATTCATGGCAACTGCTGGTGGCCAGGTTATTCTGTAACTAGCAACTATAAAGGTGTTGCTGACTCTCTTGCTGCATATCATCAATCAACAATAGCTATTGTTCCATCATATCCTTGGATTTCAACTGAAATCCCTGCTATAGTAGAGGTTAAAGCTAATAAAGAAGGAAAATTAACATGGAAAGCTCCTGTTTTAGAAAACAAAGCTACCGATGTTGTTAGATATGTTGTATATCGCTTTGCCGACAAAAAATCAATTAACCTTGAAGATGCTTCAGCTATAGTTGTTGTAACTCCGGCTAATGAATTTGATACAAAAGAAAAAGGAGTATATGTGGTTACGGCTCTTGACCGTGTTAACAATGAGTCTCCGGCATCAAAACCCATTGAAATTAAGTAGTAAAATATTTGACCGTTGAGAGGGGTGTGGAATTTTATTCTACACCCTTTTTTTTAAATAAATAGAAGTTCTGAAAACAAATTTTGTAAAAAACATTATCTTTGCCATAAAGATGAGGTTACAATGGTTGAATATACTCAAATCATATTGGCGATAAACTTTGCTTGCATCACGATTTTAATCTTGCTCGCAGGAATTTTATTGTTTGCAACTCGTTTCAAGGGTGAGAATGGATATGCTGCATTAGTAATTGTTGTCCCTAACGTTCCGGTATATCTTTACAATATGAGCCGCATGCTTGGATGGCATGATTTTTCGCTTATTATGTTTCCCATCAGCTGTTCGGTAAATACGATGCTGTTGCCATTATTATGGTTGTTTACATTAAAAAATTTCAAACCCGGTTTTAAATTCAATTATTGGCAGTTGTTACATTTTTTGCCGACTTTGGGATGCTGGTTGCTATGTATGTCGATGTCATGGCAAGAACGCATTGATACAATTATTTATGAAATGCAGGGTGATGATACATGGATAGGGGATATTAATACCACTATTATATTAGTGCAACTTATAACCTATTTTCCGGCGATATTCCGTTATTTATATAAACGTAGAAAGCAAATTATGGAAACATCTTCCAATGCTGAATGGATGCAGAAAGAATGGATTTGTGTGTTGATGATATTATTTGCCTCGTTGTTTGTTATTGTAATGGTGTGTTATATCATTTGGCCTCGCACTGATGCTTGGCTCATACAGATATTGAATGTGATAGCGATGACATATTTGGTCTACAATTCGTTGAAGCATCCTGTGCTTATAACAAATCAGGAGTTTGTATCAGTTGAGCCTATTGTGGAAAATAATTCTATTCAGAGTTTAACAGTAGAGCAGATGCGAGAGATATGTGATAGAGCATCAGAACATCTGCAAAACACAAAAGCATATTTGCAACCCGATATTTCAATCGCTTTTTTTGCCAAGGAGATAAATATTTCTCAGCGCAATCTTTCTCGTGCCATCAATAATTATTTGAATTGTAATTTTTTTGAATTCATAAACAAGATGAGGGTTGAGGAGGCAAAGCGTCAGTTGTTGAATCTTGATGCGTCGGGGTATAATATCGATAGCATCTTTGCCGAGTGTGGCTTTAGGTCTCGTTCTACCTTTTTTCTCGTTTTTAAAAAAATTACTGGTAAAACACCGGCGACATGGCTATCAGATGTAAAATCTGAGTCTTGATTTCGTTTTTTTGTACTGATTTCAGGCAAAAAACAAAATTTATCATGTTTTTGAACATATATTTGCAAAAAAATATTAGCAACAGCCAAAAAAATGTAGCAAAAACTTTCAAGGTCTGAAATATTTAACTATATTTGTAAAGATGCCATAGAAGTTGGTTATTTTAGACATATAGGAAGTGTTCAGCTTCATTCTCTGAAAGCGAATCTGGTAAATTCAAAAAAAAGGACGAGAATAAGCGCTACTCTTCACGCAGATTGTTATATGTATACACTCCGAGAGGATTGTCTCATAACAAAAAAGCGTGTGGCTGTTGCTTATTTTAGTCCGAAGGTTTACCAGAACCTGCTTTCAAAAAATAAGTTGACGGTTTCACGCTTTCCTGATTTTTAACCGTCGCATAGGAGCCGGGCGATAAAAAATAATCACAACATGCTCCGTTTCGATCTCAATTAAAATTGATTTTGCAGAGTAATAAGTCCAAACTGATGTTTTTGGGACTTATTGACAACTATATTATTATGTGAAATTAAATTTTTATCGAGATTTTTGCGTAAAACAAAATTGAGCCATTTGAAAAATTATTAACCATTAAACAGATACTATTATGAAAAAGTTTTTAATGTTGTTGTCTATGCTTCTCGTTGTGGGAGCAACAGTAGATGTAAATGCCCAAGGTTGGTTGAAAAAACTTGGTAAAACGGCTGAGAAAGCAGCAAAAAATGCAGTGGAACGCAGTGTTGAACGTAATGTCGATCGCAAGACTGAAAAAGCAGTCGATAATGTGTTTGATGGTAATGTAAACACAGGTAGCAAGAAAAATAAGAACAATAGTAATGACCAAGAGGAATATGCCGAAGAGGAATATACTCATTCTTCATCTAAATCAAGTAGCAAAAAACAAACTCCTAAATCACTTGAAGCAACCTATGCAAAGAGTGACTTCGTTCCCGGTGATGAGATTATTTTCGAGGACTTGCTTGTAGGCGAACAATTGGGTGAGTTTCCAAGTCGTTGGGATCTTGAACGTGGTGTTGCCGAAATCGCAAAAGTAAACGGAGAGACTGTAATCGCCATGGCTGGAAATGACTCTTGGATTAAGCCATTGATGGTCGACAATTCCACAAATTATCTTGGCGATGTGTTTACGGTCGAATACGATATGTTGTATGATTACAGCCACAAAGATGGCGCTCCAAGTTTAGAGATTGATTTTATGGCTCCGAATCAAAGAAGAGATAATGAAATATATACGTTAACTTATTATTTGGGACACAACAAACAAAGTGTTAGGATGGCTTATGTTAAAAATGGCTCAACAAGTGATACAAATACAGACGGTTCGGCAAGTTCGGGTTCTCAACTGGTATTAAACGATGGTCAATGGCATCACTATGCTATTTCATTTAATAAACGTGCGTTAAAGGTTTATATCGATGGTGTGCGTGTAATAAATATCCCTAATGCAAAAGCCGGCGCAGGGTGGATAACTTTTTTTAATGGAAGCAATAAACCTGAATACAATACTTATCTTAAAAATGTGCGTATTGCTAAAGGTGCAGTGCCATTGTATGACCGCATGATGACTGATGGAAAGATTATCACCTACGGCATCACATTCGATGTGGGCAAGGCCACCATCAAGCCGGAATCGATGGGTGAGATCAACCGCATCGTGACGCTGATGACAGAAAACCCCGACTTGAAGTTCTCGGTAGAAGGTCACACCGACAACACCGGTAATCCTACCAGCAATCAGACCCTCAGCGAGCAACGCTCTGAGGCCATCGTCGCCAAGTTGATGGAACTCGGCATCGCCCAAGACCGCCTCACCGCCGTGGGCAAGGGTCAGAACTCCCCGATAGCGGACAACACGACCGACGAAGGCCGTGCGAAGAACCGCCGCGTGGAGTTTGTAAAGCAGTGAGAACAGAGCCAAGTTTATATAATTAAAATCAAGGAATAACAATATAAAGTGTAACCGAAAAGCTGATAGAGTAGGATTAATAGAAAAAACTAATCAATTATGGAAATGTGTTGTTAATTGCCTGTTGGCGTTAAAAATAATTGGCGCCACAGGCACAATTGAAGGCTTAAATTAACCCTATTATTAATTAAAACATTATTTATTTATGGATAAGAAATTGTTATATGCATTAGCATTAGGTTTTTGCTGTATTACTTTCTCTTGCAGCAGTGATGAAAATGGACCCGGAACAGGTTGGGATGATATTCCCGAAGAAAGTCTTGCAGGTCCGAGCCCTATTGTGGATCCGGCAGAGTCAAATGTTAATATTCCAAATGTGGGATTCTCAGTTGATGGAAATGTCATAAATATGAACATGACCGGTATATATAACCCACAAACGAGAGATTGGTTGGACTTATATGGAACATCGATAAACGGACAAAACATTTGGGTTGAAATCGATGGTAAACCTCGTAGTATATTAGTGGAGAAAAACACAAGTCGCGTAAGCCGGGCGACTACACAAGTCGATGTGTGTTTCTTGGTGGATAATTCGGGTAGTATGTCGGAAGAAGCTGATTTGTTGGCAGCTGAGATACAAAGTTGGTCAACAAAGTTAGAGGCAATGTTTGACTTGAAATTGGGTTGTGTAGGTTATGATGGTGGATGGATTAGCGGAGCCTTGGACATGGATACCCCTGACAAATTATATGATTTTCTCAATAGAGAAGGTTACACAGGAACAGATCGCACATATGGTTTTGAGGATGGAAATGCTGAGACACTTGTGCTTGCGGCTGCAAATTATGAAACTTATGGAGAATGTGGTGGTGCAGCATTACACTTTGCCGATGAAAACTTTGCGTTTCGTTCAGGTGCCAATAGACTCTATGTTAATTTCACCGATGAGCCTAATCAACCCGGTGGAGAGAGCTATAAACAATTTTCAGTGGAATCGGTTGCTTCACAAGATGATTGGAAAGTGTGGCAAGGAACGATACACACAGTATTTAGTGGCGGAGACTATTATACTGAAACTTATTCATGGAGAGACTTGTATTATGAAAAACCATGGTTGATGAGCGATTATACTGGTGGAATCTCTATCCTTGATGCTCCTGCTAATTTTGAGGGTGTAACGTTGGACGGGCTTTTGGTTACCGGTGCATTGGAGAATTCAAATACATTGAAATTCCGCATGGCATCAGATCTCAAATCAGGGTTACACACTGTAAAGGTAACTATTCTCACTCCTGACAATAGTGTGAAATCAGTGAGAGAATTCATTGATGTTGATTTTTCAAAATAAGGTTTTTAACATGCGGTTGTCTCAACTCCTTTGGGACAACCGCCTTTATAATAATAACGATGAAAACTATATTGAACATACTGATGTGTGTAGTTGTCTCGATTTCATTGTTCTCTTGTCGAATAGATAAAAATATTGAAGTTATGGGTGCGCCGGCTTATGTTCAGAAAGAGGTCGTACAGGTATCAGTTGAAGAAATTAAAGAGCCGCGTTTGCACAATTTAGAAAAGATATATAATTTGATAAAGTCGGTATCAGATGATGGTGAAGTTCATGGCAGTAATACAGCTGGACAATACCACAAAGTCTATACAATGCGTGATGCTCGAGCCAATTGGGCTTGGGGATATAAATATAAAAATGTGTATCTTGATGTTTATCCTGATGTCGGGCGCAAGTCACTGGGATTGGGTATAAGCTATGCAACACAAAACAAAACTCGATAAGATTTATATAAGTTCCTTTAAAAATAGATGGAGATGAAAAAGTTAATATTAGGAGTTCTCGCCACTATGATGCTGGCGATACCCACAGAGACTCATGCTCAAGGCTTTTTGAAGAAGTTGAAACAGAAAGCAGAAAAAGCGATGAACAATGTTGTAGGAATGGACGAAGAACCTCAAGCAGAAATAGTGGTAAACGAGGAAAATGCCGGGAAACAGCCCACAGCAACCGACCGTGTGCCTAAGCTTCGTCAGACATCCTTCGTGTGGGACGGACAAGTAGCACCAAGTAAAGCTTCGACAGTACAACAACTCCTCAATGAACTTCCGGCATTACCGACTGTGGAACAAATTGCCAGTCCTGATGATGCCGTTCGCCAGGCGTATTACAATCGTCTATCGTCTATCAGTATGCGTGTGGAGGAACTTGATGAGCAATGGACGTGCAGTGATGAAGAAATGCTTGCTCTTCGTGACAAACTATATAAGGATTTAGCTGATACATGGGGTATAAGCCATGCTGACATGAAGCGTTTGGAAGATCCTAATTGTCCTGAAACAGAGAAAGCTCGCATTGAGGAGAAAATTAAACAAAGTGTGTTGGGCGGATTAAGTGAAGAACGCATTGCAAATATGGTTCCGAAAGATTACGAAAGTAAGATGAATAAAAACCAAGCTCGTCTGGACGCGATAGAAAAGGAAATGACGGCTTTGGAAAAGAAGGAAAAGAAAGGAACGCTGACTGATGCTGACCGTCTCCGTATGCAGGAACTCGGTCAGGAGGCTATGGCGATTCAGCAGGATATGATGAGTGGCGTGGATATGGAAGCTATCAATATGCTGGGCAATATCGGCAAGAAGGAACAGGCATTGGCTGAGAAGTGGAATCCTAACGCTACTCGTATGGAGCAACGTCTGAAAGCGTACAGCGACAAGGCTGCCGCACTACATAATAGCGAAGCCGGCATTGTGCAGGATTGTAATGAGATTGCTGAGGATTATGAGGATGAACTTCGAAACATCTATGAACAGATTTATAGTGAAACCGATGTGGATAAAATCCACGCTCTTTATGATAAGGCCGACGCTATGATGAAGAACTACCGCACTCGTGCCGCAAAAATTTGGCTCAAAAGTTTAAATGTCCGCTTGGAAAACACCAAGAAGTTGATGCCTGAAGCAGTCGAAATATATAGTGAAATGGTAAATGAAGGACTGTTGCCGGAATGTGTACTCCGTCGTCCGCAACTTAATGTAGTGACACAGTGTGAAGATATTCTGCATGAAGCCTATGCCGATTTCCCTCAGCCTGAAGCCCTTCCGTATCAGATGGAGGCGATGGGTATCTTGAATGATGGAGAGCGTATTCTATATTCTGAATGTGGTTTTGCCGCAGGGTTCAATGGTGGAGGCAACTTGTTTGATGATTTCAATCGGAATAGCCAGATATTGGTATATAATGAAAAGGAAGCTGCCTACTATAAGTTGGAAGCCGGCAACCGCACAAAACTTAGTGGCGATGGACCGTTCAATTTCTTCAAGAAGATAGTGAATGTGGATGATGCTTATGGAAATATTCCGCTTCGCAAGGGTGATCGTGTAGCAACATTCAGCAAAGGACGTATATTGATTTTGCATGACGGTACTATGGTAAATCCAGTAGCGATGCGTCGTTATGACGATAGATTGGAGTTCATCGTGCACGATGTGGTGAATGATAAGGAAGATTTTTATCAGTGCGTGTATAAATTATAAAATATAAAATATAAAATATACATGAATCCCAGAAGTA
>JAFSCJ010000022.1 GCA_017436845.1 Muribaculaceae bacterium
TCCTCGACGAGCCCACCAACCACCTCGACATCGAAAGTATTTTGTGGCTTGAAGAGTTCATCAAAACATCGGCAAAAGCAGTCGTTGTAATCAGCCACGACCGCCGTTTTGTCGATGCGATAACCACTCGCACAATAGAGGTTACAATGGGACGCATCTATGACTACAAAGCATCTTACAGCCACTACCTCGAATTGCGCAAAGAGCGTCGCGAGCAACAGATGAAGCAGTATGAGGAGCAACAAAAGATGATTCAAGAAACAAAAGATTTCATCGAGCGTTTCAAAGGAACATACTCCAAAACTCTGCAAGTGCAAAGTCGCGTAAAAATGCTTGAAAAACTTGAATTGATTGAGGTTGACGAAGAAGACACTTCAGCTCTCCGCTTGAAATTTCCACCATCACCTCGCAGCGGGACCTACCCTGTGCAGGTTGACAATGTGGGAAAATCATTTAGCGACCACGTTGTATTTAAAGACGCATCGTTCATGATTGAGCGCGGCGAGAAAGTAGCCTTTGTTGGTCGCAACGGTGAAGGTAAATCCACTATGGTAAAATGTATTATGGGAGAACTTGAACATGAAGGAACTCTCACTCTCGGACACAATGTGCAAACAGCCTATTTTGCACAAAACCAAGCATCTCTGCTTGATGAAAATCTCACTGTATTCCAAACAATAGACGACATCGCAAAGGGTGACATTAGGCTAAAAATACGCGATATGCTCGGAGCATTTATGTTTGGAGGTCCGGAAGAAAGCACCAAGAAAGTAAAAGTATTGTCAGGTGGAGAAAGAACACGACTTGCAATCTTGAAATTGTTGCTTGAGCCTGTCAATCTGCTCATTCTCGACGAGCCCACCAACCACCTCGACCTAAAGACAAAAGATATACTTAAACAGGCCCTTAAAGATTATGATGGGACATTAATCCTTGTGAGCCACGATCGTGATTTTCTTGATGGATTAGCAACAAAAGTGTACGAATTCGGGCACAAACGTGTGCGCGAACATCTTTGTGGCATCAACGAATTCCTCGAAAACAAAAAGATGGAAAATCTCCACGATATCGAACGCAAGAATTAATTCATTGTCAAATATTTATTATAGGCGCGAGCGAGGCGTGTGTGATAACCTCGTCGAGCATATTTGGGGCCGTTATAGCGATAAGCAAATGCGCCCCAATTTTTTGTCTGTAAATATTTAACCAAGCCGGTGTTTACAAGAAAATTGGCAAATAGCTCAAGCTGTGTGCGTTCAGAGTATTTCATTCTATATACAAAATCATTCAAATCCTTTGCACCGCATTGTTTCCAATTAAATCCCCCTATCTGAAACATTCCCCAAAATGTAGATTCCCACGCGGTAACAGTATCTATTTCACATGCCGCTTGCAATCGCTGATGAGCACGTTCCTGATTTACACCATGCCCCGACATGATTTTATATTTGGAGATATCGATTCCTTTTCGCGCGCAAGTACCCCTAAACACTTTTGCATCAAAATATACAATCGGCTTGCGTGGAGCGATAAAGCCGGTGTGCTGACGACCGGTTTCTATATCAACAACTGCTTTTATCGCCGCAACATCAACATCTAAATCTTTGGCTACAGCTATATAATCTTCATCTGTCAGCCTTACTATAACATCTCCCCTCGCCTCATCAATAAATCGTTGAGGAATGGTGAGTGATGTAAAAAACGAGCCATCGGGATAAGCAAGGGAATTATCTTCAATGAGAAATTCTTCTACCGCCATCACGTTTAAAGACAGCGATAGAAGAATTGCGATTATAAGTTTTCGTCTCAAACTTATCTCTTTAAGTCAGCAACTTTTTCAAGCACACGAGTTAATTGCCCCCAGAAACGTTCTACGGCAGGAATGTGCATGCGTTCTGTCGGAGAGTGAACACCTTGCAATGTCGGGCCAAAAGAGACCATATCCAAGTAGGGATATTTTTGCAAGAACAATCCACATTCAAGACCGGCATGAATAGCTTTAATTGCCGGAGTGATACCATAAAGTTCTTTGTAAGCATCACGAGCAATTTCCATAATGGGCGATTGCATATTTGGAGCCCATCCCGGATAGCCATCTCCATGAGTTACTTTAGCACCGGCAAGAGCAAACACTGTTTCAACTTGATTTGCAATATCCCATTTGCGAGAATCCACCGAGCTTCGTTGGCTTGTGGTTACAAGAATTTCATTATTTGGCAACATCTTGATAGCAGCAAGGTTAGTTGATGTTTCAACAAGGCCTTCAAGTTCGCGGCTCATCGAGATTACACCATGAGGAGCACAGTACAATGCATTAATCAAGTTCATTGCTGTTGTCTTATCAATACACTGAGCAGGAGCATCGGCACTTTCAAGATCAACAGATAAATTAGGTTCTACTCCTTTATATTCATTTTCAATCACTGCACTATAATTGTTCATTGCGATGCGCACATCTTCTTTAGCAACCGCAGGAACGCCGATAACAGCCGATGCCGCACGTGGGATAGCATTACGAAGGTTTCCACCTTCAATTTCAGCAATCACCACGTCATGTTTCTTAGCTATTGACCAAATGAAGCGAGCAAGCAATTTATTGGCATTGGCACGACCAAGATGGATATCGCAACCTGAGTGTCCACCACAACCATTGACAACAGTCACTTTAAAATAGTGATAACCGGCTGGAGCAGACTCAGTAGTGTAAGTAAATGTACATGTTGTATCAACACCACCGGCACATCCTACGAAGATTTCAGCATCATCTTCAGAGTCAAGATTCAAAAGAATTGTACCAGAAATCATACCTTCACCAAGGTTGTTAGCGCCTGTCAACCCTGTTTCTTCATCCACAGTAAAGAGAGCTTCAAGTGGACCATGAACAAGTGTATCATCAACCAATGCAGCAAGAGCACCAGCCATACCGATACCGTTATCTGCGCCAAGTGTTGTGCCATCAGCTTGCACCCATTCGCCATCTATAATAGTTGTAATAGGGTTGTTTTCAAAGTCGAAAGACTTATCATTTGACTCACACACCATGTCCATGTGAGCTTGCAAAATAATACCTGGAGCATCTTCCTTACCTGGAGTTGCTGGCTTGCTCATCACTACATTACCGATTGCATCAGTCTTAACTGCCAAATTATGTTTGTGTGCAAAGTCAACAAGATATTCACGAATTTTCTCCTCTTTTTTTGAAGGGCGAGGAACTTTTGTAATCTCGTCAAATATCGACCACACAAGTGAGGGTTTCAAATCTTTAATTGTCATAATATTGAATTTAAGTGTTACTATTTCCTGTAAAAAGTTTTTCTTTTTGGAAAATAATGTTAAAAACATCATTATTCGCTCACTAAGTTACAAAATAAAATTTATATATACCCCAAAATTTAGACTTGTTTCATATATTTGCAACACAAAAACAATTTAACAACTACATTATACTTTAAATTAACGATTAGCAATAATGAAGAAAATTGCATTTCTTGCCAAGTCTATTTTACTCTGCTCGGCTATCACAATCGTCTCTTGTTCGGGCAACGAGAGCAACAGCCCAATTGTAACAAACGACTCTACTGCAGTAGTTTCAGGTGCATCTCTAAATATTCGATATATAGATGGTGATTCAGTTACAGCTCATTATAATTTAGCTCTTGATTTCAAAGAAGCATCAATACGCACTATGAGCAAACTTGAAAACGCTCAACGCGCTAAAGCTGCTGAAATCCAAAAATTCGGTTCTCAAATCGAACAAAAGATGAAATCAAACGGATATCTTTCTGAAGCAAGTTATAATGCTGACATTCAAAAGTTCAACAAAATGCAATCAGATGCACAAGGATATCTTGCTACACTTGAACGCAACGCACAACAAGAACTGTTGCAACAACAAATGCAATTAAATGACTCTATCGATTCATTTATCAAAGATTACAACGCAAAACATGGCTACGATGCCATCCTATTTAAGAACGCTGGTGTATATTTCAACCCTGCTCTTGATATAACAAATGAAGTAATCGAAGGCTTGAACGCGCGTTACAACAAAGTAGAAAAATAATTAAAAAATTCATAATTACAGAAAGGGTTGCTCAAAATGAAGCAACCCTTTAATTCTTATTGTCATTTTAAAAATCTTCGAGCAAAACCTCTAAGGATTTTCACATTCACCAATCGCTCCTTTATTTTACGTTCCTCATACAATTTTCGAGAATGACCATATTGGCAAATATAATGACGACCATTCTCAATTATTTGAGTCAAAAACACTTGTAATCTATCACTCCAATCAACAGGAGCGTCAGTTGCCAATTTCGGAGCTCTTAATATTTTCATGTATAATTCATCATCATTATCCACTTGACGGATATACTCTATCGCCCGGTCAAGGCTATCAAAATCTGATACATCAATAAAGGATTCTTTATTAAATTCCTCACACACAAATCTGTTACCCCAATATATAGGAATTGTCTGAGCCACCATAGGCTCCACAATCTTCTCTGTTGTATAATTATCTACTTTACTATTTTCCAATGCAAGATTGAATTTATAGCGACCAATAAATTCCATTTTATCATCAACCGGACCTCCTACATTATTACGGTAACGACCTCCCGATGCTATAGTTTTATATTCATCTAATCGTTGCCACACAAGCTCCCTCATTGGAGCATTTGAATAGCCATTACTCACAACAACACTACAAAAGTCTCGACCCAATGCGACTTCCCTTGATATCGGACTCACTCCTATGAGTCTATTATATTCCGGATATGCTACATACATCGGATAACGCAAATGCCTATCACCAAATTTTATATCAAAGAAAGATATCGCATAATCATATTGATTGAAATCTGGGATATCGTTTTCTGCTGTATAATACACCTTTATGCAATTTTCATAATGCAAATGTTCTATACCAAAAGCTGAACAAAAAAGCAAATCCGGCTCATCTTTTGACTTATCGTCAAGAATAGTTACGTTATACCTTCCCTTTAACGCATTAAGTAAAAAATTATCATTAGGTGTAAACCCCTCCCAAAAATCGACAAATTTTATAGTTATATCCATTGCACGCATTTATATTGTATCGCAAAAATACATAAATTGCTCTTATTTAGCAAGAATATCGCTCATTCGCACTATTTTATAGCAAGTTAATTGTCAATATCTCAACTATTATCACTATCTTTGCATGATTTTTATCAGACGAAAAAATAATATTATATCTATGTTAAATCCAATTAAGAAAACCATCGAGCTTAGTGATGGACGCGTCATCACACTTGAGACAGGTAAACTTGCCAAGCAAGCCGATGGAGCGGTAGAATTGCGCATGGGCAACACTATGCTCCTTGCGACAGTAGTTTCGGCTAAAGAAGCCGGTGAGGGTGTAGATTTCATGCCCCTCCAAGTTGAGTACAAAGAAAAATTCTCTTCAAATGGTCGTTTCCCCGGAGGATTCCTTAAACGTGAAGGTCGCGCGTCAGACTATGAAATTTTGACTGCACGCCTTGTTGACCGCGTGTTACGTCCTCTATTCCCCGACAATTACCATGCTGACACATTTGTTAACGTAACAATGTATTCTTCTGACGGCGTTGACATGCCTGATGCTCTTGCTGGTCTTGCTGCATCAGCTGCAATCGCTGTTTCTGATATACCTTTCAATGGGCCTATCTCTGAAGTGCGTGTTGCTCGCATTGATGGCGAATTTGTTATCAACCCAACATTTGAACAACTCGAACGCGCCGACATGGAGCTCATGGTGGGTGCTACCTACGACAACATCATGATGGTGGAAGGCGAAATGGATGAAGTTTCTGAAACTGATCTTCTCAACGCGCTCAAAGCTGCTCACGATGCAATCAAAGAACAATGTAAGGCTCAGCTCGAACTTGCTGAAGCTGTAGGCTCAACTGTTAAACGTGAATACTGCCACGAAGTTAACGACGAAGACCTCCGCAAAGATGTTCGCGAAAAATGCTATGACAAAGTATATGCAGTGGCTAAAGCCGGATGCGCTGACAAACACTGGCGCCACGACAGCTTTGCTGCTATATGCCAAGAATATATTGATGCCCTCACTGAGGAAGAGCAAGAAGAAAAAACAGCGCTCATCAAACGTTACTACCACGATGTTGAAAAAGAAGCTGTTCGCCGTTGCATCCTCGATGAAGGAATCCGTTTGGATGGTCGCAAGACTACCGAAATTCGCCCCATCTGGTGCGAAGTAGACTACCTTCCCGGACCTCATGGCTCAGCAATATTCACTCGCGGAGAAACTCAATCACTTTCAACAGTTACTCTCGGCACTAAACTTGACGAGAAAATACTTGACGAAGTGCTCATGCAAGGTCGCGAACGTTTCCTTCTTCACTACAACTTCCCTCCATTCTCTACAGGTGAAGCAAAACCCACTCGTGGCGTAGGTCGTCGTGAAATAGGACACGGAAATCTTGCACACCGCGCTCTAAAACGCATGCTCCCCGACAATTTCCCCTACACTTGTCGTGTAGTTTCTGATATCCTTGAATCAAACGGTTCTTCATCAATGGCTACAGTATGTGCAGGTACACTTGCACTGCTTGACGCCGGTGTACAAATGAAGAAACCTGTGAGCGGTATCGCAATGGGACTTATCACTGATACTGAAAGTAGCAAATACGCTGTGCTTTCTGACATTCTCGGAGACGAAGACCACCTCGGAGACATGGACTTCAAAGTAACAGGAACAGTTGATGGTATCACAGCTACTCAAATGGATATCAAGTGCGACGGACTTTCTTATGAAATCCTTGAAAAAGCACTTCTCCAAGCTCGTGAAGGTCGCCTACACATCCTTGGCAAAATCAATGAAACAATCCCGGCTCCACGCGAAGACTACAAACCTCATGTTCCTCGCATCGTTACAATGACAATTCCTAAAGACCTCATCGGTGCAGTTATTGGCCCTGGTGGTAAGATTATCCAAGGAATTCAAGAAGCAAGCGGAGCTACTGTTACTATTGATGAAATCGACGAACAAGGATACATCGAAGTGGCTGCTGCCAACAAAGATTCTATTGATAAAGCACTTGAAATGATTAACGCCATCGTGCAACTTCCTGAAGAAGGCAAAACTTACACAGGAACTGTTCGCTCAATCCTTGACTTCGGCGCATTTGTAGAATTCATGCCTAACCGCGACGGATTGCTACACATCAGCGAAATCAGCTGGGATCGCATCGAAAACATGGAAGCATCAGGCATCAAAGAAGGCGACACACTCGAAGTTAAACTCATCGAAATCGATAAGAAAACAGGCAAATATCGTCTTTCAATGCGTGCTTTGCAACCAAAACCGGAAGGATATGTTGAACGTGAACGCGCACCTCGCGCTGACCGTGGTCCTCGCCGTGACAACAACAATAATCGTGGTCCTCGTCGTGAAGGCGACCGTGGTCCTCGTCGCGACAACCGCCCACCACGTCACAACAACGACAACAACGAATAATCCACATTATTCCCCATACAGCAATAAAAGCGACTCCCCCCGAGTCGCTTTTATTGTTATAATATACAAAACATAAAAGGGGCTTTGTGGAGAGGGATTTTATTTGTAATTTTGAGAATTAAATATAATGAGATATGACACAGATGATGAAATGGGACCGATTGATATGCGAAAAGCGTTTTGGGCTCGAAGATTACAATGGCACTAAGCGTGGCTTTCGCAGTGATTTCCAACGGGATTATGACCGTTTGGTGTTCTCATCCCCTTTCCGCCGTCTGCAAAACAAAACTCAAGTATTCCCACTACCTGGGAGCATCTTTGTCCACAACCGTCTGACTCACAGCATGGAGGTGGCGTGCGTGGGGCGTTCGCTTGCCAATGAGGTCAGCTCCATGTTGCGCGAAAAATATGCCTATGAGCCTTGGCAAAACAAGCTCGATGCTATAGATGAAATTGTGGCTGCGGCATGTTTGGCTCACGATCTGGGTAATCCGCCATTTGGGCACTCCGGAGAAAAGGCAATCTCTACATTCTTCTCTGAAGGCGCAGGCAAGGAACTTAAAAATGAGCTCACCCTACAACAATGGAGCGACTTAATCCAATTTGAGGGTAATGCCAATGCGTTCCGCTTGCTCACACACCAATTCAAGGGACGTCGTCCCGGAGGGTTTGCCATGACCTACTCCACACTTGCATCAATCGTAAAGTACCCCTATGAATCATCGCTCGCTGTGAAAGCCAACAAGTTTGGGTTCTTTAACTCAGAACGCGATGCCTTTGTAAAGGTTGCCGAAGAGGTGGGGCTCATCTCTTTGCCGGGAGAAAATGGTGAGGTGCGATACACTCGCCACCCGCTTGTTTATCTCGTGGAGGCTGCCGACGACATATGCTACGAAGTGATGGACATTGAAGATGCTCACAAACTACGCATATTGACCACCGAAGAGGTTATTGACCTGCTAACAGGCTTCTTTGACGAGGAACGCAAGGAGCACATGTTCCGCGCAATGGAGTTTGTCGATGACCCTAACGAAAAGGTTTCTTACATGCGCTCGTGCGTCATAGGCACGCTCGTGCATCAGTGCGCTTTAGCTTTTGTTGAACATGAGGAAGAAATTTTGCGAGGTGAATTCCAAGACTCTTTGCTCGACCACATCTCTCCACTCGAAAAGAATGGCTACATCCGTTGCTCTGAACTCTCTTGGAAGAAGATTTATCGCGCCGGTGATGTTGTGGATATCGAACTCGCTGGTAACCAAATCATCACTTTCTTGATGGAGAAACTCATCCACGCAGTGCGTTTCCCCCAACTCAACTATTCAAAATTATTACTATCAAAAGTTCCTCAACAATACGACATAAACGCGCCCACTCTATTTGGCAAGATACAAGCCGTTTTGGACCACATTTCAGGGATGACCGATGTGTATGCACTTGATCTTTATCGCAAGCTCAATGGCATGAGTCTCCCCGCTGTTTAATGTAAAACCACTAATCGTCATGACAAGATTTTTCGTTTCTATAATATTAGCTTTTACCACCATTTGCGCTAATGCATATAGTGTAAAGGAGATTCCAAATGTACATGTGCAAAACAGCACTCGCTATGTTTCTAACCCTGATGGCATTCTATCTCCACAGGCTGAAGCTCAAGCCGACTCAATTTTGGCCAACATTTGGCGACAGACATCGGCTGAGGTTGTTGCTGTCGTTGTAAACGAAATTGACAATGGCGATATTGACACATTTGCCACAGAGCTGTTCTCTGAATGGGGCATTGGAAAAAAGGATAATAGTAACGGACTCCTTGTCCTTATTGTCAAAGGTATGCGCAAGGCTACACTACGCACAGGCTACGGAATGGAAGGCGTCATACCCGACATTATCGCCGGTCGCATCATTCGCGACAATATGGCTCCTCATTTCAAAGAGGGCGACTATGATACAGGAACAATTGAGGCACTTAATCGCATTTCCGAGATAATAACTACTCCCGGAGCTACTGAAGAGTTGATGTCAAAATACAAAAACGATGCAAAAGCTGAAGATGACCAATTTTTCAAAAATTGGTTGATAATAAGCCTTGTATTGACCGCTGTAATGTTTGGTGTTTTCATCTTCACGCTTGTTTCTAACAGAAAAAAAGACCGCTACGATAAATATTGTGCGCTCAACAAGTTGAAGCTCCCCATGTTGATGGCAACAGTGGGAGGCATTGGGATTCCTGCAATAGTACTTATTCTGTTACTCTGGACAATGCGTCGATTGCGCACCAAGACTCGTCGCTGTCCCAACTGCAACCACAAAATGAAACGCCTTGATGAAGATGAAGACAACAAATATCTGACTCCGGCACAAGATACCGAAGAGCGCTTAAACTCTGTTGACTATGATGTGTGGCTATGCCCTCGATGCGGAGAAACAGATATACTACCCTTTGTCAAAGCAACAACCTACACTACATGTTCTTTGTGTGGAGCTAAGGCATGTTCCTTAACTAACGACCGCATCATAATGCAAGCAAGCGTAGCAAGAGATGGCCGAGGTATCAAAGAATACACTTGCCACAACTGCCGACATATCAACCAAGTTGCATATATCATTCCCAAACTCCCTCCTGTCATCATTGCCGGGGGTGGCGGTGGTCGAGGTTTTGGTGGCGGAGGAGGTTTCTCCGGTGGTAGCTTTGGAGGTGGATTTACCGGTGGAGGTGGAGCATCAGGCGGGTGGTAATTATCGACAGCGGAGCAATCGACGTGCTGAGAAATACAATGCGACAGTTCCCAAAATTGCTGTTGCCCACCATCCTACGCATACCGACAACGCAACGCTCGCGACACCCATTGCGACGGCATAAATCATCAAACGCATAATTCCACGACCTAATGTCAATCCATAGTTGTGGCGATATACTATATATAGGATTAACGCATATACCATATACCATAAAATATAGGCTATACCCAATCCCAACATCCCAAAAGTTTCAAAGAAAACAATGTTCAGTATCAAGCCGATAACACCTGACATTGCCTCTACAATCAAAAAAGTTTTTCCATCGCCTCGAGCAAGCACTACATAACTCATACACCATGAAACTGCGCGTAACATTGTCCCTATAATTGCGACTGAGATAAATGGGATTATAACATTAAATTCTGTGGTATAAAATATTTTGATTAACAAATCATCTGATGCAATAAATAGAGCTACGACAGGGATTAAAATCCACATTATCAACATTATCTCATGAGACACAAAAATCGATGTACGTTGGCGTGATTTTATTACTTGGGCAAGTCGCGGATAATACTCCATTGCTATTGCAGCAAAAATAAGTCCGACATATTTATTCACAAGCGAATAACCGGCTTGATAATATCCCACCATTGAAGTATCGGCTGTTCGGTTCAAATAGGCCATAAATGCATACGATACAAACAGGCCTACAAACATCGACAACGTCATATATATCCCTAACAACATAAATCCCTTACCCTCTTTTAATACATCACCGGTAGATACTTGTACCTTGGGCTTTTCGGGACGTCGGCGATAATAAAAAACCGACAATGTTGTTATAATAAAATAGGCCAATATTGCAGGCACAATGCCATCGATGCGCCAAATATAAAACAAAGGGATAGAAACTATTATAGATGCAATAGCTCCTGCCATTGAAGCTTTTGCCAATGGTTTAAGCATCGATGTCCCTTGTAATATTGCATTCTCCCCATCTGTAACCGAGAACAACATCACTGCCACCGACAGAATTATATACGCTATTGTGTGATTTCTATCTCCAAATGTCCATTCACTAAGCCAAGGAGAAAGAACAATCGTTAATATCGCGCCAAAGATTCCCAAAAACCATGACCATCGACGCACCACAACACATATCAGCCCCAATCGAGAGCCTGCCGATGCAAGTTCACGCACAGCACTATTACGCAATTCCAATCGCGTAAAGACACTAATCATATCTATTGTGGAACTATACAAGGCAAAAATTCCCATGCCTGCCGCTCCAAGCCACACAGCAACAAGTTTCGTGCGTATTATCGAACACAAAATACCCACAACTTGCACTCCTCCAAAGACACTCATTGCCTTCAGCACAGTTGCTGATAATCTGTTTTGTTTTGCTAATTTCATGTTCGATATTATTTTTTCAACCAAAGTTCGGGATTTAACTTTTCTCTTTCTTTGCGTATTTCAAAATGAAGAATACTGCGATGATTGTCATCAGGATCGGAATATATTTGACCTATCGTCTGATTAATTTTCACCTCATCACCCTTTTTAACATCAATACTGCTTAGGTTGGCATATATTGTGATATAACTCCCATGACGCACCATTACGATATTGTTAAACCCGGGCTGACGAAATATCGCTGACACCTTTCCGGCAAATATAGCTCTTGCTACACCCCCTTCGGGAACTTCAATATCTATACCACCATTGTTTGTTTTTACATATTTCAAATCGGGATGGCGTTGTATCCCAAATCCTCTGACTATTTTATAGCTTCCGCTAACAGGGAATAACAATTTACCTTTATTACTTTCAAACGTTCCTGTCAATTGCACATCGTCATTAACTGATGGCGCTTCCATCTTTGGGTTCTTTGTTTCAGGAGTTGCCTCAGGTTTCGGTTTCACCTCTGTTTGCTTAGACTTTTCTTGAGTTTTTTGCTCTTTTATCTTTTTCTGCTCTTGTTCTTGTTGTTTTTTATGTTCCGCCTCAATTTCAGCTTGACTACGCTGTTCTTCTTCACGCTTGCGTTGCTCCTCTTGAGCAAGCAGACGTTGACGCTCTGCCTCCTCTCTTTCTCGTTTTTTGCGTTCTTCAGCCAATCGTCGCTCTTCTGCTTTTCGTTTTTCTTCAGCAATGCGCTGTTCCTCAGCTATAAATCTTTCCAACTCATCATCAAGAGCCTGAGCCTCGCGTTCCTTCCGTTTTAATAATTTCTTTAATGCGCCTCCCTCTTTCTTTAAGTTGGCAACAAGGGACTCAGCCTCATCTTGCTTCTTCTCCAACTCCTGACGGGCAACATTCTGCTCGGCAAGAGTTTTACTTTTATCCTCCTGCTTTAGTATCAGTTCTGCTTTTTTAGCTTCAAGTTGTGAATGGATCCCCTTTATTTCATCAGATTTTCGAGAACGCCATTGAGAGAATTGTTGCAAATAGCGCATACGACGATAAGCCTGAGTAAACGATTCTGCCGAAAAAAGAAACGACAATGTACTTATTTCCCCTTTGTTTGAACGCATTTTACGCACAGCCGATGCATATTTTTCCCGCATCAACGACAATTTCTTGTCAACAACCTGAATTGAATCGTTCATTTTTTTTATCACTTGATCTAATGAATCAATCGACTTTTGTGTCTTAAATATTGATTCATTCAATTCCTTAACCTCAGCCTCAACAAAATTGAGTTGATTTAGTTGACGTTCTATTTTTTGTGCATTCTCATCTATCTTGCGAGATGTCTCCTTTATTTGTTGTGTGGTGGCTTGCTTGTCGCGTTTTATGCGCTTTGCATTGCGTTGAGGAGCAGCGACAATAGATACTGCCGTAAACAAAGCAATTAATATTAACGACCAAACCCTCAGCATAGACTACAACCCCCCTGATAATGTTTTCACCAAAGACTCGCCCGATATGCGTTTATAACCTTTAGGCATCTTCCACACACTTTGCTTTCCTGTGTTCCACTTTGCCTTTTCTGCATCCCATTTTATGGTTGCCTTCATAGCCATTTTTTCAGTCGACAGATTTATCTTTGACATGCAGGCTATCGTTCCGGCAGGGGACGATGCATGATTACTATATTGGCTCACCAATGGGGTGATATCTTGACGACTAACCGACAAAGCCTTCAGTTCATCATTTTGCGACATTCCAAAAGCATATTCCACATCATCGTAAAATTTCTTTGGCAATATGGTCCAATACTCGCCCATCTCTGACAGACGCACTTGATTTTTCATTGATTTATCAATGCGACCACGCTCCAACAGAAACACTTGACCAAGCAACAAATCCTGCACATCATTTATTGAGACAGGGAATTTACCACGCAATGAATTTATATCTTCGGCAATATAATATTTGTGAATCTTTTCTGTTGCATAGACCGAATCATTGGTTATATAGAGATTTGCGACCTCCATACCCAGCACCCGTAACGAAATCAACACACTCTTGCCTCTCACCATCGTGGCACGTCCGGAGATTGACACCTGTTTAGGGGCTTCTAATTCAAGCCTTACGGGCACGTTGACATCTTCCCAATCAGCATAACTCGACACCAACGCATCAAAATGTTCCGACAGCGAGCGCTCACTATCTGTATCAGGAGATGCTGTTGCCGATTGTTTTGCCGAACGGCATCCGGCAATCATCAACAACACCATACATAATATTGCAATATAAAGATATCTCATCATTTATAAAAATAGGTCTTGTGAAGCACTTTGCGTTGCAGCAATTCATCGTCAGGAGCCAATTCCAATGCCTCTTCCCAATGCACTAACGCCTTATCGGGATCTCCCATCATAAAATATATATCCCCTGCATGATGATGTAATTCTGCCGAAGGACTATCACTATATTTCAACGCTTCCTCAATATAATGTAGAGCGCGCTCATAGTCTTTCTTTTTAAACAGCACCCAAGCATAGGTGTCAAGCGAAGTATCATTCTGTGGCTCTTCCTGAATTGTTATCGCGCTCATGCGCTCTGCTCGATCAAGGTCACGACCTTCACAAGCAAGATAATATGCACAATTGTTCAATGCCAGCAGGTTGCCTGGATCTATCTCCAACGATTTATCATAATAGACAAATGCACTATCTTTCTGCTCTGCCATATAATAGGTATCGCCTATCGAACACAACACTTGCGAATACAGCTCCACATCAGCCTTGTCGACCAACCCAAGTGCAACATTCAAATGTGCTAATGATTTTTCAAATTGAGCCAATTGGTTATAATTGGTCGCAATAAACAGATTTATCAGCACGCTTTTGGGGTGATAGCCCAATGCTTCTTCCCCCACTTCTACAGCCTTTGAAAAATCATTTCCCTGCGCATATAAGCTCATAGTCGCCCTCCACCTATCTTCATTTGAAGGATCGCTATCCAAAACATATCCTGCTTGCTCGGCGGCTCCTATATAGTCTTTTATCGCCACTAAATAAGAACAATACAAGTCATGTATATCCTTTTCATGGGGATGTTGCTCCAGCAACACCCCAAACAGGTCTTGTATGCGTGGTTGTTGCTTGGGATCTTCATACAATCCTCTGATATAATTGGTCAGCAAGCTTAGTTTAGCCTGCAGGTCAAGACTCTCTTGTTTTAATGCTCGGAACACCTCTTTATCATAAGCCACACTATCCCCCTGCTCCTTAAAGAAATTGGCACGAGTATAATAGGCAAGTCCGCTTGTTGAGTCCAAATCGCATGCTCTGTTATAGTAATACAATGCGCTGTCGCGTTGAGCAAATAGCGAATATATATCTCCGGCAAAAACATTGTACTCTGCACTCGTAGGAGACGATTGCAGCAATTCATTCAACTCATTTATGATTGCTGTTGTATCCCTGACAATGAAATGTGTGCGAATTTTCCCGGTAGAGATTGTCATATTTTTTCCCTCGGCCTTTTCTATGCGATTATATACTGCTAATGCACGTTTGAGGTTAGACGTATCGCCCGATTGCGCCAACGATTCGGCATACTTCAGCCCTATTTCGTTCTTGTCTTGAAATAGCGAATCAAGCACAGCCCACACCTGAAGGGCTTTCTTGCGCATTCCCAATTTCTCATTGACATTTCCAAACAGATAACTACCATAGAAATCCTCGGGAGAGTTGCGGAAATGCGTCTCCATCATATTATACCCTTGATGAAACAATACAGAGTCCTTATTAGACATTGCCAGTTTATAGTAGCCCACATAAAAACCCACATCGCTATTTGTCGAGTCGAGTTCATAAGCTCTATTTATCAACTCATAATATGCGTCCTCGTTGTCCAACGCATTCTGACGCAAAGCCTCCATATAAATATATTCGGCCTTGCGCTGACGCGCCTCCTCACTCCATCGATTTTTATCGGCACTCATCTGCAATGCCACAAAAACAATGGCAACAACAAGCAATATTTTTTTGCTCAGAAATTTCACTACGCTCTTTCTATTATTTGCGACCTGTGTGCCCAAAACCTCCGTCGCCACGTTCCGACTCATCAAGCACCTCTACCTCGTCCCATATAGTGTGAGAATAAGTAGTGATTATCATTTGACAGATGCGCTCACCATTGTTCACCGTAAATGGCTCATTTGATAGATTTATCAATATAACGCCTATCTCGCCACGATAATCGGCGTCAATCGTTCCGGGAGTATTAACAAGAGATATACCATGCTTTAGAGCCAAACCGCTACGAGGGCGCAATTGACACTCATAACCCGCAGGTAACTGTATGCGCAATCCGGTAGGGATTAAAGCACGTTGCAATGGTTGTAACACAACAGGTTCTTTAAGACATGCACGCACATCCATACCTGCCGAAGCAGGAGTACTATAAGCAGGCAAATCGTGTCCCGACTCATTTATAATTTTCACTTTTACTTGGTCCATAACCTCAATTTATTTCAAAATAGAATATTAGTGCGAATATAACGAAAATACCTCATTTTCACCCTCTATATTCAACATTTTTAATAAAAAGAAAAGGTTGCGATATTGTCGCAACCTTTTCGGGGGTTATAATCTTGTTTTTGATTATTTACCTGCAAGTTTTTCTTTAAGTGCAGCAAGTTCTTCGAGGTCACCAAGAGTGGTCTTTTCGATAGCCGTTGCAGCAGGAGCTTCTTCAGCCTTCTTAGCAGCACGTTTTGCTTTTTTAGCTTCAGCTTTTTCTGCTTTAGCTTCATCTTCAAAAATGCGGCTGTGAGAAAGGATGATGCGTTTTGATTCTTTGTTGAATTCGATAACTTTGAAATTAAGTTTTTCTTCAACTTGAGCTTGTGAGCCATCTTCTTTAACAAGATGTTTAGGAGTAGCAAAACCTTCAACACCATAAGGAAGAGTGATAACAGCACCCTTGTCAATCAATTCTACGATAGTACCTTCGTGGATTGAGCCAAGTGTGAATACTGTTTCAAATACATCCCAAGGATTTTCTTCAAGTTGTTTGTGTCCAAGGCTCAAGCGACGGTTTTCTTTGTCGATTTCAAGAACTTGTACTTCGATATCAGAACCGATTTGAGTGAATTCAGATGGGTGTTTGATTTTCTTAGTCCAAGAAAGGTCAGAGATGTGGATAAGACCATCAACTCCTTCTTCGATTTCAACAAATACACCGAAGTTAGTGAAGTTGCGCACTTTAGCAGTGTGTTTGCTTCCAACAGGATATTTACCTTCGATGTTTTCCCATGGATCATTCTTAAGTTGTTTGATACCAAGAGACATTTTGCGTTCTTCACGGTCAAGTGTAAGAACAACAGCTTCGATTTCGTCACCCACTTTCATGAAATCTTGAGCTGAACGCAAGTGTTGAGACCAAGACATTTCTGAAACGTGGATAAGACCTTCTACGCCGGCAGCGATTTCAACGAATGCGCCATAGTCAGCCATAACGACAACTTTACCTTTAACTTTGTCACCAACTTTGAGGTCAGCGTCAAGAGCATCCCATGGATGTGGTTGAAGTTGTTTCAAGCCAAGAGCGATGCGTTTCTTTTCGTCATCGAAGTCAAGGATAACAACGTTAAGTTTTTGGTCAAGTGAAACCACTTCTTCTGGGTGGTTAACACGGCCCCAAGAAAGGTCTGTGATGTGGATAAGACCATCTACGCCACCAAGGTCGATGAATACGCCATAGCTTGTGATGTTCTTAACTGCACCTTCAAGAACTTGACCTTTTTCAAGTTTAGCGATGATATCGCGTTTTTGTTGTTCAAGTTCAGCTTCGATAAGAGCTTTGTGTGAAACAACAACGTTTTTAAATTCTTGATTGATTTTAACGACTTTGAATTCCATTGTTTTGTCAACGAACATATCATAGTCGCGGATGGGCTTAACATCAATTTGTGAACCTGGAAGGAATGCTTCGATGCCAAATACATCAACAATCATACCACCCTTAGTGCGGCACTTGATGTAACCCTTAATGATTTCGTCATTTTCGAGAGCAGCGTTAACACGATCCCATGAACGAGTAGCGCGAGCTTTCTTGTGAGAGAGGATAAGTTGACCTTTGCGGTCTTCTTGGTTTTCAATGAACACTTCTACAACATCGCCCACTTTGAGGTCGGGGTTGTAACGGAATTCATTTACAGGGATAATACCGTCGCTCTTGTAGCCGATGTTAACTACTGCTTCGCGTTTGTTAAGCGCGATGATAGTACCTTCGATTACTTCTTTGTCTTTAACGGTGTTTAGCGATTCGTCGTAAGTTTTTGTAAGTTCCTCACGAGATTTTTCGCCTTGAGTTTCGCCTTTTTCGTAGGCATCCCAATCGAAATCTTCGATGGGTGAATTTTTTAATTCAGTCATTTAAATAGGTTAATAAATAGGTTAATTAATAAGTTAGACTTTATATGGTCTAAAATTTGCGTGGCAAAGTTACACATAATTTTCTAAACCACAAAAAATTATGTTCGAGTAAAATATAGTTTTTATGAATTAAATTGTAATGCGGCGTGTTACCGGTCCGGCTTTGAGAATATAGATGCCGCGCGAAGCAATGCGCATGCGGTAACTGCCGGCAGGAATTTCCTCTTGAGAAATTAATTGTCCCAAGATTGAGAAGATTTTTACTGTTACTTTGCGAGGGGTATTTATATAGACATAGCCATCTTTTACCAACACTTCAATCTGTTCTATTTCAGCGCGGTCCACATGTGTCGATTGTTCGTGTTGTATCTCCTCCCATGACCGATCGCCTGCCGACATTATCACACCGGCAAGTCCCACACACAGACACACAAGGAGACGTTTTATCATAGCTGACTCAAAATATTTTTGTAAAGATAATGCTTTTTCTTTTTCATTCCAAACAAAAAGCCGACACGCATCACGCGCACCGGCTTTTTATACAATATCAAATAATTACTTATCTATTTTTTAATCATCTTTACTGGAGGATAGTTATTTACTCTTATAAAATAATATCCCGCTCCCAACTCATCTACCGATAGTTCCATTGTGGTTTCTCCCTGACTTTCAACAGACTTAACCATTTTTCCTGTCAAAGAATAGACCTCTACCTTTTTGATTTCTTCAGGAGATTGAATTGTTACAGCAATTGTTGTCGGAATAGGGAATATATTTAATTTCTGTCTCTCGGCATCTATTTCTTCAACTCCGGTTTGTACATCTTTAATAACGGCAACACTTCCCGCAGTACGTGTTTGAGCAATCAGATCATTGGTTGCCGCATAATTAGCATTAACACTGAAATTCCATTTACTCAAATCCTTTGAACCATCAAATGCTTCACTTCTTTTTGCTCCTTTCTCATCAACGTAATAATAATCTGTTTCAGCAAATGTAATTGTTGGTTTTCCTGCATTGATAGCCATAGAAAAATCATAATCTCCGGGAATCTGACCATTGGTTACCAAACGATAACCGGTGAGACCACTTCCATCGTTTACAGCATCACTATGCTCTGGATCATACAGATAGAAATTATTCATTTCAACACTCTTGTCCTCATCAGTAAATCCTGCATCATTTGCTTTATCGATAATAAGTTCATAATTGCTCACCGGATCTGTCGTAACTGGAGCCGTAACCGTCATGTCCACTTGATAAATTGTAAAATAAGCATCCTTCGGATCCCATTCACCTTTTGACGGATTACCATAATAAAGATTATCCCAATCACTCCATCCCGGATTTACATTTCTCAATACAGAGGTTCTCACCCCTGGAGACTCAGGAGTATATCCATTAAAATTAGCGGCATATGTTTCCACACTCTTTAATCCTGTCAACGAAGATGTTGTTGTGTGAACGCCTTTGTACAATACTGTAACATATGCTTCAAAATATTCTCGTTTATTTCCTGCATCATCTATAGCATCGACATTTTCAATAGTATATGTATAGGTATAATAGTCAAGTTTTACTGTTTTATCCACACCTCCATCGGTATAGGTGTATTCGGTCGTATTTTGTTTCCATGTCAATCCGGGAATAACAACCCCAGTAGATTTAACTTTCACTACATTTTTACCATCAACTGTTACATGTTCAATATCATCATTATAAATTGTAAAATTTTCCAATTCAACGCCATCAGGATCCACCATGCGGAATTCATAACCCTTTACATTATAGTATTGATTTCCACCATCTGTTTCACCATAACCAATAACTTCATCCCATGAAGCAACTGCATCATAACGCAACAAATCATTGGCATCGCTACGGTTTCCTTCTGATTCACCATAAATAGAATTTACATCAACAGCAACTTGTGATGGTGGGAAAAGTGATGATGTTTCAAGTTTAAACTTAGCGATGCGTGTAGCTGGTACATACATGTAAATATAAGCATAGTCAGCCTCTCCATTGTTATCGGTATCAACAATTGTACCATCGGCATTTTTTGCAACCTCAGCATGTAGAAATACACCATTTGCATCAGAATAAACACTTGATTGAGCTCCTTCAAACCAACTTGCAGCAGGGATAATACTTGTCAAATCAGCTGTTGCTGCAGTCTGAACAGCTCTATTTATCTCTTTACGTTCAGCCATACCAACAAAGAAGTTACCCGTATTAACTGAGAACAAGTTTTGTGGTGTAATAACGAATAATTCCCCATTGAATTCAAGAGTACAACCTCCGGCATTATTTACACGTGAACGTGTTTCAAAAACAACTCCATAACGAGTATCGGTAGTTGTTGCATAATTTTTATGCGCAACATAAGCATGAGAACGCAATTGATGAATAAATTCTCCTTCACGCCCTTTACACTTAATAGGGAACGCAAAGTTTTCTGCGTTTTCATAGAATCGTGTTCCTGTTACAGAATTAGCACCATTCTCTACATAAGAATATTTCTTAGTTGCTGTTACGGTGCCTGTAGCTGTTCGCTTCAATTCCACTACATACACCGCACGTGTTGATGTTGGTGCAATATATAACGTTGCAGTACCTCCTACTGTTGACAAATTTCCTGTCATATAATAGTAATCCACGCGTCCAGGGTATGGCTCTGTTACGACACCTTTATGCTCGGCAAAATCAATTCCGGTAAAATCAATTGTCGCAATCTTTGACCCTGTAGAACTATATAATACCCCATATAACAATGGTCGTGAATACCAATCATTATTTAAGATAATACCATTTGCATCTTTTTCAAGCTCTCGCATAAAGATATTACCACCCTCATCAACAGCAATACCACATGATTGTACATAATTTAGAGTATTACGATTAACAATAATGTCACAATTATTGGTTACATTTTTTCCGGATTTGGCATAGGGGTCATTTGCGTCATTAGGGTCTCCGGCTGAAACTCTCAATACATTACCTCCTATTGATGTACCTGTTGCACTACCATTTGTCAAAATGTACCAATTTCCATTACTAAATGCAGCCTGCTTCATATTTACCGCATCAAACTTAAAATTAGCATTTATAGATTTTGCTACATCATCAACACGTGTGTCTCCGCCAGGTAAAGAATAGTCATAAACTTTTGAGATTTTATAGGTGGGCTTACCCCAGTCTCGTATGCCTATTTCTATTGGCTTTTTATCTCCTTTACGTTTTGCATCAAACAAGTTATAGCATGCTTCAATTTCATAGGTATAAGTCTGATTAGGAGAAAGATCTTGATCAATATAGTTCCATGCTGCAACCCCCTCTGCAATCATTTTACCATTGCGGTAAACATTATAATAGTTCGGTTGCAAACCATAAGTCTGTTTCCAGAACAACTGCACTTTGCAATAGCCATTATAGTTACGAGTATGCTCTTCGTCCCATTGGGGAATATTACCTAAGAATATAGGTTTCACCTCATTAGAATAGGCTGCTGTTCCTTCGATGCCGTTAAAAGTGGGAACAACTTTATATCGATAAGTCGTTGGATATATCGCATCATACCATTCTTGTTGCCACCATTTTGCATCCTCATGTGTAAATTTTGTACTATTAGTTGTCCCTAATTTAACCCAACCCGATGATGGTTTCTTTGCGGTTGCTCCATAAAATTGATGTTCTGTGGTATTTACAGGAACCGAATATGAATCAATATTACTCTCTGCATATACTGCATATTCCGTTGGTGTTGCACCCGATGGCGCAGTCCATGTTATATCTACATCTTGGCGACCTTTAAATACATCACTTTCGTAGGGTGTTCCGGCAACAACATTAGTACATGGATTTGGTGTTGGAAGGTCATTCACTTTAATTAAATATTTAGCAACTCCTCGTCTGGGAACTATTGTATACAACGCAAGTGTTTGATCATCAATTCTATCTAATTCACACCATGCATTAACTGCAGTCAAACCATTATTTGTTAATTCTGATGTTCCATCAGTTTTAGTAACTGCTGTTCCCAATGCATTTATTCCTGATGCGATATTATTACCGGTAGTTCTATCTACTACAGTAATTTTACAATCCCAATTTCTTCCCGTTTGATTTGGACGCACCAAAATCTCATGTCCTCCAATTGAATCAAGATCGGCTCCAGGACTGCGATACCATCCTGGATAGTCAGTTACTTCAACTACACTACCTTGTTCTTGAATTGTCATCAATGCAAGAACATTATTATTTTGGAATAAAAATCGATTATATCCTATCGGTCGTATTACATTCTCAAAACTCATTGATGTCCCACCAAAATACTCCGTAAATTCCCCATCAGAAGCAGTAACATTCATCTTATGTAATGTATATTTACGTAAATACGTTGCCGTTCCATTATACAACTCTACTTTTATTACATAAGCACCATCTGTAAACCACAACGCTCCACGTCCTTCATAGCAGTTTCCTGATGCAAAGAAAAAGTCAGTACGCCCACTAACGAAACCATTCGCAGAAGGATTATAGACATTGCTTATTGTAATATCTTTATATTGCCCTGATGTTGTTGGTTTTACCAAAACTCCAAGTCCTGAACTTTTCTTGACTACTCGCACTGACGTTATTGGAGCTACGTTATAAGCATTCCCCGCTGCAAATACAAGATTATCATAATCATCTGTACATATTGCAAAACCTGCAACCTTGCCTAAATCAATATCTGCAGTCGTGTTTGAAGACGGATTCCAATAACTTAAAACATTCAACCCGGGTTTTATTCCATATACAATATCATTTGATACTGCTATTTGTTTTACCCCATAAGTCCAATTTGTACCAGGCGTATTTCCTTTCCAAAAATTAGTTGAAGAGTTTGGATCTGAAGGATATTTTGCAACAGGAGTAGCACTCATAGTGATTGTTTGTGCCGAAAGAGAGCAAACAGGAACAAGCGTCGCTATTGCAAGTAGCATCCAAAAAATAAGTTTTTTCATTTTAAGATGTAAGTATAGTTAATATTAAAACATTGGGGTAAATATAGATAAATTTGTCTGGTTTTAACTATTTTTTTTAAAAAAAATGTTAAAATAGTCAATCTATCTCTTTACATACTCTAATCATAGACAAACAATTATGATAATTCTACTACATTATGACGAGCCCATTAAGAAAAAGAGAGACTCGCTTCACAGCAAGTCCCTCCATTCTTCTACTTTATAACTAAAAAATCAAATAATTAAATGTATATTCAAACGCCTATTTCTTCATGAACTTAATAGGCGCACTGTTATTTACTTTCAACATGTAATAACCTGCTTCCATGTCATCGACAGCTACGGTCATGAGTTGTTCGCCTTCACCTGATATTTCTTTTACCTTAATACCGGCAAGAGAATAGATTTCAACATTTCCAATAGCTTCAGCACATTTGATAGTTATTGATACCGTTGCCGGGATTGGGTATACGCTGATGTTGGCAGTCAATTGGATGTTTTCTACTCCGGTAGGTAGATTTTCTGTCTCAAGCGTTACTGTCAAATCGGCATGACGTTGAGCGTAAACCTTGCCATTGCCACCTTCGTCAGATACAGACATTGGCGCAATCTCTGTTATCTTCTGCGGTATTCCTGCTGCATAGTAATATATCTCATTGATGGTATATTTATTATTGCCATCGATGTGTGTATATTTGTTTCCGTATTGGTCGGCAATTGTCAAGTGGTAACCCTCAAGCTCATATACATTTACACCGGTTGAACTTTCATATGTAATGAATTTCCATTCAATGCTTCCATCAAGACGGTCGATTTCTATTGCTTCTTCAGGAACAGTTCCTTGTTCGATTCCACCGTCGCCTCCGCGGTTTAACTCATTTCCTTCGGCATCGTTGTAAACGGGATATACCGATAAACGTGGGTCGGCAGGAGGGAATACCTGAGGAATAGTTAAGCGATATTTGGCAAAACGTATTCCCGGTACATATTGATAAATGTAGAGACACTCGGCGTAATCCAAGATGTTATCTTTTGATAAATATACTTCTTTCTCTTCCTCTTCTCCTGTTTCTTCATTTATGGTTGTTACTTTGAATCTCTTTCCGAGCCACAATGGTGTACCATCAAGAAGTCCTAATTCAGCATAAAGCCATTGACTATTGCCATTGTAAGAGAGACCGGGGATTTCTTCTTGATTAAATGTCGCAATGGGGACAATATTTGTCAAGTCGCCATTTGTAGCAATTCCGATGGAGAAATCTCCGGTATTGCTTGTATGTTGGTCTTGAGGCAAAACCACAAACAATTCATCGTTGAATTGGATGGTAGATCCGCCGGCATTGTTAATCCCTGAATGTGTTTCGTTGAAGGAAACATGCTTGCTGGTGGGGTTAATGTTGTAATATCCGCTTGTGCGGAGATTAAATATATAGTCATCACGACCATCCACTCCGATTATATGGTTTCCATTCTCTACGGGAATCTCGTTTCCCATAGTGGCAACTGTACCGGTAATTATATATGTATCAACGGCTTCTGCTGTCATAATACCTCCGTTAGATTTAGCATAAGCGTTAAGCTTAATTCGATATACGGTTTTAGAGCCTATTGGTGATAAGTATAGAATTGCGCCGGAGAGGTCTCCATCTGCGGTGCCATTATTGTCGGAATCTATAAACTGACTAAATACATTTCCACTCATATAATAGTAGTCGCAACGACCGGAAATACCTCTTAACGTTTCTCCCGTTTTGGAATCGGTAAATTTCAAAGTACTAAAATCAGAGAAATAAGAAGGTAGATAACCTACAACTTCGCCTGCTTCTATTTCACCATTTCCATTTATATCCGCCCATGTATAATTAGAAAGTTCTTCATAATGAGTGTGCCCCATGAGATGAGCATCAGGAGATGTGTTATCAAGTGAAACTTCCTGAATATATTTATCGAAGTCGCGAGTGTAATATGCTCTTAGAACGTGTCCGCGTGCCAATGTATTTGTGAATTCATCATCGGCATAGCGCACAAATATGTTTCCGTAATCGTCCATAGCTATACCTACATTGGTTCCGCTATTGGATAACTGTTCATATATAGAGCCGTCGTGCTCCAAGATGTTCTTCCCGACATAACTTGCAGTGTTGTGATTTTCGCGTCCCATGTATGCTTCATCTGCGAAATCCTCGTTTGCACCTTTGGCATGGAATTTAATAATCCCACCGTTACCTCCGTTGCTATTGGCTCGCTGTGCGATGACCAATCTCCGCGGAAATAAACTCCTTGGCGATAGTAATAAGGATTAGTGAAGTTAGAATAGTTTGGTTTGACTGCTATATCGTCACCTATTCTATAATTATAAATCGCCTCAATACGGTATTGTGGGTTTTCCGGATTTTTAGAGCCCACGGTTATGGTTTTTGGGGTGCTCATTGTCTCTATTCCCGGCTTTCCTTCATAATGTGCCACAATCTGATAGGTGTGTTCCTTGTTTTCTGTCGCTTCATAATCCACATAATTGTGCAATGCTGTTGTTGCGATTTTGATGCCATTGCGATACACGTCATAGGATGTAGGACGGTTTCCTTTACCTCCTTCGCAACCATGAGCCCAGAACAATTGAAATGTTTTATATCCGGGATAGTCTACAACACCCTTGCCTGCCTCTCCGTTATAGCTCGCCCATACGGGATTTGTAGTAAGCCATGCGGGGGTAACTACCGGCATCGAAGCATTATTTTGATAGTTTTTCCCATCGACAACAGGCAACACCTTGTATTGATAGCCGCGTTCATAAAATTCAGTACCATGATTAAGGTACTTGACATCGACATGAGTAAAGGATGTTGCACCGGCCTCGGTTGTAACAAGTTCTTGCCAATCGCTCCATTCATTATTAACACTCTTTTCGTTTTCATCTTCACCAGAAATGAATGGGTTTGTGCGATAATAGATTTTATATTGAGTGGATGCATGATCGGTTACACCTGACGCATCCCATGTAATATTGGCATTTTGATACTGATTATCAAGGCTGGTTTCCAATGAGGCATTTACGGTTGTTACAGGGTTCTCATCAATATTTTTTTCTGAATTGATGGTAAATTTGGCATACCCCACACCAGGGCAATAGGTGTAGAGATACAATTGGTTACCATTGGTATCAAATCCGAATTCACACCAAGTATCGATATTCTCACTTCCGCTATAAGTACCTACGAGGGAGTTTCCATTGGCATCTTCCGTTGGGAAAGTAACATTATTATCGACACCATCTGACACAAATGAACCGGTCATCGCATTTATGTAATATCCTATACTTGCTGTTGTTGCAGTTGTGATATCGTCAGTATTCATGTCATATATACTCAACTGACCATCACGCACTCCTGAATAGCCTTGACTTTCCCATGGGTCAAGCACTAAAATCTTGTGCCCATTGAAGTTAACGATGTTACCTGCATGTAGTTTATAATCGGTTCCTCTGATTACTCGTTCAACACGCATTTCTCCATCAACAAGCTTACAATCATATACACCTGTCTCGTTTTGGAGCAAGAAATAGTCGTTTCCATATGGTTTTATGCGACTTTCATGCCATTCAACGGTGTCTGTGGGAGTAACAAAACCGTCGCCTGTAATTGGATATACATCTTGTTTGGTAGCCCATTGCTTTCCAAGAACATTTTGAATAGTGATGCGCACAACTTCAATCCCGTCGGTAAACCACATATATCCTGTGCCATCATAGCAATTACCTGAGGCATAGAAAAAGTCGGTACGACCGGTTCCTCCTATCCAACCAGGGTTAGGAGCTTTCAATCTGTGTTTGTAAATATCATCAAAGCTGACAACTCCTTTAGCAGTTTTCATATCTGCAATTTCACCATACTTGCCAGAGTTTTTCACCACAACAATACTATCAACTTTGCTAACATAATTTGTTGTGCCGGCATATATAATATTGCCACAATCATCCGACGCAATGCCATGACCTGCAAAGTATTGATTACAACCTGAGTCCAGACCTCGACCTTTAACAAAACTATGTGTTCCGTTAGAATAACTTGATGTAGCAGTTATTGATTGATGTACTTCTCCGGCAGAATTAGTTACAACATAACCGGGTACAATGTGATAAATCACCCCATTTGATACTGCAAATTGTTTTGCTACAGAGTAATCTTGATAGTTCATGAACCATCCACCATTATAATCGGTAAAAGGATAAGTTGTAGTGGGAGTAAATGCCTGATCGGCAAGTTTAGTCGTAATATTCCAATTGTCAGGGTGTTCTGATGTTCCGTCGTATGGTAGTGAAATTCCCGATTTTGCAAATCCGTCTTTGATTGCGTCCCAATAATCATATTTTCTCACATGCACCATATCAAATAAGAAATACCCGTCGGATGAATTCATGCATGCATCAATGGTTTTGGTTACAGCTTCACCTTGACCGCCATTTTCATAACCTGTTCCATTGCCAACATCAGGGCTACCGGCAAAGAGCACATCGCCCATCAACTTCTCTTTAGCTAATTGGCAGAAGCCTTGACATGTCCATTCTGTTGTGCCATAGATAGCGTTTGCGGGAGCATAAGCTCCAAGAAGCATAAAATCCAAATGGTCGGCATAGCCATAGTTATTCCATTCCGGACTTGCCCATGAATAATTTGCTGCAGCATCATAATCCGGGCTTGCCCAGTTTACGCCTACTTCATAGTAGGATGAATACCATGCACCAACATATGTACCGAATTGGATATTGCTATTTACCGATTTTACCGCTTCGCGTGCTTTAACAACAAAATCATGAATAACTTTTGCTCTGAATGCCCACCACTGTTTTTGATAGGTTGAGGAAATACAAGCGGGAAAATCTGATATTGAGGAGCCAAGATATTCTTCAAATTTAGTCTTTGAGATATCAGAGAAATCAGAATTGGCGTTATCATAGCGACAACGGTCCAAGAAGATACCATCGACATCATATTTAGCAAGGTCTCTTAACAAATCCAACAAGAATTCTTGAACTTCTTCATTTGCCGGATTAAAGAACTTAGCAGAATAGGCGTCGACATCTAAAGCATTAACGAGTTCTTTCGTCCCATCTCCATCTTTATCAAGATATAATGTGGTAACCCAGTCTCTTTTTTCCTCATCGCGAAAAACCAACCCTTGTTTTCCGAGTCCATAGGAATTTAAGCAACCGCCGGTGAAGGTGTTGATTGCAGCATGCACTTTAAGACCGATAGCATGACCGGCATCAATAAATGCCTGCAAATAATCCCATGTGGCAGTGCGCTCGTGATAGTGATAATATCCGCCATCCCAAGTGGGAAGTTTTGTTACCTGATCAACCACCGATGTACTGAAAAGGACATCGCCCATTTCTCCTCTGACATCAACTACAATATCGGTAAATCCGGCATCATAGGCTTTTTGCAAATCGCGAACAATGTTTTCTTTACTATCAGCAAATTCGACAAAGTTAGCACATGCATCAATCCATATATAGCGAGGTTTCGTTGCATCGGCAGTAGTTGCCATTACAACCTGAGATAGAAGTAGTACAGATAAAAATAAAAATTTTTTCATGTGTAAATATATATTATGTAAATTATTATATCATATTTTAACAGTGCAATACTATTTACTGTGTGATATCTTAATAGTGTGTACGTAACCGCTATTATCAGTAATTTTTACAATATAGATACCGGGAACCAAATCATTGAGATCAATACTTTCACCGGCAGATTTTGCTTCAAGGAAACCTGTAACAGAGTAAATCTCGATAGCTGATACCTGACCGGTAGCATAAAGAGAATTACCGCTTACTCGTACCTCAATAGAATTATTATCAATATCTTCGATTGATGATGTACTGAGAGCTGTTCCGTTCAAGTAAACCCATTGATATACATCGTTGCCGTTCACGTCAATACTGCGCAATGTTATGTAATAGTCTGACAATCCGTCGCCATCAATATCGCCACCCCATGTGCCGGCTTCTGTCGGTGAGAATGTTACATAAAGTGTGGTGTGACCCTCTGAGAATGTGTGAGTGGTACCGCTAACCTGCAATCCGGCAGGGGTTACACTGAAGAGGCCTGATATGGGACTGATGAGATCTACATAAGTCCAGTGATTGAGCATATTACCATCGAGAGTAACTGTTTCTGTTGCTGTTTCACCTACATTACATGTAAGATTTACACTATAAGAACTTGCTGATATAAATGGTGTGCTGTTGCTACTTCCGCTATTGCCCCCATTATTGTAATATGATGGCTCCGTAACCGATCCTTTGCTTGAAAGATAATCATAAATTCCTTTCAAGTGACCGTCAACCCATGCATAAAATCCTTTGCTTGATGTGTCTTGAATAAGTTGCCAATCGCTATAGCAGTCGATAAATAATCCTTCGGTCAAAACGGCAGGATAAGCACTGCCGGCAGTGATAACTGTCCAACCGTTTTGTTTAACGCCACGATTTGTTAATTTATATCCACCTGTCCCATCTACTTCTCCAAATTTTGCAATCAATCCACTTTGCACTATGGATGCAAGGCTGGAGCTGGTGCTGTAGTAATACCATGTTTCTGTACCATGAGCCGATGCATTGGCTGCGTTCAAGTGAAATGAAATAAATACATCGGAATTGTAGGTATAACAATAGTTACGACGAGCTGACAACGACATTGTGGTAGCGTCACTAAAACGTGTCATATACACATTGGCTCCCAATGACGATAGCTTATTGTACACTTGTCCTGCACATTGTAGTGCAAGCCATGATTCAGTATAATTATCAACAGACGATCCATTATAACAAGCTCCTGGATCGGTCCCGCCATGACCGGGGTCAAGAACAATTACAAAGTCACTCCATGCAGCCGAAATGTGTTGAGGAACTGCTATGCCCAATAACAATACGAGAGCTAATAATATTTTTTTCATTATATTGAATTCTTTGAAATGGATTAATGAATTATTTAAAATCGGCTGAATAAATTTGACCATCGCTATGAGATATAAATACTATTTTAGAGCCATCAGGAGATATGCTTGGACACATTTCCATTTTGTTGGTTGTGGCAGTAAGCGCTTTCAAACCGGTACCGTTAACATTCATCATATACAAATCGCTTGATGTGTATACGTGTCCATCATCGGTGCTCACCTCAAAAACGATTTGGCTATCGTTAACCCACACCGGATTGAAACCGGTTGCCAAACGTCTTTTACCGGAACCATCAATATTGATAATATAAATATCATTGAGTTCGTTAAATGCGATTTTCTTCCCATCAGGAGATAGTGCCGGGCAGAACGAAGGTTTGTCATTAATAAGAGTCTTTGTTCCACGAGCATTAATCACAGAAAGACCTTCTGCATTTACAAGTAAGCTTATATTTGAACCGGTTTTGTTGCTTAAGGATGTAGCCAACGATTTAGAGAGTTTTGTCGTGGGGTGAGCTATTACTTTTGCATCAAGAGAAATTACTTTCTTATCACCATTGGGACTGTATCTCCAGGCAACTTGATCCATGCGACTTACATCTTCGGTTAAACGTGTTTTTTTGCCTGTCATATCAATTGACCATGCTGCTTGGCAACGCTTGGTCTCTCCATATTGTTGCTCATATCTGAGATCACGTACTAAAATTTCGTGTGAGTCGGCACTCCATTGATACATAAATCCAATACCATTATCACCGGCAAGTTTGGTTTTTCCCAAACCGTCCGGATTCATTACAAACAACCCATTAAAACCATATTCGGTAAATGCGATTTTACTTCCATCAGGCGACCATCTTGGATTTTCATAAGAGGTAGCATCATTAGTAAGACGAGTCACATTACTGATTGTCCCCTGCTTTAAGGTTTGTGCTGAAAGAGAGCTGACAGAAACAGGTGCAACTATTGCAAGTAGCATCCAAAAGGTAAGTTTTTTCATTTGGTTATATGCAAAATATCTATTAGTAATTAATTTGATATAATAAAAAACATTCAATAATTTGGCAAAATTGGATAAAATTGTTTAATTTTAGGAACACTTATAAAAAAAAATGTTAAAATATCATTTGGAATATCTTGCTGTACTTCAATGGCTAATGAATGCAACAGAACAAAATCCTCTATTTTTTGCAGCCGCTGTTTAAAATAACATTGGTGCTGTATCAAAATGAAATTCGTAACCTCTCTCGGTATTTATTTTCGTACCACCCCCCGGCTTCGCCGTACAATGTTACGGTGAGTCTCGCAATCGGGTACCGGCAAAGCCGACAAACCCTGCTCGCTCACACGTGAGCTCTGCGAGGTTCTCATACCTTAGAGGAGGGCTGTTTCTGTTCCAACATGTATATGAAACGCAACAAGCGCCTACTCGGGGAGCAGGCGCTTGCTTATTTTAGAATAGTGTCAAACAATTTATTTTTCCACTTTCTCGACTACTTAACGTATTCCTTTGTTACTTTGTTACCACGTTTAACGATGTAGATACCGTTAGCAGGTTTAGCAACTTTCACACCTTGCAAGTTGTAGTAAACAGGAGCTACTGCATCTACAGCTTCGATGTTTTCTACGCCTGAAAGTTCACCATTTGTGAGCGTGAAGCAGTATTTAGTAGCGGCTTTAGTAGTGAACGCTTCAGCACGTGGGAGAGCAAAACCTTTCAAGAATTCACCTGAGTTACCGCAGATATAGATGTTACCTGCAAGGTCCCAAGCGATATCATAAACGTTTGTTCCGATATTGTGAGTGATTGTGTACACTTTGCGAAGAGCAGGTGTTCCATCTTCAGCCCATACCAAATCATAGATTGTGAATTGTTTTGGAGCTGCACTTGAAGATGCCACTGCAATTTGTTTTCCATCAGGAGATACACGAACACCACCACCACCACGGCTCACGAGGTCTTTATATTTTTCGTTACCATCTTTGTCGATGTAAACAAGACCAGGTTGTGCATCTGTTGGAGTACCACGATATTGACAATACCAGATACCACCACGATCATCATACTCAACATTTGTAGAAGCAGGAGCAATTGTATATTTACCTGTCAACGCAGGAATATTTGTTGGAGCAGGAAGAGTTGCAGCTGTACCAAGAGCAAATTCATCAAGGCTACCACCTGAGTATACATAGCTCCAATGGTTTGCATTAGAAGAAAGAGCAAGAAGTTTAAGGTCTTCACCTGCACCTTTCACGTCAAAGCCAAGGTTAGAAGCAGTAATAAAGTTACCATTAGCATCGGTATACTTATATGTTGCAGCATCAAATGTAAGACCAGTAAACAATGATGTAAATTCATTATTTTCATATAGATCTTCGAATGAAGGAGCTGTCAAGATATAATCACCATCATCATTCATACGAGTTACGAACAAGCGACCATCTTCAGCAACACGAACACGTGCCAAGTCGGCAGCATTAGCAGATCCTGCCCTGTAGTCAAGAGTCCAACCACCGGTGAAGCCATATTTACCTGTTGCAGGATTCAAAATAGGCTCAACAGCTGCATCAAATGCATATAATCCAAGACCACCACTTGTTGTAGTATTACTGTGATATTGCTCAAGAGAAGATGTCATACCTTCAGTAACATAGATATTACCAAATGAAGGACTTTCCATGTTATTGTCAACATCTACACCACGTGGATGATAGAACATATAAGACTTGAATGTTTCAACAGCAGTTTTTTCAGCACCTGCTACTTCAACTTCCCATGAATAGTCTCCATCTACAAGATCAGCAATGCTGATTTCTGCAGTGTAAGCACCCTTAACCTTAGCGCCTTCAGCAGAAGTAGCTACCACTTCACCTTCAGCGTTCTTAACATTAACATTTACATCAGTTGCATCAGCATTCAATGAATAGCTAACTGACAATACGCCGTCAGCAATAGAACTTGTAAGTGCATATGCAAATGGGTTAGCTGTACCACCGTCAGCAGGATCGAATGTTGCAAAGTCATCTGATTCTACAAACTTGTAAACTTTACCATCTACAGCAAGGAACAATTCGATAGAAGCACCGATAGTGTTTTCTTCAGCGTCTTGTTCAAGAGCAAGTTCACCATGAGCAGAAGCGTAAGTATAAGCTGTTGGTTCGATAGCTGCACCTTCAAGAGCTATTTCTTTAGCTGCGGCAAAACCTTCAGTGATGTCAAACATTTGGATACCTTCTACAAGACCTTCAGCATTAACTTTAGGAGTTACCATCAACGCCTTGCCTGCATAGCGGAAGTAGTTAGCACCATTAGCTTTCACGCTGCTAACAGCTTCGTTGCGACCAATAAGTATAGCAGCGACACCTGCATAAGCAACTTCATTGCCATCAGTACTCCATTCAAATGGAGCAATGAGATCTCCGTCAAGCACAAAGTTATTGTTATTTCCAAGAGGAGAAACCATTATTTCAAAGTCCCAATTGTCAGCGTTGCTACTAACTAAATCAGGATAGAAATTAGTTTCATTAGGCACAGCATCCCATGAGTCAAGAATTGTTTCACCTACCATTTGACCTTCAGCAATTGCAAATTGATTGAAACGCATACCAATATCAGATGAAGAAGATCCGTTGTGACAAGAAGCTGTGAGAGTACCATTTTCAAGAGTTCCTGAGTAAGCTAAAGTTTTTCCTACATTACCTCTGTTAAACATAACTGAAGAAATAGAAGTAAACCACAATTCGCAAGAATCAGGAAGAGCTGTGATTGAATCTTGTGTCCATTTATAGAAATTTACTGATCCACGTTCTACGCCATCACCTGATGCGACATCATCAGTAGCTTGGTTTTGAGAGAAACCACTTGCTACCAATACATGGTCGGCAGAAAGTGCGATGTCTGAAATCTTCAAGTAGCCATTAGCTCCCATTACAACTGCTTTTGTATCAAGAGTATCTACAGTTGAAGCAGCGAGGTCAGCAAGATAGATGTAAGGCTCATTTGCTTCGTCAAGAGCGAGGACATAAAGTTTGTCATCACGGATGATTTGACGGCGAACTGTCTTACCTGCTAATTGTTCAGCAAGAATAGCGATTTCTGAAGATTTAGTTTCATAGCTTGGGAACAATGAGTAACCAGTCTTACCTGCAGTAGAGTCAGGATAGTTTACATAAACCTTTGTAGGAGGCACCCAATTTACATTGCGCAAGAATGCTTCAGGATAATATTTATCACCTGCAGCTACAGTAAATTGTTCAGTAAATTCTGCTTCTGGCTCATTGTATCCTTCAAGGCTGTAAGTCAATGAATAAGTACCCGGAGCAACGCGGAACACAAATACGCCATTATATTCATCATCGGTTGTGTATGTAGCAACTTCATTACCTTCAGCGTCAAGCAATTTTACAGTTGCATTGTTCAATGGCAAATATTTGTCATTTGTTGACACATTAGGATTATAGAATTCGTGTTGGAATTTTTCATCTTTGTCGCGAAGAACTCCATAGATGATAGCTTCGTCATTTGTGTTACCAAGTCCGAAATAGTCATTAACACCCCAAGCATAAGCTTCACCTTCCAAATAACAAACATCTCTGTTCATATATTTGTGGCGAGCCGGTTGGTAAGTGTGGAAATAACCTTCAGAGAGGTACCCGGGAACAGCATGTTTAAGAGCACCAAGATAGCTTGTATATGCGATTGTGTCAGGAGCACCATCGGCACCTTCCAAAAATTCTCTACCTGGACCTTCTACAAATACATAGTCAGGATCATTTATGACATACTTTACTCTTGAACTGCCACCATAGAATGATACATCACCACGGAGATTCATGCTTGTCATTGAATAATAAGTCCATTGGTGATGTCCCATACCATAAAGGTGAGGCCACAACGCAGTACTCATTGCTTTTGCACCGGCATTATACTCTTCTGAATCTGTTCCACGATAAAGCACCAATGGATAGTTAGTACTAGTTCCATCAGTAAGTGCATTAGAGTGGATACAGATAAACATATCAAAGTTATTAAACTCTACTTCAGCAGAAATTTCTGAAAGAGAGCGGTCATATTTTTCTGACTCAGGATTTACTGTATGATTTTCGTAATCAATATATGCAGGAACAGCACCACTTTGAATGCGGCTCATTACGATGTTTTGAGTCAAGTCAAGACCTGATTTACCATCTTCATGTTTGAAACCAAACTCTTTAAGCTTATGGAAAAGCGCAAGCCCTTTGTTAAGGTTGGTATTAGACTCAAAGAAGTTAGATGTATCGTTGTTTACATCAGTGTAAGCATTGTTAGCACCATGTTTCACAGTACCACAAGGACGGCTATTTGCGTCAAACGCACCATGACCAGGGTTAATATAAATGCGAATATCTTCAACATTTACTTGTGCAGTTGCGCCTGCAGCTACAAGCGCTAATCCTGCTGCGAGAAATAATTTTCTTAGTTTCATAACGCTTTGTCTTATTTAGCTATGTTTATAATGTATAGTTCACCATTAGGTGTGCTGTAAGCAATCTTTGCTCCGTCGCGTGATACGGTTGGGTACATACCCATTGACGCATCTGCTGTCAAGTTTTGTCCCAACTTTCCATCAGCTGAAGCGGCTACGATTTTTGATGATGTTACTACTTCTCCATTGTCGATATCGTTCATACCTACAACTGTTGCGTTGTCATACCATTGTGCTGCACGAACTTTGCCAAGGTAAACAGGGTTTGACCCATCAAGGTTACATACATAACATCCTACGCCTGATAGATAGTAGCATACGCGTGTGCCATCGGGTGAGATGCTTGGCCACAAGTAGCTCTTGCAGTCGCTGCCTTGGGGTGAAATGTTTGTTGTTTTGCCATTTACTGTTACCATTAATCGTCCTTTGTCGATTGATGCTACTGGTGTTGCTACTGCTGTAGCTTTGGTTGACAAGGCTTTGGTTGACAATTGTCCTTTGTTAACTGTCATAATAGCGTTGTCATTAACGGCTACTCCTTGCAAGTCGCGTGTAGCTTTGATGAGTGTTGATGTGCGTCCGGTAGCGATGTTGGCCGATTTCAACGCTGTGCGACGTAGGCGATCAGCGCCAATTGTGTTTTCGCGGAAGAACACTTGTTGTCCATCGTTGGAGATTGTCAACCCATAGCCATGTCCGGTTTCTGAAATGGTTGTGATTGATTTTGTTGCAAGATCAAGTTTTTGAATACCTGCCTTTTGATTTTGTGTGATAGCGATGTAGCTGCCATCGGGGCTCATTGTTGCTGTGTTGATGGTTACACCTTCAGGAAGAGCCACTTTTTCTACTGAAGCGACTTTCAATTGTGCAAA
>JAFSCJ010000013.1 GCA_017436845.1 Muribaculaceae bacterium
AATCAATGCCGATGTAACAGTTACAACAAATAGTTCTGCCGCAATACTCAACCGAGGCTTGGAAAATGGTGGAGATATAATTATCAATAATGGTGTAATTAAAGCCACAGGAGGTAATTCCGGTATATGGGCTTATGGTATCGCAGCGCGTGGAAATCTCAATATTAAATCGGGTGAAGTAGTTGCAAAGGGAGGTACTGCCGGTCTTTATGCTGAAGATGGCGCTATAACTATCGCATCACCTCTTATTATAGTCTCTCCTTGGGAGGGACAAATTAGTAACGATGGCCATTATGTAGTTGATGAAAACAATGAGGTTCAGACGAGAGTAGTAATTATGACTCCTCCTATTTCAGGTACTATTACATTGGCATCAACGCCTGTGCCGGGAGAATCGTTGGGCTTCTCGCTTAGTAGTAATGTTGATTTAAGTGATATAAACTGTATATGGCAAATCAGTGAGAATAACGAAACTTGGAAAAATATTGATGGCGCAACCGAAAAAGTATATGTGCCAAAGGAATCAGAATTAGGAAAATATTTACGAGTTCGTGCGGAGGCAATAGGATATTCGGGATATTTATATAGTCCAAGTCGTCAGATCACAAAAAGATTGTGTGCAAATTCACCAGTCGCTCCTACGCTAACAAACATAAACGATAAAGTGCATGTATCAAATGCCAAGACAACACAAGAGTATATTATTTTCAACTATTCTAAAGATGTGTCAACGCTCACCGAGAATGATTGGAATAATGCAGTAACACCCGACAGCGAAGTGGGTTTCTTTGAAATGAATAGTTCGGCTAATTCCAACCATACCGTATTTACTCGTGTAAAAGAAACAACATCAGCTTGGGCAAGTGAGAGTGTAGCAGAAAGCAGAATATATATCGGAACATCGGTTTATCTGCAAGATATCGAATTGAATATCAGTAAGACAGTCGGTTATTTTCAAAAATTTTACAATGAGTTGAATTGTAAGGTGGGAGATGTTATTAGATGCGATGCTTCCCCTGTGCCCTCTGACGCTACTAATTGGTATGGCATATCGGGAAGTAATTGGACGGTAGGAAATCGCAATACCGGATCGCCTTATGGTGAATTCTATGAAGATGAAGAGTGTACAATACCCATCAACTCAACAAGCAACTATGAAACCGTATATCTTAAAACACTTGCAGAAAAGAACTATTTGGAGGTGCGTATTCAGACATACAATAGTAGCATTGGTTACAAAACGCGAGCTGCGCAATTTAATGTAAGTTATGATGGTACATTCCCTCCTATTGAGTATTTGTCGGGTTGCAGTCATACAATTGCCGCAGGCGAGAAAATGACTAATTTAGATGTCGCAAGGCGTCCGTTGTCTGCCTCAGTTTACGGTGTTACAACAGAAGTAACCGGTGAGGGTACGGCTCCAATTGTTCGATTCGATATTTACGAAAAAATGAATATTGATGCTACCAATGCCACACCGGGCGTATATACTTATACTCCAATACAAAACGGGAATCCCATAACAACAAGTACATTTACAATAACTGTTACTGATGGTAATTATAATGTAGAGTCGGTGATTTTGCGTGACAAATATATTACCGCCGATCCCGGTGATCGCATTGAGCTTGTGGTACAACTAATGCCAACGAACTCAAAGGCTGAAATAGAATGGCACACAACCGATGAGAATATAGCTCCGGTTGTTGATGGTGTTGTTACGATTGCTCCCGATGCACCTATTGGAGCAGAAGTGTATATAACTGCTCTTGCCAATGGGTGTTATGATAACTGCAAAATAACGGTTAGTGGTAAAGAATATGACCTCTATGTGGCATCTACACAAGTTACCAGCCGTAATAGTGAAGACATCTTAGGTGACGGCAAGTTTAGTTTCAATAATTATAATATATTGACAATTAATGGAGATTACACATTGAATACACCTGTAAAATTGGTGGAAAACAAGGGTATCGACGGACTAATTATAGATGTTGAAGGTAACTCTACAATTAATCAAGAGGTCAATGTTGAGTCTAATGTATTTGACTTTGCCGCTAATACGGTTATTACCGGAGAAGGTCAATTGACAATAAATGCCAATGCTATAGGTATAGGTGTAAACAACGGAGCTAATTTGACAATTTTCGATACCAATGTTGCTGTGAATGGAATGTACCCAATGACAGGCAATATAGGTGGTAACGAATCTCTCTCAATCGTTTCTTCTAATGTAGAGATTTCTGCCAAAGGCTCGGCAGCTGTTGATGACTTCAATGGTGGTATTTCTCTCGTGGATTGTGTAATAGCAACTCCAATTGGAGGAGAAGTCGTTGATGCTACAATAGAGGACGGCAAAGGAAATTATGCTCGCAATGTTGTTATAGAATCGCAGTTGATGTTATACGATGATATTAACAACACTATCACTTTAGAAACTTATGCATCAAGAAATAAGACAACCAATGCACAACTTGTCAATCGCACATTCTATAAGGATAATAGTTGGACTACATTGTGTTTGCCGTTTGATGTAAACAATTTAAATGACACACCTCTTGAAGGAGCCACAATTATGGAATTGAATACTGCAAGTCGTAATGGATTTGATAGCACAACAGGCATGCTTTATCTTTCATTCAAGACAGTTACTGCGATAGAAGCAGGGAAACCATATATTGTTAAATGGGATAATGGCGAAAATATTGAGGATCCTGTTTTTGAAAATATAGCAATAACTAATTATGAGCCGATAACTATTGCTTCAGAAACATTTGAGTTAGATGCGATAAATATGGTAGGTAGCTATGCTCCTGTTTATGCATCTGCCGGAGACAAAAGCATTATGTTCTTGGGAACTGATAAAGCGATATATTACCCTACAGAAGACGCCTATCTAAATAGTTTCCATTCATATTTTGAAATTCCTTCATTGAAGGGAATTGAAGATATCGCCGTAAAGAACTATACAATAGATTTTGATGGTGCATTTGTTGGAATAGAAGATATAAAAGTATTAGATAACCTATCTGCAAAAGAAATATTATATGATCTACAAGGGCGTATAGTAAAAAATCCGAGCAAAGGTATCTACATCAAAATTTCCAATAATAACGCAACAAAAGAAGTTAAATAATTAACTCCGTATTAACAATAAAGTCTCTGTATTACAGAGACTTTATTGTTAATATTGATTTCACTTAGAGGACTTATAGGTGGCGTAGTATTCGTCGAGGATGGTGCGAATGGCAGTGCCTATCTTCAGATAGGACTTACGATCAAGGTTGGCAAGCGAGATGCGCACTGACCAATCGGGTCCGGCAAATCCGTCTCCATTTAATAATACTACTGCAGTTTCATTGGCAAGTCGCATCACAAAGTCAAGCGGTTCATAATTTGTTTCAAGATATTTAGCAAAATCATCACCATAGAATTTGCGCGCCCACACCATCATATCTATTTCAGAATAGTACCCTGCACGCAACGCATCGGGCAATAGTGTAAAACCTGTTGTTTTCCACAACGCTTCAAGACGATTTTGAATAATCGAGTGCATACGTTTTTTATACACATTATCTTTATCTAACAATGCATAAGCTGCAAACAAAGCCATCTGCATCTGCTGTGGTGTTGACAAACCGGCTGTGTGATTTAAACCCACAAGACGGCTATCAGCGACCATGCGATCAATAAACTTTATCTTGTCAGGCTGCAATGACAATGAGCTATAACGACGATAAAGAGTTTTCTTGTCTCCATCAGGCAATGAGTCAATGAGCGAGTCAAATATATTCAATCTATTAACGGCTATAACTGCAAGACGCCAGCCAGTAGCTCCGAAATATTTTGAAAATGAATAGACACACATTGTATTATGTGGCAATTCATACATCAATGAGCGGAAATGAGGGACAAATGTGCCATAAACATCATCGGTTACAATCATCAAATCGGGGTTATCATTCTTAACAATATCTATTATCAAGTCAAGAGTGTGGCGAGACAATGTATATGAAGGCGGATTGCTCGGATTTACCAAGCATAACAGTTTGATTTTCTTATCTCGCAACTTGTTAATCTCCTCATCGGGGTACTGCCATGTGTGATAGCCATCTTGTTCAACTTTATTGGCACTAATCATTGTTACATCAAAGCCAAAGCGGTCAAGCTGTGGTATTTCGATATAAGGGGTGAATATCGGAGCCATTAATGCTATTGAATCGCCCTTGCGGAGCAAAAAGTTTTCTTGCAAAGAATCAAATGCATAGCACATCCCAGCTGTTCCTCCCTCAACTGCAAACAAGTCATATTGCCCGTCGCAATTAATATCACCACCCATTTCTTGAGCAAGATAGTCTTGCACAAGGATTTCGGTGTGTTTCAAAATGCGATCGGGTGTGGGATATTGATCGCCAATAACAGCTTCAGCCCATTCATGCGCTATCGCATCGGCATCAGCACCTTTTTTCTTGGTAAGGTATTCAAACGCACCTTCCAATAGTGTTGCAGCTTCATCCCCTTTGTGCTCAAGCAAAAACTGTTTAAGACGATGAGCGCTTCCACTTTGTGATGGTATTCCGGCAATACCATCTCCCACATCTTTCACCCGACGGCATTCTGAAAGAGCCCATTTGCCCAATAGGAAGAAAGCTTCACGTGGCACCGTAGCAATCCAATTGGGGTTACCTCGACCTGCATTAAGAAATGTAGCTGTCGATTTTCGAGCGTCCTCTTGAGCCATTTCAATGAGCTTATTTTTAATTTCAAATGGGCTCATTTTCTCTAATTCTTTTTCGAAGTCTCGACATACGAGACTATCATTTGTGTGTTGTTTGTCCATAATATTAACTAATTATACCTTAATTATACATCTATTTTTAAGCCATCAGCAAGACGATAGCGACACCCCATAGGATTAATAATGTGTTACCCACAGCATAAGTTACCGTATAACCCATTGCAGGGATAGAACTTTGCAACGAATCTTGAATTGCGCCCAACGCTGCTGTTGTTGTGCGTCCACCGGCACAGCATCCGAGATTTATAGCAGGATGGAACTTGAATAATTTCGCACCCATCCACAATCCTACAAACAATGGGATAGAGGTTGCCAATATACCGGCAATGAATAACATGAACCCAACATCTTTTATTCCACTAATAAATGTAGGACCGGCTGAGATACCTATTACAGCGATAAACATGTTTAACCCCAAGTTGTTCAATATCCACAATGAAGGTTCGGGAATACGTCCAAATGTAGGATGTTTAGAACGTAACCATCCAAATACGAGTCCGGCAATCAACGCACCACCACTTGTACTGAGACTGATGGGGACTCCGCCCAAGTGTAATGTCAACGCTCCTATCAATCCCCCTATGACAATACCTAATCCTACGAATATCAGGTCAGTTTGGTTTGTAGGACGATCAACATAACCAAGTTGTGGAGCAGCCACATTCACCTCTCTTGCAAGTCCATTTATTGTCAAAGTATCACCTGCATGCAATTCTGTTTGTGCCAACACAGGTATATTTACACCTCCTCTCTTTATGTTATTTATCATGATGCCATACATAAATGGTTTTGCCCGCAATTGGTCAATGGTCAATCCATCGATAGTTTTCTTTGTCAACATCACTTGCAACTCTTCAACAGGGAATGAAAGCAATTCATTGTCAGCGACTTCCTGGCCTATCCAACTTTCATCTTGAATGATAAACTCACGACGACCGCTCAATACAATTTCATCCCCCTTGTTTATTACCAAATCAGGTGTTACATCAACAATTTTATTATCAATTCTTACTCGTTCAACAAAGACACGTCTTTTTAATGATTTGATATATTCTTCTATATCCTTAACGGTTTTCCCTCCATCAAAGAATGATGATGTAGCTTTGTAGGCACGGAATACGACAGGACGGCTCGCATCAATATAAGCAGGATCAGAATTTAAACTGCTTTGATTTAATTGTTGAGCCAATTGTGCCGTTTGTGCTTTCACCTTATTAAGACCGCCAAGCAATCGAGGCCCGATGTTTCCCAAAATATAAGCCGAGCCAATGGTTCCGAAGATATAGGTTACGGCATAGCACACAGGAATCATGTCAATCCATGCTTTTTTATCAGCAGAGGAAGCATTTAAGGTCTGTATCGTATCTCCACCTACACCTATTACAGCCGAGATTGTTTGTGCGCCCGACAATAATCCTGCTGCTTCTCCCGGAGAATAGTCAAATGCCGCAGCAATGCCCCACGTTACAAGCAGACACACAACACATAATGCAACAGCAAATCCCACTTGTTTCAATCCACTACCACGCAATGAACGGAAAAATTGCGGTCCCACGCTATATCCTATCGCAAATAAAAACAATAGGAAAAACACCGATTTAAGCGGTCCGGAAATTGGAATGTGCATTTGGCCGACAAGCACTCCCACCAATAAGACCGACGTGACGGTACCCAACGTAAATGTTTTGTACTTCAGTTTCCCTACCCAGAAACCAATCCCGATAGTCAAGAAAATCGCCAATGAGGGATATTCTCGAAATGTTTCAACTATCCAATTCATAATAACACAATTTAAACTTGAATTTATACTATTCCCAAAACACCTGTATTTACGTTATGGTTTTTATATTATCATATTTTTAGTGCTTTATTAACATTAATAACATTATCGTTTTTAAATATTTTGATTAAAAGCAGTTATTTAGCCGTCGTATTTCTTAATTATTTCAAAAAAATGAAGTAACTTTGCACCCGTTTTTGCGGCATGGTACAATTTATAGGTTTGAGGATAGATGTCGCTGTAACTTTTTCGAGACGAAAATATTAATTTATAATAATTCATATTATGTTTAAAAGTTTTCATGGCTCTCAGAAAATGTTGGATCTGCAACGTCAGAAACTCCAACGTCTCATGTCTAAAGAGTTATTAGCTCCACGCCTTATTAAAATTCTCATTGCATCTATTACAATGATTGTTTTATGGGCAATGCCAACATCTGCATTTGGCATTGAAGGACTAACCTTTGTAGAACAACGCGTAATTGCAATCTTTGCATTTGCAACATTGATGTGGGTATTCAATGCTATTCCTGCTTGGACAACATCTACATTTGTCGTTGTGTTATTGCTATTTACTACATCTGATAGCAGTTTGTGGTTTTTCCGCGAAGGAATTCCGGTTGAGGAATTAGGCAAACTCACAAGCTACGAATCATTGATGGCTTGTTTTGCCGACCCCATTATCATGCTCTTCATTGGTGGATTTATCATCGCTATTGCAGCAACTAAAACAGGATTAGATGTTAAACTCGCAAAAGTTATGCTCAAGCCTTTCGGCACACAATCAAAATATGTGCTACTTGGCTTCATCACAGTAACTGCCGTATTCTCAATGTTCTTGAGTAATACTGCTACTGCAGCTATGATGTTGACATTCCTTGCTCCTGTATTGAAAGCTCTTCCTGCTGATGGTAAAGGAAAAATAGGCTTAGCTCTTGCAATTCCGGTAGCTGCAAACATCGGTGGTATGGGAACACCTATCGGTACACCCCCCAATGCTATCGCACTTAAATATTTGAACGACCCTGAAGGAATGAACATGAACATTGGTTTCGGTGAATGGATGGCTTTCATGATTCCTTTCACATTGGTATTGGTGTTCATCTCTTGGGTAGTACTATTAAAATTATTCCCCTTCAAACAAAAGACTATCGAACTCAAGATTGAAGGTGAAGCAAAAAAAGACTGGCGTTCAATTACAGTTTATATCATCTTCGCAATCACAGTACTTCTTTGGGTACTTGACAAATACACAGGTGTTAACTCTAACGTAGTTGCGATGCTTCCTGTCGGAGTATTCTGTATCATCGGGGTTATCACTCGTCGCGACCTTGAAGAAATCAGCTGGGGGGTACTTTGGATGGTAGCCGGAGGTTTTGCTCTTGGTGTTGCTCTAAACCAAACAGGTCTTGCTACTCACCTAATCTCAGCTATTCCATTTGAATCATGGCCTGCAGTTATAGTTATTATCGGTTCCGGTCTCATCTGCTACGCAATGGCTAACTTTATCTCACACACTGCAACAGCCAACCTTTTGGTGCCGATCTTAGCTGTTGCCGGTTCAAGTATGGCTGGCGCATTAGCTCCTCTTGGCGGTGTCTCAACATTGTTAATAGGTGTAGCTATCGCCTCTTCTGTGGGTATGATATTACCTATCAGTACTCCACCTAACGCAATGGCTCATGCGACAGGTCTTATTGAACAAAAAAACATGGTAAAAGTAGGTATCATAATGGGTATCATAAGCCTTGTATTAGGTTACACCATGCTTATTTTCCTCGGATCTAACGGATTTATCGGAGGATAATTCTCAATTAATAACACAAAAGAAGCTGTTGTCTCACAATAACAGCTTCTTTTGATTTATATAACATAATTATGAAAAAAATATCTGTTCTTTTACTTTTAGCTTCTGTTGCAACAAGCGCGTTTGCACAGATTAAAGATTTTGATTTCAAGATATACGGTCAAGTGCGTGGTGATTTGTTCTACAACAGTCGCGCAAATGAAGAGAGCGTTGATGGACTGTTTTATAGCTACCCCAAAGACCATAATTATGACGCTACCGGCAATGATTTGAACGATACCGATAATAGTAACATGTATCTCTTATACACTCGTCTCGGCATTGATTTAAAGGGTCCTAAAATTGGCAATGCAAATACTACTGCAAAAATCGAATTTGACTTCCGTGGCTCAGGCTCAACATTATCGGTAGTGCGCTTGCGTCATGCCTATTTCAACTTAAATTGGGGTAAATCATCAGTTCTTGTGGGACAAACCTGGAATCCTCTTTATGGCGATGTTGCTCCTCAGATCTTAAACCTCAACATGGGCTCGCCATTCCAACCATTCGGTCGTGCGCCACAAGTGAGATACCGCTATAATGCCAATGAGTTGCAATTAACAGCTGCTACAGTATGGCAATCACAATACTTGTCAAATGGTCCTGACGGGAAAAGCAACAAATACATCAAGAACAGTTGCATTCCTGAATTCTACTTTGGTGCCGATTACAAAACGAGTAATTTTATCATCGGTGCCGGTGTCGATGTCCTATCGCTTGTTCCTCGCACTCAATCAACCATTACTAATGAAGATGGCACAACATCGACCTACAAAGTTGATGAACGCATCACTACCATTTCGGGCGAAGTGCACATGAAATACACATCTCCACTATGGTACATCGCAGCAAAGAGTGTATTAGGCTCCAATCTCACTCAAACATCTATGCTTGGCGGATATGGAGTGAAATCAGTTGATGCAGTTACAGGCGAACAAAAATACAGCCCTAATCGCAACTCTTCTTCATGGGTAAATGTCGTGTATGGTAAGAAATGGAAAGGCGGCGTGTTCTTTGGCTACATGAAAAATCTTGGCACAGATGATGCTGTCAGCAAAATGTATGGAACAGGAACAAACGTTGACCAGCTAATCAGTGGCTCTGCCGAAATCACCTACAATATTCCTCATTGGAAAATCGGTGTTGAATACAACTACACATCGGCTTACTATGGCGATTTAAACAACTCTAACGGCAAAATCATCAACACCCACTCAGTTGGAAACAACCGCATCGTAGCCAGCGTCCTCTACACCTTCTAATACAAATCACATTTCTATCATTTACTTAATAATGGATATGAGCGAGAGATTCTTCAGTCTCTCGCTTTTTTATACAAAAACGTCAATAACGATAGATATGTTAAATCTTGTTAAATATTTGGGGGGGGTAATTTGTGCATTACATTTGTAAACATTAAAAATATTAACTAAAAACTTTACACCAAGAAGACTGATAGAGATAAAAAATAAAATTACCTTCCCGTTACCAATATTCAGATTATGAGAAAAATATTCCTTACAGCTGCACTTATTTTGTGCGCATTGTCATGTATCTATGCTCAAAGTGATAACTCCTCGGCTAAAAGAGTTTTTAACGTAAAGCATAAGCCAACTTTTGTTGACAACTACTCTTATAAAGTATTCTTCCTGTCAAATGGCATTGTCTATAACCTGATGGATTTCAAGCTATCAGATAAAGCAAGAAACATCTCTCAAATGGCAATCCAGCCTGGAGGAGCGAACTGCGCAATGCTAATACAGCGAACTCAGCAATCAAAAGTAGAGGTATATGATACTGAAACGACAAATAAACTTATTGCATCTATCGACAATGACTCTAACCCAATTGCGCTCAACTATTCTCCCGATGGAAAAACATTAGCAATCGGCAATGAAAAAAACTTAGTAGAATTTTATGACACAAAAACTCACACTCAATATCGTGCGATAAATACAGGAATAGCACCTAATCAAATAGCATTAAGTGAAAATAATTACTACTTGGCTGTTTCTAATGGGAGCAACGCAGAAATATGGAATCTTCAACTCAATTCTCTTAGAACAACCATTTCAAGCGATGCAGAGATTACATCTATAACATTCTCACCTGATAACAGCATGTTTGCCGTTACATCACACAATGGCAACGTCAAAATATATGACACACGTTCTTTCAATAAAACGCCATTATATAGTTTTGAAGGAATGGGTAATGCAAAATCAGCGCATTTTCATCCTGGAAGCAAGTATTTAGGTGTTGTAAAAGATGATAAAACTATATTATTACAAAATGTACACAATCCTAACGATGTCCATGAAATAATCAGTTATAACGGAGGGATCAGCAACATACGTTTTATCAAAGACATAAATAATTTAGATAAAGAATTTGCACTTTATTCATCTAAAGCAGGTATTACAATGCAGCAACTTTCAGATTTGAACCCAAACTATGGTCAGCTACTATCAGAAAGGGTAAGTGAACGTATGGATGAATGGATGAAGATGATGGAAGGAGAAAGCCTTGAGGAATACCGCATACGTGTAAACGAAGAAACTCGTGCACAACAAATGATTATATTTGAAAATGAAATTGCTACAGAAATGGCCGGCGATTTAATTGCAGCTGAGACAATCACATTAGGAGGTTTTAACACAGAAAAAAACCTATTGACACTTGACTTTGGTGGAATGCCATCTATTGCTCTAGATGTTCCTCAAGATGAATTGTCTTCTTTCAGTAACACAAGGAATTTGAAATTTGAAAACACAATATATGGTCTTAATGACAAAGATGAATTTGAAATTATCTATACAGATGTAATAAACGTTGAAACTGGTAAAATTTACACCTATAACAATCTTGATCGTAAACCCATTACATTTGATGACAATTTTGTCCCATTTGAAGTTATTGACCAAGCCAATATGGAACAAGTAAAGCTTGAACGTATAAAAAATTCTATCGTTGAGACTGCAAAGACAGGAAAGCTCATTTCTGACAATACTCGCATTGATGTTAACACACAAGTACTTAGTGATGTTGACGCCAATGGAAACCGCATACTCAACTACAAAATAGATTATAAATATCAAGTTGACAAAAAGTTCTCCTCTAAAGAAGATTTCCCTTCTGGTAAATATATTATTACTGAAAGTAATGCAGCGATGTCAATGCTCGCTATTATAAAAGAAGCATTTGCATCAGCGGATTTTGCTCAATATATCAAACCAGGTAAAACTGTGCGCATCAAAATAAATGGCAGTGCCGATGCTGCACCCATTCTTAACCGCATAAATTACAATGGTTGCTACGGTAATTTCACTAATGAACTCATTTACAAAAATGGACAATTATCAAACATCACTGTCAGCAAAGCATCAGGGATCAAAGAGAATGATCAGTTAGCATTCCTTCGTGCAATGGGAGTGAAAGATTATATCGTAAATAACATCTCTGAGTTAAACAAAATGCATTGTGATTATCAATATAATGTTGAATTGGCCAATAAGACAGGAGGTGAATATCGTCGCATAAGTGTAGAATTTATATTTATTGATGCAATCCAAAAATAATCATCACATCGTAATAATGAGAATACAACAACTATTTGCACTCATAATTTTTATAGTTTGTAGCGGAACAATTTCTGCACAAAGTGATATTCTGACTCGAGCAAACAGCAAGCTTAATGAATTTGAATCTCAATATCACACAGGAGTAAATACATCGCAACTATACGAAACTTTATATTCTGCGTACAATGGATTCATTCAAGTAGCAGAGAAACGTCCTAATGACAGAAATGCATTGGCCGGATTGCGTAAAGTATATCCCTACCTTATTGATGGAGCAGTGTATTTCTCATCTAACAACAATAATCGTCGTGCGTGTGATTTTGCCGCAGCTTATATCGACTTACCTTCAATTCCTGCATTTAAAAAAGAACGATTCTCTCGCGACAGCCAATATCCACAACTTTGCTACATGACGGCCAATGAATCATATAACAACAAGCGTTATGATGATGCTATTAAATATTACAAACTATATATAGAGAGCGGAGACCAAGCTTTTTCTGACAAAAGCCGTCTTTACCTAAAAAATGCTTATTATAACAAAATAAATATCTGCACTCAAAACAAAGATTATGTTCAGGCTGAAAAAATTGTTGATGAACTACTTACTTTTGAGCCTGGCAATTTCAAAGCATTGACCGCCAAAGCTCGTTTCTTAGAAGAAAAAGGAGACCTAAAAAATGCCGTTCAAATTTACGAGAGACTTTACAGAACAAAGCCTAAAGAGGAGAGCATATGTCAAAGTTATGCCTTTGCATCTTTTAAATATGCCAATGAGTTAATGACTAACAATGATTCTCACCAAGCTAAGAAACATCTTGAAACATCCTCTTATCTATTTGGGCTTTTGGCTAATAACACTTCCAATCAAAATACTCCCAAATACAGACAAGGGCAAAATCTATCAAAAGAATTACTTGCACAAATTGGCAATGGGAGAAAGCACAATTATGCATCAAGTAGCACGAGCAATAACTCTGTAGGGAACTCCTCCCACTCCAATTATAGTCCAGCACCTCAGTCATACACTCACTCGCAGGAGCAAATCTCATTTGATGAATTGCCCAGTTATCAAGAATATGCTAAAAGATATGTTGAAGAAGAGTATCGTGCATGGCAAACCAAAGATGACTATGAGACTATGAGCGAATATAGACTTCGCGTAAACGATGATACAAAAAAGTTAAAAAAACAAGAGTTAATACAAGATGTGCAACATCGTTATATCGCAGAATTTGGTCCACGCATTAGCCTAGATAATTTACGGTTAGAAAGATATGATGCTGAAAATGGGGTATTCTTAATAACATCTCCTGATTTTGGAAATTTATTACTCCCTGTACCTCGCACCAACAACGAAGCTCGCTCTTTTGAAGAGCAATGGTCAACTATTAGATTTGAGAAACCCCAATATTGCATATCTAATGATAAACTTGCGTTAGCTCAATTATCGTTCCGCACCAATACAGGTAAATGTTATGTGTATAATAATGAGGCTGACCTAACCTATAATAATTCTTTGATTGAATATACATTTGATGAAGTTGATGTTAACGGGCTTCTTGCCGATAATAGTAGCAAACCCATTGGAGGCGCAAAGATTGTTAATCAAAACATAACGCTTGGCGAATCTGATGTTGATGTTGATATTCCGGTAACAAAGAAAAAGAACGAAAAGCTATTTGCCGTCATTTTTGCAAATGAGGAATATGAAAACGAATCAAATGTAAACTTTGCCCACAACGATGGTTTGGCATTTAAAAACTATTGTATTAAGACATTGGGGGCGGTTGACAAAAACGTGCATTTTGTTCCAGATGCCACATTAGGGAACATTCGCAAAGAAGTGCGTTGGATTAAACAAGTAGCTGATGCTTTTCAAGGAGAAGCACAGATCATACTATATTATGCCGGACACGGAGTCCCTGACGAAGCTTCAAAATCAGCCTATCTACTTCCTACCGATGGTATGGCAACAGACATTGAAAGCGGATATAAGCTTGATGACTTATATGCCTCACTTGGAAATCTGCCGGCTAAAAATGTAACAGTCTTTCTTGATGCTTGTTTCAGTGGAGCACAGCGCACAGGCGCGCCTATGGAATCAAAGAAAGATAGTCGTGCTCCTATAATCAAAGCTAAAGCAAGTGTCCCTCAAGGGAAAATGGTGGTAATGAGTGCCGCAACAGGTGATGAAACAGCATTCCCCTATAAAGAGAAACGACATGGTATGTTTACCTATTTCTTGCTCAAGAAGCTAAAAGAGAGCAAAGGAGAAGCATCTTACGGAGAACTTGCCGACTATATTGTCAAGAATGTAAAACGAAATAGCCTTATAGAAAATAACAAATCACAAACTCCCACAACCACCTCTTCAACAAGTATTACAGAAAAGGAATGGCGTGAGTGGAAACTTAAAGATTAACAATAAACCTAATTTAAATAACAAATCATGAAAAAAAGATTACTTTCGGCACTTGCGATGTGCCTATCCGTTTTTGCCATGGCATTTGCGGAAGATGTAAACTACAACGGAGTGATTGTCGCTGAAAATGGTACACCCATTATGGGTGCTACAGTTTCTGTTACCGGCACAGAATTAAGTACAATGACCGACATGGATGGGAAATTCTCCATTACAATTCCTAATGGATATTCTGCTATTACAATAAGCTATGCCGGAATGAAACGTCAAACAATTAACGTGCAACGTGACCCTGTTATTCTATACCCCACCGCCGAAGATGCCTATATGGCTCAAGAGCGCAAAATGCCTAAATTAAAAAACGTTTATCACGACTATAAAAAAGACCTCTTTAATTTAGAAATTAATTATGGCTCAATTTATGGTGATTTGGCAGACTGTTTTTCCAATGAATATAGTTTTTCAGATAAATATTTAGGACTTAACTTGGGTTGGCATCACAACTACAAAGAGTGGATCGGATGGGAAGTATTCAATATAAATGGTATGCTACCAGGTGGGAACGGATCTGATAGCGAAAATATTGTTTTAAGCATAACCACTGGTCTAAAACTCACCACACCTAGTTGGAAAAATATGTCATTATTTACCTCATTTAATATCGGAGCCGGTGCCAGCATAGAATCGTGGGATGAAACGATCAGTGTAGTCTTGAGAGGTAAAGTTGGTGTAAATTTTGGCAAATGGGTTTATGTCGCATACGGATACGATTATCTCAATGATTTTAATTATGAGTCTTATACTGGAAGCGATTATTATGGGTACCAATCTTTCAATCGTCACTCAGTTGCTATAGGCTTTAATTTCTAACAACCTAAATATTATTGATTATGAACAAAATAGCAGCAATTATATTATGCATCGCCGGATGTGTGGCGACTGCCTCAGCTCAAACAAACAAAGTGTCATCAGTGGTCCTTTCAGCACAAAATGGTGAAGCTGTATCAGGTGCCTCTGTAACAGTAACAGGTAGTAATATCTCTACAACTACCGATATGAATGGACGCTTCTCAATTGAAGTTCCTGCTCAATATAAAACATTGACCATATCTCATAATAATTTCCAACCTTCAACAATGAATATTCTTCCTGATCCTATTGTTATGCACCCTGCTAAACGTTTTTTGGAGGGTTGGGGTATTGAAGTAGGTTATGCTTCATCAACTATTGGCTATGATTCTGAGGATTTCGATGATTTCGACGATGAAGATATGAGCCGTAGAGGTGGATTCACTATAGGTATAACTTACGACTACCCCATTGCAGCAGTAAACAATTTATCGGTAATGGGAGGTCTATTCTATTTGCCTAAAGGAGTTAGCTCAACTTACTATGACGAGTACGATAACGAGTACTACACCGAAGAATATTATGCCAACTATCTTGAGCTACAAGCGACTGCCAAATACCAGTATAATCTTCCAGTATTAAATAACGAACTAAATGCATTTGCACTTGCAGGTCCATATTTAGCATACGGAATTGGAGATGATTATACTGATGATTATTATAACGAAAAGGAATCAATATTTGATGAATGTCTTGATCGTTGGGATGCCGGACTTGTTTTAGGTCTTGGTCTAAACTATCGCAATTACTCTTTAACATTCCGATATGACATGGGATTGGTTGACATAACTTCATATGACGGAAAAGTATATAACCGCACTTGCATGTTCACATTGGGATATAATTTCTAACATTAGAATATTATAATTATTTTAATAAACACCTAAATTTAAATCATTATGAAAAAGATTTTAATGATAATGAGTTGCTTACTCATTGCTATGTCAACAATCAACATTCAAGCAAAAGATTCTGAGACCGAAAAAATAATGAAAGAGCGTAAAGAATTGCGCAAAATGTCTCGCAAAGCTTTAGAAGAAAAGGCATCAAAAGATGCTCGAAAAGAGGCTAAACAATTGAAAAAGCAAGGATGGAAAGTGCTACCTGGTTCACTACCATTAGAAAAGCAACTTGATCGTTCTTACATGATGCAACAAGAATATGACGAAGATATGTTCCCAAAATATTTAATGGGAACAGCATCTAGTGTAGGCGAAAACTTTGACGGAGCAAAAATGCAAGCGCTTGAGATAGCTAAACTTGACCTTGCCGGTCAAATTCAAACTGAAGTTACTGCACTTGTTGAGTCAAATGTTGCGAATAAACAAATGGCAGAAAACGATGCAGCAACAGTTGTAAAAACTGTAATGGGTGCTAAAAACCTCATCTCTCAAAGCATCGGTCGAGTAATCCCTGTAGTTGAAGTCTATCGCGACACAAAACAAGGTACTAAAGAAGTGCGTGTAACAATTGCTTATAATGCTCAAATGGCTAAAGAAGCTGCAAAAAAAGCTGTTCGCCAATCACTTGAAGATAAAGGAGAAGAACTTATTGACCAAATTGATAAAGCAATGGGTTGGTAATCCATTTATACTAAAGAACTATAAAGATGAGTCATAATCTATTTATGGCTCATCTTCATATCAAATCAATTTCATCTCAAGAACATCTAAAGCATGAAGAAATTTTTATTTCTATTATCATTGATTTGTATATCAAGCATTGCTCATTCTGATGACAATGTCAGTGCTGAATACACCTATCACGCAACAGAGCATGACTCTCCGGCTGATGCTAAGCGAATTGCATTGGAACGAGCACGAACTAAAGCATTAGAAAACCGATATGGCAGAACAATTATAGATGAGCACGACACTGATATCATAAATGATAATGGCAAGACTTCAACTCATTTCATTTCAACAAGTAACAGCGAGGTAAAAGGTGAATGGGTTAAAGATACTCGAGAGCCAGAATATGAAATATTCTTTGAAGACAACATGCTTGTTGTTACGGCAAGAGTGTGGGGAAAGGCTCGCGAAATAACATCAAATGCTATTGATTTGAAAGTAACTATCCTACGAAATGGGACAGACTTCCGCCACGAAAGTCTAGAATTTAATGACGGAGACCAACTATTTGTAGGCATAAAAACACCTGTTAATGGTTATATCGCTATTTACTACATAGATAAAGAAACTGAAGATGCTTTCTGCTTACTCCCCTATTCAAGCGATAATGATGGGCAAGTCGCAATAGCCGCAAATCATGAGTATGTGTTTTTTAGCCCTGACATGTGTGCTTCACCCCAAGAACGTGCTATAGTTGACGAAATTCTGCTACCGGCTGGCAATGAAAAGAAAATAGACGAAATTGTAGTGATATTTTCTAATCACTCTTTTTTTAAGGCTTTAGATAATGAATATATCTCAAAAGAACACCAATTGCCACGTGGTCTTAAAACAAAAGAATTTAATGAGTGGTTAAACAGATGTCGCTCAAAGGACAAAGACATGATTACCATCAGAAAACATATCTCCATTGCTAAAAAATAATGTCCATGAAAAAAGTACTACTTATCTCAGCGCTATTATTATCTTCTGCAACATGTATAGCCCAGCGAGACTACAAAACAGAATATGAAAATTTCAAACAACAAGCAAAAGATAAATATTCAGATTTTCGCGATAAATGTAATCATGAATATGCTGAATTTATTCGCATAACTTGGGAAACATTTAACAGCAACGATCCCATTCCACAACCTGAAGAAATACCGGCTCCCCCAATTCCTCGCATAGAAACTATACCTACTATTATTAACCCTATTCAAGTCCCTATTGATACAGTAATACAAAATCCAACTCCACTCGTTACGCCTCAGCCACTACCTGTAACCCCAATAAAAGAAACACCTCAGCCTACTGAAGAATACTTTTCATTCACGTTCTATGGCACTCCGTGCAAAGTAAGGCTTAATGAAAGTCATCGATTTACAATTGCGGGTACTGATGAAAACTCAATATCAAAGGCATGGCAATATTGTTCCCAACCTCAATTTAATAATCTTATACAAGATTGTCTTCAATTAAGAAAAGTAATGAACTTATGTGACTTTGCCTACCTTGAGATGTTGAATGAAATGGCTTCATCATTTTTAGGCAAAGGGACTAACGAAGCAAGCATGTTAATGGCTTATGTTTATTGTCAATCGGGTTATAAAATGAGATTTGCCACAAATGGAGACAAATTATGTATGCTATATGCAAGTCAACACACGATATATAATCAATCATTTTTTATGATAGACAATGAAGCATATTACCCATATCGTTTCACATCTCCATCGTGCCGAATATGTAAAGCGTCATTTCCACAAGAACAACCACTTTCATTGGTGGTAAACAAAAATATAAATTTTGCGTCACAGTCAACAGCGATACGAGAGATTAAATCAAAACAATATCCCAACATTAAAGCTAATGTTTCTGTCAATCAGAATTTACTCAATTTTTATGAGACTTATCCGGCGTCTGAAATTGGGAATAATTTTGTAAGCAAATGGGCAATGTATGCCAATACTCCTGCAAGTTCTGATGTTAAAAATATGCTATATCCGTCATTGCAAGAAGCAATCAAAGGGTTGTCGGCATTAGATGCCGTTACGAGAATCTTGAACTTTGTTCAAACTGGATTTGAGTATGGTTACGATAGTAAAATTTGGGGGTATGATAGAGCTTTTTTTGCCGATGAAACATTATATTACCCATATAGTGACTGCGAAGATAGATCTATTCTATTCTCTCGCATAATACGCGATTTACTTGGGTTGAAAGTTATATTAGTATATTATCCAGGCCACCTTGCTACAGCTGTCCATTTTAATGAAAATGTAAAAGGCGATTATATCTCATTAAATGGAGAGAAATTTACGGTGTGCGACCCTACATTTGTGGGCGCTCCTGTAGGCGCAACAATGCCCGATTTTAAAGATAGCTCAACTACTGTGATTTTATTAAATTGATTACTCCGACTCATTCTAAATAATAAATGCGATGGCATCAATGATGCCATCGCATTTTCTTTTTATACATATTAGCGTCTCATTTTATTAATCATATGAAGTACATCTTCAAGATTTCTTCTATTCTTTTTCTCAAGTTTATGTCCCCAAACAGATCCCAATATCATCATAACAATTGTTATCGATATCAACGGCAAATTCCAACTATAGCCACTCGCTATCATTATTGTCCATATTACCATCATTAGCCAAGGAGCTATCAATATTTTTTTTGCCAATGCTCGCATCTGCTTATGCTTTACTACACACTCAGTTGCTGATGTTATAGTCATTGTTGGCAATTCATTTGTATTAAGAGTTCTGTAACACTTCCAATTTAAAACAAATTCAAATAATGCAACTATAGCCAACAATGTAATATAACCAACATGATAATCATTTGATGCAAATATCGCCATCAGAATAGGGACTGTAATAAGTACTCTAAATCGAGCACGATACCATCGCTCAACCCCAATTATCTTTTTCTTCATTGATTCTTTGATGAGGTTCTCATTTATTATCTGCTGTTTTTCAAGTTTTTCGTTAAGAAGATTGAATTGAGTTTTCAATTCCTCTAATTCTGCAAAATCTATTGTTTTTTCCATAATGGTTAAGCATTTTTTGAGTTAGTCATTGATTTGAGTTGTTCTTTTATGCGGAACAATCTTGTTGTTACTGCCGACAACGATATTCCCACCACGTTGGCTATATCTTGATAGCTCATATTCTCCAGCCAAAGAAGAATAATCGCTCTATCAAAGACATCAAGGCGATTTATCCTGTCATACAGCATTTGTATCTGTTTACTTTGTTCGTCAGTATCGTTATATAGGTCTATATCTATTGACAGAGGGATAGTCGGCACGCGTGTTTTCTTCTTTCGTTCCATTGTGTTACATGTGTTGAGAGCCACACGCCATATCCACGTTTTTACACTACTTTCCCCTCTAAAGCGCTCAAATCCTCGCCAGAGATTTATCAACACCTCCTGATATAAATCATCAACCTCAACGGTGTCCTTGGAAAAGAAATAGCAGACGGTATATATAGTCTTTTTATTCTCTTTTACGATTTTAGTGAATTCTAATTCAATATCATTCATCTTGTTTCTATCGATTTATTTCTGTTTTCTACTCCTTTAGACGCAACTTTCCCTTAATCCTTTCAACTTTTGCAATTTTTTTCAAAAATAATTGTATTAAAATTTTTCAGCAAAATAAAACACTATTAAAACTACATTTGTTACTATAATATAACATCAAATATTCTTTACTATGAAAAAGTATCGTTGTAGCGTGTGTGAATGGGTTTATGACCCTGAAATCGGGGATCCCGAAGGCGGAATTCCACCGGGAACAGATTTTGAAACACTTCCTGACCGCTTTAATTGGGTGTGTCCTGTGTGTGGCGAAGGTCGAGAGATGTTTGAGCCCATAGATGATGAATAGTATCTATAATTTTTATCTATTAAGGGATAGAAAATTTCAGTTGGAGCAAATCTACATTTGATATACCTTTGTGTCAAAGAAATGAATTTATTAACAACTAAAAACATATTTGAATTATGAAAAAATATCGTTGCACAGTATGTGATTGGGTTTATGACCCCGAAGTTGGTGATCCCGATAGCGGTATAGCTCCCGGAACAATGTTTGAAGATATCCCTGATGATTGGACATGTCCATTGTGTGGAGTAGGCAAAAGCGACTTCGAGCTAATCGAGGAATAAAAATAAAAAAATCAATAGCTGTTTGGTCCGCCATATAACCTTATGTGGCGGATATTTTTATGTCTATTTACGATAAGATTAAAGAATATGACTATCTTTGTGGAATTATTAACTATCAATCATTGAAAATACCATTAAAGCTACATACTTATAACTATGCGCCGTCTAAGATTCATTCTTCCTCTAATCCTACTATTTTCATTTATTCCTAATTTTATAAGTGCCGAAAACATCAAACGCGAGTTTCGCTCAGTATGGATTGCAACAGTGGCTAATATCGACTGGCCAAAGAATAAAGGCACTTCCGCTTCTGCAGTCGCACAACAAAAATCTGATTTGCTTGACTACATTGAAGCAATGGAGGAGATGAACTTGACAACAATCTGCTTCCAAGTGCGCAGTATGTGCGATGCTATGTATAAATCAAGCTATGAGCCTTGGTCTTCTTATTTGACCGGTACTCGTGGCACTGATCCAGGATGGGACCCATTGGCTTTCATGGTAGAAGAATGTCATAAACGTGGCATTGAGGTATATGCATGGGTAAACCCTTACCGTTGGGCGAGCAGTGGCTCGGAAAGCACATGGAACACTGCCTTTGACACAGAAGTAAAAAATGCCGGCTGGCTCATCACAAATGGCAAATTCACCGTTCTAAATCCCGGTCTTGAAGAAACTCGCGCCCATATAGTAAAGGTGTGTCGTGAGATTATCTCCAATTATAGTGTCGAAGGATTGATTTTTGATGACTATTTCTACCCCTCTGGTGGTACATCGGAGGGATCAGACGCTCCCGACTATCAATTGTGGAAAGATAGTGGCACAAGTTTGTCAATCGGCGATTGGCGTCGTGAAAACGTTGACAAGATGGTGAGCGATGTATATAACATGGTACAAGAGGTGCGCCCGGAGCTCCGTTTTGGCATTGCGCCTCCCGGAACAGCCGGTGCATCAGCAAGTAAATACGGATTATCTATTTGGCCGGGTGGATATGATACACAATACACATCTTTATATTCTGATCCATTGTCATGGATGAACAAACATATTGTTGATTTTATCTCACCACAGATTTATTGGCATAATGACCACTCGATGGCTCCATTTGGGAAAATCTCAAATTGGTGGTATGGGCTTGCCGCTCATTTTAAAAATTGCCATTGCAACATCAGCGTTAACATCTATGACCTTGCGCAAGCTATGGGCTACCAAGAAGACCTCGGCAACACCCAAGAGCACTGGGATGAGCATGTTGAAAACGTTTTACAATCACGCACCTATGCCGCCAATAATGGAGTTAAGGCATTTGGCTCTAACTTCTATAGTATTCAATATTTTACAGGCACATATACATCTCACGGAAATTATGTAGCAGAAAAATGTTTCCCCACAAAATCACTTGTCCCTGTTGTAGATTGGAAGATACCCACTACATATAGCGCAGTAAACAATCTGACTAACAACAATGGTACTCTATCATGGACATCTGTCAAAGATGGCTTAAAAACAATTCGATATACTGTATATGCTGTTCCTCGCACTATTACTAAAGAGTTGGCAACAACCGATGATGGTTTATCAGGTGAATATCTTCAAGGTGTAACCTACAATGCATCATATTCATTACCGACCGAGAGACAATCAGGATATTGGTATGCGGTATGCGTCTATGATGGATATGGCAACGAGCATCCCGCAGCTATAATAAACTATCCCGAAGGAAATTATGCTCCTAAGGCGGAGCTAATTTCGCCAAATGACAAAGCCGAAGTTGTAGATGATATTACTTTCACATGGAAATCTACTGATAGCAAAGTAACCGATTTTACTTTGCAAATCTCTACAAGCAACACATTTGATAAAATCAAATACTCAACAGATGTTGTGGCTTCAAACACAGAAACGACATCAGCAATCGTTTCGGCAACACGCATAGGTATGGGCACTTTCTATTGGAGAGTAGTTTCAAAAGGTGGCGATTATTTTGACACACCGTCGGACTATCGCACATTCTCGATTGCAAGTCTTGGTATTGGCGAAACAGAAGAGGGTTACTCGATCCTAAACGATGATGCATCATATAGCGATGTGAATAACATACACATTGAAAACTTGTGGATGCGCTCAGTCAGAGATGGGTTTGAAAATATTACATTCCCCGATGATAATGGCATAGGATCTTGGAATCGCAGCATGGTTGCAGTAGGTGATTATGTATATCTCTCAGGGCGCACAGCCAATAGCTCTTCAGCTACTGCCTATATAGACAAATACAATGGCTCAACCGGAGAGTATCTAGGGAGCATCTCATTGGGGGCCAATGCTTCAGTTGCATTCTATCCATGCAACAACATCATGAAGGACTCAAACGGAAATGTGTGTATCTCAAACCTAATCGTCTTTAACCAAGGACCATTGGTTATACACCACGTTGATTTAGAAACAGGAGAGGCTACACAAGTAGCGAGCATAAAATCTACTAACGTTCCTGATGGGCGAATAGACCATGCCTCTATCATTGGCGATGTTACAACAGGTAATTTCACAGTGTTTGGAGTAGCAACAAACACCGCAAAGGTTCTTCGTTGGAAATTTGCAAATGGAAGCTATACCGAAGCAGTAGCGACCATCAGTTCATTCTACCCCACATCAGCAACGTCATTCGGACTTGCCCCACGCATAATCCCAGTGAACGAAGATGATATATTTATTGACTGTTCTAATACAGGACTCACTCGTTATACATTCTCCACAGGAGTGCGCAGTGGCTCATTCTTAGCTAATACTGCTGTTGCTCCCGAAAACTATGGCAATAGTGGAGGCACAATATTCTCTCTCGGTAGCAGAAAAATTGTCGTTTTTGCCAATGGAGATGAAAACACCTCTCCGGCAAATACGTTTAAGGTTGTATCCACAACCAACGACCTCACGTTCTCCGACATGCAACAAATGTGGGTACTACCTAACAATGGATTAGGTGCAGTCTACAGCGGTACATATCAAGCGACTGCTGATTATGTTGACCTTGGCAATGGAAAAGTAAGATTATACCTATATATACCAGGTAATGGCATCAGTGCCTATGAACTTACAGATACTAATATTTCAGGAGTTGCAAACATTGAAATAAATGATATCCCAACTAAAGAAGAGTATTATAATCTTCATGGAGTAAAAATTTCAAAAGATAATTTGACTCCCGGTATATACATTAAGAAACAAGGTAATAACGTTACAAAAATCATTATTAAATAATATTGACTCATGAAAAAGCTAAAAATAGGATTATTGGCACGCATCATTATTGCTATCATTCTCGGTATCGGAGCTGGATATTTGTTTCCCGACTGGTTGGCTCGCACATTTATAACTTTTAATTCTATTTTCAGTGAATTTCTTGGATTTATAATACCACTGATTATCATTGGCTTTGTCGCTCCCGCCATTGCCGATATAGGTAAACGTGCGAGCAAAATGCTCATTGCTACAGCAGCACTCGCCTATATTGCAACACTTGCATCAGGATTATTATCCTATTTTACAGGTGCAACGTTATTCCCATCATTAATTGAATGTGGCTCTCTTTCATCAGGGATAAGTGATACCCACAATCTTGCGCCCTACTTTACAGTTACAATTCCTTCATTGATGAATGTCATGACGGCTCTTGTGCTGGCATTCACTCTCGGACTTGGTGGTGCACAACTATCAACACAATATCTGCGCAACGTTCTAATCGATTTCAGGGATATTATCAACCTTGTTATTGCCAAAGTCATTATACCACTGTTGCCACTTTATATCTTCGGAATATTTATGAACATGACTATCAGCGGACAAGTGGGCGGAATATTAATTACTTTCATTTCAATCATATCCATAATATTTGGTTTACACATCTTTGTCCTTGTGTTTCAATATTGTATTGCAGCAATATTTGCCAAGAAAAATCCATTCAAAATGCTTGGCCTGATGATGCCTGCCTATTTTACTGCCCTCGGCACACAATCATCGGCAGCCACTATCCCCGTAACATTACGCCAAACAGTTAAGATGGGAGTAAAAAGCAACGTTGCAGGGTTTGTCATTCCACTATGTGCGACAATTCACATGAGTGGCAGCACATTGAAAATCGTTGCATGCGCATTAGCATTAATGATAGCAGGAGGAATACAGTATGACTTTATGATGTTTGCCGGCTTTATATGCATGCTTGGCATCACTATGATTGCCGCTCCCGGAGTTCCCGGTGGGGCAATAATGGCATCACTCGGATTATTATCGTCAATGCTTGGTTTTAGCGAAGCCGACAATGCACTGATGATAGCACTTTATATCGCAATGGACAGTTTTGGTACAGCATGCAATGTTACCGGTGATGGGGCAATAGCTCAAATCATAAACCGCTTTTTCTCCCAAAAAGATTAATTATTTCACTATCTTAATGTAACGTTTCGACATAGTCGGTCGTCTTATAAGTGAATATGGACCGAAAAGAGTTTGAAACACTTGCAACACGATTGCGTCCACGCTTAATAGAGATGGCGTGCCGTTGTCTTGGCAATCATGATGATGCCGACGATGTCGCTCAAGACACTCTATTAAAATTGTGGAGCATGAAGAGTCGCCTTGATGAATATAAATCCATTGATGCGTTGGCAATTGTTATCGGTAGACATTTATGCCTTGATCGTTTGAAACGTGCCAAAACCCAACCGCTTGATGAGGACTCAATTGATGAGATTGTTTCATCTCCTGAAGATGTGATTATTAGAGCTGAAAACGACGAAAATCTCAACAACCTAATCAACACTTTGCCGGATGGACAACAAATCATTCTTAGGTTAAAGCACATCGAAATGATGGAGACCTCAGAAATTGCTCAAATGATAGGTTCTACCGAAGTGGCTGTGCGTGTTCAACTCTCTCGTGCCCGTAATCGCATTAAAGAATTATTTTTAAGAAACGCCTATGAACGACATTAATGATAACAACATTATGCAATGGATAGATCGTTTCCTTGACGGCACAACAACATGTGCCGAGGAACAGAAGCTCTATGAATATTTTTCAAAAAAAAACATTGCACCCGAAGCAGAACAATATAGAGAAATGATGGCTTGGTATGCTTCAGGGATGACAACACCTATTATTGAGCATAAGGTAAAACGTTCTTTTTCCTTAACGCATTGGATATATACCATATCTATTGCCGCATCTATCGCTCTATTATGCACATTAGGCATCAAGTTGTATAATTATCAATCAAAGGTGCATGATGAGTTTAATATATATGAGGGAAGTTATATAATACGCAATGGCGAGAAAATTACAGATCTTGACCTAATCATGCCGGAGTTGATAGAAGCAGAACAATTTATTGATGAGTATAAATATTCATCCACCTCAATTGAAGAAATGATATCAGATGCTATCATTTATGATACTGATGATGAAGATACCCAAGAATTAATTCACAAAGTGATTTTTGAAAATTGAATAACCTCAAGACCAAACATATATGAAAACTTTAACATCCATTATTTATTTTATGCTTATCAGTAGCATGACATTTGTAGCTTCAGCACAAAGCAATATTGATAAAGCAATTGCAGAAATTGGAAACAATCCAAAAGCCGATATTACATGCTCTGAAAAGCGAAATCCTAAAACAAAAAAAGCCTATAAGATTTCTAAAGTAATACGTTTTACCGGAGAAGAAGAATTTCAAAAAGTAAAGAAAGCCTTTATTAAAGATTCACAAAATGCCATTGAATACACTCGTCAAGATGGGAAAATGTATCATCTCATCTTCAAAGAAAACAATTGTTCTATGGAATATCTTTTAAAAAGAGATATCGATGATTGCGAATGGAAAGGTAAATGGCTTATTACCGTAGAAATAAAAAACACTGATAATTATCCACAAAAAAGAAAAACCGGAAAAACCGGAAAAACCGGAAAAACTAGAAAACAAAAAAAACGAAATAAAAACATATCAACTTATAGATTTCTCAATAATGGGGACTTAGAATATTGGAATCTCTCCGACACTCTTTTTTTGGATTTAAGTAAATTGAAAGAGCTTAATAATCTGGATTTTGACAGTCTGTATCAATTAAACGGACTAAATATTTACTATCAGAATAATTAATTTTGAGATAGAAACAGCAAGAGGTTGTGCCAATATAATTGTAGAACAACCTCATTTTTCTATTATTCTATTAATGGACTAATTTATTACTTGCCGGCAGAGGTAGATTGCTGTACTCCGGCATCACTGTCAATCAATTTAGATGTTTGTCGAGACTTGCGGCCCCAGTCGACATTGTATGATACCGAGATAAACGGCATCTGCTCAACAGCTTTAGTGCGCATTGTGCGTTTCACATCGGCATAGCGACTTAATGTTTCTGTTCCCTGACTATATCGTCCGAAAGGTATCATAATTCCGGCATCAAAACTAAAACCTTTCCATCGATAACCTAATCCCACAATACTGACTGTTTCACCTTCACTCAACGCTTCTCCCCACAATGATTTGCTCCCCTTATGATATTGAGCAGTCAATGTCATACCGTAGTGAGTAACTTGTAACTGTCCACTACCATCAATGCTGCTCAAGCAATGACGATATCCCATCCCTCGTGTATAGTCTCTGTGGAAACGTAATGTTCCACTCAAAGTTACCCAACCGGGAACTATCGTAACTCGCGGAGCAAGTTGCACTCCCCATGAAGAGAAACCACTCTGATTAGCATAGGAAGTTACTATTTTTCCCTCTTCATTCCAATAACGATAATCCATAATAGCATCAGGTGTTCGGTAATAAAACGTTGACAATTGGCCGGCTACGCGCTTACTATTATAATTATATTGCAATGTTAATCGATAATTATTATATGGTTTCAAATTGGCATTACCCACTTGCATTTGCAATCCGTCAATATCTTGCGCTATTGATGCCATTTGACTCAACGACGGAGTTCCCGAATAGGTATTGAAAATCAGTCTTAACTGCGAAACATCACTAAGACGATAGCTGGCAGTTACACGCGGACGCAATAAAAAATTCTCTACCTTATTATCACTATCCACAATACGCGTATTGGTATATTCTCCGGTTACTCCGGCTGATAGATTCAGTAACCCAAATCGTTGTATATATTCTCCAAATAAGAACATGCGATCTTCTCGTTGACGACTCATCAATCCGTCAAGGTGAGTATATTCCGACCGATTCCATTTACCGGTATATCCTGTTCCGATGGAGAGTTTTGACTTGTTCCACTCTTTGATATAGTTTCCTTCGGCAGTGATAGCAAAATTGCGGTCGTTAATGCGAGTATCAATATCAACAACCTCTACACCATCATCTATTTGCGTCTCGCTATAATCACGAATACTATGTCCTAAATACCAACCTGCATTAACATCAAATACAAGTGTCTGACCTCGTCCAATCTTCTGGTCCAAATACAGGTTCAAACTTGGAGTAGTATTTGGAGTTCGCGTTGCATCATGAATTTTTAATTCCAGAGATCCATCGCTCATAGTCAATATTCCATCATAAGACATTAAATTAGATGTATTTCGACTATAATAAACACTTGCATAAAAATTTGTCTTATCAGGATTCAAATAATTATACGCCAAATATCCACTTGCTCCATAGGTGTGATGATTACCCCCTATTGCCGACTCTACTCTACTAAATGTTGAGCCATCAGGTAACATATATAGCTCCTCATTCTCGCGATAAATAGGCATATCAAGACGCATATGACCATAATAATTTGCTTCAAATTGCGAACGTCCATTATTTAATTTCAAATTCACATACTGATTTCCAAATCCGTTACCAAGACTTTGTGCAACATTTGTGCGCAACGAACCACCACTATTAGGATTCTTCACAATAAAATCAAGTACAGCTGCCGCACTTCCATAACGCAATCCGGGATTTTCATGATACTCCACTCTCACGATAGATGCCGGAGCCAATGTTTTTACTTGATTGATATCAGTCTTACGCCCGTTGATGCGCACCTCAACCGACTCCCCCGCACGACTAATCGTGTTCATTACGGTATTTACAGTCAATGTGGGTATCTGCATATTATTCAACAAATCAAGTCCATCAGCTGAACGTTTTTTTGTGTCCTCCGAAGGTACATACAAGTCTCTATCGGCTTTACGAATGATGGGAGTTGCTTTAACGGTAACCTCTCCAAGTTCAACACTCTTTTCTGTTGTTTGCTCCTGTGCAGTCATTGGCAATGCCAATACCGATGTTGCCAACGCAATTGCACACAATCCTATTTCCTTTTTCATCGTCATGTGATTTTTTGTTTTCTGTCTATTTGACGCAACAACATTAAAAAAGGATGCACCACCCGCAAAAAAAAAATGAGAGCATGATAAATTACCATGCTCTCTATCAATTTATTTCTATCGTCAATTATTGTTTTCCTGAGACTGTTACTTCGCGGGAAATTTTAGAGACAAGCCCTTGAAGCACTTTACCGGGACCAAGTTCTACAAATTCAGTAGCTCCATCAGCCACCATGTTTTGAACTGATTGAGTCCAACGAACAGGAGCAGTTAATTGTACCAAAAGATTTGCCTTGATTTCGGCTGCATCAGTGTGAGGTTTAGCGTCAACATTTTGGTAAACAGGGCAAACCGGTGTATTGAATTGAGTATTTTCGATAGCTTCAGCAAGTTCAGCACGAGCAGGCTCCATGCATGGAGAGTGGAACGCACCACCCACTTTAAGTTTCATTGCACGTTTTGCACCGGCAGCAAGAAGTTTTTCGCAAGCAGCATCAATTGCCGGTTCTTCCCCGGAGATAACGATTTGTCCCGGGCAGTTATAGTTAGCACACACAACAACACCATCAATACCTGCACAAATTTCCTCTACGGTAGCATCAGGAAGAGCAAGCACAGCGGCCATTGTTGAAGGTTTCATTTCACATGCTTTTTGCATAGCCATTGCACGAGCAAAGACAAGACGTAGTCCATCTTCAAAGCTCAATGCTCCTGCTGCAACAAGGGCCGAAAATTCACCAAGAGAGTGCCCTGCAACCATTTCAGGGGCAAACTCTTCACCTAAAGTTTTAGCAAGAATTACAGAGTGAAGGAAAATTGCTGGTTGAGTAACCTTTGTTTGACGAAGATCTTCATCAGTACCGGCAAACATCAAATCAGTAATACGGAAACCCAATATCTCATTGGCTTTCTCAAACATTTCATGAGCCACAGGATTGTTGTCATACAAATCCTTTCCCATTCCTACAAATTGCGCCCCTTGACCGGGAAAAACAAACGCTTTCATAATCTTTTTTATCCTTAGTTTTATTTATATTCCTAAAAACGAGCCACAAAGGTACTACTTTTCCCCGAATTACGGAAATTTTTCCTTAAATTTACACGAACATATTCAACATTACTCATTTCATTTTAGTATTTCACTAAAAAAGCGTACATTTGTGATATATTATAAACAACCGGTTTACTAATTCTGACAAACTATGTCTATTTTTTCAACTATACCTCTATTTTTAGGACTTAACGGCTGGGAATGGCCCATTATTCTTATCGTTGTTTTACTTCTTTTCGGTGGGAAAAAAATACCCGAATTGATGAAAGGAATTGGCAAAGGCGTGCGTTCATTCAAAGACGGAATGAAAGAAGTTAAAGACGAAATCGAAAAAGAGGACGATACTGACGCAAAGAAATAATTTTACCATATCCTACACATGAGGCAAGAAAAGGAGCAGCTCCAAGAAATGAGTTTTTGGGGGCATCTTGATGTCCTCAGAGGCGTGTTATTTAAAGCTATCATTCTATTGGTTGCTTTAACTGCCGTATTATTTATCTTCATGCCTCAAATTTTTGACAATTTCATTCTTGCTCCCACTCGCGCCAATTTTATAACCTACCAACTTTTTCAAAAACTATCGGTTGACTCAGTTCTACCCCAACAATCGGCAGGATCCGATTTCAATATTGAGCTGATAAACATCAAACTTGCATCACAATTTTTCATTCACATCTCCTCCTCTTTATGGATGGCTGTTGTAGTAGCATTCCCTTTTATAATATACTTGATATGGAGTTTCATTAGTCCGGGGCTATACAGCCATGAGAAACGTGGAGCAAAAAGAGGGTTCCTGTTTGGTTGCACAATGTTTTATATAGGTGCAGCTACAGGCTATTTCCTTGTATTCCCCATTACATTGAGATTTCTTGCATCTTACCAACTCAGCTCGCTCATACCAAACGTCATATCACTTGACTCTTATATAGATAACTTCATCATGATATGTCTCATGATGGGGATACTATTTGAATTACCATTGCTTGCATGGTTATTTGGTAAAATGGGATTTATCACTCGCAATTTCTTCAGCAAATATCGTCGCCACGCGATTGTTGTGTTGCTAATTCTTGCGGCAATCGTAACCCCCACAGGCGACCCATTCACGTTAGCAATAGTATTTTTCCCAATATACTTTTTGTGGGAACTCAGCTCGTTAATAGTTCCTAAAGCCAAGAAAGAAAATAATTAAACGACATTTTAGCTCGTATAATCTAAAAATGTAGTACCTTTGCAGCCGTTAAAAAAGATTGTATTTATATATTTTTATTGAAACGGTTATGAATTTTTCAGGTACAATTGATTTTCGACCGAAATTATTCTCAACCCTTCGCAATTATTCTTTGAGTCGCCTAAAAGACGACCTGATTGCAGGGATTGTGGTCGGAATCGTAGCATTGCCACTTGCCATCGCATTTGGTATTGCATCAGGAGTAACACCCACAGTTGGTCTTATCACAGCCATTATTGGTGGATTTATGGTATCGGCATTTGGAGGCAACAGCGTCCAAATAGGAGGTCCCACAGGTGCATTTATTGTCATTGTTTACAACATTATTGCCGTATATGGATTGCAAGGTCTTGCCATTGCAACATTTATGGCAGGTCTTATCCTCGTTGTAATGGGATTGTTCCACCTCGGTACAGTCATTAAATTCATCCCCTATCCTATAGTCGTAGGGTTTACTGCCGGTATCGCATTAACGATATTCTCTACACAAATAAATGATTTCTTCGGTCTTGGACTTTCTAATGTTCCAAGCGAGTTTATCCCTAAATGGGGAGTATATTTCCAAAATTTGGGGAATATTGACTTAGCAACACTTGGAGTGGGACTTGTTTCATTGCTTGTTATCGTAGGCACTCCTTTCATTTCCAAGAAATTACCGGGAGCGTTAATTGCAATCATCGTAATGACAGTTGCCGTATATTTCTTAAATACTTTATTCCCCGAATTCAAAGTAGAAACAATCGGTGATCGTTTTGGCAACATGAGCTCAGACATTCCTGCTCCTCATGGCTTTGAGCTATCAATGGCAACAATCAACCAATTGATGCCATCGGCATTTACCATTGCGATATTATGTGCAATTGAATCATTACTTTCGGCAACTGTAGCCGATGGTGTTACAGGTTCTCGCACAAATAGTAACACAGAACTTATTGGCCAAGGAATTGCCAATATAGCTGTCCCATTCTTTGGAGGTATTCCCGTTACCGGAGCTATTGCTCGCACAATGACAAATATTACAAACGGAGGTCGCACACCAGTTGCCGGCATTGTTCACACAATAGTCCTTCTATTGATATTCCTATTCCTCATGCCTCTAATCAATTATGTGCCCATGTCATGCCTTGCGGCAGTATTGATTGTTGTTTCATACAACATGAGCGGGTGGCGCACAATTATTGGCATCTTTAAGTCTCCTAAAAGCGACATTTCTGTACTCCTCGTTACATTTTTATTGACAGTAATTTTTGACTTGACAATTGCAATAGAACTTGGTCTCTTGCTTGCTGTCGTCTTGTTCCTTCGTCGTGTTATGGAGAATACCCAAATCAGAGTATATGGTGAGCAACTTGATGTAGCCGAAGGCACTGAAGCTACGACTCATGAGGTTCTTGATGTTGCCGAAGGCGTTGAAGTTTACGAAATTGATGGACCTTTCTTCTTTGGCGTTGCAACAAAATTCGATGAAATGATGCGCTCATCAATGGCCAACAAACCCATTGTCCGCATCATTCGCATGCGTAAAGTTCCATTCATCGACTCTACCGGTTTACATAACCTTGAGATATTGATAAAATCTTCGCAGAAGGAAAATATTCACATTGTATTATCCGGAGTACAAGAGAATGTACATGAGACACTTAAGCATGCTAAGATTCATCAACTCATAGGAGAAGACCACATATGTGACCACATCACAAAAGCTGTTGCCATGGCAAATGAGATAGCAACAAACTCAATTGACATAAATGCATAATTAATAGCATTTTTCAGTAAAATCAATAGGAATTTACATAATTTGTTTTTTTGTCTTAAAAAAATATAGAAAATTTGTTTGCCATTATACATTTTTGTATTAACTTTGTGGCGTTTTTGAAGCTAAAAAATTGTTTTATTATTTAATCAAAAAGAAAATGAAAAAGTTAGTTTTATTACTTGCTGTTGTATTCAGCGTATCATTGTTCTCTTGTGGTGGTGCTGCAACTACTGAAGCTGCTACTGACACTGTAGCTGTTGTTGAAGAAGTAGTAGAAGTTGTAGATTCTTGCTGCGGTGATTCTGCTGCTTGCGATTCAACTAAAGCTTGCTGCGCTGACTCAGCTGCTGTAGTTAAATAATTGTAGAGAACAATTATTTTAAGGATTTAAGCTGTCCCAAATTGGGGGATGGCTTTTTTCTTTTTTATAGATCTTCTATATTAGATACAATAGACAAAGACAGTTGAAAACATTACCATACATTCACAAAGTATCACCCTATCTTATAAATAAAAACCAGCAGCCGGGGGAAGGCTGCTGGTCTGTTATATTCGCGTCATCGCGACGCATAATATAACTATCTACTTTTGTGCTATTTTTATGTTTCAATATAATAATGTACAAATGTATAAAATATTTATGAAATATTATTATGTATTTCCTATAATTTAAATAATTGCATATTTTTATCAATATAGCACATAATTACTATTCATTTTTCTTACGAAATCTATACATGAAATAATCTATTGCCTCAGTTTGGATCTTTGATTTCATAATATAATTTACGCCAAAATACAATCCTAAACCGGTAATGATCAATAGTATCAACTGCACAATAGGATTTACCACACAATGCATTAGCATTATCATGAGTAACATAATAAGAATTGTTTCAAAAAAATATGGTAAACAATCACTCATATAGGCTCCCAATGAACGATGCGTTAATCTGGAGATTGCCACCAACATCACAACAAAGGTTAAAGCATAGGCAATGACCTGCCCTATCAGCATTATCTTAATACCATAGGTCAAATCATCGGGATAAGACTGAGCCAATATCGGAAAAGTTATTATTAATGCAAGCAATGCAGCTCCATCTCTTAATAACTCCATATAAACCATCATACGAGCTTTTCCCAACGCTATAATATAGTTGTTATACAGCGATCCCAACACCACAAATATTCCTCTCAACAACAATAGTTGAAACAGAGGAATCGAGGCATCCCATTTTGTCCCGAATAATATATGAAAAAGAGGTTCTGCCATGACACACAGAAATCCCATTGCCGGAAATAGCAGATAAGCAGTAAACCTGTTCATCTTAGCTGCGGCACGAGCAAATCGCTCTTTATCATCTTGAAATTGAGATAATATGGGTAAAAACGAAGATGTCAGCACTTGAGAGATAGACGATATCCCCATTTTGCTCCATTTATCGGCCTGGGTATAGTAGCCAAGACTCACAAGATTAACCCTATTCCCGATGAAAAATGAGTAAATATTTTGAAACAAGATATTAAAGAATGAGCTAATCATCACGGCTGAGCCTATCCTAAATATCGAGCAAAAGGAATTCCAAGAGAATTTCAACAACGGCCACCAACTGCATGACACCCACAGCACACCTGTTCTTACGACTGCCAACGAAATTGTTTGCCACACAATAGCCCATGCACCATATCCTGCAAGAGCAAGATATATCCCAACGACTGCACTAATGACAAGACCCAACACATTGGAAACTGCAATCATTTTTACATCCATCAGCTTCATCAAACGGTTGGTCTGTACATTTGATAACGCATTTATGATAAACGATAGGAACATTACACGCGACAATGGTATTAATCGCACATCATTTTGGAACCATGACGCAATTAATGGTGCGCCTAAGAACAGAACAATATATATTAATAATGCTACCGAGATATTAAACCAGAAAGCAGTACTATAATCAAGATGCGATGGAGCTTTGCGTTGCAATAACGCATAGGAAAAACCACTATCTATAAACAGCGGGGCAAATGCTTGAAACACCATTATAGCTCCCACCAAACCGAAATCCTCTTGAGAGAGGACCCTTGCCAATACGATTCCGGTAACGGCATACAGCAACTGCGTGGAAACTCGATCAATCACATTCCACTTGATTGTCCGCGCAGCACGCAATTTCATATTTGCCTCTTCAGCCATTTTCTATATCAAGATACTATTCCTCACTATCTAAAGAAAAAACTTTTATCCCTATTGAACGGTTTTTAATCAACGGAGAACCTTTGTAATAAACTTTTCCCGATGCTCCATAGATTGTCAACTCCTTAGATGCCGAACAACCCACGTAACCTGTCCCTATCTGAACACATTTGACCATTTCAGCATCCAAGCCATCGGCTTGTATAGAGCCAACTCCTTTGTTATTCAATTTAGCCGAACTACATTTCCCATTAATAACAAGCACTCCGTTACCGGTGAAAATCGAACCCTCAACAGAATTTGTATCAATATCTCTTACAACCAATCGCCCATTTCCTTCTAATTGTGCCTTAAAATTAGGACCGGGGGATACTGATAATACTCTGACGGTTGAATCTCCTCTATTAGTAACCTTTGTAAGGAACTTAGAATAAATTGTTACAGTTGGAAGATTTTTGTATTCCATAGGCGCCTCTGTTTCCGCCAATTTTATCTCTAATTTCTGTTTCCCATTATTAGAAAACATTATAACTGATGCAATGTCAGAAGACGCTTGAAACACAGCCTTACCCACTGAGTCAGAATTAGACTTATAATCAACATTAATTCCGTCAGTAACCATTAATTCAGTAAAATCCTTTACATCTAACTCATACCGAGCTGTTGACTGTGCACTTCCGGTTGCAATACCCAATAGTACAAACATCAATATGAATAAACACCTATCAGTTTTCATCAATAACTATTTATTTTGTTTGAACCTCTCCACTACCATTCTTAATCACATTCAATGATTGAGGATTTTCTTTCATCACCAAGTTTCCGGGGCCATTAATAACAGCATCGACATTCTTAATATCTACTTTTCTGATATATAAACCTCCGTTATTGTTGATAATAAATTCGGCCTTATCAGTCTTAACATTACCTAATTTCACATCACCATTACCATTCACGATGATTTTAAACTCTGCGGGATTGCTCACCATTTTTCTTGACACTAAACGTGCATCACCATTATGAACAACTGCATTTAGGGGATTACCATAAAAAATCACTATGCGACTCATTATCCCTTCAGACTCTCCATTGACATGCAACACACAACCTTCATTATGACAACGAACATTTTTATTTACATTCTTATCATAGTGATACACTATATATCCTGCCCACTTGGGATTATATCTCATTTCGACTGTTATATCACCTGAGACATTAATTTCGTCAAACTCATTTGCTGCTTTGAGAACCATGCGATTAATAGACGATTCTCCTGCATACATTGTAGCAAAACATGCCACCAACATAACAAATAAAACTGAAATCTTTTTCATGATATATTATCTTATTATTATATTTTCTTTTCGTCCTGATGTAATCAAGTTTGTTACTCTATTACTACTATAGATGCGACCTGAGCCATAGACGCCTGCGGTCATCTTTGCGCAATCAAGAGTTGAAGCATCGATATTTCCGGAGCCTTTTATCGCAAATGACGCTTCACTGGAACGTCCATTTATTACAAAATCACCGGGGCCTTTTACTGTCGCACTCGTCTTTGTCGCATTAGCATGCGCTATCTCAACAGCACCGGAACCGGAAACAGTACATGTTATATTTTCTGCAGTTGTATTCCCAGATATAGACAAATTCCCAGAGCCAGCAACCGAACAACTTAAATGTTGTGCTTTAATCGCTCCTATTTTCAATTTTCCGGAGCCAGTCAATAGCACGGCAACACTCTTTCCTACAGGTGGATTATCAACAACTACTCTACCGGAGCCGGCATAGGATATCGTTGATAAAGCTCCTGAATAATATACTATAATCTTTGATAAATTTCTGGAAAGGTCGAGTGTCCCTATTCTATCTAATGAGATATTCAATCGATCACCCTCATTATAACACTTTATTTTGTTATAAATTTGAGGAGTAGCACTAAACACAATCATTCCCACAGAATCAAGCGACTGACGACACTCTACATTTACACTTCCCGAAATATATAGGTCAGAAAATGTACGCGATTGTAAAATGTGCTGAGACATTTGCGCACTGGCAGAAAACGCGCACAACAAACATGTTAATATTAATATTCTTATATTCAACCTCATAGCTACTCTACTGACGACACCATTACATTAGGTAATATTTCATTTTCTATGCGAGAGAGTATTGCATCCAACTCTTCATAGGTCTCTGCTCTCAACATCGCAATGCGGGTATCTCTAAAATGTGGTATCCCCTTGAATAATGGTGATGCTGCCAAGTGGCGACGAATGTGCAAAATGCCTCGATATTCATCTATGCGAGAAATGCTCTCTGTTATTTGTCGGCGAAGGATTTTGAACTTTTCCGTAATAGGAAGTTCCGCTCCTCGCTTTCCTGTTTCAAGCATCTGCTTCATGTCATGAAATATCCAAGGAGCACCTATTGATGCACGTCCCACCATCACACCATCAACGCCATATAGAGCAAATGCATCTCTCAACTTTTCAGGCGTGGTAATATCGCCATTACCAATCAAGGGCAATGTAAAACGTGGATTTTCTTTTATTTTGGCAATCATAGCCCAATCGGCTTCACCGGTGTACATCTGCGAGCGTGTGCGACCATGCACCGTCAACGCCTTTATCCCGCAATCTTGCAACTGCTCGGCAAGTTCAACTATAATTTTGCTCTGATGATCCCATCCAAGACGTGTTTTAACCGTAACAGGAATTTTCACCGCATTAACTACAGCTTTTGTTATTTCCAACATTTTAGGGATATCACGCAACATTCCGGCACCGGCTCCTTTTCCTGCTACCTTTTTCACAGGACAGCCAAAATTTATGTCCAAAATATCGGGCGAAGCAGCCTCAACAATGCGAGCAGCCTCAACCATAGGTTCCACCTCACGACCATATATCTGAATTGCCGTAGGTCGCTCGTTAGGGTCTATATGCAACTTGCGAGTAGTAGCACTGATATTGCGTATCAAAGCATCAGCCGATACAAACTCGGTATATACCATATCGGCACCTTGCTCCTTACATATCAATCGGAAAGAATGATCTGTAACATCTTCCATCGGTGCAAGCATTACCGGACGTTCACCTAAATCTATATCGCCAATCTTCATATTCTATATTTTGTATCTGCGAAGATAACAATTTTCATTCTAAATTTCTACAATTATCTACTCCATTGTGAGTATTGAGCATTTATCGGCACTCATCATCTCAGCAACTTTGCACACATCATCGGGAGTAATTGCTAAAATCTGATTTTTGATTTCTTCAGGCGACTTTATATCTCCAAAATACATCATAGATCTTCCTAACGATAATGCAACCTGCTCTCTATTATCTGATGCAACGGCAAGTTGTCCTAAATACTGCTTCTTCGCTGCCTCTATTGCTCTCACCGACAAACTGCCATCTATCATCTTGTCAAGTGTTTGTCTCACAATGTTGCGACATCGTGTCAAATCATCGGGATCACACCCAAAGTATATCATCAATGTTCCTGCATCGGTAAACATCGCGGTTGATGCCTCAACATTATACACCAATCCTCGGCGCTCTCTTAGAGCAACATTCAGCAATGAATTCATTCCGGGACCACCAAGCATATTGGCAAACAGCGCTATCGGATATCGCATCTCGGAATACAATCCCGGCAAATGCGCTCCTATTATAGTGTGAGATTGATGGCTCCCTATTTTCTTTACTTCATCAAATCGAGGTTGAACAATAGGCATCACCCTTTGACGAGACACACCTTTTGGGACAAGAGTGCTAAAATAATTCTCTGCCAATGAAAAAATCTTATCAGGTTTTGTCTTTCCCATATAAAACAAAACCATATTTTCGGCAGTATAATAATCTTTTAAATATTGACGGCACACATCTTGCGTAAACCCTGATATTGCATTAACGGTACCAAGTATATTATGTCCAAGAGAAGAGCCGGCAAATATCAAGTCCTCAAAATCATCGTAAACAGCTTCTGAAGGAGAATCAAGATAAGAATTTATCTCATCAGCAACAACCTCACGTTCCTTATTTAATTCATTTGTAGGGAATTGCGAAGATATCACCAAATCTGAAATCAATTCTATTGCTCGTCGCACATTACCATAAGGAAAAACAGAATATAAAATTGTCTCCTCCTTGGTCGTATAGGCATTTAGTTCTCCGCCAATAGCCTCCATGCGATTTATAATGTGCCACGACTTGCGATGCTTTGTCCCTTTAAATATTGTATGTTCGACAAAATGAGCAAGTCCATACTGATTGACAGCCTCATCTCGACTCCCAACATTGATTGCCACACCACAATACTCAACATGCGATTTACTCAGTTGATGCACAATGCGCAACCCCGAAGGTAATGTGTGATATGTAATATTTTTCAGACCTTTCATCTTATTCAGCGTCAACCCAATCTCCCGATTCCTTTATCAATGCAATCAATCGAGGTATCGCTTCTTCTGTAGGAATATTCTTCTCTACGCAAGTTTTATTTTTATAAAGACTTACCTTTCCGGCTGCCGCACCCACATATCCATAATCGGCATCGGCCATCTCACCGGGACCATTTACAATGCAGCCCATTACGCCTATCTTTAACCCTTTTAAGTGGGCTGTTGCCTCTTTCACCGATTTTAAAGTTGTCTGTAAGTCAAATAATGTGCGACCACAACTTGGGCATGATATATATTCGGTACGCGTAATTCTCAAACGAGATGCCTGTAAAATACCAAATGAGATTCTTGATATTTCAGAAACATCTAATTTGTCAGCTCTAATCCAAATACCATCAGCAAATCCATTCAATAGCATTGTGCCTAAATCAGCTGCTGCCATCAAAGCTACTGCTTCATATTCAGCATCGCCATAATCAGTTCTTAGGATTACAGGATTATTAAATCCTTGACGCATTGCCTCATGCAACCATGCCTGCATTTCACCTGTTGAGTTTGCATGATTACTATATAGAACTATTACTGATTTTTCTGACACATTCTTTTTGGCATCTGCTACACTTGATGCTGCGTCTAATTCAACAAGGTCAAATGTTGCATTTTGCAAAGCGCCATCATTATAGAAATAATCAGGAGTTAAATCCTTAGCAACATTTTCATTAGTCCCGTCAACAATTACAACAGGGACATTTTCTCCACCTATATTAGATATGCCATCAGTCTTACGACGCACAGGTGCCTCATAGTTATATCCCGGAGCAAATTCACCTTTTATTGGTTTGTGTCCGGTGCGCTTTGATATATAATTAACCAATGTTTCAGCAACAGGTATTTCCAATTCAGGATCTTCACTCAACGAAACTCTTATCGTATCTCCAATACCATCACTCAATAACGCGCCTATCCCTACAGCCGATTTTATGCGTCCATCTTCGCCATCACCGGCCTCTGTTACCCCAAGGTGTAAAGGAAAATCCATCTTTTCAGTTGCCATTGCCTTTACTAATCGGCGCACAGTCTCCACCATTATAACGGTATTTGAGGCTTTTATTGAAATTACGACATCTACAAAATTTTGAGCCACACACACTCGCAAAAATTCCATAGCTGACTCAACCATTCCCGCAGGTGTATCGCCATAACGGCTCATAATGCGGTCAGACAATGAACCATGATTAACGCCTATGCGTATTGCAGTTTTATGCTCGCGACACAATTCCAAGAAAGGGATTAATGCTGTTTCAATTTTCTTAATCTCTGATTGATACTCCTCATCGGTATAGGTCAATCGCTTGAATGTGCGACCCGGATCAACAAAGTTGCCGGGATTAATGCGTACTTTTTGCACTACCGTTGCCGCTGCCGTAGCCGCTTTAGGGTTAAAGTGAATATCAGCGACCAATGGGATGTTTACCCCTTGACGGCGCAATTCTTCACCTATGCGACCTATATTTTCAGCTTCACGCACCCCTTGAGCAGTCAATCTCACATAAGATGCACCAGCTTCAGCAATGCGTTTACATTGCTCTACTGATGCCTCTGTATCCATTGTTGAAGTCGATGTCATGGATTGCAACCTGATTGGATACTCACTCCCTAATGGTGTTCCTCCAATATTTACGCTATGCGCAACGCGACGACGATAGTCAAAAACGCTCATACTCGATTAATTGGTCTTAAATTTATATTTTACCTCTTTAAGATCAGCATTTGCTTTCACAATTTTTTCTGATAATTTAGCTCGGTATTCATCAAATCGAGCAGCAAGCTCATCATCGCTGAGAGCAAGCATTTGAGTTGCCATTACAGCAGCATTCAATCCGGCATTTATCCCCACTGTTGCAACTGAAATACCGGGAGGCATTTGCACAATTGACAACAATGCATCTTGCCCGTCAAGTGTTGAATTAATAGGAATTCCGATAACAGGTAGCGGAGTCATTGCAGCAATCACACCGGGAAGAGCGGCGGCCATTCCGGCGGCAGCAATAATCACTTTAATTCCACGTGCTTTAGCTCCACGTGCAAATTCTTCTACTTCGGCAGGTGTGCGATGTGCCGATAACGCATTCATTTCAAAAGGCACTTCCATTTGGTCAAGAAATGAAGCTGCTTTTTCAAGGATGGGAAGGTCTGATGTACTTCCCATTATTATACTCACTTTTGGTGTCATATATTATTTATTTTAATTAATTTTCAGACTAATGCCGATAGCAAATATACGCATAAAAATCCATTTACGCCACCAGCTATCACCTGCCACAAAGTGTGACGTTTAAGAATTAATCTCGATGTGCCCACAATACCCCATACCAAGACTCCACACACGATGATAGGCATCATGTTGCTCACATTCATCTCATCTATCGCAATACGCAACGACAATGCCACAATTCCTGCCATTGACGCGCTGTGAATACTTATCTTCCACCACACATTAATTATGCATGATATCAAGGCTGCCAAAGCCGCGCCCATGAGAAACATCACAATCCATATAGGCGCTTGAGCTTGATATAGATAAAACGAACAGCCTAAATAACAAAACAAGACAATTATGTAAGGGAACATTCGTTCTCGGCGATTTGATAGAGAAAATCCCGATACATGTCCTATCTTTATTAATGAAATTATAGCTAATAAAGGCAACAAATAAGTAAATATTGCAGTTACAACAATCACTATAAATCGCGATTGCAATGGTACATAACACAAATTCGTGGTCCACAATGCCAATATCATCCCATATGTTGGAACCAATAATGGTGTAAACAAAGCAGAAACGAAACGCGCTATCTTTTCCAACATATACATCATAATTCTTTCCTTAATCGTGCTACAGGCAAGCCCATTCGCTCACGATATTTGGCGACTGTGCGACGTGCAATGTCATATCCTCTGTTGACCAACTCGGCGGTTATCGCCTCGTCGCTCAACGGCTTTTTCTTATTCTCTCCGGCAATAATCGCTTTCAACACCGCCTGTATCTCATGGAATGAGGTATCGTCATCATCTTTTGGGCGCTCGTTAAAGAACAACTTTAGAGGATAAATACCTCGAGCCGTTGCTACATACTTTCCTGCCGTTGCACGAGAGATTACCGATAGGTCATACCCCGTCTGCGCTGCTATATCCTTCAATATCATGGGACGTATGAGGCTTTCATCTTCCGTCAAAAAGAACTCACGCTGTATCTTTACTATTGCCGACATCACTCGATAAAGCGTCTCTTGTCGCATCTTTAAAACTTGGATAAAACTCTTTGCCTCATCACGTTTCTGCTTGACAAACACCATTGCCTCACGCTCCCAACGATTTTCCGGCATAGGTCCATCATTGTTCTCGCCTGAGAATGTCGCTTCTATCTGTAATTCGGGAATATTATTGAGCAAGGTCAACGTTATAGCATCATCTTCAACCTCTACGTTGAAATCAGGAATAATGTGTCGCGAACGATCATCTGCATCATTTCCGGTAATCACACTACCGGGCTTAGGATTTAATGTGCGTATAATAGCCATTGCATCTTTCAACTCATCTTGAGAGATATTCAACAAGCCTCTCAATTTATCATAGTGCATCTTAGAGAATAGATCGAAGTAATTTGCAACAATCTCCTTTGCCACATCTGCCGATTTTGATTTATCTTTTCGTTTCAATTGCAACAACAAACAATCCCTCAAATCAATAGCCGCAATACCTGCCGGCTCAAGCGAACGCACCACGTCAAACACCTCTTTCACCTCACGCATTTCAACATCGAGACCCACATTAAATGTCAAGTCGTCACACATTGCCATAACATCACGCGTGAGATAGCCATTATCATCAAGGCTTCCTATGATATAATCGGCTATCAACAGCTGCTTCTCGGTCAAATCAAACTCTATAAGTTGAGAGGTCAACGTGTCAATTATCGTATCTCCAGATGCCACCGCGACAGGCTCATAATAAGTATCATTTACACTATGATTGCGAGCCTCAAGGCGATAAGATGGGATATCATCTTCATTGCGATAGTCAGCAAGTTGCATATCCTCGGCACTCTCGTTATACGAAGCCCCCTCATCTTCTTGCGACATCATGCTGTCATCGCTATCCTTCACCTCAAGAGCCGGATTTTCATCTACGGCACGACGCACCTCATCTTCTACCTCAGGGCCTGTCATTTCCAACATTCTGACAAACTGCACCTGCATCGGCGTGAGACGTTGCTGTAGTTTCTGTTCTTGAGATAACGATAATGCTTCTTCCATCACGACACTTCTATATTGATACAAATTTAGCTACAAATTTTGACACTCTCCCCATTATTAACAAATATCTGCACTATTTGATAAAAAAGCGACCCTCAATTTCTCATTGAAAGCCGCCCAAAACTATAATTTTACCCTATACTATTATAACTCAATTTTCAATCTATCAAGACAGAAATATCCGGGGTTGTTCATTCCCCATTGCCCTGTGTCAGATGATGACATTTGGAAATAGATAGCATCAACTGCATCACCAAGCGCATCAAGGTCAACGCGTTTCCATGTGTTTAATACATCTTGACCATCGGCAAGAAGGACATCAACACGACCTGTTTCCACTCCATTGCGTTCACCAATGATGTGAAGCTTAAACCAATCGCCATCTTCAAATTTCTTATTGAAAGCAGTGCCATTTTTCACACCATAATAGCCATAGGCACTATTGGTTACATACACCTCCTCTGGATCAAATGCTCCTTTACCATAGGTAATGCGCAATGCCGCATTTGCTGCCCCTATGTTTGCTGTTTCATCAGACATCCAGCATGCAAGCATATAAGGTGTCCCCTTACCTAATACTCCACCACCGGTGATAGCACCCCATTGATAATCTACCCAACTTTCATTTGAATGATCCAAATTATCAGTGGAACGAGAAGGGCAAAAACCTTTATAAGAATAATATGTTATCCCGGCCCATTCTGTCGCATCGGCATCATGAGTAAAGTTAAATTCGCCTAATTGGATATCACCATTATTCACATCATACACATCTACCCATGCTCCATTGTCGGCATAATCAATTACATAATTTGATGCACTAAAGACGATATCATTGTCTTCTTCATCATCACTACATGCACTCATTGACACAGTCAAGGCAACCGCCATAACACATTGTCCTAAAATTCTAAATGTCTTCATAACAAATCTATTGGTTTTAAAATAAAAAAATTGTCAAACATCTTTTAGTCGACAATTTTTCACATTAAAAGATGCTGACAACTCACCCATAGAGCTATGTATGTCTAGTCCCACTTTTTCATGCGAAAGCGACTAATTGACCGCCCTTTCATCGGTCCCGGTTCCTGACTTTATCATCTATTCAGCGATGACATTCACAGTTGCGCGACAGCACACGATTCTCACGTGTTTCCCGTTATTGATTGCAAATATACAACCTTCCGCCTCAATAATCCAAACATTCCATCATTTTTTATTTGGGGAATTTTTGATTGCGAGGGATATGTCGTAAATTTGTGGAGGATTTTCATTTTAGCATTTTTATGGCAGATTCCAATTTTATTGATTATGTAAAAATATTGTGTCGTTCAGGTAAAGGCGGTGCCGGCTCTCGACATTTTTATCGCGCCAAGTATGTCCCCAAAGGTGGTCCTGATGGTGGCGATGGAGGTCGTGGAGGGCATATAATTCTTCGTGGGAACAAAAACATGTGGACATTGCTCCCGCTGAAATATAACCGACACGTGTTTGCTGGTAACGGACAAAGTGGCTCAGGAGGTCGCAGTTTTGGTAAAGATGGCGATGATGTTATCATCGAAGTGCCATGCGGAACAGTGGTTTTCGAAGCCGAAACAGGCGAATACCTTTGCGAAGTAAATGAGGATGGCGAAGAAATAAAGCTCCTCAGAGGTGGTCGCGGAGGTCTTGGAAATTGGCATTTCAAGTCGGCTACTAATCGCACTCCACGCTATGCACAACCGGGAGAGCCTGCTATCGAGAAAAGCGTAATCCTTGAATTGAAATTGCTTGCCGATGTGGGGCTTGTGGGATTCCCCAATGCCGGAAAATCGACACTCCTATCATCGGTATCAGCCGCTCGTCCTAAGATTGCCGACTATCCATTTACCACAATGGAACCTCAATTAGGCATCGTTTCTTATCGCGACAATCGCTCATTTGTAATGGCCGACATTCCCGGTATTATCGAAGGAGCGAGCGAAGGTAAGGGGCTGGGATTGCGTTTTTTACGACACATTGAGCGCAATGCTGTGTTATTATTTATGGTGCCTGCCGATGCCAATGACATACGCACAGAATATGAAATCCTGCTTCGTGAGCTAACTCAATTTAATCCTGAGCTTGTTGACAAACATCGCGTGTTGGCAATATCAAAAAGCGATATGCTCGATGATGAGCTCATCGCTGAAATGGAAAAGGATCTTCCCGAAGATATACCTCATGTGTTTATCTCATCGGTAACCGGTCAAGGTATAACTGCGCTTAAAGATATGCTATGGCAGGCAATCACCGATGAAAGTAACCGCATCGAGCCCACGACAATCACCCATCGCCCTCTTGATGGACATCACCGAGTGAGAGAAGAAGATGAGTTTATCTTTGAAAACGTTCCAACAATAAACGATGACGAAGATGAAGAATTCTTTGATGAAGAATGGGACGACGAGATTGAATATGATTGGGATGACGATATCGACCCTAAAGAATATGAATAACAATTTGCCCATCATAACTAATACCCTTACTCCTAATGTGAGGGTATTTTTTTCTCAACGAGGAGAGGTTATACCCAACGACAATTATTCCTCTTTCAACATCTGCAATTACACAGGCGACTCCGAGGAGCATGTCCTCTATTGTCGCAAACGCATGTGTGATTATCTAAACATTCCTCTGTCAAATCTCATTACTCCTCGACAAACACACTCTCTCAATATCAAAATCATTGATAGCGCTACAATCAACTCAAGCGAGCTTGAGAATGTTGATGCACTTGTTACTAATCTTAACGATGTTGCCATTGCTGTAAACACTGCCGACTGCGTCCCGGTGTTGCTTGCCGATGATACCGCCGGAGTTATTGCCGCAATACACTCAGGCTGGAAAGGGACAGTGGGCAAAATTTCAGCAAAAGCGGTAGAATGTATGCTCTCTCTTGGTGCAACACCTCAAGCAATCAAAGCATTTATAGGTGTATCGATATGCCCGGAATGTTTTGAGGTGGGCGATGAGGTTGTAGAGCAATTTCGCATCGCATTTCCTCATGCGCCTGAAATTATCATTAACAGCCAACCACGTTGCCACATCAATCTCCAACAAGCCTGCAGACAAACCCTCATTGATTGTGGATTGCACCCTAAAAACATCATCCTCAGCAACATTTGCTCCCGCTGCAATCCCAAAACCTATTTCTCTGCCCGTCGCATAGGTACAAACTCCGGACGCACACTCTCAGGCATCATCCTCTCAAAATAAAAAGGTCATGACCAAAAAGTCATGACCTTTATTATTGATATTAATCGTTGATTATAATTGAGAATCAGGATCAAGGTTAGCGCCTTCGATATCTTTGAAGTAGCGATAAGTACCAACTTTCAATTCAGCACAAGCATCTTCATCACAAACGATGATTGCTTTAGCGTGCATTTGAAGAGCTGAGATAGTCCATTGTTGAGAAACTGATCCTTCTACGCCATGACGCAATGCGCGAGCTTTGTTGTAACCGTTAACGATGAGCAATACGCTCTTAGCTGCCATAACTGTACCAACACCTACTGTCAACGCAGTTTTAGGGACTTGGTTAACATCGTTATTGAAGAAACGAGAGTTAGCAATGATAGTATCTTGAGTAAGAGTTTTCATGCGTGTTTTTGACACCAAAGAAGAACCCGGTTCGTTAAACGCAATGTGTCCGTCAGGACCTACACCACCCATGAACAAATCGATACCGCCATAAGATTTGATTTTTTCTTCATAACGTGCACATTCTGCAATAGGATCTTCAGCATTACCATTGAGGATGTTTACGTTTTCAGGAAGGATATCGATTTGGTTAAAGAAGTTAGTCCACATGAAAGTATAGTAGCTTTGTTCGTGGTCGCGAGGAATTCCGCAATATTCATCCATGTTGAAAGTAACAACATTTTTGAAAGAAACTTTACCTTCTTTGTTCAATTTGATAAGGTTGCGATACAATCCAAGTGGAGAGCTACCTGTGGGGCAACCAAGCACGAAAGGCTTTTCTGGAGTTGGATTAGCAGCATTGATTTGAGCAGCTACATAATTTGCAGCCCAACGAGATACTTCGTCGTAATTAGGTTCAATGATAAGTCTCATTATCTAAATATTTTAATGTTAGTAATTTTCGTTCTACAAAATTAATCAAAATAAAGCGGATAATCACTAATTAACTTGCAAATTTTATTAAAGAGCTATTTTTCAGCCAACAAACGTACGGCATTTTGTTTTTATAACACAGTGGTGATATATTATTGCCCACAACAAAAACTACATTTGCTATATAAAACAAATAAAATTCAACATCATGGCAACAATCACATCTTCCGACATTATTTTTGCAACCATTAAGCAACATGGACGCATCCTTCACACTCTACAATTTAGTGGTGTACTTTCGTTTTCCGAACTAATGAAACAAATTCTCAACGCATTATCATCAGTAAAAGGTCTTGTTACTCTAAATTTGCGCAACGGCTCACAAGGCTGGTCGCAACAACGTGCCATTATGCTCTAATATTTATCAGACTCTTTTAACTCTTGCGAAGTGAGAGACTTTTTGTCCATTTTACGCCAAAAATATGCTATATAAGCGACCACAAATGGAATTATTAGCGATACGATAGCCATTGTATATAGAGTAAATTCACTTGAACTACTATTTGAAAGCGTGAGTGATGATTGAAGATCCAATGATGACGGATAATAAGCCGTATTGTTATATCCTGCAATCATAAATATAGCCATTACTGCCAATACAGTCCCGGGAGCGGCCAACCATATTCCTCGTTTAAACGAGGGTTTTAACAACGAGAAAACCACCCCTACCACTAATAATAATGCACCCACTATAAATATCGCGAGGACAATGGGCATCTGTAGAAAATTGTTTAAATATTTACCACTCTCCATGCTAATGCTACCATCAGCATAAACGGCATAACCATCCATGGTGAGTAATTGTAAAACAACTATCAAAAACGTAACAAGAAAGCAACCAAAACTCATTAACAGATAGCGACGCAACTGACTTGAGAGTTTATCATCGGCGATATTATTTATCATATATAATGCTCCTAAACTTATAGCCAAGAACATTACCATTAAACCAAACTCCACATTAAATGGATTGGCAACAGCTTCAAGCCCATGCCAACTATTTGCCCATCGACTTATTACCGGGGCGGCAATATCGCCAACTGCATTTTTGTCAACAAAAAATTGAGAACCTGTAAAGAATGTCCCAACAGCCGTACCAATGAGGAGTGGAGCCAAACAGCCATTTAAAGTGAGGAACACTCTGAACGAAGTTTTTCCTATGAGGTTGCCTGCTTTACTTTGAAATTCATAAGACACAGCTTGAAGAACAAAGGTTATGAGAATTAGAATCCACACCCAATAGGCACCACCAAAACTTGTGCTGTAAAAAAGTGGGAAAGACGCAAAAAATGCACCGCCAAAAGTAACCAATGTAGTAAATGTCAATTCCCATTTACGGCCTGTGGAATTTACAATAAGTTCCTTTTCTCCTTCATTTTTACCGGCCAAAAAGATGAGAGCATTACCTCCTTGAACAAACAATAAGAACACAAGAAGTCCTCCCAAGAGTGATATTAAAAACCACCAGTATTGTTGTAAAAATTCATATGTTATCATAACTTTTCTCTTTATTTGGATTCTACTTTTGGACCCTCTTTAATTGCTTTTATCAATATGCGCAATTCTATTACAAGGAAGAGCGTAAATATCGCAACAAAAAGGAAGAATGTTGTTTTCACCGCCTCTACACTCACACTTGACACTGCAGCCTTAACCGGTAACAAACCTTCGATAACCCAAGGTTGACGACCCACTTCGGCAACTATCCAGCCTGCTTGTCCTGCGATATACACCAATGGGATTGAGAACAATGCCACCCACAACAGCCATTTCATGTCAGATAGTCGCTTTTTGTGTTCTGCCCATAATATTACTATCATCAACAATAGCAAAAATCCGCCTAATCCCACCATTACACGAAATGCCCAATAGATGAGCGTAACAGGTGGAACAAGTTCATCTTGTGAATTTATATAACCATATCCGAAATAGTCTATATTACTATCCAACAGTTTGCGCGCTTGAATTGCTCCAAGCGAGTCTTTATCCTTTAATATACGATACTCTTTAAATGCCTCTATAGCTACCTTCCCCCGAGAAATTTTCTCTTCTGCCGACGGAATTATTTCACCTGACGAGGAGGTGTAACCATCCATAATATTATTTATACCGGGAACATAACCATCTATATCATGAGTTGCTAAGATCGACAACATTCCAGGGACTTCCACCCCCGGCACGATTGAGAATGGAGCTCGCTCGCCACCTTCTTCCAAGCCCTCAGCAGCTGCCAATTTCATTGGTTGATATTCGGCAACATGAATAGCCGAGCTATCACCACTAAACATTACTGCAAATGTACCAACAATTCCCACTATTGCAGCAACCCGAATACTTGAAAGAGCAAAGCGTGTCTCACGTTTCTTTATTAGATACCAACAACTTATTCCTATTACGAATATCGAGCCGGTCATCCAACCACTGAACACAGAGTGGAAAAATTTAGAGATAGCGACAGGATTTAATACCAAAGCCATGAAATCAACCATTTCATGGCGCACTGTATCTGGATTAAATTCCATTCCTACAGGGTGTTGCATCCATGAGTTAGCAACAAGAATCCACACCGCCGATATGGCTGCGCCTATACCGGTGAGCCACGTTGCAACAAGGTGAACTCGCTTGCTCACTTTATTCCATCCAAAAAACATCACAGCAAAGAATGTTGCCTCCATGAAGAATGCAAAGATCCCTTCTATTGCTAATGGTGCGCCAAATATATCACCTACAAACCATGAGTAGTTACTCCAATTTGTACCAAACTCAAACTCTAATATTATACCGGTGGCAATCCCCACTGCAAAGTTTATCCCAAACAATTTCATCCAAAACTTTGCCGTTTTCTTCCAGAACTCATCACCTTTTACCACATAGATTGTCTCCATCGTAGCCATTATTACGGCAAGTCCTAATGTCAATGGTACAAAAAGCCAATGATACCCGGCCGTTAATGCAAATTGCAATCTCGACCAATCGACTAATGCTGTTTCTATCATGATATTATAATTTAAGATTACTATTCAATTGTTGGTTTCACTAATTGTTCTCCCACATGTTCTATTTTCTGCTCTTCACTCTTACCTGCAAGTACCGGAGTGAAGAAAAAACATCGGAGTACGACAAACAAGATTATGACTTTTAGCAAGATTAGCCACCATAGCTGTCTGCCCCACGTCATATTCCTGAAGCCATCGGCATAAAAATTATATATGCGAACAAAAACATCTTTCACTCCGTAAAAATAAATATTTATTTTTAAAAATGTACAAAAAACAGGCAGATTATACACTCCTAACAAACAATTTCTATTAGCATTATCTTTAATGCGAGCAATATTATCCCCACGTTCCGCTCGCACTTTCATTTCTTTGTCCTATCTTTGCATTATAAACATTATAATTCATAGAATGGGAACTAATGTTGTTGATAATAAACGGATAGCAAAAAATACAATTATACTATATATACGAACATTATTCGTAATGTTTGTATCTTTATTCACAAGCCGAATAATACTCGAAGAACTTGGCGTAGAGAATTATGGCATATCCAATGTTGTAGGAGGATTGGTTGGAATGTTTTCGGTAATATCAGCATCTTTAACATCTGCATCAAGTCGTTTCATAACATTTGAAATTGGTCGTGGAGATAAAGGAGCTTTAAGAAAAACTTTTTCCACAAGCATTATAATACAGGCATCTTTAGCAATCATAGTATTTGTAGTATGTGAATTAATAGGTACTTGGTTTTTAGAAACACAAATGCAAATACCCCAGGGCCGAATGTATGCCGCTAAATGGGTTCTCCAATTCTCAATAATATCTTTTTGCATAGGCTTGATTACTATCCCATTTGGAGCATGCATAATTGCACATGAAAGGATGTCAATATATGCCTACTTGAGTATTTTCAATTCTTTAATGAATTTAGCGATATGTTATCTTTTAACAATATCGCCTATTGATAGACTCATCTTTTATAGCATATTAGGTTTCTTGGTCAATCAAACGACAACAATAATTAATATTGTATACTGCAAACGAAACTTTGATGAAAGCCGGGGAAAAATCACTTTTGATAAAGAAATTTTTAAAAAGATGGTAGGATTTTCAGGATGGAGTTTTTATAACAACACCACATATATATTGAATAATCAGGGAATAAATATGCTTATAAACATCTTCTTTGGTGTTGCAGTTAATGCGGCTCGTGGCATTGCAACCCAAGTAGAAAATGCAGTTCATCAATTTGTTAATAATTTTACCATAGCGATAAATCCTCAAATAACAAAAAGCTATGCAAGTGGAGACTTAGAGAGTATGCATCAATTGGTATGTCGTGGAGCAAAGTTTTCCTATTTCATAATGCTTATTATGGCATTGCCAATAATTATTGAAGCTGAACAAATTTTGAATATTTGGCTTATCAATGTTCCCCAATATACCATAATATTTACTCAATTGGCATTAGTCATGGGAATGTGCGATTGCATTGGTTCTTCAGGATATACAGCATGTATTGCAACTGGAAATCTTAAAAGATATTCCATTATTATAACATCTATTGGGATAATGGAATTCCCTATTGCTTGGTTATTCTTTGCCATGGGAGCGTTACCGGAATATGCTTACTATACATATATTGCTGTAAAAATAACAGTACTCATAGTTAGAATGTTCCTATTAGAAAGCATGGTTGGCTTAAAGGTCTCGATGTATAGTCGCGAAGTTTTCGTTCCAATCATTCTAACAACTACAGTAGCAATAATCATTCCAACTCTATTAAGCAACTACATGGAACAGACAATTTTACGTTTATTTGCTGTTGCTGCTGTGTCGATTATTTCCGTATCTTTATGTGCCCTATATATTGGAATGACAAAAAACGAAAGATGTGTTATAATTTCAAAAGCAAAAAACTTAACACTAAAATTCAAACACAGGATAAAACCATGAATATTTTAGTATTAGGAGGGACAGGAGCTATGGGTGTTCCATTGGTTAATGAATTAGCCAAACACGATAACATTGTTTACGTTACAAGTCGTAGCAAAAGGAATTCTACGAAAAACATAAAGTATATTCAAGGAAATGCTACTCAAAAAGCATTTATTGAACAGGTGTTAGAAATGAAACAATGGGATGCTATTGTTGATTTTATGGTTCATTCTGAAGAAAACTTAAAATCACTCCTTCCCAAATTTCTAAGCAATACTCATCAATATATATTTATATCATCAGCAAGAGTATATGCACAATCCGATGCTCCAATCTCCGAAAAAACACCTCGTCTACTTAATGTCTCCACTGACATGGAGTATTTAAAAACAAATGAATATGCTTTGGCTAAGGCTCGTGAAGAGGATTTACTATTCAATTCTGGCAAGAAAAATTTTACAATAATACGTCCGAGCATTACATACAATACTGCTCGTTTACAATTAGGTGTTCTTGAAAAGGAAAATTGGCTATATAGGGCCATGAAAGGTCGAAGTATAGTTTTTTCTGATGACATAAGCAACAAACTAACAACCATGACATTCGGTCAAGATGTGTCAATAGGCATTACTTCTATTATCGGGCAACAAAAAGCTCTTGGAGAAGCATTCCATATAACATATCCTGTTTCTTTGCCTTGGAGCGAAATTCTTAGTATATATTTAAACGTTCTTCGCAAACATCTTGGCAAAGAAATTCCTATTGTAATGACAGAGAAATCAACAAATCTCAGATTTCAATGGCGTAAATATCAAGTTATATATTGTCGTTATTTTAATCGCACATTTGACAACAGCAAAATCGCTCAATTCTGCGATTTATCTAATTTTACGTCTCCTAAAAAAGGGTTAATTGATTGTCTCGAAAACTTTTTAAAGAATCCCAAATTTGAAAACATACAATGGGATATAGAAGCATTAAATGATAAGGAAGCAAAGGAGTATACTCCTTTAAGTGAGATTCCCTCACTTAGCAACAAATTAACTTACATATATTATCGATACAATGTTAAATTTTTAGTCAGAGTTGTGCGATTTATTTTATTTAGAATTATACTCCCCATTAAATTGAAATTAATTAAATAACATATTTGCATTATGGAAGATCTGTTTTACACAAGTGAACGAAACGTACAAATTGTTATTTCACTTTTAAAAGCAAATGGCATCAAAAAAGTAATTGCATCACCGGGGACAACAAACTATACATTTGTTGGTAGCATTCAAAATGATCCTTGGTTTGAGATATATTCATCTGTTGATGAACGCTCTGCTGCGTATATTGCATGTGGTCTTGCTGCTGAAAGTGGTGAATCTGTTGTATTAACATGCACAGGTTCAACTGCTTCTCGTAATTACTTACCTGGGCTGACAGAGGCCTATTATCGTAAACTTCCTGTACTTGCCATTACATCCCATCAAGGCAAAGATCGAATAGGGCAACTCATCTTCCAAAACATTGATCGTAGCAATATTCCCAATGACGTAGCTAAACTATCTGTTGAACTTCCTATTATAAAAGATGAACGCGATGAAGCATTTGTTACAATGGAAGTAAACAAGGCCATTCTTGAACTACGTCGTAATGGGAATGGCCCTGTACACATAAATATATTTACTACATACAGCAGAGATTTTTCCATTAAGGAGATACCGCCTGTACGCGTAATGAAACGGATACACGCTTGGGATAATATGCCTAAGTTGCCAAATGGTAATATATGTATATATGTCGGATCTCATGTTCATTTCTCTAAGGAACAGGAACATGCAATAGACCAATTCTGTGGCACACATGATGCAATTGTTATTTGCGACCACACAAGTGGTTATTATGGCAAATATCGTTTACTTCCAACACTATCGCAACTACAAAACGCCAAATCTTTATTTGAATCTTTTGACCTTATGATACACATTGGAGAGATTTCTGCAGCTACATTTGCAGGAACAATTCCTGTTAAAGAGATATGGAGAGTCAGTACTGATGGAGAATTAAGAGATCCTTTTAAGAAATTGTCAACTGTATTCCAAATGCCGGAAGAGTTCTTTTTTAAGCAATATAGTTGTGAAAATAGCAACAAGCATAACAATATAGACAAGTATCACAAGCTATTTAACGAAATATATAACCTAATTCCTGAATTACCTTTCAGTAACATTTGGACAGCATCACAATTATCAAAAAGATTACCTAAAGGCTCGTTATTCCATATAAGTGCATCAAACAGCCGTAGATGTTGGAATATGTTTCATTTGCCAGAAGGTGTTCAATGTACAAGCAACGTTGGATGTTGTGGCATTGACGGATGTACAAGTTCAATGATTGGCTCCTCATTAGCAAATCCCAATCGTCTCTGTTTCTTAGTTACTGGCGACCTCGCTTTCTTTTATGATTTAAACTCTCTCGCCAACAGGCATGTAGGCAGAAATATACGCATTCTACTCATAAACAATGCAATAGGAGCTGAATTCAAGTTAAGTGCTCATTTTTGTTATAAGTTTGGTAACGAAGCCGACAAATACATGGCTGCGGCAGGTCATTATGGAGCGAAATCTCCTACACTCGTAAAACATTTCACTGAAGATCTTGGTTTTCAATATCTTTCTGCTACTAATAAAGAGGAATTTATAGATGCACTTGACACTTTTACAAATCCACAAATCTCAGATAAGCCAATAATCCTTGAAGTATTTACCAATCACGAAGATGAGAACGAAGCCCTAAAACTTATGACTTCAATTATAGAGCCGGAAAAAACACTCAGAACAAGAATAAGCAAATCAATACGTTCTGTTGCAGGAGAAAAAGGAGTTAATACTATAAAGACTATACTGGGCAAAAAATAAGTTGAATTTATGTGTAGCTTGTACATCAAAATCGAGACACTTTAATCATTATGGCAAAAAAGAGGAGTGTGCCCAAGAGGGCTAAAAAGAAGAGCGGTGGTAAGTCTCCGATGACAATATTTTCATGGTTCATTTTCATTGCTGTTGCAATGTTTATAGCTCACTATGTTATAGGCGGATGCAACTCGTCGCATGTGGGGAAACAAAATTATGGTAGCCTCGAAAAGGTCATAACGGCACCCAATACCGACGAGACAATCGTCAACTACAAAGCAATGACTATTTCGTTTAACTCAAAGTTACACATCCCTAACTGGGTAGCTTGGGAGCTCACCTGCCAAGAGACCGATGGCAAAGAGCCTCGCGCTAAAAAATTCTTGTGTGATGAAGATGTCCCGGGATGTGCCAACGATTGGGACTATTCCTACACCGGTTATGACCGCGGACACATGGCTCCGGCTGCCGATATGAAATGGGATGAGGAAGCAATGCGTCAATCATTCTACATGACAAACATTTGCCCACAGGCAGGCAGTCTCAACTCCGGAGCATGGAAACGCCTTGAAGACAAATGCCGCACATGGGCGCAAGCCGACAGCGCAATAACAATCATCTGCGGACCCATCACGACCGACAAAATAAAAGAACACATTGGCGACTCTCGCGTGGCTGTGCCTCAACGTTTCTTCAAAGTTATCGTATCGCCTTACGCCAATCCACCTCGTGGCATAGGATTTATTATGCCTAATGCCAAAGTCCCGGGAGGAATGCAAGCAGCAGCCGTTTCAATCGACAGCGTTGAAGCAGTTACAGGCCACGATTTCTTCTCTGTCTTACCCGATGAAATCGAAAACGACATCGAAAGTCAATGCAAATTCCACTACTGGAGCACTCTTAAACCCAAGAAAAGAAAATGATGTTACAAGACGATACAATATGCGCAATATCTACGCCTCATGGTGTGGGTGGTATTGCTGTGGCAAGAGTGAGCGGAGCCGATGCCATAACAATTGTTGACCGCGTGTGGCAAGGCAAGCCATTATCTGATGCCACAAGCCACTCTGCCCACCTCGGCACCATCGTTGACGAGCGAGGCGATGCTATAGACCAAGCTGTTGCAACAATTTTCCGCGCACCACGCTCATTTACTGGTGAGAACGTTGTGGAAATCGCTGTGCATGGCTCCCGTTGGGTGCAACGCGAGCTAATAAACCTGCTCATTCGTCAAGGTTGCCGCATTGCTGCTGCAGGCGAATTTACTCGTCGTGCGTTTGCCAATGGTCGCATGGATCTTGCTGAAGCTGAAGCCGTTGCCGATGTCATTGCATCGTCATCACGCGCTGCCCATCGCATTGCCATGAGCCAAATGCGTGGCGACTTCTCTAATCGTCTGTCTTCGCTCCATGACCAACTGCTCGAACTCGCTTCTCTACTTGAACTCGAACTCGACTTTTCAGAGGAAGAGGTGGAATTTGCATCGCGTGAGAAACTACTCACCCTTGCCCAAGAGATACATACTGTTGTCAGCCACCTTGCTTCGACCTTTGCCACCGGGGCAGCCATCAAAGACGGTGTACCGGTAGCCATCGTGGGCGAAACAAATGCCGGCAAGTCAACACTCCTCAACCAACTACTACACGAAGAACGTGCCATCGTGAGCGACATTCATGGCACTACTCGCGACACCATTGAGGACACTATCGAAATAGGCGACACATTGTTCCGCTTCATAGACACTGCCGGACTGCGTGAGACCACCGACACGATAGAAGCCCTCGGAATTGAACGCACATTACAAAAAATTACCGACGCACGCATCGTGCTTTGGGTAATAGATGCCACCGCCGGAATAGATGCAATAAACCGCGCATCTCAACGCGTATTGCCTCAGCTCACTGAAGAGCAAATCCTCGTCATCGCTATCAATAAAACAGACAACCCCGATGCCGATATAATAAACATAGAAAACTCCCTACGCGACATCATCACAACTACAACCGAGATCATTCACATTTCGGCTCGCCAAGGGACAGGTATTGAACAACTTGAGGCGCTTCTTGTCAAAGCATCAGGGACAGCCGACATTGCACCCGGAGAAATCATGGTAACCAACGCACGCCACTACGAAGCGCTCACCCACGCCGCCGATTCTATCGCAAGAGCCATCGACGGACTATCAATGGGACTCTCCGGCGACTTCATCGCCCAAGACATACGCGAGACACTCCACCACCTCGGCGAAATCACCGGCACCATCACCTCCCAAGACATCCTCACCACCATCTTCTCCCGCTTCTGCATCGGAAAGTAACCAACGATTAGCAACAATTACAAAACATCACTATTGATTATAAAGGCGTTGATTATCAACGCCTTTTCTTTTTGCTATATGACTAATATAGGTCTAATATAGTCGTTTTTCAGCTCTTTTTTGTACCTCATTTGTACCGCGATGATTTTCAGTGAGTAATCACGTTAGAAAGGTAGTGGATTAGGTGGTACGTCGTGGTACGCTGTGGTACGCGATGACACATATTTGGCGAACTAAAAAGAGAAGAAAATGGCTAGTAACATCGACATTCAAAAGAAATGCGAGTGGTGTGGTGTAATTTTTACCGCACACAAGACCTCTACTGCGTACTGCTCTCATAGGTGTGCAAATCTTGCATACAAAGAGAGGGTTAGGAAAAAGAGAGTACAGGAGTTTCAATTAAAATTTGATGAAGAGGCAAAACCTCATTCTGAAAAAGAGTTTCTAACACCTACTGAAGTATCATCATTCTTAGGTGTAGGTCGAACATCAATCTATCGGTACATTAGGAATGGAAAGATCAAGGCTCTAAGATTCGATGGCAAGACCCTAATCAGGCGTTCAGATATAGATAAAATGTTCGACTACATTACTGCCTGCGAAAACAATAAGCCCAAAGAGAAGGCACCCATCACCGAGTTCTACACCACTGCAGATATTAAAGAGAAGTACGGTGTAAAGGAATCGTGGATATTCAAGGTTGCGAAAGAGAATAATATTCCCAAAACATTCAGTAGAGGAAAGACCTATTGGAGTAAAAAGCACATTGATGCCTATTTTGCAAAGAAGGCTCCCAATCCCGATATTACAGAGTGGTATAGTGTGGCTGAGATTCAAGAGAAATTTGGAATGACACTTAGTGCCATCTATAGTTTTGTTTCCAAGAATGTGATTCCAAAGAAAAAAGAGGGCATTACTGTGTGCTATTCAAAGAAACATTTTGACATAGCCAAAGGTATTGCCACTCCCGAAGAGCCGCAATACTACACCATACCCGAAGCGATGGATAAATTCAACCTCACGCGCGACCAGCTATATCACTATGTGAAGTATCACAACATCACTCGCATCAAGGTTGGAAAATATACCAAAATAAGTAAGTCTGAGCTTGACGAGTTTCTTGCACCGCCACAAATCAAAAAATAATTGTGGTGGGTATATCGGTTATTCTCGGGTGAGTTGTTCCACCATTGAATAACCGCGTTCCTTTGCTTTCAGAAAAAATATTTAACTCATTTATAATTAAGAATTATGTTACACACTTGTACAAAAGTTACCCTTCGTCAGAGAGAAATAACCAACGGTCGCATCTCGCTTTATCTGGATTACTATCCAGCAGTTCGGCATCCTGAGACAATGATAATGTCCCGCCGTGAGTATCTTGGCATATACATCTACGCACGCCCCAAAAATGAGATGGAGCGTGAGTTTAACAATGATATGCTGATGAAAGCAGAAGCAATACGTTGCATCAGAGTACAGTCATTAATCAATGAGGAATTTGGGTTTCTCGACAAGAACAAGATGAGAGCTGACTTCTTGGAATATTTCAGGAAGAAGATGCATAACAAGGACCACAAATGGAAGGTTGTATATAACCACTTTTACAACTTTGTCAATGGCAAATGCTCTTTTGGCGATGTAACTGTTGATTTGTGCAAAAAGTTCAGAGAGTATCTTTTGAGTGCCAAACAATTAAAGCACTCCAAACACCCTGTATCACAAAATTCTGCGTCTGCCTACTATTCCACATTCCGAGGCTTGCTGAAAATAGCATACATAGAGAAGATGTTCAAAGAGAATCTGAATGATTACCTTGAGAAGATTGATTGCCAAGACACCAAAAGGGAATATCTCACTCTCGATGAGGTAAAGCGACTTGCTGCAACACCTTGTAAGATACCAGTATTAAAGGCAGCCTCTCTCTTTTCGTGCCTTACGGGATTACGCATCAGCGATATTCTCAATCTGCAGTGGTCTGACTTTGGGTTAGCACCCGATAGAGGCTATTGCATCCGAATACGCACACAGAAGACCAAGACTGAAGCAACACTGCCTATCAGCTACGAAGCGTATGAACTTTGTGGTGAAGAAGGAAAAGGCAAAGTATTCAAGGGACTAACAAGGAGTATGATCAACTATCCACTCAAACATTGGTTGGCCGAAGCTGGGATAGAAAAGCACGTAACATTTCATTGCTTTAGGCACACCTTTGCGACGCTACAAATAGCAGCCGGAACAGACATCTATACGGTGAGCAAAATGCTAACTCATCGCAACGTCTCAACAACCCAGATTTATGCAGAACTGGTGAACGAGAAAAAACGCGAATCTGCCAACAGAATCTCACTGAAGTAGAGAAAAATTGAGCCGATGATAAAGTACCTCAGCTAAAAATGGAGTAGTAAAAACTAAGAAGTTGATAACTATTCATAAAATGATTGGTGGAGGTAAGAATGATATTGCGATGTTTTCATTAAGTAACGAAAGTGATGGCACAAAACGGCTCTTTGATTACATACCATTGATTCTTG
>JAFSCJ010000014.1 GCA_017436845.1 Muribaculaceae bacterium
GGTGTTAATTGCGATGGCGATTGTATCGTGCAATCGAGATGTTGCGACGATGGAGACACTCTCCCATGCCGAAGCCATTATGCAAGAGCATCCCGACTCGGCTCTGTCGCTGTTGCAGGCGATCGACACCAAAACGATCTCATCCAATCGTTGTCGCGCATTCCACGCCCTGCTACTCTCGCAAGCCTATGACAAAAACTACATCGACCTCACTAACGACTCAATTATCACCATCGCCGTTGATTACTTTGTCGATAGCGACGATCACCATTATGCCATGCTCGCCCATTACTATCATGGTCGCATTTTTGAGAATACTCACAAATATCACAAGGCAATAATAGAATTCACTAAGGCAGAACAGTTTGCAAAATATTCTGATGATAATTTGGCTATAGGTCTTATATACACTCATTTGGGAGATGCATATAACGAATATTATGATTTTGAGAAAAGTGCAAAATCATTCTTGGTGGCATCGGAATATTACGATCGCGCCAATAAACTTCATCACAAATTGTATGCATTAAGTGATCTTACCGAAGCATATATAAATAATCTAGAATATGATAAAGCTTCAGAAATTTTAAATCAACTAATTAAAGAAGCAAATGATTCATGTAACCATGCAATGATTCAGATAGGGATGTTGGATTTAATATCTTTATATTCTGCCCAAAATAAGCACTCAGAATTATTAGATTTATACGATTCCCTTCTTGCAGAATATCCCAATGTAAAACTCCGTTCAACGACCTACATGTGTGTCGCAAAAGCGTGTGCATATGCAGGACGACACAATGAAATCAACTCTTATATCACCAAGGCATGGAATGTTTCAATGCATAGAGCTGATACCATTTTGATACAAATAAATGCATCGGCAATATATGAATTGCTAAAGCAATATGAGCAGGCTCTTAAAAGTCTCAAATATGGTGGTATAAAACAGGACTCCAGCGTTAGGGTGATGTTAACCCAACCAATACTGACAGCTCAACGTGATTTATACCGTGCGGAATTAGAACTTAATAAAACACAAAAGGAAAATCTCACACTAAAGTTTATGTTAGTAGTAACTATTGCTGTAATAATTATTTTAATAGGCATATATTTAATCTCAAGATATATACGACGCAAGAGGAAAGAGATTAGTGAATACTTACATACAATAGCGACATTAAGGGATTCTATTGAAAACACACATACACACAACTCTCAAATGTCAATATTGACAAACAATTTATTTAGCGAGCAGTTTTCGTTAATTGGTAATATAGGGAAATCTATTGCCGAATTACAAGATGACCAAGTTGGATTAAAATTACTCTACAACAGAATCAATTCAATTATTTCTAAATTTGAAGAACCTGAAACACTATCAAAATTAGAAGATATAATAAATCAATGCAAGGATAATTTGATGCTTAAATTGCGAACAGAAATGCCTAAACTTAACAAAAAAGAATATCAACAAATGTGTTATCATTATGTGGGATTTCCTATAAACTTGATAGGCTATTTAATGCATGAAAAAAACACAACGATATACAAGCGGCGCGAGCGCATCAAAGATAAAATTATAAAGGACTCGCCTATTCATGTCGGAGAATTTGTCTCTTTTTAGGAATAATATCCTGTGCTACAATGTATTACTATCTCTGCTTGCGTAATAGGTTGATTATCTGTATATTAAGTGATGTCTAAAAAATACTTTGTTTGATACCACTAATTTGCTGTATATGAGCATGTTATAAGGGTGATGTCTAAAATTTTATCAATCAAAAATTGTATCAATATGTTTTTATTAGCATAATTTTGTGTCATAGTATTAACCTTAAAAAAGAGTATATTATGAAGACAAAATTATTCACATTAATCATGTCGTTGATAGTCTGCTCATTTTCGCTAATTGCGGATGATAATACGACGACACGAATCCCATTGAAACAAACTGAATCAAAAGACAATTCCGAACAACGTCCTCGCACGCCCGATTTCGATGTTCCTATTGAAGCCTATTATCAAGGTGGTGTAATTTATTTACATTTCAGTGAAGATCTCGGCTGCATGGATGTCATTATAACCAACCTCACTACAGGAGAGCAATGGAACGACTCAGCTTGTGCCGATAATTCAGTTGAAATAATTGCTGTTTCATCATCGCATGGCAACTATCAAATCACACTTAAAACTGAAACAGGCACTACCTATTCCGGTGAATTTAATTTATAACCAACCTTTTGATGAAAAAGATGGATATCCAATTTCTATTAATTTTGGAGAGTCTTTTACAATTGGGAAAAATTATGGAGGTGTAGCATATTTAGGAAATACACGATATGGTTATATGGATTCTTCGGCTAAAATAGAGAAAGCTTTTTTGACGCAACTTAGTCTAGGGAATGCAAATGTAGGTATTGCGGAAGCTTATTCTAAGATGGTGGAAAATTCAGGAATCAGTAGATATTTTTTTAAATTAACGCATAATCTCTTAGGCGATCCTGAATTTATGATTTGGACTCAGGTTCCAGATGTATATAGCGATGCCGAAATAGGAGTCAATAGAATGGATAATAGTATTTATGTCGCGGGTTGTGGTATAGGAGATTGCGTTGTTTCTGCTTATACACCGGAAGGTAATGTATATAAATATGAAATGGAGAATAATGGTGGTATTAATATGACAATATCTCCCAATAGTGCTATTATGATATATCGTCATAATATGATTCCTTATTTCCCTCCTTTGCTAATTCAAAATCAGATTTATGAAAAGTCTCAATATTTATTTGCGAGTTCAGTTCAAATTGGTAAATTTGTGGACTCAGAACGTTCATCTCGTGGAGATGTTATATTTAGCAATGGTGTTGATTTTGTAATTGATGCAACTGATGATGTCTATATTGGAGATGGCGTTATCGTATATCCGGAATCGACATTAATCATAAAGTCTAAAAAGACGGTAACAATAGATGGCGCTTTAATAAAATCGGGAGGCAAATTTATTGTTGAAGCATCGGAAATCAGGGTACAAGACTCCTTTGTGGCAGAGAACGAAGCAATAATTGAATTTAATCCATTAAAACAATAGATATGAAAATAATAGTATCAGTATTTTTGATTTTTTTGAGTCTTGTCGCATATGCTAATGATTATACCCCGCTTGTTCGTGAAGGTGTGAAATGGAATTGTAGAATGGATGTTGTCAGTTTAATAACCGAGACAGAGTCCTACCCTTATACAATCGAGATAAAAGGTGATACTGTTATAAACGATGTCTCTTATAAAAAGTGTTATTATACATTTGAAGATGAAAGCGTTGCAACAAATGATATTCCTAGGGCGTTTTTGCGAGAAGATATAGGAGAAAAGAAAGTATATGCCTTATATAATTACAATTATAAAACAACTCTTCCTCATCATTCCTTATATGGTCATTTAGATCAAAATACAGAAGAATTATTATACGATTTTAATAATTTGGCAAATGCTAATCAAGGATGGTATGCGTTCGTTAATAATGGAGAAGAGGGTACTATTACGACAGAGGTTGTTGAGCTCAATTCTAAAGAATATGTAAAAACAACACTTAATGAGTATTTTGTATTTATAGAGGGAATAGGAATTGTGGAGAACAAGTACTTCGAACATGAGGGCGATTTGTTAACCCCTGCTATGCCGAGATTAGCAAGTGCTTTTTCGCCAGAAGCATTGCCAATTTTTTGTAGCTTTGAAGATGAAACAGGCAAGGTGATATATACCTCTGAATATGCAGGAGTGGAAAATCTTGTTCAAGATGGGAATAATATCTCGATTGAAATTAGCAATAACAATATAAATATTATTGCAAATCAATCACTAATATCTGTAAAAATAATCAATATGGCAGGAATGGTGGTGATAGATAATGTAACTTCTAAGGAAAATACAATCACAATCCTTACCGATAAATACCACTCGGGCTGTTACATTATCCAAGTCTCAACCGAGAATAATATTGCGACAAAAAAGATAATACTATAATAATACTACACATTTACAGATGGGAGGGCTGGGGCGTGAGTCTCGGTCCTTTTTTTGCTTAAATTAGGAGGAAACCGGCAATTATGTGTGAATGAAGTAAAAAAATGGGGGAATGATTGTTGATGAAAAAAACAAAACATGTATCTTTATGTTTTATTTGTAAAAGGTGTATTAATTGAAGTCTCCCATTTTACATAAAATTCTAAATGTGATAAAGTGGACTCTGCTGGGCTTGTTGGCGATGGTAGTGTCTATCTTGTTGTTGATATATCTGCCATTTGTGCAGGATTGGGCTAAGGATATCGCTCTTGCTGAGATAAATAAGTCTACCGGTATGACTATTTCGGTAGAGCGGTTGCGTTTGCTCTTTCCGTTAGATGTTGCTGTTGATGATGCTGTGGTATTAGATGAACATAATGACACAATGGTATCTGTAGGTAATGTAACTATCGATATCAGTGTTTTGCCATTGTTTAAAGGAGATGTTGTGGTTGACGATGTGTCGGTGGAAAATTGCCGTTACCGGATGGGAAATAGAGATTCTGTGATGTATCTTAATGCTGTAGTTTCGCAGTTGGTGGTGAAAGATGCGAGAGTGAATCTCGTGAAATCGGTCGTCAATATAGATGATGTCGAGCTTGATGGCGCAGACATTGATTTATCATTAAAAAAAGATACGACTGAAACGGCGGCGGAGGATGCTACAGCAATAGGTTGGATGATAAATGCCAAACATATAGGATTTGCAAATGTTGATTATTGCATGTCAATGGACTCGGTGGCTGATTTTATAGGAACAAATATATTAAAGGTTGACCTTGATGGAGGTGTGGTGGATATGACCACCGAACAGATATCTATAATGGTTCAAACGATTGCACTAAAAGCATCCGAGGCAAAATATATTGTTGATAACACTATTGCCGCCCAAAATGGATTGGATTTAAATTATTTGCAAGTCAATGATATCAGCCTTGACGTTGACTCTTTCTTAAATCAAGGTGCGAAGATGAGAGTGCCGTTAACGCGATTGTCAGGAATGGAGCATTGTGGAGTGTCGTTTGATGTGTCGGGAGAATTTTTGATGGATAGCGTGATGATGACAGCGAAAAGATTTAATGTTACCACAGCTCATTCTTCGGTCTTTGTTGATGGAAAAATGGGAATAGGTGGAGATATCAATAATGCCCAAGTCGCATTACTGGCTGATGTAAATATTGGCCTTGAAGACATCGAAATGCTATATCCTGCATTGAAGCCGGTATTGGCAGAAATACCTCGACAAAATGGTGTTGTCGCAAAAGCCGATGTTGATGGAACAATGTCGTCGTTTGAACTCAGAGAGTTGCTTGTTTCGATGCCTCATAGGGCAGAAATATCAATGTCGGGGCATGTAAAAGATATGCTGATTGCTGATAGGTTGTCGGGTGATATTGAGATAGAAGGAGATATAAAGAATGTCGATTTTGTAGAAACGGCTTTTATAGAAGGAGATATACAAGAGATGATAAATATTCCGCCTCTCACTTTGGATGGAAATATCTCAATGCAAGATGGGGTAATTGCCGGATTGATGCAAGCGGTGGCTGAAAATGGGCGTCTTGCTCTTGATGCTAAGTGGAATAGCCGTGGAGAAGAGTATGACTTGACGATGGCTGTGGACTCGTTTCCTGTAAATCTTTTTTTGCCTACAATGGGAATAGGCGCGCTGACTGCTGATGTAGAGGTGTCGGGAAAAGAGTATAATCCCATGTCGCCAACGTGTACTCTTGATGCTGATGTTTTGTTGAAACAATTGATTTACAGGGGAAAGGCTTATCACAATGCTCGTGCATGGGCTAATCTTGCCAATAGTGAAGCAGAGATGGGCATCGTGTCGTTGAATAATAATGCCGATTTTGATGTGGTGGCTAATGCTACGATAAAGGAGAATGAAGATATTGAGTGGCGCGTGTCGGGAGATGTGAGAAACGCCGACCTGAAAGGATTGGGGTTGTCAGAAACGCAATCAAAAGGCTCGTTGACATTGTCGGGTGATGGAGTAGTTAATTTGACAAAAGAAGCCTATGATATTAATCTATCGATCAATCAACTTGAGTGGAGTATGCCTGACATGTATATAAATACTCCGAGCCTTGATGCCAAGATGTTTGCATCAGATTCGATAATAAAAGCTTCAATTAATAATAACAATGATTTGAAGGCTGATTTTATCTCTTATTGTTCAATCGATACATTTGTTGCCAAAATAGTTGATGCCTCAGCAATCCTTGATAGTCAAATTGTTGCGAGAAGGGTGGATGTGTCAAAACTTCAACGTTCATTGCCAGGGTTTGAATTGAATATGACATCAAAGAATAACAATATACTGAATAGCGTCTTGTCAAATAGCGGTATGGGCGTTGGTGAGATGTCAATGTCGGTCAACAATGATAGTGTGTTTAGAATGAAAGGGGATGTGTTGCGATTTAATTCGGGTGATACTCGATTAGATACATTGCGTTTTGATGCATGGCAGCAAACCAATGTGTTGAATTATACCGCAATGATAGGCAATCGTCCCGGAACGTTGGATAAGTTTGCTCATGTCGATGTCAAAGGTGCTATTGCCGATGATAAGGTTTTGGTATTTGTGACCCAACGTAATATTGCCAAAGCCATAGGGTTTAATCTTGGTGCTACAGCGACAATAGGAGACACGACTTTATTGGTACAATTTGTTCCCGTAACTCCGATTATAGGGTATAAAAATTGGGAAATAAACGAGGATAATTATCTGATGTACAACCTTGCTAATCATCACATTGATGCTAAGATGTTAATGAGCAGTGATGATAGTCATCTAAACTTATATACTGAACATACTCATACCGACAATCAACAAGAGGATATT
>JAFSCJ010000023.1 GCA_017436845.1 Muribaculaceae bacterium
GGTGTTAATTGCGATGGCGATTGTATCGTGCAATCGAGATGTTGCGACGATGGAGACACTCTCCCATGCCGAAGCCATTATGCAAGAGCATCCCGACTCGGCTCTGTCGCTGTTGCAGGCGATCGACACCAAAACGATCTCCACCGACCGCTGTCGCGCACTTCATGCCTTGCTCCTCTCGCAGGCCTATGACAAAAACTACATCGACCTCACTAACGACTCAATTATCACCATCGCCGTTGATTACTTTGCCGATAGCGACGATCACCATTATGCCATGCTCGCCCATTACTATCATGGTCGCATAAGATATAATGCTACTGATTATCCTCGTTGTTTGTTGTCAATGACAAAAGCATTCGGTCATGCTGAAGATATTAATGATTATTATTGGAAAGGAAGAATAGCTGAACAAATATCAAATGTCTATGATTCAAATTTTCACGGAAAAGAAGCTGTATATTATGCACAAATAGCATATGACAATCTTAAAATATCAGGCATACAACCCTACTTGAATTATTCTCTATTGAGGCTTGCACGAGTACAGAACAACAATGGAAATTTCAACAGTTGCATAGAGATATGTAAGCAATTAATAGATTCTGCTAAGATATATAATGATTCACGCTTATTCGGACACTCACGTTATCTTATGGCAAAAGCATATTATGGAAATAAAGAGTATAAAAAAGCGAAAGACTTGATTATTGAGATAGGCCAAAAGGGGGAACTTAAAACTGACTTACGATGTTTCTTAGGATTGTCTCATATAGAATTAAAAGAATTAGATAACGCGAAAGTTGTTTTTAACAGCATAGGCACAGAGTATTGTGATGATGATTTATCATTGGTATATGAAATTTCAAAAAGAACAGGAGCTACAAAAGATGCACTTTTAGCGCTATCAAAGTTATATGATAACTTAGATAGCGTATTTGTCCATTCTATGAGTCAAAATTTTAGCCAAACTCTTTCTGAGCTACATCTACAAGAGCAAAAGACAAAGGAAACAGAATTGAATAGAGCAAAGCTATCTCGAAATATAATTCTATCAATAGGAATCGTAGTTATTATTACAATTGCGATGTTATTTTATAAATGGAATAAGGAATATAAGCAAAAATTAGAGAAGAACGTTATTATTGCCCAAAATTTAAGAGAAATACTACAAGCTAATAAATCTGAGACACAGCATATCATCGATAATCTATTAGCTACACGCTTTGAGGTTATTGATAACCTATGTAAAACATTATATGAAAATAAAAGTATAGGATTGGATAATAAAAAGAGAATATCTTCAGAAGTCGAAAAACTGATAGAGCAGTTCTCTACTAACAGGCAAAAGATAGCGGAGTTAGAAAATTTTGCAAATAAACATCATTCAAATATCATTACATCATTTAAAACTGATTTACCTAATCTCAAAGAAGTCGATTATCTATTGTTCTTATATACGACATTGGGATTTTCAATTACTGCAATTGCATTATTTCTTAATGAAGATAAGGTGGATGCTGTATATAATAGAAAAGCAAGATTGAAAAATAAAATTCGCAAATTGGGAGATGATAAATTTAGCATATATTCCAAATTTATTAAATAAACACCAATAAATCAACCTATTATCTATTTGCGAAAATGGAGAAGGTGATAAATCGCTGATATATAACCAATTATGAGATAGTTATAAGAAAAACAAAATTAAAATTCTGTTTTTCTTATAAATAATTGAATTTAAGGGATTTGTAAGCTTGAAAAAACAAACGAATTCAACAATAAAGTTAGATCGTTGCTTTTGTTTGGCTGTAATTTTGTGCAATTACTAACTCAAAAAACAGCCACATGAAAACATTATTAAAACTATTCTCTTTTTTATTAGTTTGTGTGATTTACTCTCCTACCACAATTTTAGCAGAAGACAATCAAGAGACAACATCTAAGACTACAATTTTAACCCAATCGACTCCTGAGTTTAAAGATATTCCAAGAATGCCGTCGGGAGATTACATTATATGCCATTATTCAGTGGGATATATAAATATTGAAATTCCTGAGGATGTTGAGTCTGTTGATGTCGTTATTAAAAATAATAATATTCCTATCTGGAATTGCATGTTAACTCACGATAATAACGCCACAGAAATCCCTAAACTTGTTGGTATCTATGAAATCATTTGTATAACAGATGATGGCACAACCTATTCCGGTGAATTCAATTTATAACTAATACAATTATTAACCTAAATTTTTTATTATGAAAAAATTTATTCTCTTTATTGTTGGCTTCTTATATATTATGCCAACATGGGGACAAAACATCCTGAATCTATCTACAGGACAAATGTCTTCTTTTGGCAATACAGAGCCTACATGTATAGTAGCGCAATATACTGACAGTATTGTTGTTACATACAATTTTAGTTTTGCCAAAATCATCGAAGATGATTTGTATGAAGGAACGATTTGGTGGCAAATTGATGGATTCAGTATAAACGACATTTCCGGAGAAGCGGCATTGCCCGTGAAACTTGACTTCTATGAAATTCCTATCGGATACACAGCAACAATCACAGTTGTAGATTCTTCCTATGTTGATTATGGCTATGAACTAACACCTGCGAGACAGCCATTGGTTGATAGTGGAGATGAATTTTACACAAAAGATAATGTAATTGCAATTTCAGCATATAGTGGATTTGCCCCAAACTCAGTTATTGATGCATCAGAAACTCAGAGATATAGGAATACACTTATTCAAAAAATACGAGTTTTCCCAATACAATATGATAGCAGTAATAAAAAAGTCAGAGCTTATACACGCATTAAATACAAAATCACATATAGTCCGGAAACCTCAATAAATGTAGCATCTGAAGACGCTTTAGTGAACTCAATTTCAACTTTAAGTGACACATCAGATAGTAACCGCCAAGATTATTTAATTATCACGACAAATAAATATATCGATGCTGCATCAAGATTTGCTGAATGGAAAAAGCTATTAGGATTTAATGTTCACTTAGCAGTAAATGATTCATGGACTTCTTCAAGTATTAAAACAACAGTCGCTAATACATATCAATCACACCCTAATCTTTATTATTTACTTATAATAGGCGACCATGAAGATGTACCAGGAGAAAATTCGATAACAAAATATACATGTGTTACAGACTTATATTATGGATGTCTTGACGGGAATAATGATTATACGCCAGATATTTATCGTGGACGAATATCTGTATCAACTCTTGAAGAAGCAAATGTCGTAGTTGATAAAATTATAAATTATGAGAAAACACCTCCCATAAATTCATCATTTTATAATACAGGTGTTAATTGTTCTTATTTTCAAGATATTAATTGCGATGGATATGCTGACAGACGTTTTGCACAAACATCAGAGGACATAAGAGATTATCTAATCTCCCAAGGAAAAACTATTGAACGTATTTATTGTACTGGAGGAAATGTGACTCCCCTATATTGGAACAATGGGGAAGATATTCCAACAGAATTATTAAAACCGACATTTGCTTGGGATGGAAATTATACAGATATAATAAACGCAATTAATAGTGGAAGATTTTATGTCATTCATCGTGATCATGGTGGAGAAATTGCATGGGGAGACCCTTATTTCACAACAAATCATATTAATCAGTTATCAAATGGAAATCTTCTTCCTGTTGTCTTTAGTATAAATTGCTTGACCGGAAAATTTAATTATAATGGAACTTGTTTTGCGGAGTCTTTTCTACGCAAACAGGATGGAGGTTGTGTTGCAATTTATGCTGCAACAGAAAAAAGTTTAACCGGCTATAACAATGCTTTAGCTATCGGAATGTTTGATGCAATATGGAACAATCCCGGGTTAAAAGTTAGCGTTTCATCAGGCTATCCTCTTGGCGAAGAAACACCAGCCCCTACGTATCGTTTAGGTCAAATATTAGATCAAGGACTTAACCGAATGCAAGAAATTTTTACGGCAAATCTTACTTATAATAAATACCAAAGAGAAATTTATCATTGCTTCGGAGATCCAAGCATGAGAATATATACATCGCAACCTACCGAATTCTCTAATGTAACTGTTAATCGTGTAATAGGGAATGTTACAGTCAATTTGAGCGGAGTAACTGCCGATATAACATTTTACGATCACCGCACAGGAGAGGTATTATGTCATAGAGGTACATCATCTGCAAGTTATTCGACTCGTTTGCCTCAGTTTGTTAGCGTTTGTGTTTCAGACCACAACAAAATACCATATATAGATAATGGGACAATACCCACACACATATATATACAAAATGAGGCTGTATCATCTGACACAGATTATGATGCTGATTTAATTACTATCGGAACAAATGTTACTGATACTAAACCGACAGGAGATGTTACAATACAAAGCGGAGAAGTAACAATGTCGGCATCAGAATATGTAATACAACCAAATATTTCAATTTCTTCAGAAGCAAAAATTTCCTTAACCATTAAATAATAGATAATTATGAAAAAAATATTTAATCTCAAATCAATTTTAAGCATTACAGTTATATTCTGTTCTTTTTTAACTTCATTGGCACAAATTACCTATGATGGTCGCATAATAAACATAGGAGGAGCAACAGAAAATGGAAAATTTAATTTCTTAATTGATAAATTTAGCGGGCTTTATTGGACATTTAACAATGGAAATAAATTTTTTCAATGTGATGTAACCCCGGCAAATCCCCGTTTAGCAGGCACAGGTGATAAAATTGTATTTTATAATTCTTTTACCAGTACATATAACAACATTCAAGTTGCAAATGTATATAATTACTCTGACGAAAGAGCTAAAACAAATATAACCACTATTAATAGTGGTTTAAATACAATATTGAATTTACGCCCAGTTAGTTATAATTGGAAAAATAATAATGAAATTGTATCAAGAGTCGCAACTCTTAGTTCTGATTCAGTAGCTCAGCCACTTGGTCCAAATGATGGGAAACTGCAATACGGATTTTTAGCTCAGGAGGTAGAACAAGTTTTACCTGATGCGGTTGCGACTGATGACGATGGTAATAAATTAATAAATTATACAGCTATTATACCATTACTTGTTCAATCAATACAAGAGTTACAAAGCCTTGTCGCAGAACAAGCATTGACTATAGAACGATTAAGTAACCAGGCTAATTCATCGTCCATTAATGTTACAACTGACAAAATTGTATCATGCACACCTAATCCAACAAGTGGTCAAATAGCTTTTGAATATACTATTTCTGATAATGCTTCGAATGCAAACATATATATTTGCAATTTGATAGGTGATGTAAAAAGGACAATATCTTGTCCACTAAACGCCACATCAGTATCTGAAAATTTATCAGATTTACGAGACGGAATATATATTGCGACATTATCAGTAGACGGAATAAGTAAGGATTCTAAACGAATAATTCTCAAAAAATAAAGATTATTAATTAACGAGGTTGTGGCAAATTCTCATTAACCACAACCTCATTCTTAATTCCAAAAACTTATTATGTATAGTATCTTCGATTATGCTTATAATGGATTTCTTTATCTTAATAACATTACTCGACCTCGAAATAAATATATAAGTCAATTAATGCTTTATGCGACCTCAAGGTGTCAATCCAAATGTAAACATTGCTCTATTTGGCAAAAACCTCAAGAGCACTTATCATTGTCTGACATTAAACGCATTATGAATAGCAAATGTATAACTAACCGAACAACTGTAGGACTTGAGGGTGGAGAATTTATTTTGCATCCACAAGCAAATGAAATTATGGAGTGGTTTTACAAAAATCATCCTAATTATACTCTTTTATCCAATTGTCTTGCTCCGACAAAAGTTGTTTATGCAGTTAGAAATTTTCACCCGAAACATTTATATATCTCTTTAGATGGGAATAAAGATACATATAAATTGATGAGAGGTGTTGATGGCTATTCCAAAGCAATAAAAGTTATTGAGACACTAAAAGATGAGATACCTATATCACTTATGTTTTGCCTGTCTCCCTGGAACTCGTTTGAGGATATGAAATATGTTATTAATATTGCTAAACAATATAAAATTGATATCAGAATAGGGATTTATGGCACAATGGCGTTTTTTGATACTAAAGCCGAGTTACTATACGTTGATAATTACATAAAGCAGATTCCGCAAAATATTCACGACACTCAGGAGAACTATGATTTTGTGGCTTTGTATGATCAGTGGAGAAAAGGAAATCTAAACTTACGATGTCAAAGCATTCTGAGTAACTTAGTAATTCATAGTAATGGAGATGTGCCGATATGCCAAAATCTTGATGTAAAATTGGGAAATATTCATTACAATTCATTAGATGAAATTTTTAATGGTAAAACAAGTTGTAAAACGCAATGTGATTACTCGAAAGATTGTAATGATTGTTGGATTAACTTTCATCGTAAGTATGATATAATTCTTTTACGTAACTTTGAGAAGATTTTACCAAAACAAATGATTGAAAAATTCTATGGTAAATACAGTTGGACTGATAATCCAAAACAAACATATCGCAAATATCTAAAAGAGTTAAATTCATTATGATACAGAATATAATAAACAGATATAAGCGTGCGAGAACAAATGCGTATCTCTCGCATAGATATGATAGTCAGTTTGCTTTTGTCGGCATGGGGCAACATAGCCTGAATAATCTTTATCCAGTATTGAACTATTTAAATGTTCCGCTTAAATATATTTGTGTTACATCCGAGAAAAAGGCGAAACTGATAAGTCGTAAGTTTACGGGTGTCAAAGCGACTACATCGATATCTGATATTCTCAACGATGATACCATCAAAGGAGTGTTTGTGTCGACAACTCCAACGGCTCATTTTCAGATAGCGAAAAAAGTATTGCAACATGGGAAAAGTCTGTTTATAGAAAAACCACCTTGTTCATCTATCGATGAATTAAATGAGTTGATAAGGCTAAGCGAACAATATCCTAATTCAGTGGTTACTGTCGGTTTGCAAAAAAGATATGCTCCTTGTTCTGAAATATTAAAAAATAAACTAAATAAGGAGAATATTATTAGTTATAATATGCGATATTGCACAGGTCAATATCCGGAGGGAAATGCTTTGACCGATTTGTTTATTCATACAATCGACCTTGTGATTTATTTATTTGGAGAATCTTCGATTGTTGCTTGTGAAAAAGTTAGCAAAGGCTCTTATATCCTAATGCTGAAACATGGCAGTATTGTAGGTACACTAGAACTCTCCTCTGATTATTCTTGGGATAGTGCAATAGAAACGCTGTCGGTTTGTACTCAAAGAGGTGTTTATAATCTTTCACAAATGGAAGAACTGACTTATATCCCCAAACAACGTTCCATTTGTGGCATACCAATCGAAAAAGTAGTTAAACGAAATTCTACAATCGAGTATTTATTCCACCATAACAATTTTTCTCCGATTATAGTTAATAATCAGATTTACACTCAAGGTTTTTACGATGAAATTAAATCTTTTGTGGATTTGGTTGGAAACAGTAGCAAAGGCAAAAAATCTTTTTCTGATTTTAGTTCGATTCTAAATACTTATGAGATAATAACAAGTATAAAAAATAAATTTTAAATTTTTATACAAAAGCGCTGAAATTAAGTTAATTATTTATAGAAAATCACTATATTCGCGATATACTGAAATCGTTATAGCTCTCAATAGTTTTTATGTTAATTCTATTTATAGAGTAAATACAATTAGAGTTTAACCTTAAAAGATAATTGCTTATGAGAAAGATTTTTACTTTATTGAGTATAATGTTAACCTCAAGTCTGTTATTTGCCAATGATTATACTCCACTTGTGCGTGAGGGTGTGAAATGGCATTGTAGAATGGATGTTGTCAGTTTAATAACCGAAACAGAGACCTATCCTTATACGATTGAGATAAAAGGTGATACTGTTATTAATGATGTCTCGTATAAAAAATGCTATTATACATTTGAAGATGAAAGCGTTGCAACAAATGAAATCCCCAGAGCGTTTTTGCGAGAAGATATAGGCGAAAAGAAAATATATGCCTTATATAATTATGATTATAAAACGACTCTTCCTCATTATTCCTTATATGGCGATTTTGAGCCATTTACCGAAGGATTGTTATATGACTTTAATAATTTGGCAAATGCTAATCAAGGATGGTATGCGTTCGTTAATAATGGAGAAGAGGACACTATTACGACAGAGGTTATTGAGCTCAATTCTAAAGAATATGTAAAAACAACACTTAATAAGTATTTTGTATTTATTGAAGGTATAGGATTGGCGGAGAACAAATATTTTGAACATGAGGGAGATTTGTTAAACCCTGCTATGTCAAGAATATCAAGTGCTTTTTCGCCAGAAGCATTGCCAATTTTTTGTAGCTTTGAAGATGAAACAGGCAAGGTGATATATACCTCTGAATATGCAGGAGTGGAAAATCTTGTTCAAGATGGGAATAATATCTCGATTGAAATTAGCAATA
>JAFSCJ010000024.1 GCA_017436845.1 Muribaculaceae bacterium
AAGTATATCACAGGACAATTCCATTAATATTTCAGGACCTTACGACGGACCATCTTTTATCGTTAAAACTGAAGGACTAAATTGGAGACATAGTAGTTGTATTAATATGTACAACAGAAATTTCATTGTCTCAAATAATCTCTTTTTTAATAATAACATTTACTATAGTGAAGATTGTATCTTTGTTTGGAATGTTTTTATTAAAGCTCAAAAGGTTTATTGTATTAATAGTATATTTTACAATTATGTTATTAATGCTAATAGTTGTATGAATAATAAATCGCAAGAACATTTAATCAATTTAACAAATAGCACATTCCCTCTCATTAAAGAATTTAAATCATTACAAAATTTAGGAAATACTATCATAAATAAATATATCGATAGAAATATAAATTTTCTTGTAGTTTGGCATATCCACAAACTAATACAAGCAAATAAAAGTTTATCAACTATTTCAGATGATATCAAGGTTTTTAAAGCAATGGGATTATATCCAATTGCTGATTTTACAAAGTTTCCAGGCTACAACTCAAAAATTGTTAAATTATATCGTATTATCTTCAATAATAAACTAACATTATATTCTCTTTATTATTACTACAAACTTATTAAAATTTTTAAGCATTAATGTATAGAAATTATATAAAACGCTTATTAGATATTATCCTTTCCGGGATAGCATTATTATGCCTAAGTCCAATTATGCTTATTTTGTGGATTTTGCTCACGATTGCAAATAAAGGAGCAGGTGCATTTTTCATTCAAGAGCGACCAGGTAAAAACGGCAAAATATTTCAGGTTGTTAAGTTTAAGACAATGACTGATGAACGTGACGTTAACGGGAATTTGTTGTCTGATGCTGATAGACTAACACGTGTTGGAAGATTTGTTCGCTCGACATCGCTTGACGAACTCCCACAATTATGGAATGTTTTAAAAGGAGATATGTCTCTAATCGGTCCTCGCCCATTACTCCCTCAATATTTGCCTTTATATTCACCGGAGCAAGCTCGTAGGCACGAAGTACGTCCCGGTATTACAGGATGGGCGCAAGTAAATGGCCGAAATTCCTTAACATGGAAACAGAAATTTGAACATGATGTATGGTATGTTGACAATATGTCATTTCTGCTTGATATGAAAATAATATACCTCACTATTAAAAACGTTATAAAGCGCGATGGAATTAACTCTTCAACATGCGCAACAATGGAATATTTTAACGGAAATAACTAATATGAAACTATACGGAGCAAGTGGTCATGCAAAAGTAATCATTGATATTTTAAATGCTTGCAATATTAATATTAGTGAAATATATGATGATAATCATAATGAAATAGTATCTTTACATGGTATAAATGTATGCCAGCCACACAAAACAGATGAAGAAATTATAATTAGTATTGGTAATAATTCTGTTAGAAAAAATTTATCTAAAAGTGGTATTTCTGATAAATTTGGTATTGCAATACACCCAAGTGCAATAGTGTCTCCATATGCAGAAATTGGAGAAGGTACAGTTGTAATGCAAGGAGCCATAATACAGGCTGGAGCTAAAATTGGTCGTCATTGTATAATTAATACAGGGGCATCTATTGACCATGATTGCTTAATTGAAGATTATGCTCATATTTCGCCAAAAGCAACCCTATGTGGAAATGTTCACGTGGGAGAGGGGACACAAATAGGAGTTGGTTCGTCAATTGTTCCTAATATCAAAATTGGCAAATGGACATTAATTTGTGCAGGTTCAGTTGTAACTAAAGATATGCCTGATAATTGTGTAGCTGCTGGTAATTTTTGTGAATTTAAAAAATTTATATAACTACAATGAAAGAAAGGATTTTGTTGTCGTTGGCTCACATGGGTGGGACAGAGAAGAATTGGGTTGATGAGGCATTCCGCACAAATTGGATAGTTCCTCTTGGTCCTAATGTTGATGAATTTGAGCGACGACTTGAAGGATATTTAGGTTGCGGAAAAGTTGTCGCATTGAGTGCCGGGACGGCTGCTTTACATTTAGGTTTAGTAATGCTCGGTGTTGGGAAAGATGATGAGGTAATTTGCCAATCATTTACGTTCTCGGCAAGTGCAAATCCAATATGTTATCAAGGCGCAAAACCGATATTTGTTGATAGTGAACCGGAAACATGGAACATGTGCCCTATCGCTCTTGAAAAAGCTATTATTGACCGCAAAAAAGTTACCGGCAAATATCCCAAAGCCATAATCCCTGTTCATTTATATGGCATGCCGGCAAAAATGGATGAGATTAATGCTATTGCACAAAAATATAATATCCCTGTCCTTGAAGATGCAGCTGAAGCTTTAGGATCTCAATATAAAGGGAAATTGTGTGGTACACTTGGAAATTATGGAGCAATAAGTTTTAATGGAAACAAAATCATTACAACGTCGGGTGGTGGCGCATTAATATGTCCAAATAATGAAACTGCACAACGCGTAAAATTCTACGCAACACAAGCTCGCGAAAATCGACCATATTACTACCACGAGGTAATTGGATACAACTATCGTATGAGCAATGTATGTGCCGGTATCGGTTGTGGGCAAATGGATGTACTTGCTGATCATGTTGCTCGTCGTCAAGAAATTCATGACATTTACAAATCAGAATTATCAGACATTGAAGGATTGACAATATTGGATAATCCTAACTGTGATTTTCAGTCTAATTTTTGGCTGACAACCATACTAATATCTCCCAAGACAGGCAGAACGCCTGACGAAATAAGAGTTGCTCTTGAAAAAGAGAATATTGAGACACGTTTGTTATGGAGGCCAATGCATATGCAACCAATATATCAAGATGCGCCATATTATGGTGGCAATGTTGCAGAAACTCTTTTCAACCAAGGGTTGTGTTTACCTAGTGGATCTAGCCTAATAGATGAAGATATTCACAGAGTCATAGATGCAATAAAAGCTCAATTTAAATAATACATATATACCCCATTATGGAACAAAGTAATAACAAAATAGCTCTAATTACAGGTATTACCGGGCAAGATGGCTCATTTCTTGCTGAGTTTTTGCTTGAAAAAGGATATGAAGTACATGGAATAATACGCCGTAGTTCTTCATTTAATACGGGACGTATCGAACATCTATATTTAGATGAATGGGTGCGTGACATGAAACGCCGTAGATTAATCAATCTTCACTATGGCGACATGACTGATTCTAGTTCTCTTATACGCATAATTGAAGAAGTACAGCCTACTGAAATATATAACCTTGCAGCACAAAGCCATGTAAAGGTTTCTTTTGACGTACCTGAATACACCGCTGAAACAGACGCAGTTGGGACACTTCGCCTATTAGAAGCTGTGCGCATCCTAAAAATGGAGAAACGTACTCGAATCTATCAAGCCAGCACATCGGAATTATATGGCAAAGTTCAAGAGGTGCCTCAGAGTGAAAAAACACCGTTCTATCCACGCAGTCCATATGCATGTGCAAAACTATATGGGTTTTGGATAACAAAAAATTATCGTGAAAGCTATGGCATGTATGCCGTAAATGGAATTTTATTCAACCATGAAAGTGAACGTCGTGGGGAAACATTTGTAACACGAAAAATTACTCTTGCTGCTGCTCGCATAGTAAATGGATTGCAAGACAAACTATATCTCGGCAACTTGAATGCTCTACGCGACTGGGGCTACGCACGAGATTATGTTGAATGCATGTGGCTCATAATGCAGCAAGAAGAACCGGAAGACTATGTTATCGCAACAGGTGAATATCACACCGTGAGAGAATTCACCACTTTAGCATTTAAACATGCCGGCATTTCTCTACGCTGGGAGGGAGAAGGTCTCGATGAAAAAGGGATAGATGAAGAAACAGGAAAAATTCTCGTTGAAGTAGATCCGAAATATTTCCGTCCTGCTGAAGTAGAGCAATTACTTGGCGATCCAACTAAAGCAAAAGAACGACTCGGCTGGAACCCTCGAAAAACATCATTCCAAGAGCTTATTAAAATCATGGTTGATGCCGATCTTGAACTCATCAAGAATCAAAAATAATACGATGAATAAAAAATCAAAAATATATGTAGCAGGGCATCGTGGTCTTGTAGGATCTGCTATATGGAATAATTTACAAAAGCGCGGTTACACCAACCTGATTGGTCGTACACATGCGGAATTAGACCTTCTTGATGGAGTAGCTGTACGTGAATTTTTTGACAAAGAACAGCCAGAATATGTGATTCTTGCTGCCGCACATGTGGGAGGTATAATGGCCAACAATATTTATCGTGCAGATTTTATATACAAAAATCTACAAATTCAGCAAAATGTTATTGGCGAAAGCTTTAGACACAATGTAAAGAAACTTTTGTTTCTTGGCAGTACATGCATTTATCCAAGAGATGCAAATCAACCAATAAAAGAAGATGAATTGCTTACATCTCCGCTTGAATATACCAATGAGCCTTATGCTATTGCTAAAATCGCAGGTTTGAAAATGTGCGAAAGCTTTAATCTTCAGTATGGTACAAACTATATTGCAGTAATGCCTACGAACCTGTATGGTCCTCGTGATAATTTTCACTTGGAGCGTAGCCATGTATTACCTGCAATGATTCGCAAAATGCATCTTGCCAAACTCCTAATGGAAGGAAATATTGATGGAATAAAATCAGATCTTAATAATATGCCGGTAAATGGTGTTGCTGGCAATGCTTCAATAGAGGAAATACATTCCACATTAGAAAAATATGGGATATATAAAGACCATCTTGTTCTTTGGGGTACAGGAACACCATTAAGAGAATTTCTTTGGAGTGAAGATATGGCAGATGCATCTGTACATATACTTGAAAACGTGTCATTTGCTGATTTAAAAGGATATAACCCCGAAATAAGAAATTGTCATATTAATATTGGCACCGGAAAAGAAATCAGCATTAGAGAGTTAGCATATATTATAAAAAAAGAGATTAAATATAATGGTGAAATACATTGGGATAATACAAAACCCGATGGTACGATGAGAAAACTCTGCGACGTAACTAAGTTACACTCACTAGGGTGGAAACACACAATAGAAATAACCGATGGAATACATCGATTATATTCATGGTATCTTAGCCAATAATATACAAGCTATAATATAATACACACAACATAAAAACTTATGAACACACTTATTTTTTATATTATTCTCTTCGCAATTTTGCTGTTATGTGAATTAGTATATTTTCGCATAGCTCGCTATTATAGTATTGGTGATAACGTAACACACAGATCTTCCCACAAAGATTACCAACTTACAGGTGGAGGTATCATTTTTATTATCTCTGCTATAATATTTTGGATATGGTATTCTGTATGGCAACAAGGACCGCCCATCCCTCACTTTTGTACAATGATGAATATAGCATTAGGATTAGCAATTTTGAGTTTTTGGGATGATATAAAGGATTTACCCCCGCTTATGCGTTTGGTTTGCCATGTTATAGCTGTAGCCATTACATTCTACTTTATTCTTGAGCATGGATACATAGATATTTACATCCTTGTTTTAATAGGAGGAGTTGGTTTTATTAATGCTTATAATTTCATGGATGGGATTAATGGGATTACAGCAGGATATTCTATAGTAACACTTTGTACTCTTTTTTATTGCTATATAGAAACGCCTGGAATTCCTGTTGAATTCATAGTATCTCTGCTCATTGCAACATTAATTTTTACCTTCTACAATTTCAGAAAAAAAGCGTTATGTTTTGCCGGTGATATTGGCTCCATTGTAATGGGATTCTTTTTATTGTTTTTATCTGTTGAGTTAATACTCGTTAGAAATGATGCTACCATAATTGTTTTTTTTATTGTATATGGTATTGATTCTGTATACACAATTTTTCAACGTTTGTTTATGGGCGAAAATATATTTCTCCCCCACAGACATCATTTATATCAAGTATTTGCCAATCAATGGAGGATTCCACACCACAAAGTATCAATAGGGTATTGTACAACACAACTTATAATTAATATATTATACTTTTTTATACCAGAAGTCTATAAATGGAGCTATGTAATAATTATTATAATGTTATTAAGCATTATATATTTTATTTCAAAGCGGTCACCACTAAGTCACAAAAATTAGCATATCAGATTATTATAGTGAGTTGATATAGAAGATATTGAATTAATGTTATAATAAAAGAATAGGTCGCCAATAAAGCGACCTATTCTTTTATTACCTAATTGGTTATAATTTCTTACTTACCACCGATTGAATCAGATACAGTCAAGCGAGCGCGACCTTTTGCGCGACGGCGAGCTAATACTTTACGTCCATCAGGTGTTGACATTCTTTCACGGAAACCGTGTTTGTTTACTCTTTTTCTGTTTGAAGGTTGAAATGTTCTTTTCATTGCCGTTATTTATTTTTGTTTATTTTCTATTACAATTCGGAGTGCAAATTTAGCAAAAAATTTTCACTTTGACAAATATCTATTTTATTTAATTGGGATTTATAGTGGAATAACACCAATTCCCGGACGTTCCGGAATTGTTACCTTTCCATTTACAATCTTCATACCGTCAAAAATATCATTTGCGATAAGCAAATTACCATCCAGATCTGCCCAATCAACCATTGGTGCAAGTTGAGACGCCGCACTCACAGCACATGAAGTTTCAGTCATGCATCCAAGCATAACCTTCATACCCATTGACTTAGCTAAAACAGCCATTTTATATGCTTCATGCATACCGGTACTTTTCATTAATTTTATATTTATACCGTCATATGCTTGAGCGGCTCGCATAACATCAGGGAGCCTTTGTAAAAACTCGTCAGCTATAATTGGGAGTGGGCTACGTTCTCTTAACCATGCTGTTTCGTCAATCATTTCCTTGGGCATAGGTTGCTCAACAAACAAGCAATTTCTTTCACTTAACCAGTGACACATTTCCAATGCTTTCTCTTTGTCGTTCCATCCTTGATTAGCATCAACACATATAGGTCGATTTGTCTTTGAGCGAATTATATCAACAAGTTCCTTGTCATTATCTAACCCCATCTTTACTTTCAAAACATTGTATGGCTCCGCTTCATCGACTTTTTTGCGAACTATATCTGCCTTATCGATGCCGATAGTAAATGATGTATCCGGAGCATTTTCTGGGTTCAAACCCCATATTTTATACCATGGTTGCTCCATTATTTTCCCTAATAAATCATGCAATGCAATATCAACTGATGCTTTTGCAGCCCTATTATCAGGTGCTACTTTATCCATATAATCATGGATGTCTTCTATCCTGAAAGGATCATTAAATTGCGACAGATCAAGTTGTGATAAAAATTTTGTAACACTTTCAACACTTTCCCCTAAGTATGGTGGCATTGAAGCTTCTCCATAGCCTATAATTCCATCATATTCAAGCCGAACTTGCACTCCTGGTGTAGTGGTTCTGCTGTATTTTGCCAAATTAAATGAATGTCTTAACTTCAATTCATATGACTCAAATGACAAATTTAACTTACCTGATTTTGCGACCTTGCGTGTAGGTTCTCCACATGAAGAAAATGAAATTGGAGATGCCAACGCAAGCATTCCTAAACCTGTATTACGAAGAAATTTTCTACGATCCATATATGTTTTATTTATTAAAATACCATGAGTGATTTGAAACACGTGTTATTCCGATTGTACCTTCATTGCCATCAATTCTTACTGCATGCAAGAATGGAGTTGTCAGATATTCCTTTGATTTAGGATCAACACTATTTCTTTTTACACGTCCCGATGCATGAACATAGGTCCCATTATTATCATATATTGCGACATGCGTCACCTTACGAGTTTTTGCATTACCGAAAAACAATAAATCCCCGGCTTGGCAATTAGCCCAATCTTTTGCCTCAATACGTTTTCCAGTCAATGCTTGTTGAGATGCATCGCGCATTAATATTATTCCATTAGAGAAGTAACATACACGAGCAAAACCTGAACAATCCAATGATTTTGTAGACATTCCACCCCACAGATATGGTATTCCCATCATTGAATAGGCAATATCAAGAATTTTTTGTGAATCAAATTCTTGATTAGCCCATTCTTCAATAGTTTTAACATCTTTAGCATTTAACCACCCATATCTACCATCAGGAAGTGTCACCTTTACTTTTTCAGAATTAGTTGATATCACACCATTTACAATACAACCATTCACTAAATCAGTTATAATGTTTCGCACAGATGATAAATTTTCAGTATCATATACTTTTATTTGATCAAACGATGTAACGATTAAACGATTTGACTGCTTCCATATATTCATTTCATCGGCATTTTTACGAACTATAGAATTTCCAATTATATAGGAAATATATCCATCAGGCGATTGCACTCTCCACCACTCTCCTACTTTTTCAAGCAATCGCAATGGGGTTCCCATTAATGCTTGAGATACAATTTCTGCTGAATGGCTCGGTTTATATCTCAGATGAGCAACTGAAATTCTCACAATTCCCCAATTATCAGAAGGATATACAATAATACTATCAATATAACTGATATTCTCTTTTTGCATCATCAAAGCAAATGCCTCATGAGCTTTCTTTTCAGAAGTTTTTCCTCTTACAACAATTCCTTCCGGTGTATCATAGGCTAATGCAGACCATATTGTCTGACGACTATCCGGTGCATATTTATGCCTTACGGATGTTATTATTTCGTCATTAATCTTATTAATAATTACATTTTCTTGAGCCATAACAGAAATAGGCAAAAGAAATAGAATTCCTAATATAAACTTAAGTTTACTCATAATTTTATTTATCAATATATTTTGTTTCTAATATTTCTAAACGCTTCTTCCAACCGGGATAAAATAAATTCCCTTTTGAGCACTCGACTTCTCCTACTTGGAAATCAATTGTTTCACTCCTAATATACTTTTTAGGCGGGTACAACTCTCCACAAACACCTTTATTCGTGGCAAAACGATATTGATCCATTCCCGTTGAATAATAATTTTGTGTAGATTTATCTTTAGCATCAGTAAATCGCCCAAAAGAAATGTCGACAGCAACCCAACCTATACCATTAAAGTATACTTCAGCCCAATCATGTAGATTTTTTTGTCCGGGATGTAACATCCATCCACTCTCCCAACGCGCAGGCACCCCAAGTGTACGCATTAATGAGATATACAATAATGCAACCTGTCCGCAATCCCCATGATTCTCATTCAACACATATTGAGGAATACATTCTATTGTACTATATTCACGAGCACCAGCCCATGGATAATTTTTGATAATATAATCATATACTAATTCTGATTGCTTAAATGGTGATTTTTCATCACCTACGATACTGCGAGCTAATGAATCAAATCTTATAATATGAGGTAATTCCTCTGATGTATATTTAGAATATAGTTCAGAACTTTCATCATACGGTTTTAGCTTTTGTTCTATATACTCAGGTGAATAATATTGCGCAGCTACATTATATTCACCTATATATTCAAAGTGTATAATAGAGTCCGATGTTTCTAACACCGGTGCTTCAAAATAAATTGTATTGTGCACTGATTTATCCGTTGAAACTTCATATTCTTGAGGAATAGATGATAATATTTTAATATTGCGTTGTCTTTCAGACTCAATAGGCAACGGCATCCACACTCTTAATGTGTCACCGATAAGAAAATCGTGCTTAGGGACATCAATAGCAAATCGGTATTTTACAATCTTTTCATTGGATATTGAGCCATTACCTTCAGAATCTCTGACAATAGAATCTACCCATAAAATTTCTTCTGCTGTAGCATCAGAGCCTCGACCATTCCATTCTCCTCTTATTTCAGGACATAGTAGTTTCAAATTACTTGGAGACTTTCTGTGCATACGTTTTTCTCCTTCGAACTCCTTTACCTCAAGATATTTATTAGATATGTATTCATTAATATCTGTTTCACTAATATTAGGATATAATTTAAGCAATTGTTCTTTTGCTTGAGACATTGTTAAGGAAAAATCAGACAACGTTCTCTGATATATTGCCGTTTCTGAATCATTCTCTAACCATTCAGGAGTTGTATTACCATTAGATTTGCAAGAAACAGGCAACAAATATATAACTACCAAAAATAAAACACTAAACCTCATAACTAATACATTATTGTCATTTTGTAAAGTTACAGAATTATATTGAATTAGGCAACGATACTTAAGTGAATCGCACAAAAAATGAGGACTATCATAAAAAATGATAACCCTCATTTCTATATTATAACATATATTTCTTTATATTAAAGAAGCTATTACAGATTTAATCGCTTCACCCAAATTATTTGCATCAGCCATTGTTGCTGCCTCAGAATAAATACGAATGATTGGCTCTGTATTAGATTTACGTAGATGAACCCAACTATCCGGAAAATCAATCTTCACACCATCAATATCTGTTATTTTTTCAGATGCAAATTTTTCTTTTACAGCTCTTAATATCTTATCGACATCAATAGATGGCGTCAATTCTATCTTTGTTTTAGCAATTGCATATGCAGGATATCCGGCCTTCAATTCCGACACTTTCTTTCCACTCTTTGCAAGTAGTGTCAAAAACAATGCTACACCAACAAGAGCATCACGACCATAGTGAGATGCCGGATAAATAACACCGCCATTGCCTTCTCCTCCAATTACAGCTCCTGTTTCTTTCATTTTTGTTACAACATTTACTTCACCCACAGCCGATGCCGAATATTCACAGCCATGTGTCAAAGTTATATCTCTTAACGCACGAGATGAACTTAAATTAGAAACAGTTGCTCCGGGTGTTTTTGATAAAACATAATCCGCAATTGAAACTAATGTATATTCTTCAACAAACATTTCCCCATTTTCCATTACAATTGCCAGACGGTCAACATCGGGATCGACAACAAAACCGACATCCGCAACACCCGACTTCATCAAGTCTGAAATTTGCGTAAGGTTTTCAGGTAATGGTTCTGGAGTGTGAGCAAAACGACCAGTTGGGTCACAATTCAATTCAATAATATTTTGAACGCCCAACGACCTCAATAATTCAGGAATTGCAACACCGCCGACAGAATTTACAGCATCTACAGCGACAGTAAAGTTTGCATCAGCAATAGCTTTTACATCGACAAGATCCAAAGCTAAAACACTATCAATGTGCTTACGTGTATAGGTTGTATTGATATATTCATTACCTAAATTATCAACCGGAACAAATTCGAAAGCATCAGCCTCTGCAATACGAAGCACCTCACGACCTTGAGCATCATTTAGGAATTCGCCATCTTCGTTAAGAAGTTTCAATGCGTTCCACTGCTTGGGGTTATGTGATGCGGTAATAATAATTCCACCGCATGCATTTTCTGCCACAACAGCAAGTTCAGTTGTCGGGGTGGTTGCAAGACCAATATTTATCACATCAAAGCCCATGCCCGTTAATGTACCAACAATAATATCATTTACCATTTTCCCCGATAAACGAGCATCACGACCTACAACAATTGAGCGAGTTTTCTTTGTCGTAATAGATTTAATAAAAGTGGCATATGCCGCTGTAAATTTCACGATATCAAGGGGGCTAAGACCGTCGCCCGGTACACCACCTATAGTACCACGAATTCCCGAAATAGATTTTATAAGTGCCATGGGCAATAATTTTTTATTTTTTAAATTTGACTTTTAAAATAACGCACATTATATAAATAGGGTATCACATTGCTAATTTCGCTTGTAAATCCCAATTGTGATTTAATTACTATATTAACTTCACAACCTATGCCTAAATAGTACAAGGGTAATTGAATTCCTGAACCATATTGAGATGACGACTGTAATGTATAATTACCGAAGCGAAAACTGGTTGGTAAATATTCCATATCTTCGGCATTACCTTCTCCAGTCATATCACTTCCTGTTTCATAATAATTTAAATTATATCTCATAAAACGGAAGTATATCAACTGATTATCTTCTGCTTTATCATTAACATCCCCCTTGTTAATAACTTGCATATATACATCACCCTCTTCATCCATTTTATAATATGGAGCATCGGGTCCAACAACAAAATTTGAATCAGCAGGAATTTTATCAATTACACATTGATCCGCCAAAAAACTATTCACTGCTTTTGTTTCATCTTCAAGCAAGTCGGCATAACTTTTATTATCATCACACGAGCAAAATGCGATAAAAAAAACTAATGTTAGATTATAAAAATATTTCGTTAATTTCATTTTATATATTTATTTCTTTAGATATTTATCATTTTCATCAAGAATAGACATAAAAACCCCAACAGCCTCATCAAGCGTTCCCCTGAACTCACCACCTGCGGCATTCTTATGACCTCCTCCATTAAAATATGACTCGCATATTCTATTCACTGCAAAATCTCCTTTACTTCGAGTTGACACCTTTATATACTCAACATCATCACGCATAAACACAGAATATGTAATTTCCGGGATGCTTAAAGGAATATTAACAAGACTCTCTGTATCCCCTTTTTCATACCCATACTTTCTCAATTCATCTTGTGTTAAAGTAATCAACGCTACCTGATGTTCCGGGAATAGTTGCATCTTTTGAGATACAGCATAACCATTAAGTCTTATTCTGGATTCTGAATGTGTATTACAAACTTTAGAATATAAATAATCCTTATTTATACCTTTCTTCAATAATTCTGCAATAATGATATATATATCCGGATCTTCTGAATTATATGTAAAATTTCCTGTATCTGTCATCATACCTGTATATATACATTCTGCCGCTTTTTTGTTAATTTGATTAAACAGTTCTAAACGGCAAAGCACTCTAAAAACAAGCAAACACGTTGATGACATCTCGGGATGAGAAATTACGACATCAGCAAAGTTCTCAGGGTCCAAATGATGATCAATAAGAACTTTCTTTGCCTTAGATTTTAATAATACGTCTGCCATTTTATCAACTCGATATGGCGCATTAAAATCAAGACAAAATATCAAATCAGCATTTGCAAATAATTGTCTACCAAAATCTCCATATTTAGTAAATGGCACAATCTCTTTCGCTCCAGGTAAAAACAGCAAATTTTTCGGTAACATATCAGGTGTTACAATTTTAACATTCTTACCTAATACATTCAGTACGTGATACATTGCCAATGACGAACCTATCGCATCTCCATCAGGAGAGACATGACACGTTATAACAATGTTTTCACACCGTTCTAACAGGAGTCGCAATTCTCTGATTTTATTCTCTTTTAGTACTCGCGAAATCATATTAAGGCAATATGGGGACAAAGATACAAATATCTTTATTACACACAAAACGGGCTCCACAAATAATCGCGCTCCGTAAACACTTTTTAAATATTATCAAATAACACAAGCAATCCTTCATGAAGACAAATCATTTTAATAATATAAAATTTCACAAAAGCGCAATAATATTATTATAGATGTTTATATTTTTCGTAAATTTGCAATTCAAACGAAAATAAAATCCCTAAATATGTCAGAGAACAAAAAAATAAAAACAGCTCTCATCTCTGTTTATCACAAAGATGGTCTTGATGAAATCATTTCATTATTACACAAAGATGGTGTTAAATTTCTTTCCACCGGAGGTACCAAATCGTTTATTGAAGGGCTCGGATACCCTTGTGATGCAGTAGAAGATTTAACCGGATATCCATCAATTCTTGGCGGTCGTGTTAAGACATTACATCCAAAAGTATTTGGTGGAATATTAAGCCGACGTGATAATCCAACAGATTGTGAGCAAGTAAATAAATATAAAATTCCCGACATCGATCTTGTAATAGTAGATTTATATCCTTTTGTTGACACTGTTGCTTCAGGGGCAAGCGATGCCGATATTATTGAAAAGATTGACATAGGAGGCATTTCTCTAATACGCGCAGCTGCTAAAAACCACAAGGATGTTATTATTGTTGCGTCAAAAGCTCAATATGCCCCTTTGGCAAATCTTTTGAAAAATAATGGAGCTCAATCTACACTTGCTGAACGCCGTTGGTTTGCAAAAGAGGCATTTGCAGTATCTTCATCATACGATAGTTCAATATTCTCATATTTTGACGAAGAAACGCCATCGGCTTTACGCATTGCAATTGATGATGCAAAAGTAATGAGATATGGTGAAAATCCACATCAAAAAGGTATATTCTTTGGCGATTTCTCGGCGATGTTTGATCAGTTGCACGGCAAAGAAATTTCCTACAATAATCTTCTGGATATTGATGCAGCAGTTTCTCTAATCGCTGAATTTACAGATCCTACATTCGCAATTTTAAAACACAACAATGCATGCGGATTGGCATCAAGAAAAACTATTGCAGAAGCGTGGAAAGATGCATTGGCAGGGGATCCAGTATCGGCATTCGGAGGCGTATTGATTACCAATGGAAATATCGATAAAGTTGCAGCAGAAGAAATTGATAAAATTTTCTTTGAAGTTATTATTGCACCATCCTATGATGAAGATGCATTAACGATTTTAAAACAAAAGAAAAATCGCATTATCCTTATTCAGAAGTGTGTAAACAAAACAAAAGTTCAATTCCGTTCAATTCTAAATGGAGCTCTTATTCAAGATCGCGATTTAAAAGTTGAAACTATTGAAGATTTAAAACAAGTAACAGAAAAAGCTGTTAACCCGGAACAAATTGAAGATCTCCTTTTCGCAAACAAAATTGTAAAGCATAGCAAAAGTAATGCAATAGTATTAGCGAAAGGGAAACAATTGTGTGCAAGTGGTGTCGGTCAAACATCTCGCGTTGATGCACTAAAACAAGCTATTGAAAAAGCAAAATCATTTGGATTTGATCTTAATGGTGCAGTAATGGCATCCGACGCTTTCTTTCCATTCCCTGATTGCGTTGAAATTGCTAATAAAGCAGGAGTTAATGCCGTTATTCATCCGGGAGGTTCAATCAGAGATAATGAATCAATCGAATATTGCAACAACAATGGGATTGCAATGGTAATAACAGGATTCCGTCATTTCAAACATTAATCATAAAAATCATGAGATTATTCTCTCTTACAAAAGAAATAGCGATTGACTTAGGAACCGCCAATACAATTATCATCCATAATGATAAAATTGTAATTGACGAGCCATCAATAGTTGCCCTCGATAGCAAAACAGGCAAATTAATAGCTGTTGGGAAAGAGGCTCAACAAATGCAAGGGAAAGAACATGAAGGAATACGCACAGTTCGCCCTTTGCGTCAAGGAGTGATTGCCGACTTTAATGCAGCCGAACTCATGATTCGTGGGTTTATCAAAAAAGCGAACAAAAAGAAATCAATGTTCTCCCCTTCTTTAAGAATGGTTGTAGGCATTCCGTCAGGATCGACCGAAGTAGAAATTCGTGCTGTACGAGATTCTTCAGAACATGCCGGAGGACGTGATGTTTACATGTTATATGAGCCCATGGCAGCTGCTCTTGGTATCGGTCTTGATGTACAAGCGCCCGAGGGCAATATGATTGTTGACATAGGCGGAGGAACTACCGAAATTGCCGTTATATCATTAGGAGGTATTGTCAGCAACAAAAGCATCCAGATTGCAGGAGACGACCTTACTGACGATATACAGGGGCATATGAGAAGAGCTCATAACGTCAGAGTTGGTGAACGCACAGCCGAATTGATTAAAATCAATGTAGGTTCTGCCCTTACAGAACTTGAAAATCCACCAGAAGACTATATCGTTCATGGCCCTAATCAAATGACAGCACTTCCAATGGAAGTTCCGGTATCATACCAAGAGATTTCTCATTGTATAGAAAAAACAATATCTAAAATTGAAGCCGCAGTTCTTGGAGCACTTGAACAAACACCTCCGGAACTATATGCAGATATTGTGAGAAATGGGATACATCTTGCCGGTGGTGGAGCGTTATTACGTGGATTAGATAAACGTTTAACCGATAAAATCGGGATTCAATTCCACATCGCTGAAGATCCTTTGTTGGCTGTCGCCAGAGGTACCGGAGTTGCATTAAAAGGAATTGACAAATATTCATTCCTAATTAGATAATTGTTGGGGTTAAGATATTTTCTTTAACCCCACTATTCATTAGTTAAATACTAAACTCGAGTGCGCAACTTAATTAATTTTCTTTTCAAATATAGCACATGGATAATATTTATTATCTATGTAATCATCAGTTGCATATTGCTCTTTAACAATAATCCCTACCAACATCACATATATTTGACATCAGCAAATAAAATTTCATCGTCGATATATAATGGGACAAACTATATAACATCTTATTTTCATCTTAAAGATATTAATGAAGATTTACATCATAGAACCTCAATATTAGAACAAGAAGTTATATCCTTAAGGAAAGAACTACAAAAATATCATGACATTATATATAATGATACCATGCAGGTAACACCTGCTTTATCACAATATAAATTCAAGATCGCTCATGTTATAAATAATAGTATTCATCGAGCACATAATTATATTACAATCGACAAGGGGAGTAATGATAGTATTGAGTCTGAAATGGGAGTGATTGATCAAAATGGTGTTGTTGGAATCGTTAACATTGTTGGAGAAAACACTGCCCGCATCATATCTATTCTAAACCCCGACTTAAGACTTTCTTGTAAATTAAAAGGAAACGACAACTTTGGCTCACTTGTTTGGGATGGAAAAAATCCCAATGAAGCAATTCTTGAAGAACTACCACGTCACGCCGAAGCAAATATAGGAGATACAATTATAACAAGTGGATACTCTGCCGTATTTCCTGAAGGAATTCCTGTGGGAATTGTTATTGCTCGAGCAAATGAAAATGATGATAATTTCTTTGCCTTACGCATTAAGCTATTAACTGATTTTTCTAAACTTGGCACTGTGAGAGTTATAAAAAACATGATGAAAGAAGAAATTAATTCAATTGAAAAATCATCAAAAAACACCAATTAAGCGCAATGAGTAAAACAATTATACATTTTTTCTTCCTATTCATTATTATGATATTGGCGCAAGTTATAATATTTAATAACATATGCCTTTTTAATGTTGCTATTCCCATTGTATTTATTTATTTTATAATTAAACTTCCTGTCACATTATCTGCTAACTGGGTATTAACCCTATCATTTATAATGGGGTTTTGTATTGACATATTTTCAGACACACATGGGATGCACTCACTCGCATGCACAATAATTGCAATGATGCGTCGCAATATATTAAAATTATATTTCCCTCGCGAAGATGATTTAACAAATCCAGAACCATCCATTCATTCTTTAGGAATTGGAGTATATACAAAATATGTTTTTACAATTGTATTACTATATAATAGCTTAATATTTTTGATTGAATCATTCTCTATTTTTAATTTAGGGTTACTTATTTTGCGAATAATTACAAGTACATTACTTACATTTCTTATTATAATAGGGATTGACAGTATAACAATACAACGACGTGAGAAAAGATTATAATTTAGAGAAACGAAAATATATAATTGGCGGATTCATTATACTAATTACTCTCATATACATTGTTAGGCTATTTGACTTACAAGTATGTGATAGTAAATATAAAGAATATGCTGATTCAAATGCCTTTTTGCGCAAAACACAATATCCTTCACGTGGATTAATGTATGACAGAAATGGCGAATTGGTAGTATTCAACCAACCAGCATATGACGTAATGATGATTCCTCGAGATATTCAAGCATTTGACACCCTCGATTTATGTGCGACACTGAATATCACTCGGGAACAATTTGACAAACGCATATATGAAATGAAACATAGCTCTGGCTATTCTTCATATACTCCTCAAAAATTCATAACTCACCTGTCTGCTCAAGATTATGGCAGATTACAAGAAAAACTCTATCGGTTCCCTGGTTTCTTCATTCAAAAAAGAATTCTAAGACAATACAATCATCTTGCTGCAGCAAATGTACTTGGCAACATCAGAGAAGTTTCAGAAAAAGACATCGAAAATGATGACTATTATGTATCTGGAGACTATTGTGGAGATTTAGGTGTTGAGCGAAGTTATGAACAATACCTTCGTGGTATTAAAGGTGAAGAAATTCTCATAAGAGATGCTCACGGTCGAATACAAGGAAAATATGAAGATGGAATTTATGACATAGCTCCTATTTCCGGAAAAAATCTTACTCTCAGTTTAGACATTGAACTACAGAAATATGCAGAGCAATTAATGGTAAACAAGATTGGAGCAGTTGTTGCAATTGAACCTGAAACAGGAGAAATATTAGCCATGGTTTCCAGTCCCACCTATGATCCAACAATTCTTGTAGGGCGTCAACGAGGTAATAATTATAGTAACCTTATCAACAATAAATATCGCCCACTATATGACAGAGCATTAAAAGCAGCATATCCTCCCGGTTCAACATTTAAACCCGGACAAGGACTCATATTATTACAAGAAGGAATTGTCAACTTATCCACTCCTTATCCGTGCCATGGCGGTTTTGTTTCTGGCGGGCTTAAGGTAGGATGTCATGGGCACGAATCTCCAATTACTTTAAAACCGGCTCTTCGCACATCATGTAATGCATATTTTTGTTGGGGACTAAAAAATTTAATAGACAATAGACAATCAAAATATGGCAGTCATGCCAATGCGTTTGAAGTATGGAAAAATCACTTAGTTTCATTAGGATTTGGATATAAATTAGGTGTTGATTTGCCAGGCGAAAGCAGAGGATTTATTCCTAATGCAAAATTTTATGATAAAATATACGGAGAGGGACGTTGGAGCGCAAATACAATCATATCAATTGCTATTGGTCAAGGTGAGGTATTAGCAACTCCATTACAAATAGCAAATTTATGTACATCAATAGCCAATAGGGGGTGGTTTATTACTCCACATGTAGTAAAAGCCATTCAAGATACAATAATGCCATCTGATTTGTTAGAAAAACGCTATCCTACAATAGAGCCAAAATATTTTGAAGAGGTAGCAGAAGGCATGAGAATGGCTGTTACCGGAGGGACATGCCGATTGGCAAATTTGGACAGCATAGAAGTATGTGGGAAAACCGGAACAGCTCAAAATCCACATGGTAGAGACCATTCTGCATTTATGGGCTTTGCGCCATATCGTAATCCAAAGATAGCCGTATGTGTGTATGTTGAGAATGCGGGATTTGGGGCAACTTACGGAGTTCCGATAGGCAGTTTGATTATAGAAAAGTATCTTACGGGCAAAATATCACCTGATAGGAAACATATAGAACAACGAATGTTAGAATCAAATACAATTATTTATAGTGGAGTTAAGAAGCACTAATCAATCGATATTCCGTTATATTGATTGGACAACGGTAATTATATACGCAATTCTTGTTTTAGCAGGAGTTGTCAGCATATATGCTGCGAGTTATGACTTTGATCATGCCAACATATTTAGCTTTGACGAATTCTCAGGTAAGCAAATCCGATGGATTGGACTATCATTTATAATAGGTCTGATACTGTTACTCATCGATTCTCGAATGTATGAAACTTATGCCTACCCGATATATACAGGTTTGTTACTATTATTAATTGTTACTATATTTATCGCACCAGACATCAAAGGATCTCGTTCATGGCTTGTAATAGGACCAATGAGTTTACAACCGGCTGAATTTGCAAAATTCGCAACGGCTCTTGCTCTTGCCAAATTATTCAGTTCCTACAATTTCACACTAAAGGGTAAACCATCAAATTTATTTAAATCTATACTTATAATTATTATCCCTATATGCTTGATATTGGCACAGAAGGAAACTGGCTCTGCACTCGTATATTTATCTTTGTTTTTTGTCCTATATCGTGAAGGAATGAGCGGATTGATTCTATTTGCGGCTTTATGTGCCATTACTTTCTTTGTCATTGCAGTAAAATTTTCCGAAACCATAATATTGGGAATGCCATCCGGTGAATTTGCGGTATTCATCATGATAATGGTTATTATGATAGGTATGATTGCAATATACGCAAAACAACCTGACTTAGCCAAAAACATATTCTTATGGTACGCTGGCACAGGTATTATTGTTCTTATACTTAGTTTATGTAGCATAAAAATACCTGCAATCGCATATTTTATAATAGTAATTAGTATAGCCTGCATATATTCACTTCTTGTATCACTAAGATCGCAAATTAATAAAATTATTATTACTGTAATTTTTGCGTGTGCATCAATTGGTTTTCTTTTTTCTGTTAATTATGTCTTTCAAGAAGTACTTCAAGAACACCAGCAAAATCGCATACTTGTTGCTCTTGGCATAAAAGAAGATTTGAGAGGAGCCGGATATAATGTAAATCAATCAAAAATAGCAATCGGCTCAGGCGGATTTATAGGTAAAGGTTTTCTTAATGGCACACAAACAAAGCTGAAATATGTTCCTGAACAACACACCGATTTTATCTTCTGCACAATAGGAGAAGAACATGGATTTATTGGCTCTGCAATTATTCTTTTCCTATTTTTAGCCTTAATACTACGTATTATATCCATTGCCGAAAGACAACCTTCTGCATTTGGAAGAGTATATGCCTATTGTGTTGCAAGCTATCTGATATTCCATCTTGTCATCAATATAGGTATGGTAATCGGGTTATGTCCTGTTATCGGAATACCACTACCCTTTTTCAGTTATGGAGGTTCCTCTCTATGGGGATTTACAATTTTAATATTTATTCTTCTTCGCATTGATGCTGGACGAAGAGGACATATAACATTCTAACTACTTTCTTACTTTTTCGCTGAATAATAGCATTATATGTAATAAAATTTTTATCTTTGCAGTTAGCAATTAAATGTAGATAATTTATTAAATCATTACATAACTCAAATTTTATACTCATGAAGAAAATTTTATTTCTTTTTGTGGCAATATTTATTGTCACGACGAGTGCGATGGCTCAAGTATTTACAACATCTCCTGCCATCCTTCAAGAAAACAGTTCTAACGTAGTAATTACATTCCATGCTGACCAACAATCAGTAACAGAACTTCAAGGGCTATCAGCGTCTACCGGTCTATATGCCCACATCGGAGTTTTTACAACAAAAAGCCCAGGCACATGGGCTTATGTTAAGACCAATTGGAATGAAAATACCGCAGCAAACAAATTCTCTTATGTTTCAGAAAACACATGGGCTCTAAACATTGGGAATATTCGTTCTTATTTTGGGATTACCGATGCCACTGAAACAGTAACATCTATTTGTATTATTGCTCGTTTAGCAAGTGCAGGAGATGGAAAGGGACAAACTGCCGACAACTTCATTCCGGTTGCTCCTGCGGGCTTTCAAGTAGCCATCTCTCACGATGCTGAAAGCACTATCTTAACCAAAAGTACTACAGTTAATTTCAATATTAATACAACAGAAAATGCGTCAATTGACCTAAAAGTAAATGGGACATCAATAGCTTCTGCTTCATCAGCAATGCAATTATCAAAAAGCTATACTTTTGCTTCAGCCGGTTCCTACGAAGTTACAGCAACAGCCAACAACGGCAGTACAACTGCAACAAAAACAGTCAATTTTATCTATATAAACCCATCTCAAGCAGCAACATATCCCGGTGGTGTTCCAAAAATGGGAGCTGTAAAAAATGCTGATGGAACAGTAACATTCTGTTTAGCGGCTCCAGGTAAAAGCAATGTAATGATTATTCCATCATGGGATAACTATGCATCTCTTGATAAAAACGTAATGAAATACCAAGATTACAATGGCAATCGCTATTTCTGGACAACAGTTTCAGGTCTTGACAATAACACAGCCTACCCCTATTATTACATCGTAGATGGTCTTTATAAGGTGGGTGATCCATATGCAAAATTAGTCCTCGACCCATGGAATGATAAATGGCTGAACGAAAATGAAACAATATACCCAAATCTTATCAGCTACCCATATGACAAAGGAATTGATGGCATCATGCTTGCTGTATATAAAGGCAATATTGATGATTACAATTGGAATATCAAAAATTTCACTGCGCCCGCAGCAAAAGATCTCATTATATATGAAATGTTGTTCCGAGACTTTACAGGAACAGAAGGAGAAGCAAATGGTAACGGTACAGTAAGAAAAGCTATTGAAAAAATCCCATATCTTAAAGACCTTGGCATTAATGCCGTTGAACTAATGCCAATAATGGAATTCAATGGGAACAATTCATGGGGATATAATACCAATTTCTATTTTGCGCCGGACAAAGCATATGGTACACATGAAGACTACAAAGAATTCATTGATAAATGCCACGAAGAAGGCATCGCAGTAATTCTTGATATCGTATTTAATCAAAGTGATGGTTTGCATCCTTGGTATCAGATGTACCCAATATCTTCAAATCCTTTCTATAATGAAAATGCGCCACACGATTGGAGTGTACTTAATGACTGGAAACAAGAAAATGCTCTTGTTCGCCAACAATGGAAAGATGTACTTCAATATTGGTTAAAAGAATTTAAAGTTGACGGTTTCCGCTTCGACCTTGTAAAAGGGCTTGCTGATAGTGATAAATATGGAAGTGGCACAGAAGCTTATAATCAATCTCGTGTTGATAACATGAAACAATTCCATGCATGGATAAAAGAAGTAAATCCTAATGCTTATCATATAAACGAAAACCTTGCGGGAGCTGACGAAGAAAACGCAATGGCAGCAGACGGACAAATGAACTGGTCAAATATTAATTATGCATCATGTGAATTCGTCAAAGCCGTATCTGCATCCGGAGCTAACAATAATACATTCTTGGCGACAAATAATGGTCGCACATGGGGTTCTACAGTTTCATATGCCGAAAGCCACGACGAAGAACGCATGGGATACAAAGCAGTAAATGAAGGTAGCACATATATCAAAAGAGAAACATCGTTAAGATTAAGAAGACTTGGTAGTTTGGCTGCTCAAATGCTTTTAGCACCGGGAGCTCACATGATATGGCAATTTGGCGAACTTGGGAATGAACAAACGACTAAAAACGGCTCTGATAATAATACTGATCCAAAGGTTGTAAATTGGGAATACCTCAATGATGCTGACCGCAATGGTTTGTACCAATCATATAGTGAACTCTGCTGGTTGCGTCGTTCAAATCCGGATTTATTCACACAATCAACAGCTGCGTCTATGACAATGAATTGTAATAGCGAAAACTGGAGTACAAAAGGACGCCTAATCAAACTTACCAACAGCACACAAGAGCTAATCTGTGTGGTTAACACAATGTCATCTAATGGATCTCGCACAATCAGCAACATTCCATTCAATAGCACAAAAAATGAAGACTATGTTATAGCAAGTAAAAGCTACGGAACAGAACCTACATTTGATGCGTCAACAGGAAAAGTTACCCTACCAAACAACGGATATGTTGTTATCGTTAATAAAAATGTATCAGGAGTTGACGAAAACATAATTGACGAATACAATAAGCCTGTGGTATTAGGCGGTCAAGGTGAAATCATAATTACCGGCGAATACAACAAAGTAAACATCTATTCTGTTTCAGGACAAGCATATAACTCTCTACAAGTTCCTGCCGGACTTTACATTGTAAATGTTGACGGTAATACAACAAAAGTTATTGTAAAATAATAAATATCATCCCTTAGAATAAAGGTTTCGGAAGATTTTTCCGAGACCTTTATTTTTTTTTGCAACAAATAATTTCATTGACTATCTTTGTATATTAATGGAAGATTTTGCTTACATAATTATACGAGGAATGGCTATTGGAATCTTGATTTCAGCTCCAATGGGACCTATTGGTATGTTATGTATCCAACGCACACTAAACAAAGGGCAATGGCCTGCATTCTTTACCGGTATTGGCGCAGCATTTTCAGATTTATTCTATTGCTTACTCACAGGATTAGGACTATCTTTTATAACAGACCTTATTGAGACCCACCAAATATTATTAAAAATATTAGGTAGTTTAGTAATCGTTGCATTTGGGATATATCTATTTAAAAAAAATCCGACAAGGGCACTAAAGCCTGCAACACAACAAACCAACACTTACTGGACCGATCTTGTCAGTGGCTTTTTCTTAACACTATCAAACCCGTTAATTCTATTTTTCATAATTGGGCTTTTCGCACGATTTAATTTCATGTTGCCGGAGTTCAAATTTTATCACTACATTGTTGGTTATTTGTCTATTTTTATTGGAGCGGCATTATGGTGGTTTACCATTACATATTTTGTAAACAAGGTGCGCTCTCATTTTAATATTAGATCACTTAAATTAATAAATCGCATCATCGCGACATTACTCATTGTAATGGCAATCATAGGTTTCATATTAGGTATTAACGATTATATACAAACTCTCCATGGATAAACAACCTACATTACACGTTCCTTTCATCTCCGACCTTGATAATTATAACATCTCAGAAATTGGTTCTATTCTCGAAGAGAAAGGAGAACGACAAATGATTCAATCTATTAATTGGGCTGACCAATACCCCTATCAGCCCTTAACAGCATTTGCCATTGCTCACTCAGAGAAATATATTTACGTTGATTTCTTTGTTCGGTGCAATTATCTTCGCGCAGTAAACTACTTAAATAACTCTCCTGTTAGCGAAGACTCATGTGTCGAATTTTTTATTGCACCAAAATGCGATAACCATTATTGGAACTTTGAATTTAATTGTATTGGAACCATTAACGCATCACATCGCACTGAACGTAAAAACCCCACTCGCCTTACTGATGATGAGTTAGCGCAAGTGAAAAGATATGCATCATGTGGGACAAGACCTTTTAATGAAATTGAAGGTCTGTTTACCTGGAATTTAACCATTGCAATCCCTCTTGAATTGATAGGATTAAAATACGAGGGGAAAGCAATTGCGATACAAGGCAACTTCTACAAATGTGCATCTGGGACTTCTCTACCCCACTATATGAGTTGGAATCCCATTAATACAGACAAACCTAATTTCCATTGCCAAGAATTCTTTGGCGATATCATACTTGATTGATATTATTTTACACATCAAATATCAATAATAAAATACCCGCTTGTAATCACAGAATAGTTTACAAGCGGATAAATTTATATTATAAGGGATCGTATCTCTTCCTTAAAAGGCACAGACTGCACGAACAAAAAAGTCATTATATTTGGGGTTATGATAAACAGATGCATTCTTGAAGGTCACAGTAAATACATGGTAATACCCATAATCTTTATAATACTCAGTAGAGGATGCGTAAATTTCATCACCAAAAGTACTGCCATTAAACTTTACAAGTGAAGCATTTACAACTTCCTTTGTATTGGTATAACCATTTCCACCTGCTCTTATATTATCTACATCTTTATAGCAAAGCATGTGCAACTCTTTTGCGGAAGGCAGATACCAACCGGTACTATTGGCAGGAGCCGGATTGCTCTTTCTCCATGCGACAAGTGCTGATATTGGGTTCACAGTAAAGTCACTTCTATTGTTAGTTTCGCAATAAGCATTATATGCTTCAAGTACCTTGGTGTTGTTGTAACCTAGATATTCTCTTCAGTAACATTGGTACCTATGGCGGTGTATTCATCTTTATTGGTTGGATTGAATGCATCAGTATTTTGAAAATTAGAATAAATTGATTCAATATTATTCGTTTCATTATTTGACCGAATACCTTGCCATACACAACCCGTTGATATATTCTTAAATGAAACAATCAGTCCGTGGGTGCAGTGCGGGAAGTCTGCATTCATCACCTTGTCCTCGGTGAGGCTTGCCGGATAGGTTCTGCCAGTCGGGTCGGTGTCGGCAACAGTCCAGAACACGATGCCTGCCATTGCCGCCTTTTGCGCTTCGGTCATTTCGGCAATTTTGGCGTTCGATACGAAAGAGCCGTCCGTCAATGCCACATCGCCGGTCTTTGCCATTGCCGCGTCTGTAATGTCACCCAAATATGCTACATACCCGGTAGCAACAATCGGAACCATGTCAGACGTAATATCATTGCCATTATCATCAGTAATCTTGATATAAATTACGGCTTCATTTTCTCCTTCCCAGAACTTTGTGCTGAATGTGGATTCTCCAGACTCTACAATTTTTACTTCGATAACTCCTGTCTTATCTCCGTTAACCTCAGCCACGCCTAATTGTACTTCAGGATTTATTGCGCGAGTATTAGGATTCTCTGTTTCACGCGCAAATGCCGTTACATTCCCAGACTTTATTAACATCGCTATTGATGCCGGAGATATGCGGAAATAGAGTTTTACTGAGCGAGTTGCATAATCAAATCCCATTTTTCCATCACTATATATCGGAATATATTCCAGGCTTTGAATGCGGTTGGCGAAGTTGTTTTTAAGTTCATCTAATTCATCTTCAAGGGTATTGATGCGATTGTTGATGGTATCAATCTTTGACTGCAAAGCATTCTGCGCAGCCTCTACAGCACTTGCAATGGCTTCGTTGATGACACCGTTGTTGGTTTCGATAGTATCCTCAATGGCCTTCTTGTATGCTGCGGTGAGGTCGCTCTCTGCCTTTGCAAGAGACGCTTTCAGCTCGTCAATCTCCTTCTGGAGTGCGGTATCGCCCTCGGTAACCTGCGTTTCAAGAGCGGTAATCTTACCGTCAAGCTCTGCCTTGGTGTAGTAACCATCGGCAAGGACACCGTTCACCCACTCCTTCATAGATGTCTCGCAAGCGGTGATGGCAGTCTTGATGGCATCGGTGTATTCGGCGGTCACATCGGTCTTGTACTGCTCGATGAGTGCCTTGATTCCGGCTATCTCGGTCTGCATCGCATCATATTGCTGCAAGGTGGCGAAAGTGAAATTTGCCCACTCTTCGGTGTAGGCAATCTCGTCGTTGATATACTGCTCCAGATCGAAGTATCGCTGCTCCAACTCCGCATCCTTTGCCTGCAAGGCAGCAATAAGTAACTTGATAGCGGCAATCTCATCCTCCAATGCTTTCTTGGTGGCGGCATCGGCGGTGGCATTGTCGTCCAACTGCTGTTGCAGGTCGGCGGTCTCGGCTTCAAGGTCGTCGATAAGTTTCTCCAATGCGGCATCAACAGTCGTCAAGTCTTCGAGTGATGCGTTGATGGCGGTAATCTGCTGGTCAATAGTTGCGAGCGATGTACCCTCAATCTTGTCGAGGCGGTCTAATATCTCGGATATATGTCGATCATATTTCTCACAACTCGGTAAAAATACGGCTATTAAGATAAATCCAATCAATAGCGTACTGACAATCCTTGGTTTTCCCATAATCTTATAATTTATTGGTTATTAATTTTATATAAAATAAAAGGCATCATCAACCAATAGGTCGATAATACCTTCGTTATTCTAATATCTGATAACGCCCAATGGCGTCTTTTCTTTCTTGTCTAACAAGAATGTATGTGTGTGTTTACACATTTTTCACACATCACCAAATATTCTGTCTTAATATTTGTAATTAATCCACTCATCTTGTTGCTGTTTTACACGCATTTACAAATATATTATTTTTTTGAAAATTAATTCATAATTCTATATATATATTTTTTTTTGAGGGGGAATAATTTCTTCTACTTACATATATAACAAAAGAGTTCATCAGATTGATGAACTCTTTTGTAGAGGTTCCTGGCGGATTCGAACCGCCGTACACGGTTTTGCAGACCGCTGACTAAGCCACTCATCCAAGGAACCCTATCTTGGTTTTGCGAATGCAAAGTTAGCACTTTGTTTTTAATTATGCAATAAAATAACTGTTTTTTATTTAAAGTTTTTCCCTTTAGGAGGCATACAACCTCCTTTTTTCTTTGATATACAAGAATCTGACAAACTACATTCTGAACAACAGTTTTGTTTAGGTTTTCTTATTTTTTTGACAATAAATATAATAGCAATAATTAAAATTATTACAACTGCGATATATTGCAATATAATATTTAATGACAAACCAAACATTATTTGTTTATATATTCTTTTATTCTATTATACTCTTGTTCAAAATTTGGAGTTAAAACGCCATTCCCAATAGATTTATTTATTTCAGTCTCACTCCAAAAACGACCTTCATCTATCTCATCAGAAGATAATACCGGAGAAAAATCATCATCTACATATATACAGAATACATTTACCAGTTCATGCTCTATTGGGGATTGAAATGTATAAGAACAAAGATATTTAGGGGCATCAACATCTATCCCAAGTTCTTCTTTTGCTTCTCGTTTAACTGCAATATATACAGACTCTCCTAAATCGACATGACCACCTACTGCCGTATCCCATTTGCCCGGCTGAATATCTTTATTCATTGATCTCTTTTGAAGATATATAGCTCCATCATTTCTAAAAACATGGAGATGAACAACAGGATGCAATAACATAGAGCCGGAATGACATTCCTTACGTGTTGCACTACCTATTATATTGCCATTAACATCTACAATCGGAAATAGTTCATTATCCATTATAATTTTTCTTTATTTGCTTTGATAATTTTGCGGGGGTTAATTCTGATGAATATACATCAAAGGACAATCTTAGATTACACCCTGATTTATATTCACTACATCCATAAGCTGTTTTACCCTTCAATAAGTAACCTTTTCCACATTTAGGGCACATAATTTGTTTCAATTTCGTTATTCTAATAGCTCCTGCGCTCTTGCGTTTTGGCTTTACCTCTTTTCTCTCATCTACATCTTCAACAACTATACGCCGAGACGAATTATCGCTCAACACATTAACAACTATCGTTGAAATCTGTTCTTTTAATTCAGCAATAAACTCATTGGCAGAATAATCGCCACGCTCAATTCGTCTCAATTTATTTTCCCATATACCTGTGAGTTTTGCACTCTTAAGTAGTTCTTCATTTATTGTTGCTATCAAATCAATTCCGGCTTGTGTTGCCAAAATATTTTTACGTTCTCGATATATGTAACGACGTTTAAACAATGTTTCTATTATAGCTGCACGAGTTGATGGTCGTCCTATACCATTTTCTTTCATCGCTTCCCGCAATTCCTCGTCATCTACCATTTTACCTGCCGATTCCATTGCTCGCAACAAAGATCCCTCAGTGTAATATTTGGGCGGCTGAGTTTCCTTTTTGAGCAACGAAGGTTCATGACTGCCACTCTCTCCTACATCAAAATGAGGTAAAATTTTATTATCACTTTGATCATCTTCCGATATTTTATCTGTTACATCAGAATAAATATCTCGCCAACCCGGTTTTATAATAACTTTTCCGGTTGCTTTAAATTTAATATCATTTACATCAGCCAACACCGTCGTTGATAAAAATTCACAATCAGGATAAAATGCAGAAATAAAGCGTTGCGCTATAAGATGATACATCTTACGTTCATCCCCAACGAGTGACGATGGAGATTGTCCTGTTGGAATAATAGCATGGTGATCAGTAACCTTTGAGTTATCAAAAACCTTCTTACTTTTTGGGATCTTGGATTCAAGAATCGGAGCAATAAAATTAGCATACGGCGTCATCTGTTTAAATATAACAGGGACTTTAGGGTATATATCATCGCTCAAATATGTCGTATCCACACGAGGGTAAGTCGTTACCTTTTTTTCGTATAATGATTGTATTAATTTTAATGTCTCATCGGCGGTCCATCCCCACTTTTTATTACATTCAACCTGTAATGATGTCAGGTCGAATAGTCTTGGAGGAGCCTCTTTTCCTTTCTTCTCTGAAACATCAGTTATTGTCAATGGCAATCCAACAATCTTAGATAAAGCATCCTGCGCATCTTCCTCCTTTTTATATTTACCCGAAACGACATTAAACATTATATTTCGATATAATGTTTTTAATTCCCAATAGTCTTCAGGAATAAAATTAACAATTTCATGCTGACGCTGGACAATCAACGCCAATGTTGGTGTTTGAACACGACCAATCGACAGGACATTTCCCGATGATGAATATTTCAACGAATACAAGCGTGTTGCATTCATCCCTAATATCCAATCACCTATAGCTCTTGACAATCCGGCATAATACAAATTATCGAAATCCTTTTGCGGCTTTAATGAATCAAAGCCTTCCCTTATTGATTCATCGGTTAGAGACGAAATCCATAAACGTTGTACCGGACATTTGCACTCAGCTTTTTGCATCACCCAACGCTGAATTAGTTCTCCCTCCTGTCCGGCATCACCACAGTTTATAACTTCAGATGCCTCTGCTATTAAGTTTTTAATGACATTAAATTGCCTGATTATACTCTCCTGATTTATTAATTTTATACTAAACTTTGGTGGCAACATCGGCAATGCTCCTAACGACCAACACTTCCATAAATCAGTATAATCAGCAGGCTCTTTAAGCGTACACAAATGACCAAAAGTCCAGGTAACTTTATACTCACCCCCTTCGTAATAACCATCTCGTTTGACATTTGCGCCTAAAATTGCCGCAATATCTTTTGCTACGCTTGGTTTTTCTGTAATACAAAGCTTCACGACAAAAATAAATTATAGTCCTTTAGACTTTGCCTCATCCCACAACTCATCCATCTCTGATAGTGTCATCTCATTTAATTTTTTACCTATAGAGATAGCTCTTTGTTCTAAGTAATTAAAACGAGCAATAAACTTTTTATTTGTCTTTTCTAAGGCGTTTTCAGGATTTATTTTATACAATCGTGAAACATTAATTATACTGAAAATGAGGTCCCCCATCTCTGATTCCATTTTCTCACGATCCATTTTTTCTGCCTCACGCTTAAACTCAGCAGCTTCCTCCATTAGTTTTTCCCATGCACCACTGACATCATCCCAATCGAAGCCCACATTTGCTGCTTTTTCTTGAATGCGATCAGCTTTTATCATTGCCGGTAATGCCGATGGGACGCCTGCAAGAACAGTCTTGTTCCCTCCTTTTTCTTTAAGTTTAATCTGCTCCCAATTTTGTTCTACCTCATGAGCATCTTTAACTTCAATAGAGCCAAAAATGTGAGGATGACGGAATATCAACTTTGTATTTAATGCATCGGCAACATCAGCAATATCAAACGTTGCTTTCTCCTCACCTATCTTCGAATAAAAAAGAACATGGAGTAAAACATCTCCAAGTTCTTTTTTTATATTTACATCATCATTATTAATGAGAGCATCACACAATTCATATACCTCTTCAATTGTGTTTGGACGAAGACTTTCATTTGTCTGCTTTCTATCCCAAGGGCATTTCTCTCTTAATATATCAAGAGTATCGATAACCTTTCCTAATGCCTCAATTTTTTCTTGACGAGAATGTGACATAATTTATTTTGTTTTATACTCTTCAACTCCTTTCAACAACCAATTCTTGAAATCTTCAACATTTTCATTTGCGTCATAAGAGCGGTAAGGAGATATCGCATTCCCTGCATTATCAAGAACAATATAATAAGGCTGTGTACTTGCGCTAAACTTATGACGTTGCAAATAAGCCCATTTTTCGCCAACAGTTTCTATTAAAACATCTTTTCCATCCTCAGTTACTTTATAAGGGTTAGATAGTTTTGTTTTGTCATCTGTTACAAGTTTGATGAGGACATAGTTATCTTCTAACACTTTACGCACTTGTTCTGTATCAAATACTGCACTCTCCATTTTACGACAATTTACACAGCCGTAACCGGTAAAGTCCATTAATACAGGCATATTATGTTCTTGGGCATAACGCATACCTTCTTCATAATCATCAAACTCTTTAAATCCACCTCCATAAAGATTAAAATCCTGTGTCTTCAATGGTGGAACAAATGCACTAACACTCTTGAGTGGAGCGCCCCACAACCCGGGTATTAAATACATCGCAAAGCTAAATGATACAAGAGCAAGGAAGAAACGAGGGATTGATACATATTCAACATCTGAATCATGAGAGAATTTCAATTTACCAAGTAGATACATTCCAAGTAATGCAAATATTACAATCCACAACACAAGGAATACCTCTCTATCTAAGATGCCCCATCCTTCACACAAGTCGGCAACTGAAAGGAATTTCAAAGCAAGAGCTAATTCCAAGAATCCGAGAACAACTTTTACCGAGTTAAGCCATCCTCCTGAACGTGGCAACTCTTTCAACATTGAAGGGAAAATCGCAAACAATGTAAACGGAATAGCAAGAGCTATTGCAAAACCAGACATACCGATAGCCGGACCTGTCAAATTACCAATTGATGCAGCTTCTACTAATAGAGTCCCGATTAGCGGACCTGTACATGAAAACGACACTAAAGCAAGCGTAAATGCCATAAAGAATATACTCAACAATCCAGTCGTTTTTTCTGCTTTATTATCTACGACATTTGACCATTTTGAAGGCAATTTAATATCAAATGCTCCTAAAAATGAAACACCAAAAACGACCAAAAGAGCAAAGAAAATAAGATTAAATGTTGCATTCGTTGCTAATTCATTCAATTTCCCTGCACCAAATATTACTGTGATAGCCAAGCCTAATACCAAATATATGATTATGATGCTGACTCCATAGGTTACAGCATCTCTGATTGATTTAGCTTTTGAATCATTCTTCTTCAAAAAAAAGCTGACAGTCATTGGAATCAATGGCCACACACAAGGTGTAATCAACGCTGCGAGACCTCCTAAAAATCCCCACAAAAATATTTCCCACCAAGGAGCATCTGTTGTTGATTGCGGTGCAGATTCTTCTGAAGCAGGAACATCTACCGGATTCCACCATGCGTCTGAATTCGAAGCGGTGTTGTCTTTTCGTTCAGCTACAGCCACAGTCTCAACATTCGCTTTAGTTATTGCGTCTCCTTTGATAAATTCAAATATTTCCTTTGTTGGAGGGATACAACTCTCGTCATTACATCCTTGGAAAGTAATTTTACCGGCTATATTATAGCTACCATCGCCCACAAGTTTAAACTTCTGTTCAAGAGACACATTAGATGACCACCAACCAAGAGTTAGATTAAAAATCATATCAACTGTTTCTGTTGGCTGTACCGATGGTGTTATTTCTCCTAAGAGCTCTACTCCTTCAAGAGTATCAAAAGTAATTTTAGTCGGATTAGGACCTCCTTCAGGCAATGTTAGAGCATATAGATGCCATCCATCTTCTATCTCAGCATTAAATATAATTTTCCCTTCATTTTCAGAAGACATTTTCATTGATGTAGTCCATGTAATTGGAGTCTGTAATTGAGCATTTGCAATACCGGCAAAAACAATAATGCAAAATAATAAACTGTAAATTCGTTGCATATTATCTGATATTTCCTAATTTTTCAAATTTCATGCAAAGTTAGCATATGCTGAGAAAAAAAAATAGTTTTATGATTTTTTTAACAGGAAAATCGTATAAGACATCCATCATAACAATGCCTAATCGAAAAAAAATCGCTATCTTTGCAAATAAATTTCTTTTAATCAATTTAATGGCAACAAATAAAGTACTATACATTTCGCAAGAGATTACGCCTTATTTACCTAAAACATCAATGTCGGTATTAGGGCAAAAACTTCCACAAAGTATTCAAGAAAAAGGTTATGAGGTGCGTACATTTATGCCTAAATATGGATGTATAAATGAACGTCGCAATCAATTACACGAAGTCATTCGCCTATCAGGGATGAATTTGATTATAGATGATACCGACCATCCATTAATCATTAAAGTTGCAACACTACAACCTGCACGAATGCAAGTCTATTTTATAGACAATGAGGATTATTTCATGCATCACAGTAGCGAAGAAAAAGAACTCGAAATAAAAAAATATCCTGAAGAAAACGATGAACGCATAATGTTTTATGTTCGTGGAGTTGTTGAAACCGTAAAAAAACTTCGTTGGGAACCAACTATAGTACATTGCTCTGGATGGATTTCTGCATTAGCTCCAATGTATCTAAAGCGCATTTATAATGAGGACCCTTCATTCCGATCGTCTAAAATAGTATATGCTGTACATGATGAGCAATTTGAAGGCACATTAAATGCACGATTAGAAGAAAAACTAAAAATGGATGGATTTAGCGAAGAAGATATCAAAACTATTGCAAATAATCCTGTTGATTATCTTACGTTAAACAAATTGGCCATAGACTATGCCGACGCCATCGTACAAGCATCGGCTGAAATATCTCCTGAATTAGAAGAATATATCAAAGCATCAGGCAAGCCTTTCCTTCCATTCCCCGGAGAAGAAGATTTTGTTGACGCCTACGCCGACTTTTATGCATCACTATAATACCACATTATATTATGAGATTTTCTAAAATACTTTTAAGTAGCTTGTTTATAATCTCACTCGTTTCATGCGAAGAAACGACAACCATTGGGAGCTCAATTATCGAAGATGAAATTGAGATTGTAATGGATTCATCATATACAGTTACAGGGAAATCAATCGAAAACAACCGCATTCAATCACGCTCACTCACCCAATTGCTTGGCATAATTGACACGAAAGAATATGGATATCTAAAATCTGATATCATTACTCAACTAATGCCCACAGGAAAAATTGATACAACAGGAGTAACAATAAATGATATCGATTCTATAAAATTGAAATTGTACATTCCAATGGGTGGTTATACCGGCGATTCAATTGTACCGATGGGAGTAAACGTTTATCGCTTAAAGCCAAATTCGGCATTACCAAGTCCCATTTATAGTAACTTTGACCCAACAGATTATTATGATAATAACGATTTAATAGGCTCTACGATTTATTCGGCAAACGCATTAGGGTTATCTGATTCAATTGCAGAACTTACACACCGCTTTGTTGAGATCAAATTACCAGTTGATTTAGGTCGTGAATTTTTTACAAAATATAAAGAAAGTCCTAATACATATTTAAACCCTTCGGAATTTGCCAAATGGTTTCCCGGTATGTATATAGCTAATAATTTCGGTAGTGGTCGTATAATGAAAATCAGTTCTGCCGAAATAAAAATGTATTATCGCAAGACTGTTAAAATAGAAGAAACAAACAGAGATACCACATATTACAAAGAGGGTACATACTTTGCAATAACACCAGAAATCATATCAAACAACAATATTACACTCAACATGTCTGACAATCTTAAAACAATGTCAGAAACCGATGCTGTAATTGTTGCACCTGCAGGATTTGATGTACAAATCACATTCCCGGCAAGAAAAATCATTGAAAGCTATAACAGCAACAAAGGTAATATCTCAGTTATCAATGCTCTTTCTTTTGAGATTCCTGTCGATGAGATTACAAACAACAATGGCATAACACCTCCTCCATACTTGTTGTTAGTTCAATCAAGCAAAAAAGATAAATTCTTTGAAAATGGAGATATCACCGATGATAAAACTTCATTCTATGCAACATACAATGAAATTTCTAAGAAATATGTTTTCTCCGAAATGAGACAATACTTAATTGATTTATTAAAGAAAGAAAACATCACCGATGACGATGTAACATTTACTCTTACACCTATAAGTTTATCTACCGAAAGTTCAGGGTCAAACTATTACTACTCTTCAACAACATATATTAATGATATTACTCCTTATGTTGAAGCGCCTGCAATGGTAAAGCTCAATCTTAATGAATCTAAGATTAAATTTACATATAGTAAGCAAACAATTACTAACTAATTTTTACAACACCGGCCGCAATAGCTCAGTTGGTTAGAGCGTTTCATTCGTAACGAAAAGGTCGCGAGTTCGACTCTCGCTTGCGGCTCTTAAAAGGCAGTATTTAACTGCCTTTTTTATAAAAAAGACCCATGGCAAGTTACCTACAAATAGAAAATCTCACAAAGAGCTACGGCGATAGAATTCTATTTGCCGACATTACTTTTGGAGTTGAAGAAGGGGACAAGATAGGCATAATAGCCAAGAATGGCACAGGGAAAAGTACCCTTCTTAATATCATCAGTGGAAAAGAGAGTCCTGATAGCGGAAAAATCACTTTCCGCAACAACTTGCGTGTGAGTATCCTTGAACAGATGCCATCATTTCTTGACGGAGCGACTGTTATTGAAGCCTGCATGTACGACGATAACAAAATAGCTCACACCATCAGCCAATATGAACAAGCAGTATCAACAGGTGACAGCAATATAATAAATAATGCCATTCATCAGATGGATGCAGCCGGAGCATGGGACTATGAAGACCGATTAAAACAACTTCTCACACAGCTAAAAATTACCGATCTCAATACTCCCATCTCTAAAATGTCGGGAGGGCAACGCAAGCGTGTCGCGCTTGCACGTGTCATTCTTGAAGAACCGGAATTAATTATTCTTGACGAGCCAACAAACCACCTTGATATTGAAATTATTGAGTGGCTCGAAGAGTACTTAAAACGTTCGCGCGTTACGTTATTAATGGTTACCCATGACCGCTATTTCCTTGATCGTATTTGCAATAAAATAATTGAAATAGACAATCAGCAGATATATAGCTATGACGGCAACTATGACTACTATCTGCGCCGTCGTCGTGAACGTATTGAGGCTATGGCTGCCGAACTTGCCAAAGTTAAGAACACACTACGACGTGAACAAGAGTGGATGAGCCGACAACCACAAGCTCGTGCCGGCAAAGCAAAATATCGCATTGACTCATTCTACGATTTAAAAGAGCGTTCACGCGTCAACCTCAAAGAGGATAATATTGCTCTTGATGTTAAATCGTCATATATCGGCTCAAAAATCTTTGAAGCTGTTGGTATCTCTAAACGATTTGGAGACAAGACAATTCTTGATGATTTCACCTATACGTTTGCTCGATATGAAAAACTTGGCATCATAGGACACAATGGAGCAGGAAAATCAACATTTATAAAGCTACTGCAAGGTTTAATCCCCACAGATAGCGGAAAATGGAACGTGGGTGAAACCGTTAAATTTGGCTACTATAGCCAAGATGGCATTGCTTTTGACGAAAACAAGCGAGTAATAGATGCCATTACTGAAATTGCCGAAGATGTTGTCATCAACGGAGATCGACACTACTCCCCCATGCAATTTCTTCAACATTTTCTATTCTCTCCCGCCGACCAACAAAAATATATCCACACCCTAAGTGGTGGTGAACGCTGTCGCTTACATCTTGCATCGGTGTTGATGCGCTCACCTAACTTCCTCATACTCGACGAGCCTACAAACGACCTTGATATAGTGACACTTGGAATACTTGAAGATTACCTATGTTCTTTCAAAGGGTGTGTCATCGTCATTTCCCATGACCGTTATTTCCTTGACAATATCGTTGACCACTTGTTTGTATTTGAAGGGAATGGTCAAATCAAAGATTTCCCCGGCAACTATAGTGATTATCGCTTATGGACAATAGAAAGGACTAAGTTTCAAGCGAACGAAAACGCCAAGGCAACGACGACCACGAACGAAAAACCTCGCACCGACCGCCCTGCAAAGTTGACCTATAAAGAGAAAAAGGAACTCGAACAACTCACTGCCGACCTGGAACTGCTCAACGCCGAAAAAGAAACACTTGATACATTATTCAATAGCGGAGAAGAAATTCCCGATATCATCGAGAAATCAGCACGATACAATGAGCTAAAAGATCTCATTGACGAGAGAGAATTCCGTTGGCTCGAACTCTCCGAAAAAGAATAAGGAAGATGATGTGTCAAAATTAGATTTGTCCCCTCTCCTGGCTTCGCCGTACTCTCCATGCCCCAAGTAGAGCGCTTGGCGTATCGCGTAACATGCAGATTATTAACAGCAAATTAAATTATTCCACTAATTTAGTGGGAGCTGTCACAAAGTGACAGAGTGGGATAAAATTAAGAGGGTGCACCGCGCAGATACACCCTCTTTCTTCACTATGGCATCTGTTGTGTTTATTTCAAGATACGATATTTCCCTATTACAGGCAACTCTTTTGCTTGACCATTAACAACATTTATTATGCCTATTACACATAGTACAGCAAACACAATACCTACAAATCCCAATATGCTGACAAGAAAATACAATCGCCAAGAAATCGCCAAAATAATGCTTGTCAACACACTATAAGCGACACCATAAATGATTGCAGCTATACACAATATCAATCCCTGATTGGCATGAAAACGAGCAAACTTAGACTCCTTAGCGGCTAAGATTGGGATTAAAACAAGTATACCAAGATAGGCAAGAACACCCATCGCCTTATTTTGTTCAATATCATTTTTATCATATCCTCCGGTTGTGGATTTTGTGGGAGTATCACCTGCTGTTGCCGAATTTCCACATGATGGACAGAATTTTACACCATCTTCTATTTTATTTCCACAGTTACTGCAATATTTCATAACTAAAATTTTTAATATTAATACTCATTATCTTTCTATTTACCAAAAGCATCTTTAATTGCTTTCTGTACTTCAGGGTCTTCAAGAGCTTTTTCAGCATCTTTCATCGTGTCATCAAATGATTTCTGAAGCGCATCATAGAAATGGACCTTCAAACGTGCCGGATATTTCTTATTGGCATCAATTAATTCGACACACATGCGTTTAAATTTCCCATCACGTTTCCAGCCCCAGTCATAAGCGCTTAAATTAAATCCTAATATTTTTTGAGCAAGGATATCGTCAACTGACCATTCTGATTCAGCATCTTCAAGAGTATTTTTCTTTTCAAATCCATAGATTACACTTTTAGTATCAGATATTGTTTGTGTTAAAGCATATATTTTACGGACATAAGCTTCAAACTCTTCACGACTTACATCGCTCATATCTGATTTAATAAACATGGCCGAACCTTCATAACGACCACGATTTATCACTCCATGATAAATTTTTAAAGTATCGACATCAAGATATTTATAATTGGGTTCTATATCATTGATAGAAATTCCAACTCCGTCAAATGCTGCTTCACAAGCATCCTTCGTCCGCTCGCCAAACACGCTTGTCTCCACAACTTTTTTAATGTCATCTGCTGTTACTTTATCGGTCTTGTTCCCTCCACAGGAGACCAATACAAATAAAGTAAATACACATAATATATTCTCTATTTTTTTCATAGTCAATTATTATTTATCGTTTTCATTCTCCATTTCCTCTGCTGCACTCTCAATCAACGTGGGTGCCGACTCCGTCATTGCCACGCCCCATCTCATCACAAGTGCTGCAAGTTCAAGCTTTTCTAATGCCGAAAATTCTTTCTCATCGATTTCGTCAATACCAAGTTCTTCAAAACGCTTATTAAAATCCTGTTCTATCGCTTTCCACTCTTCAGCAGTCAATTCTCCTTTCTTAGCTTCAACTTCTTCAACAAGCTCTTCAAAGCCATCAATAACATGGTCGGCTTTCGATTTAGCACAACCACCTAACATTGATAAACCAGCTACGCAAACTAATACAAAAAACAGTTTTTTCATGATTAATAAATTTAAAATTAGTCCTACTCTGTTATAGCTTTTCGGGTACGCTTTAATTCTTTATATTGTATGATTACAACAATAAGCCTTATCTCTTATTCAAGTACCACTCTGCTGCAATGCCCGCATACTCGTAAAACTCCGTATCCTTGTCAGTAAACAGATCCAAATGGAAGGTCTTGCGATACTTGTTTTTTTGCAACTCATCTAATGTGGCAGTGAAACTCATGTTGTATGCCGTAGCAAGAAGCCTTATTCGTTCCTCTTTATGCATCGAAGCCAACTCTGGTATACGCTTGTCCAGTAGTTTCACGAAAAGAGCAAGATATACACATTGCCAGTCATCATCTTCCATTCTCTCCAGGCGACGTTTACGTTGCTCACGATTGTCTTTCGTGTCAAAATACAACTGATATCGGTATCGCATCGGACTATGCATCCAAGCCACCTCTACTTGTTCCACAAACGATGGTTTCATTTGAAAGATACCAATAGAAAAGTTAGCACATTCTTTTCCTCCCGTTGCATAGAGTCCGTGGAGAGCTGCTTGCTCTATTCTGTTCTGCAATCGCGAGAATCTGAGCTGTTCGGGAAAAATGATGGCTTCGCACTCCACTGCATCCACATCAAGCGTTGCAAATACTTTTTCCCATGCTCCACGATGTTCTTCGACCCTAGCCGAAGCCCTATTCCAATCGGTGCAGAGACGTTCAGCGTAGGATTGTCCGAACAGACTTACGGACATCACCAGCATAAGAATCAATAAAAGAAAGCTGCCTGCTATCTTCCAGCAAAAGCATATGCTCATGCTGACCATGAATATTGATAAGCTGATGACCAACTTCCTTTAGCAAAGCTACGGTTACAGCCTGTCCATTAATTCTGGCTACAGATCGTCCTCCACGCACTATTTCCCTGGTTAAAATAATGTTATCCTC
>JAFSCJ010000015.1 GCA_017436845.1 Muribaculaceae bacterium
CTGATAATGTTGGTGATAATGTTGGTGATGTTGCAGGTATGGGGGCAGACTTATATGAGTCTTATTGTGGTTCTATTTTGGCTACTTCTGCGTTGGGAGCTGCGGCATATATATCAACAGGTGATGTCGTTATGCAATATAAGGCTGTTGTTGCGCCAATGCTTATTGCTGCTATTGGTATCTTCTTATCGATAATAGGTATTTTTGCAGTGCGAACAAAGGAGAATGCAACAATGAAAGATTTGCTGGGTTCATTATCATTAGGAACTAATTTAAGTTCTGCTCTTATCGTTGTTGCGACTTTCATTCTATTGTGGTTGTTGCAAATTCAAAATTGGTGGCAGGTGTCATGTGCTGTAGTTGTTGGTCTCTTTGTCGGTATTATAATAGGTCAATCAACAGAATATTATACTTCACAATCATATAAACCAACAAAGAAACTTTCAGAAAGTGGGAAAACCGGTCCGGCAACTGTGATTATTTCGGGTGTTGGTTTAGGTATGATATCAACCGCAATTCCGGTGATTGCAGTAGTTGCAGGTATAATTCTCTCATATTGGTTGGCCTCAGGTTTTGACTTTGCTAATGTAGGTATGGGATTATATGGTATTGGTATTGCCGCTGTCGGGATGCTTTCAACATTGGGAATAACTCTTGCTACAGATGCATATGGCCCTATTGCTGATAATGCAGGAGGCAATGCAGAGATGAGTGGGTTAGGAACTGAGGTGCGTAAACGCACTGATGCATTAGATTCTCTTGGAAACACAACTGCTGCAACAGGTAAAGGTTTCGCTATTGGATCTGCCGCGTTAACAGGTCTGGCTTTGTTAGCTTCATATATTGAAGAAATTCGTATCGGGCTTGAACGCATCGGTACTACAGTATTAGAATTGCCAGGAGGTGTAACAAAAACAATACAAGAAGCATCATTTACTGATTTTATGATGTATTTTGATGTTACATTAATGAATCCTAAAGTATTGTCAGGTATGTTTATCGGGGCTATGATGGCATTCTTGTTTTGTGGTTTAACCATGAATGCGGTTGGTCGTGCAGCACAAAGCATGGTTGAAGAAGTGCGTCGTCAATTCCGCGAAATAAAAGGTATTTTGACTGGTGAAGCAGAGCCAGATTATGCTCGTTGTGTTCAAATTTCAACAAAAGGAGCGCAAAGAGAAATGGTGTTCCCATCGCTGCTTGCAATAATTGTTCCAATTGTGACAGGTGTAATATTTGGAGTAACCGGGGTGATTGGACTGCTCGTTGGAGGCTTGTCGGCAGGATTTGTATTGGCTATATTTATGGCAAATGCTGGTGGAGCTTGGGATAATGCTAAAAAATATGTAGAAGAAGGTAACTTTGGAGGTAAAGGTAGTGAAGTACACAAAGCAACAGTCGTAGGAGATACAGTTGGAGATCCATTTAAGGATACATCCGGTCCAAGTTTAAATATTCTAATTAAATTGATGTCAATGGTTGCCATTGTGATGGCTGGGTTGACAGTTACTTGGAGCCTATTTTAGATTATAACATATTTAATCTATAAGGAGATGTGTTTTTAATGCATCTCCTTGTCTTTTTATAATTAATTATGTGTGTGTTGTGCTTTAAAATTTGTACCTTTGCGAAAAATTTTATATAAGTAATTCATTGCGTGATGAAAAAGAAATTTAATGAATATAACAAATTCAATTTGTCAGATATAAATAAAGAGATTCTGAACAAATGGAATGAAGAGAAATTGTTTGAGCAAAGTATGAAAGTGCGCGAGGGAAATCCTTCGTTTGTCTTTTATGAAGGTCCGCCATCAGCTAATGGTATGCCAGGTATTCATCACGTAATGGCTCGAACAATTAAAGATATTTTTTGCCGATATAAAACGATGAAAGGTTTCCATGTAAAGCGTAAAGCAGGGTGGGATACACACGGACTTCCTGTAGAACTTGGCGTGGAAAAAGCTCTTGGTATAACAAAAGAAGATATTGGAAAGAAAATCTCGGTAGATGAATATAATGCTTCTTGTCGCCGCGAGGTGATGAAATATACTAAAGAGTGGGAAACTTTAACAAATTCAATGGGATATTGGGTTGATATGGATAACCCTTATATTACATATGATAACCGCTATATAGAATCTGTATGGTGGCTTTTAAAACAGCTATATGATAAAGGTTATCTGTATAAAGGATATACAATTCAACCATATTCTCCAGCTGCCGGTACTGGATTAAGTACTCATGAGTTGAATCAACCCGGTTGTTATAGAGATGTAAAAGATACAACTGTAACAGCATTGTTTGAGATGACAAATCCTCGTCCGGAGATGTTAGGATGGGGGAAGGCTTGTTTTGTAGCTTGGACAACAACTCCATGGACATTACCGTCAAATACTGCATTGTGTGTAGGTCCTAAAATTGAATATGTTTGCGCTCAAACATATAATCCATATAATGGAAAAAAGATATCTATTGTTATTGCTAAAGATTTGTTGAAATCATATTTAAAACCGGAAGGGGCAGAGGTCCCAATGGAAGAATATAAACAAGGCGATAAAGTTGTTCCTTATCGTATTGTTGGCGAATATGTAGGGGCGGATCTAGTTGGAATGGGTTATAAACAACTGATGCCATGGGTTAAGCCATCGGAAAAAGTGGATTGTAACTCAGCAACATATGTGAAAGAATTCTCTGATGCAAATGTAGATAAATGCTTTAATGTAGGAAAGGATAAGTTCGTTGAATTATCAGAAATCGCATTCCGAGTAATTCCAGGTGATTATGTAACAACAGAAGATGGTACGGGAATTGTACATATTGCTCCGACGTTTGGTGCAGATGATGCTAAAGTTGCTAAGGTCGCAGGTATTCCTTCTTTGTATATGATTAACAAAAAAGGAGAAACTCGTCCTATGGTTGATTTGAGCGGGAAATATTATACAATTGAAGAATGTGCCGACGAATTTGTATCTGTTTGCGTGAATAAAGATGAGTATTCTCGTCATGCAGGTGATTATGTAAAAAATGCATATGATCCTCAATATAACCCTGATGGTAAATATGATGAAGCATCAGCATCAAAGGCTGAAGATTTGAATGTTATTATAGCTCTTGAAATGAAACAAGAGGGTAGTGCTTTTAGAATAGAAAAGCATGTGCATAATTATCCTCATTGTTGGCGTACAGATAAACCTGTATTGTATTATCCATTAGATAGTTGGTTTATTCGCACAACTGCTGCACGTGAGCGCATGATGGAGCTAAACCAAAAAATTAAATGGAAACCACAATCAACCGGTTCTGGCCGATTTGGAAAATGGTTGGAAAATCTGCAAGATTGGAATTTATCGCGAAGTCGATATTGGGGAACCCCATTGCCAATATGGAGGACTGATGATGGTGTAGAAGAAATATGTATTGATAGTGTAGAATCACTATATAATGAGATAGAAAAAGCCGTTGCTGCCGGTGTGATGAACTCAAATCCATATAAAGAGAAGGGATTTGTGCCCGGTGAATATAGTGCATATAATTATGATAAAATTGATTTACATCGTCCGTATGTTGATAATATTGTACTTGTTTCTGCTACCGGAAAACCAATGCATCGTGAATTAGATTTGATAGATGTGTGGTTTGATTCTGGCGCAATGCCATATGCTCAATTACATTATCCTTTTGAAAATAAGGAAGGACTTGATAGTGGAGAGCTATATCCCGCTGATTTTATTGCTGAAGGTGTAGACCAAACACGTGGATGGTTCTTTACTCTTCATGCTATAGCAACAATGGTCTTTGATTCTGTAGCATATAAAGCCGTTATTTCAAATGGTCTTGTCCTTGATAAGGATGGAAATAAAATGTCAAAACGACTTGGAAATGCAATAAATCCATTTGAGGCTATCGAACAGTTTGGATCTGACCCCGTACGTTGGTACATGATTGCAAATTCATCACCATGGGATAATCTTAAGTTTGACCCTGCAGGAGTGCAAGAATCTAGTCGTAAACTATTTGCTACATTATATAATACATACTCATTCTTTGCATTATATGCAAATGTTGATGGATTTGACAATAGTCAACCTCAGTTGCCATTGGAGAAACGCCCGGAAATCGACCGATGGATAATATCATTGCTAAATACTCTAATTAAAGAGGTGGATGAATCATTGGCTGATTATGAACCGACAAAAGCCGCTCGAGCAATCAACGATTTCGTTAATGATAATTTGAGCAATTGGTATGTACGCTTGAATCGCAAACGTTTCTGGGGTGGCGAGATGAATGAAGATAAACTTTCGGCTTATCAAACATTGTATTTATGCCTTGAAACAATTGCAAAATTGATGGCTCCAATATCGCCATTCTTCGCAGATAGATTATATCTTGATTTGACATCTGTTACATGTGAAGATACCCAATCCGTGCATCTTGCGCTGTTCCCAATGGTTGATGCGAATGTAATTAATAAAGATCTTGAACAACGCATGAAGATTGCTCAGGATATAACATCAATGGTGTTGGCTCTACGTCGCAAAGTGAATATCAAAGTTCGTCAACCACTTTCATCGTTAATGATTCCGGTATCGGATGAAGCTCAACGTCAAGCTGTTGAATCAATGAGCGAACTGATATTGAATGAGGTAAATGTTAAAGGTATTAAGTTTGTTGGTAATGATGAAGGTGTATTGGTTAAGCGAGTAAAACCTGATTTTAAAAAATTAGGACCAAAGTTTGGTAAAACAATGAAACTTGTTGCAAATGCGATTGCTTCAATGAGTCAACAAGATATTATCTCATTTGAAAGGAATGGAAATATAGTTCTTGATATTGATGGAAATAGCGCGACAGTGGAATTGTGTGATGTAGAGGTTATTTCTGAAGACATCCCTGGATGGTTGGTTGCTAATGAAGGAAACCTAACTATTGCATTAGATATTACAATAACTGATGAGCTAAAACAAGAGGGTATTGCAAGGGAAATCGTTAATCGCATCCAAAATATTAGAAAAGGTCGTGATTATGATATTACTGATAAAATAGCAGTAGTTTTTGATCATAATGAAGAAACAGATTCTGCAATAGCTCGTTATAGTGATTATATCTCACGACAAGTGCTTGCATCATCATTGATAATATCAGAATCTCTTGACGGAGAAATAGAAGTGCTTGATCTTGATGGTATTAATGTAAATGTATTAATTTCAATAAGTAATAAATAAAAACTTAAATATAATATGAGTGAAAAAACGAGATATTCTGATGAAGAATTACAAGAATTTAAGGAATTGATTTTAAAAAAACTCGATAAAGCGCAACGTGATTACGAGTTGTTAAAGTCAAATATAATGAATACAGATGGAAATGATGTTTCTGATACATCTCCAACATTTAAGGTGTTGGAAGAAGGTGCAAGTACATTAAGCAAGGAGGAAGCTGGCCAATTAGCTCAACGACAAATGAAGTTTATTCAACATTTGCAGGCTGCATTGGTGAGAATTGAAAACAAAACTTATGGTATTTGTCGTGAAACAGGAGTGCTTATTCCAAAAGAGCGTTTACGTGCAGTTCCTCATGCAACATTAAGTATTGATGCTAAAAATAAAAAGTAAGTTACATTTATTTGATGAAGCTAACAAAAGGTTATTTTGCTCTAATAATAATTTTAGGCGTTATTATACTTGACCAGATATTGAAAATTTGGGTAAAAACAAATTTTTATTTGGGAGAGAGTGTACATATTACTGATTGGTTTCAACTCTGCTTTATAGAAAACAATGGAATGGCTTTTGGAATGGAAATTGGGAATAAACTATTTCTGACACTATTTCGTATTGTGGCAGTAGTAGCTTTAATTTATTATATATGCCGAATAAAATCGCGTGAATATATAAAATACGGTTATATCGCGTGTTTTGCTTTAATTACAGCCGGTGCTGCCGGAAATATTATAGATTGTTTGTTCTATGGCTTACTTTTTGATAATCCATTCCCACCGGAAGTTGCAGCATTCTTACCTGAAGCAGGTGGATATGCGCCGTTATTTTATGGTAAAGTGGTAGATATGTTATATTTCCCTTTGTTTAGTTTCGATTGGCCGGAATGGATGCCATTTGTTGGAGGAGAGCACTTTTTGTTTTTTCAACCAATATTCAACTTGGCTGATGCGGCTATAACTGTAGGAATATTATCGTTGATATTTTTTTACCATAAAAGTATTTCCACAATTACTGAAAGGGAAAAATAGCTTGAGGTGAATATGTATAAATGGATCTATTTATTATGTGTGATTATCTCATGTGTCGGGTGTAATTCTGTGCCCGGATATGTTATACCCCAGGATGAAATGGCTCGACTGTTGGCTGATATTCATATTGGCGAGAGTATTGTCGAGTCTAATAGAGAAGAATATGAAATAGATTCTGTCAAAAAAGCATTAAAGCAATCTATATATATAAAACATAACGTAACGCAAGAGCAAGTTGACACTTCATTTATGTGGTATGGGCAAAATATAGAAGAATATATTGAAGTCTACGATAAAGTTATTGCTATTCTTGAAGAAGATATACGCAATGTAAAAGTGCCGATTGATAATCAGCAATTTGTTGTTGCTGGAGATTCGGCCGATGCATGGCCTGGATTGAGATATCGATTGTTAACATCATTATCCCCTGATAGGTATCTGTCATTCTCCATAAATAGAGATGAGAACTGGGAAAATGGAGACGTATATGAATGGAAATTTAAACTGGTAAATAATCAAACATCAATAAATTGGACTATTGGGGTAGATTATACCGATGGCTCATCTGAATATAAGAATATATTAGTGACTCAGGATGGTTGGCATGATATAACTCTATATTGTGATTCAACAAAGTCTCATTCTCGTATATATGGTATTGCAGCTGCCGATTTAAAATACCATGATAGAATTCATGTGGATAGTATCTCTTTGGTTAGAACGCGATTAAACCCACAAGTTTATAGACGTAGATTCAGTCAGCAATCATTTGATTACGGTGTGATTCCGCATGGTGAAGAATAAACGCATATTTTCCCACTATATACTATATCAAGGTAAAATATATAAAAATATGATACTTGAGATGGGTGAGTGTGGTATTGTGTTATCTCCTTTTAAACAAGAAATTGCAGGAACTATTTTTATATCAGGAATTATTGTAGTTTGTGATAAGAATATATCAAAGACTCAGCAGAGTTTAGTTTTAGAAATATTAAAATCTTCGCATGATTTAAATCTTAAGTCAAGAGAAATAAATAAGTATTTTGTCTCTCATAATTTATATACGTACTCTAATTCCAGAAATATGATATTATATTATAATGAAGGACAATTAAAACGAATAAACTTGTAAAAAATGAAGCGCCCCCAAAAAAAGTTAGTGAAAAAACTTTTGGGGGCACTTCAATACGTTGTTTCTACTATTTGTTTTTTATAGGCATTAATTCTGTTTATATTTGTCCAATAATTTCATTGATGTCTTTTATGCCATGACGATTGCAGTATTCGTTCATGAATTCAATGATTTTAATTGTTGTAGTAGGATCAATGAAATTTGCCGTTCCAACTTCAATTGCAGTTGCTCCGGCTAGCATAAATTCTATTGCATCTCGTCCATCCATGATACCTCCAAGCCCTATTACCGGTATTTGGACAGCTTTTGCTACTTGCCACACCATGCGTACAGCCACCGGGCGTACAGCAGCACCTGATAAACCTCCGGTAATAGTTGATAAGTATGGACGTCGTTTTTCTATATCAATAGCCATACCTAACATGGTATTAATCAATGATACAGAATCAGCTCCTTCCGATTCAACAGCGCGAGCAATCTCAGTTATGTCTGTAACATTTGGAGATAATTTAACGATAAGAGTTTTAGGAAAGGCTGCCCTTACTGCTTTAGTAACTTGTGCTGCACCATTTGCAGTTGTGCCAAAAGCCATACCACCTTGTTTTACATTTGGACAAGATATATTTACCTCAATTGCATTTATCTTGTTTAATGGTGCTAATTTTTCACACACAGCAACGTAATCATCAATAGAGGCTCCTGATACGTTTACAATTATTTCTGAATTAATATCGCTAATTCGAGGATATATTTGGTTTATAAAATAATCAACTCCTTTGTTTTGAAGACCGACAGCATTCAACATTCCTGATGGTGTTTCTACCATACGTGGGTAAGGGTTTCCTTCTCGATGGTTAATTGTTGTCCCTTTTACGATAAATCCACCAAGTTTATTTAAGTCAATAAAATCACTAAATTCTTCGCCATATCCAAATGTGCCGGATGCTGTAAGAACAGGGTTTTTTAGTGACAAATTACCTATATTTACGTTTAAATTTACCATGTTAATTGATTTATATTAAATACCGGACCTTCTGTACATACACACACATTCCCTTTTACTGTATTTTCGACACAGCATAAACAAGCTCCAACCCCGCATGCCATCATGTTTTCAAGCGAAACTTCACATTCTGATCCTATGCTTTGGGCAACTTTTGCTACTGCTTTCATCATAGGTGCAGGACCACAACAATAAATAAAATCGATAGGGGAGTTCAATACACTATTTGTTGTCACTAAACCTTTTTCTCCGAGAGAGCCATCTTCAGTTGAAATATGTACAATCCCAACTGATTTTAATTCGTTAAGTTCTAATATGTCTTTAGCAGATCTGGCTCCAATTAAGAATTCTGGATTATAACCATTATTTTTTAGGACATAGCCAAGGTATAGCATAGGGGCTATACCAACACCTCCTCCAACAAGTAGTAGGCGTGAGGTTTTGTTGGCTGGTGTGGTAAAACTGCTGCCTAATGGCAATATTATATTAAGAATATCACCATTACGCATTTCAATGAGATGTGATGTTCCGTTTCCTGCTCTACGAATGAGTAACCATAATTGATTTTTGTCGTAATCAACAAAGTTAATAGAGATAGGGCGTCTTAAGAATGTTGATTTGGAACCGTCAAGTGCAATTTGCACAAATTGTCCAGGTTGCATTTCTGGTAATTTTTCTCCTGTTTTAGGTGTTAATATTAGGAGAGAATAGTTATCATGGATGTGTTTATTATCCACAATAACAAAATCTATCATAAATTTCTTCATTGTGTATTATTTTGTTGTATTACAAAGTTAATAATAAAACATGAAGATTTATTTGAAATTGGACTATAATATTAATCTCAATTATATTTTTCTATTAGCCGGAGTAAAAGATTCAAAACTATTATCACTATAAAATACCATTATGTTTACGATTGTTTTACTTGAGTCAGGAGATAGTGATAGTTGTTTTGTATTATTTGAATTTTTGCTGATTGAAGGTTGTGCTTGTGTTTTTTTGTCTAAAAAATCTATATCTAATTTTTCTGAAATATTTTCTGTGCAATTAAAGTCAATGTCTAAAGATGATGTAAAAAGGTTATTATCAGTAGATTGTTGGACCGATTCGCTTTGATTTAATTGGTTTTGTTCTCCTGAGATTTCAATATTTCTATTAATCAACATATCTCCTTCTCCAAACATTAACCACAGCATAGATAATGTTGGATATGAAGAGTGTATTTTACTGATTATTTCATCGCTAATCTTTTTATTTCGCCCATTAAGTATTTGAGATATAGTAGGACGGGGTATATTGCATGTGTCCGCAAATTGAGAACTTGTAATTTGGGATAAATTCATAAATGTTTTTATGCGGGAAACGATATCCATCTAATTTAGATTTTACAACAAAGAATATACAAATGTAATCAATAAAATTATAATTACAAAATTTTATGATGTAAATAGAATAACGGCGAATAGATTTAAAATGTAAATCGTGTTACAATGCTCGAAAGGATTGTTTTTAGAGGTTTACTTGAAGTGCTTTTATGTAAGTGGCTGGACTCTACCGTTTTGCTGTACTATTGTGTGTTTAATATTGAAGGGTGATTATAGTTGTGCTAATCGTATTAAATCTCAGCTCTAACAGATTGCTGTAAATTGCATGGATTTCAGTGAATTACGAGATATGTTAAAAATTAAAATAGGGCTACTTTTGATAATTTATGATTTAGAACGAACATGATTATATAACAAAATAATAAAATTGGGAAACATAAGTTCGTTTTAAAAATTAAATAATACATTTGTAAATAGGATAGAGATACCTGTTAAATTAAACATCAATACTGTTAATGCAAATAGTCCCCTGTTTATCCTATAACTGTTGTGGTTAACATAATATGTATTATGAAACTCATATTGGTTTGTTTTAGATATATTAAATTACTCTATTTATTGGGCAGAATTTGTGAGATACTATCGTGTTGTTATTTAAGTTTTTGTTATAAGCAAATTATTTGCTAATTTTACTCCATAAATTATTATATGAGAAAAAATCAGTCTTTTATATCAATTTTTGTATTAATAGTCTTTGAATTAACATCTGTAATGCAATTTCACCATCATGACTGTTATGGCAATATTTACATACATTTGACGACTTTAGATGATTTAGTTCTCGGATATTCAAATGATATTTTAGAGTTTTGTAATCATGATGTAAAACATGATTCTCATCACCACCATCATCATGAGGATACTTCTTGTTCAATGCATTTAGGGAGCTATAAAGTTTCTGAGCAAAATTTTATAAAGATAATTACTGCCCCGTTGCAATTATATGGCTTGTTGCACCTAAATCAAATTATTATTGAGAACAAGATTGTTGATATAATTGTAAATGATGCTGAATATTATGATAATTATATAAATAATGTAATAAAATCGCTATCTGCTTTTCGTGCTCCGCCAATGAAGAATTAAAATATATAGAGTTTAAATAATTGATTGCTAATATTTTAATTCAAAAAAATGAAAATAATAAATATTGTCCTTTGTGTTGGGACGTTATTATGTGCAGGTTGTGCTCCATCTGCACAAGATGATGGATTAGGCCATCATCATCACGATCATGGGCATGCCGATAGTCATGTAAATTCAGAAGAAATCGAACTTTCTGTAGATGAAGCAATGCGTTTCGGTGTGTATTCACAAATGGTAAAGCCTCAGAATTTCAGTGAAGTAATAAAAGTTTCAGGACAAGTTTTATCTGCTCCTGATGACCAGTCGATAGTGATTGCTCCTTCTTCTGGTATTCTCACTTTTGCAAGTGGAGTTGTTGAAGGAAAGAAAGTTGCAATAGGTAATACAATAGCATCGGTATCAGCTCGCGGAATTTCAGGAGGAGATGCCAATGAAGCTTCGCGCATAGCATATGAGTCGGCTAAAGCTGAATATGAGAGAGTGAAGCCTTTACACGATGATGGAATAATATCCACAAAAGATTATAATGCAATTAAACAAGTGTATGAACAAGCTAAGGCAGCTCATACAGGTAATGTGTCAGGCAGTACTACATCGGTAGTATCAAATGGAGTAATAACTAAATTGTTGGTGAAACAAGGTGAATATGTATCTGTTGGACAACCAATAGCAGTAATTTCTGGTAATACACGTTTGACATTACGTGCAGATATGCCTGAAAAATATTATAATTTTTTACCATTAATATCTACAGCAAATATACGCCCTGCATATTCAGAAAATGTGATTTCGTTATCGAATTTAAACGGAAAATTGGTGTCATCATCAGCAACATCTTCACAGCCAGGGTATATTCCTGTATATTTTACTTTTGACAATGATGGATCTGTTATACCTGGGACATTTGTTGAGGTATATTTAATTGGATCAACTCGTAAAAATGTTGTACTCCTACCTATCGATGCTGTTACAGAGCAACAAGGCAAATATTATGTCTATGTAAAATTAGATGATGAATGTTACGAGAAACGATTGGTGACACTAGGTAGCACAGATGGACAGTGCTATGAAATTAAAAGCGGTCTTACTCGCAAAGATGAGGTCGTCTCTCATGGTGCAATTATTGTAAAACTTGCCGAAGCAAGTGGGGCTATACCAGCTGGACACAGCCATAGTCATTAAGAGAGGAGGATTATTATGCTAAATAAAATAATACAATTCTCTCTATCAAATAGAGTGATAATTTTGATCCTATCAGGATTATTAGTGCTGTCTGGGCTATTTGTGTTAACACGCACTGAGGTTGATATATTTCCTGATCTGAATGCTCCTACAGTAGTTGTAATGACAGAAGCTCCAGGGTATGCCCCAGAAGAAGTTGAACAATTAGTAACATTCCCAATCGAGACATCCGTAAATGGAGCCACAGGAGTAAGACGTGTTCGTTCTTCGTCATCAACTGGATTCTCTATCGTATGGGTTGAATTTGACTGGGGTATGGATATATATCGAGCGCGTCAAATTGTCTCTGAGCGATTGGTTAATTTGTCCGAAACGTTCCCTCCTGGAGTGAACTCCCCTACTCTTGGCCCTCAATCGTCAATCTTAGGTGAGATAATGATTATTGGGCTCACTGCTGATTCTACATCAATGAGCGATGTTCGTTCCATTGCTGATAGAGTTATACGTCCACGTATGCTTTCAATTGGAGGAGTCTCTCAAGTATCTGTAATTGGAGGTGATATTAAAGAGTATCAGATTCAGATATTACCTGAGAAGATGCGATATTATAATATAACACTTGACGAGGTAATGGCAAGTGTCCAGTTCTTAAATAATAACGCATCAGGTGGAGTATTATATGAGTTTGGAAATGAATATCTTATAAAAGGAGATATAACTACAACGTCAACCGAGGAAATCGGTAAATCAGTTGTAAGAAGTGATGAAAATGGAGTCGTTTTGGTTGAAGATATTGCTAATGTTCAGATTGGCAATAAATTACCCCGATTAGGAGTTGCATCTGAGATGACAAAGCAAGCAGTATTGCTTACAATAACAAAACAGCCGGCAGTTGGAACAATTGAGCTGACCAAGAAGATTGAAGCAGATTTGTTAAGTATCTCAAAGAATATTCCTGCCGACATAAAAATTTCAACAGATATATTTAAGCAAAGTGAGTTTATCGACAACTCAATTTCAAATTTGCAAAAATCACTCATCGAAGGAGCTGTTTTTGTAATTATTGTATTGTTCTTTTTCTTGATGAATGTACGCACAACGTTGATTTCGCTTGTAGCTCTCCCCTTTTCAATAATTATTGCAGTGCTTGTACTTCATGCGTTGGGCATGACAATAAATACAATGAGTCTTGGAGGTATTGCAATTGCGATTGGTTCACTTGTTGATGATGCTATTGTCGATGTAGAGAATGTCTATAAACGATTGCGAGAGAACTATTTATTGCCTCAGGAACAGCGCAAATCAACACTTGAAATAGTTTATTCTGCATCAAAAGAGGTGCGTATCCCTATTCTAAACTCAACTCTTATTATTGTTGCAAGCTTCCTACCTTTATTCTTCTTAAGTGGTATTGAAGGTCGTATGTTGATTCCATTGGGAATTTCATTTATAGTTGCTCTTGTTTCATCAACAATTGTAGCATTAACTCTAACGCCTGTATTATGTAGTTACATATTAGGGACAAAGAAAGCAACTGAAACAATTAATAAAGATGCGTGGTTGTCAGTTAAAATAAAAAATGCTTATAACAAAGGATTGCAATGGAGTTTTAACAATAAGAAAACTATATTAGGATTCGTTGTTGCTTTATTTGTAGTTTCTGTTATTGTGTTTTTTACTCTTGGACGTAGTTTCTTGCCAGCATTTAATGAAGGTTCATTGACCATAAACATTAGCACGATACCTGGAATATCACTTGAGGAAAGTGATAAAATAGGGCGTGAAGCTGAGCGATTGATTATGTCTATACCGGAAATTAAGACAGTTGCTCGTCGCACAGGTCGTGCTGAATTGGCTGAACACTCGTTTGGCGTAAACACATCAGAAATAGATGCTCCCTATGAATTAGCTGACCGTACTCGAGGAGAGATGGTCAAAGAATTACGTGCTAAATTAGCATCTCTTCCAGGTGTAAATGTCGAAATTGGTCAACCTATCTCCCACCGTATTGATGCAATGTTATCGGGTGCTAAAACTCAAATTGCAATTAAATTATTTGGCGATGATTTGAATCGCTTATATAACTATGGCAACAAGATCAAGAACTCTATTTCTAGCATAGATGGAGTTGTTGATATTAATGTAGAGCAACAAGTTGAGCGTCCACAACTAAATATTAAGCCGCGCCGTGAAATGCTTGCAAAATATGGTATAACAATAAATGAGTTTGCGAGCTTTATTAACATAACATTAGCAGGAGAAGTTGTCTCTCAGGTATATGAAAAAGGTCTCCCCTATGATGTTACAGTGCGTCTTGATGATACACATCGTAATTCAATGGAAAAAATTTCAAACTTAATGATTGATAGCAATGTTGGCAAAATTCCATTGAGCTATGTCGCTGATATTATCTCAGCTACAGGTCCAAATACGATAAACCGTGAAAATGTGAGTCGACGCATTATTGTTTCTGCCAACGTGCAAGACAGAGACTTGCGTAGTGCAGTAAATGAAATACAAGAGAAAATTGAGAGCGAGATAATTCTTCCTGAGAATTATTATGTAGCTTACGGCGGACAGTTTGAAAGTGAAGCAGAAGCCTCAAGAACCCTTGCATTGACTTCGATTGGTGCATTGATCATAATCTTTATGTTGCTTTATCAAGAATATCGCAATATGAATCAGTCGCTCATTATTTTATTAAATATGCCATTGGCAATGATTGGAGGGATATTGATTCTTCGATTTACATCAGGCGAATTAAATATTCCTGCAATTATAGGATTTATATCATTGTTAGGGATAACGACACGCAATGGAATGTTGCTTATGTCACGATATAATAGCTTACGCGAAGAGGGAGTATCATTGGTAGAACGCATTTATCATGGCTCAATCGACCGACTTAATCCTATTATTATGACAGCGTTGACATCGGCATTAGCATTGATCCCAATTGCAATAAGTGGTAGTGAGCCGGGAAATGAAATACAATCTCCTCTTGCGATTGTAATACTTGGCGGATTGATAACATCAACAATCCTAAACATCTTTGTTGTTCCCATTGTATATTATCTAATTAGTAAAAAAGAAGAGAAATAATGAAAAAGATATATTCATTAGTACTAATATTCTTTGCCCTGACATCTGTTGCTCAGGATTATGATACATTGCTGAAAACAATCGTTGCAAACAATCCTGATATTGCGGCAATGGAGGCTTCGATTGAAAGCGAAGTATTATCAATTAAAAGCGAGAATAATTTGCCTGATACAGATATCGATTTTGAACATCAATGGGGTCCTAGGGCGGTTGGAAACAAATGGAGTGTAGGTATTTCACAAGGATTTGAATGGCCAGGAGTGTATGGTGAGCGTCGCAAGGTTGCACAGTCGGCTACTGATGCAATGACATTTTTTAAACGTAGCAATTACCTTGAGAAACTGCTTGAGGTAAAACTGTTGTTCATTGATATCGTTAATACACGTAAGAACATCACCATTATGGATGAAGTTCTTAATTACATGACACAACTGAAAGAAAAATATCATAATGGCTACCGTCAAGGTGAGGTTACAATCCTTGATGTTAATAAAATCGATATTGAACACATCTCAGTTTCTCGTAGTTGTAATGAATTAAGAACACAGTTGACCATTCTTGAAAATTCATTGACAGCATTAAATGGAGGTAAAGATTGCTCTGCAATTATAGCCACCCTAAATGATTATCCGCAAGATATGATATTGTCTGAAGATGATTATGTAGAGTTGATAAAGCAAAATGATCCCTTGTTGGGCTATAATTCATTTATGACAAAATCGCAAGCGTCAACAGCCAAAGTGGCTAAACTCAAAAATCTCCCCGGATTTTCGCTTGGATACGTTCACGTAAATGAATTAGGTACTCATTTCAACGGATTTAAGATAGGGTTGTCATTGCCACTTTTCTCTAATCGCAATAAAGTAGCTGCATCTAAGGCACTATTACGTTCATTGGAAAATGAAGAAATAAGTGTTGAGGTCGCAAAATTATCGGCGATGTATAGCGATAGAGCCAAAGTTTTGGTTTTACACAAGGAGATGAATGAATATCGTCCTGTGTTTGAGGATAGCGATAATATTGCGTTGCTTAAAAAGGCTCTTGACGGTGGCGAAATATCATTACTGACTTACCTTCAGGAAGTTAATTATTTCTTATCGGCACAGCGAGAATACATGGATGTCGTTTACCAATATCATTATTCTTTAGCAAGGCTCAACCGATATGAATTGCTGAAATAAAAAAATAACATTTTCATGAACTTTTTTAATCGCATGTTGTTTTAATGATACAAAACCCATAAAACGACATGCGATTATGATATACCAACAACCCGAACTACCCTATGCTCTCGATGCATTAGAGCCGGTAATCAGCAAAGACACCATAAAATTTCATTATGGGAAACATGAGAAAGCCTATATTGACAACCTTAATAATCTCATTAAGGGGACAAAATATGAGGATATGAATCTTGAAGATATCATACGTTTATCTGATGGAGCATTGTTCAATAACGCTTCACAGGCATGGAACCATATCTTTTATTTCTTCTCATTTTCTCCTGAAGGTGGCGGTGAGCCAGATGGCGACCTTGCTGAGGCAATCAATAGTCAGTTTGGCTCATTTGATGAATTCAAAAAAGCATTTGTTGAAGCAGGAGTAAAACTCTTTGGATCGGGTTGGGTGTGGTTATCAAAAGATGGTAATGGTCGATTGTTTATCACTCAAGGAAAGAATGCGGAGAATCCGCTCACACAAGGATTGACACCCCTACTCTGCTTTGATGTGTGGGAACATGCCTACTATCTTGATTATCAAAATCGCAGAGCTGATTCGCTCAACAGTTTGTGGGGCATAATTGATTGGTCTGTTATTGGAAGTAGATTTTAGGTTAACGCAAAAGCACTATAATCGTAAATAAGCATAATGTGATGAATGAGGACTGAGGTCTGCGTGAGCAGCCCTCTTTCTTCTTTGATTGATAAAATTTCGAGATAAAAAGGCTTTTGAATAAATTCTCCTCAGAGGGTGATTTTTTCAAATTAGCTTTTTTTGTACCTTTGCACTTCGAAGAGCACAAAGTTCTTCAATGATATGAAAAGAAACATAAACTTATTTTACTATATTTCAACTTCGTATATCTACATCCCATATCATCATAACATTTCTACAAATTGGGAGAACTGAGTGCTAATGTAATTCTCTTTCTAAATCACTAATTAAATTTTTATAACAATATGAGCAAAGTACGTTTACTCATAGTGTTGCTATGTGCAGCATTGTGGGTTGAGAGTGGCTATGCCCACGAGACTTATGTATTGACGATTGAGCAAATGTTTGCTTTAGCAGATGAAAATAGCAAAAGTTTAAAAATTGAAGATGCCACGGTAATCGAGGCACAACAAGGAGTAACGATAGCCAAAACAGGTTATCTCCCCGATATTGATATATCATTGTCGGCAAGTTACCTTGGCAATGGTTATTTGATGGATCGAGATTTTTCTGATGGGCATAATATCAGAATGCCTCATTTCGGAAATAATTTTGCTATTAAAGCCACTCAACTAATTTATGGAGGAGGTGTTGTTTCAAATGGCGTGGCAATAGCAAAATTAAAACAGGAGATGGCAGGTGTAAATCGAGAGGCTACACGTTCACGCATTCGATTTATGCTTATAGGTTTCTATCTTGACCTATACAAACTTCAAAATGTATTAAAAGTATATGATCATAACATTGAATTGGCAAAAATCGTAATTAACGACACAAAGGCACGTAAAGAATCAGGTATTGCTCTTGAGAATGATGTTACCCGTTATGAATTGCAACTGAAGAATCTTGAACTTGCAAGACGCCGAGTTGCTAACTCTATCGAAATTCTTAACTATGACTTGGTGATAATGCTCGGATTACCTGTCGATATGCACATTATTCCAGACAACAATCTAATTGAGCATGCAGTACCTATGCATGATATGGCCTATTGGCAGCTGTTAGCTCAAACCAATGCGCACATTGTTAAGCAGATGGCATTAGCATTAAAAATAAGCGAATATGGCGAAAAGTTGGCTCGTGCTGAGAAACTTCCTACAATAACCCTTATCGCTGCCAATCATTTTGATGGTCCTATTACCATTGAAGTTCCTACCATTAACAAGAACTATAATTATTGGTATGTAGGTGTGGGCGTATCATTTAAATTGTCTTCACTTTACAAGGCAAACAAGAGCATAAGGTTAGCTCAGTGTAATACAATGTTAAGTCGCAGACGTCAGGATGATGCGTTGGAGCAGATTTCATTAGCTGTGCAGAAAGACTATACAAAGTATCTGGAAGCTTACGAAGAAGTATCTACATTAGAGAAAAATGTTCAGCTTGCCAATGAAAATTACAGTATAATAGAAAATCGTTATCGCAATGACATTGTACTCGTTACCGATATGTTAGATGCTTCAAATCAACTTCTTAATGCCGAATTACAATTGGAAAATGCACGAATTAATGTGATATTCAACTATTATAAATTAAAAAATACATCTGGGAATCTTTAACAATACATTATGACACGAAGAACGAAAAGACGAATTTACAACATTATTGCTTGTATATTATTACTTGGTGCAATCTCTTGGGTTTGTGAGAAATTTATACATTTGGGGAATGTGGAATTTACAGAGAATGCCCAAGTTAAACAACTAATTGTGCCTATAAACTCACGTGTGCAGGGTTTTATTAAAGAGGTTCGTTTTGACGAATATACTAAAGTATTAAAAGGTGATACGCTTGTAATTATCGAAGATACAGAGTATCGATATAAGGTTGCACAGGCAGAAGCAAATCTTGCCAACGCAAAGACGAGCAAGGATGCTATGCGCAATGTGATTTCTACTACAGCGACCAATCTTTCAGTAACTGATGCAAGCATTGAGGAGGCTCGTATCTTATTTGAAAATGCAGAACGTAACTATAAGAGATATACTACTCTTTATGAACAAAATGCCGTAACTCGTCAACAATATGACGATATGAATACTACTTATTTGGCTACCAAAGCTCGATATGATATGCTAAAACGCCAAAAAGTGAGTGTTCAATCTGTTAGTCGTGAGCAGAATACTCGCTTGGGACAAAATGAATCAGAAATTAAGTTAGCAGAGGCGGCATTGGATTTAGCTTGTTTAAATTTATCATATACAGTTATAATTGCCCCCTGTGATGGTTTTACCGGTCGTAAAGAGATTCAACAAGGACAATTCATCCAGCCCGGTCAAACATTGTTGGATATCGTAGATGCCGAAGATAAATGGATTATTGCCAATTATAAAGAGACACAGACTGCCAACATTCAAGTCGGTCAAGAGGTGGAAATTGAGGTTGATGCTGTTCCAAATCATATTTTCAAGGGGGTTGTTCGTTCGGTATCTCGTGCTACAGGAGCGAGTTTTTCTCTTATACCACAGGATAATTCTTCGGGTAACTTCGTGAAGATTGAGCAACGTATTCCTATTTGTATTGATTTTGCTGAGGATAACGATTCAGAAGCGATGGAACGTGTAAGTGCCGGTATGAATGTAGAATGTAAAGTATTGTTATAATGAGACGTCACCATGATCCAAACCAATCTTTCTCAATCCCGCAGATACGATTTATTCCTGAACGGCTGAAACCGTGGCTGTTGATATTCTTCATCATAGCTTTCAACTGTACTGGTGGAGTCTATCTTGCGACAGTTGCAGACATGGTTGGGACAACGCAGTTTATGCAAGAGGATATTATGATGGCTGGCTATGCCTCATTGGTTGGCATGGCTCTTTTCTTTGCAATTATGTTTCGCTTGAAATGGGCTGTAAGACCAAAGACTGCTTTAGGTTGTTGTATCCTGGTTTTGGTAGGAGCTAATTTGATATGTATGTGTACCGACTGTGTGCCTATACTTGTTAGCACATGTCTTGTTGCAGGATTCTTTCGCATGTGGGCTATATATGAGTGTAATTCGACTATTCAGTTGTGGATAACACCGAAACGAGACATGTCTATATGGTTCTGCTATATATATCTGATGGTAAACGTTACTATTCAGCTCACAGGTATTTCTGCTCTTTCATTCTCAGTGTGGATGTCATGGCATTATATGTATTGGTTTATCATTGGAGTATTGTTAGTAATGTATCTGATAGTGATTATTTGTTACAAAGGTATTCAAATTATGCCCAGATTGCCACTATTGGGTATTGACTGGATTGGGATGTTATTATGGGCAACTACAGCAATGTCTATTCTTTTTATATGTATCTATGGAGAGCATTATGATTGGTGGCAGTCAGAACATATATGGTTTGCAACTATATTGGCTATAGCAACTTTCAGTATGAATTGGTGGCGTTCTACATATCTTCGGCATCCATATATTGGATTCAACATCTTCAAGTTCCCTCTGGTACTGACATGCGTAGCAATAATCATTGTTATGAATATATTATTAGCTCCATCACACATCTTTGAACATGTTTTTATGGAGAAAGTATTAAGATATGATTACTTGAATACACTTACTCTAAATTGGATTTCAATAATAGGAGTTGCAATTGGAATTTTGTTTACATGGATGACATTTGCTCGCAGGAAATGGAGCTATCAGCGCATATTAGTAATTGCATTTTCTTGTTTTGCTTTTTACTTAGCCTATTTCTATTTTTTCATAGATTACAATTTGCCGAAAGAGGCATTGTTTTTCCCCATAATCATACGTTCTGCAGGTTATGTTATGGTTGCTGTAATGATGCTAACGGCAAATGCCAAATTACAGTTCCCATACAAATTCCTTCATGGCTTATCTTTTCAAAATTTGTTCAGCGCAGCTTTGGCCGGGGCTATTGGTAATGCTATTATTGGACGTGTATTGAAGGTTGTTATGTCTCGTAATGCTATGATATTAAGTGAAAGAATGGATAATGTCGAACTATCCACCGTACACCACACTCAGTTCTCCGAATTATATGGAATGATGCAAATTCAATCACTGCTTGAATCGATGAAAGAGATATACGGTTGGCTATTATTTGTGGCAATCATATGTCTTATCGGAATTCTGTCTCGTTATAGCGACATTCGTCCTCGAAAAGTAATAGAACCGACGTATAGAGCTATTTACAAGTTTATACGTTCGGATGTGAAATTTCGTTTGCGACTTCGAAGACGAAACAGCGTTTTATAGCATTAACTTGATTTGGTGAAATTATGATTTATAGCTTTTAATGAAAATTAAGTTGTTTATCACTTCATTCACATGAAGTAGTATTGAACCGAAGGCACTATTCTATTCATCTATATTTAATGAAAATACATTATTTGGACTATTCTTAATGCTTATTCCAGCGTTTTTTGTAATTTTGTGTTAATAAGTTAAGAATAAATTGATTGAATTATGATAAGAAATATATTTTCTGCTGTTTTAGTGCTAATTTCTTTTGCCGTAAAAGCTTCAGAGTGCGAAATTTATTTGCCGGAGGATAATGCTGTGGTAACCGATGATTTCCATTTTGTGTGTCATTGGGACGATAATAGCAATCTCATTCTGCAAATAGCAACAGACGAAACTTTCTCCGACATTATATATGTAGGTAGTTCAAAATGGGTGCTGTATAATGATTATTACATGCAGTATCTCATGGCGGTAACAAATTTTCAAAATGGCACTTATTATTGGCGCATAGCAAAAGAAGATGCCTTTTCTCAAGTGCGCAGTTTTACGGTTGAAGGAAGACCGGATATCAGTGCGGAATATGAAGTAGTAAGAGATCAAAATGACTACCCTATCGTCCATTTGTCAAATGGACTGCCCCCTATCTCTATTGCTTCTATGTGGATTCGTTCTGACTTGAATAATAACGGTTTAGGTCAAACTGACAAGGGCGCATATAACACCTCTATGGTGGTAAAAGATGGTATAGTCTATGTTGGAAATGGTATTACTACTGCACAATTATATAGATATAACGCATATACAGGAGAACAATTATCAACTATTGATGTTGATTTTGGCTCTTATACTAAACCAACAAGTCCATTGGCTGATATGTGTATGGACGATGATGGTAACATTATTATGACAAATAGGGCTAATAGTAAAACCGAAAGATATATTTATGCTCATCGAGTAGATGTTACAACAGGGAAGGTGATTGGTGAATATAAATGTGAACTGCCGCTATCTTCAAATATTGAGGGAGCAACATTCTATAGATGCACGATTAAAGGGAGTGTTTCAACCGGTAAATTCACGATTTATTCAGCTGTAATGCCCACAACTTCATATTCTACTGCATGTAAGTGGGAATTTGCTAATTGGAATTCAACGCTAGAATCGTCAAAATTTAATTATGTCTCAACTGATATGAATACAAGTCGCCCAAGCATTTATCCTATTGATGAGGATTATTTCATATTGGATGATAATAAATATAACTACCCTACAATTTTTAGTTGGAGCTCAAATACTGCAGTAGCTGAACTTCCAGCAGATATGTTGCCTACGGATAAGAAATGCATGGGTGTAGAGTTATTTGAACATTCCGGAATGAAGATGATTGCATATGCATCAAGTATAAATGGTGGCTCGAAGTTCAATATCGCCGTACTTTCAGATCAATTCCCAGCAACATTTAATGGAATGAAGAATTTATGGACTTTGCCTGAGCAGTCATTAGGAACGGTCTCTCCTACTGTGCCCGGTATGTTTGCTCGTGTTGTAGATGCTTCGGTTGAGGGTTCGGCAACATCACGCAGCTATTTATATCTTTATTCATCGGGGAATGGATTGGCTGCCTATGCGTTATCTCATGCAACAACTACCGGAATTGATGATGTCGTAGCATGTGAAACAGGAGTAAATCTAAATGGGCATAATCTTATTTTGACTAAAGAAGTTGAGTCGATTGCGATATATGATATCTATGGCAAGAAAATAAAACAAGCCGAAAACACTTCAGTTATCGGCTTGCAAGACATATCTTTAGGGGTATATATCGCTAAATTATCTAATAGCAATAAAGCTTATAAATTTGTATTAAAATAGCTTTTGGGTAATTGACGACAATTATATTGCGAAGCCATAATCTCGCCATAAGCACCTGCTGAACGCAGTGCCAATAAGTCTCCACGTTTTGTGATAGGGAGTTTTTCTTCTTCTCCAAATCGGTCTGATGATTCGCATATCGGACCTACAACATCATATATGTCGGTGGCATTATTTTGACTTGTGATGTTTTCAATTAAGTGGTGAGCTTCGTATAGCGCAGGTCGAATAAGTTCGGTAAAACCGGCATCGACGATTGCAAATTTCTTTTGCATCCCTTCTTTTACATATAATACCTTAGTGATAAGACTACCACATTGTCCTACAATAGAGCGACCAAGTTCAAAGTGGAGTTGTTGCCCCTCTCTCAATTCCAAATGCTTGTCAAATGTTTCAAAATAACGTTTGAAATCAGGAATTGGATTTGCATCAGGATTGTCATAATCAATGCCTAATCCTCCTCCTACGTTAATTGAGACAAACGTGATACCTTGAGCTTCATAGTGCTTTTGAAGTTCATTTATTTTAGCGCAAAGGCGTTTGAATGGCTCGTTAATTGTGATTTGTGAGCCTATATGGAAATGCAATCCCTGTAAATTGATATTAGGGGATGTGATGCAACGCTCAATTACTTTATCAAGTAATTCAAGGCTAATACCAAATTTATTTTCGGCAAGCCCTGTGGTAATATAGTGATGAGTGTGTGCATCAACATTAGGATTTACTCTGAGGGCAACATTGGCTGTTTTCCCTTTGGCTTCGGCAATCTCCTGTATAACATCAAGTTCGGCAGCTGATTCAACATTGAAGCATGAAATGTTGTTATCAAGACCTAATTCAATTTCCCAATCACTTTTACCTACTCCGGCAAATACAATTTTAGATGGCTCAAAATCGGCATTGAGAGCGGTTTGTATCTCTCCTCCACTCACGCAGTCAATGCCTAATCCGGCTTCTTTTATTATGCGAAGAATTTCGGGGTTGGCATTAGCCTTTATCGCATAGTGAACATGATAATTCTCTTTTGCCGAATATTTTTTAATTTCCTCAAGTGTTTTTTGTAATAAGTTGAGGTCATAATAATAGAAAGGAGTGCGAATTTGTTCAAACTCCTTTATTGGGAATTGTGTCATATTCCAGATTGTAAATTATTTATTTTTAAACAAACGATCGCTTAAAAGGTTTAGTGCTTTTACCTTATCCTCTTTGCGCACAAGGAATGAGATATTGTAGTTGCTTCCACCATAAGAAATCATTCTCACCGGTATTTCTTTCAAGGCATCAAGAGCTTTCGCTTCAAAGCCACGATTTTGCCATTCCAAATCTCCAACAACGCAGATGATAACCATGTCTTGATCGACTGTAACGGTACCGAATTTTTTCAAATCATCAAGAATTTGAGTTAGGTTGCGTTCATTGTCAATAGTTACAGAAACACCTACTTCTGATGTCGCAATCATATCAATAGGTGTTTGATATGTTTCAAAGATCTCAAATACTTTACGCAAGAACCCATACGCAAGCAACATGCGACCTGATTTAATTTTAATCGCGGTGATGTTATCTTTTGCTGCAACAGCTTTGATTTCGCATGAAGCAGATGTGTTGTAAATCAATGTACCATGAGCTTCAGGTTGCATTGTGTTAAGCAATCGAACAGGAATGTTGTTTAGCTTGGCTGGAAGCACACATGTTGGGTGTAGAATTTTAGCACCAAAATATGCAAGTTCGGCAGCTTCTTCAAAGTGTAGCTCACTAACTGGCTCTGTCCCTTCAACATATCGAGGATCGTTGTTGTGCATGCCATCGATGTCTGTCCATATTTCGATTTCTTCAGCATTAATCGCGCAACCAATCAATGATGCACTATAATCGCTACCTCCACGTTGTAAGTTATCTATTTCTCCATATGCGTTGCGACAGATGTAGCCTTGGGTTATATAAATATCTGCATCAGGATGTTTTTCAAGAAGAGCAGTGAGCTTTTGCTTGATATATTGAGTGTCAGGTTCTGCATTTTTATCAGTACGCATATAGTCCAATGCCGGAAGCATTTCTGAATTTATACCACATTCTTGTAAATACAAATTCATCATTGCTGTTGACATCAATTCACCTTGTGCAAGAATTTCTTTTTCTTCAAACATGGTGAACAAGTCTTTTGTAAATGAGCGCATATAATTGAAACAAGCCTTAACCTCTTTAATGGCTTTTTCTTTGTATTCTTCTGTGCTATAAAGTTCGTTTATAGTTTGTTTGTATTTAGCTTCAAGAGTATTAATGGTTTCTTTTGCTCCATCAGTATTTTTTTTATAAAGGTAATCTGAAATTTCAACCAGTGTATTTGTTGTACCTGACATTGCAGAAAGAACAATGATGTTTCTCCCTCTCGCTGTAATGAGTTTGGCTACTTCTTTAATTCGTTGGGCTGAGCCTACTGATGTTCCACCAAATTTTAATACTTTCATGTTGCTATTTTATCGTAAGTCGTTTTATAATTATATTAATATGGAATGCAAAAATACAAAAATGTGATGATATATAATCTGTTTGCATCAAAATATATTGTGATTACACTTCGATAATGTGTTTATCTTCACATTTAATTATACGACCTGGGTATTCTTCAACAAAGTTCATATTGTGAGTTGCCATGATTACTGCAGTTCCTTCTTCTGAGATGCGATGTAGATGTTGGACAATTTGATTGCCTGTTGATGGATCAAGGTTCCCGGTTGGTTCATCAGCGAGAATTAATTTAGGGCGATTGAGCAATGCTCTAGCGATAACAATACGTTGTTGTTCCCCTCCGGATAATTCATGAGGCATTTTATAAGACTTGTTTGTCATTCCCATTTCCTTCAAAACTTCTTCAATTCGAATGTCTTTTTCCTCGTTATTTTTCCAACCGGTTGCATCTAATACAAACTTCAAATTGTCATAGACGCTTCGATCAGTAAGAAGTTGAAAATCTTGGAAGACGATACCTATTTCTCGTCGGAGCATAGGTATTTCTTTCTTTTTTATATGTGTTAAATCATAGTCCAATACGGTTGCATCTCCTTCTGTAATGGGAATTTCGGCATACATTGATTTAAGTAAGCTGCTTTTCCCACTTCCTACTTTACCAAGTAAATATGTAAATTCTCCTTCTTGCAACTCAAAAATTACGTTTTTTAGAACAATAAGTTCTTTGCGAAGAATTTCAACATTTTTGTATTGGACAATGCTCATTGTTTTTATTCTTTGTGGCGTTTAACAAGTTCTTCAGCTAAATCCTCGATGCGCAATCCCTTAGAGGTAAGAAGTACTATTAAGTGATATATCATATCTGATGCTTCATAAACCAATCGTTCATTAGTTCCATTGGTTGCCTCAATAACTGTTTCTACCGCTTCCTCACCTACTTTTTGTGCCATGCGGTTAATCCCTTTCTGGAAAAGAGATGTAGTGTATGAGCCTTCGGGCATTTCGTTATATCTGCGTAAAATAAAGTCTTGTAGGTATCTGAAAAATTCAACACCCCATTCATTTTTTGTTTGAAAACAAGTATCACTCCCTGTGTGGCAAACAGGACCCACAGGAATTACTTTAATCAAAAGTGTATCGTGATCACAATCCTCCTCAATAGATACAACATTAAGGAAATTCCCACTTTCTTCGCCTTTTGTCCAAAGACGATTTTTTGTGCGACTAAAAAAGGTTACTTTACCTATTTCTTTAGTTTTATTGTAAGCCTCTTCATTCATGAATCCAAGCATTAACACGTTTTTAGTGCGAGAATCTTGAATAATAGCAGGAACAAGTCCTTGCATTTTATTAAAATCGATAGCCATATATTTGTTGTGTATTAAATCCTTACGTTAATATTTCGTTCGTTTAGATAGACTTTTAAATTATCTATAGGTATTTCATTAAAATGGAATATACTAGCAGCTAATGCTGCATCAGCTTTACCGGCAGTAAACACATCATAAAAATGAGAATAATCACCGGCTCCGCCTGAAGCAATGATTGGGATACTTAATTTCTCGTTGAGCAAGGCTAATGCTTCACAAGCAAACCCTGTTTTTACCCCATCGTGATCCATGCTTGTAAATAGGATTTCGCCGGCGCCACGTTCTTGAGCTTCGTGTGCCCATTCAATAAGTTTTCGTTCTGTTGGAATTCTTCCTCCATTGATATAGCAAATCCATTCACCATTATCATAACGAGCATCAATTGCAGTAACACACACTTGATTGCCAAAATTCTTTGCAATATTATCGATGAGATTAGGGTTGCGAAGTGCGGCCGAATTTATAGAAATCTTATCAGCTCCGGCGTTTAACAATTTGTCAACATCAGAAACATCATTAATCCCTCCTCCTACAGTAAATGGTATGCTAATGTTTTTGGCAATGCGAGTAACAAGGTTTACAAATGTTTTGCGACCTTCGTGGGAAGCAGTGATATCAAGGAATACCAATTCGTCTGCGCCATCTTGGCTATATTTTTTGCCTAATTCAACAGGATCTCCGGCATTTTTAAAATTGACAAAGTTAACACCTTTGACTGTTGTACCATCTTTTACATCAAGGCATGGTATTATACGTTTAGCTAACATAATTTATTCAATTATTTAGATTAAAACGTTCTATTTCTTTTAGAGAAATGCGATTTTCATATATCGCCTTTCCAACAATTACTGCAGGCACATGTGCTTTTTGAAGATTTTCAATATCGACCATACAGCTAACTCCTCCACTTGCAATGATATATATATTGGGCATTTCTTGTAGTATGGATTGATATAATTCTAATGATGGTCCGGATAACATTCCGTCAACATTTATATCAGTAGAAATTACTTGTGTAATACCTTTTTCTGTGTAATATTTGATAAATGGGATTATCTTGATTTTGCTATCTTTAAGCCATCCCGACGTTGATATTTTACCATTTCGAGTGTCTGCTCCAAGTATAATTTTATCAGAGCCATATTTTACTATCCACTCTGAAAATATTTCAGCATTGTTGACAGCGATGCTTCCACCGGTAATCATAGAAGCTCCACTATCAAAAGCTATTTTAATATCTTCGTTGCTTTTAATCCCTCCGCCAAAGTCAATAATGAGATTTGTCTTACCAGCAATATCTTCTAAAACAAGATGATTTACGATATGATTAGATTTTGCTCCATCTAAATCAACAAGATGTAAACGCTTACAACCTGCATCTTCAAACATTTTGGCTACATCAAGAGGTTTTTCTGCATATATTTTCTGTTGTCCATAATCTCCTTTTGAGAGACGAACACATTTCCCTCCGATAATATCTATTGCAGGTATAATATCAATCATTGTTCAATAAAGCGTTTAATTATTGTTTCACCAATGTCTCCACTTTTTTCCGGGTGAAATTGAGTAGAGAAAAAGTTCCCTTTGTGAAGGGCTGCACTAAATGGATGTATATAGTCGGTTGTTGCTGCAGTGTCTTCTGTTATAGGAACATAATAGCTGTGAACATAATACACATACTGATTTTCAAATTCTTTAGGGATGAAACCGGGTTTTATGTTGTTCAATGTATTCCACCCCATGTGAGGAATTTTATAATCTTGAATGCTTGATGCAAAACGTTTTACTTGAGCATTAAATATCCCTAAACAATTTATATTACCTTCCTCTGAATGGCTACATAATAATTGTTGACCAATGCATATTCCTAACACAGGTTGAGTGAGGCTTTTGATTAGAAGATCTAATTTGTGCTCTTTCAGATAAGCCATTGCACTACTCGCCTCTCCAACTCCGGGAAAAATTACACGATCAGCATTTAAAATAATATCGGGATTGTCTGTGATAATAGCCTCATAGCCAATGCGTTTTAATGCACATTCTACAGAAAAATTATTCCCGGCATTATATTTTATTATGGCGATTTTCATCACAGTTTTAGCTAAAAACAACAGTTTTATTGCGATAGGTCAAGATTTTGCGTTGAATATGTTTCTCAACGGCTCTTGATAAAACAATTTTTTCAAGATCTCGTCCCTTTTTCACCAAATCATCAATAGTGTCTTTGTGAGTAATGCGTACGATATCTTGTTCAATAATGGGCCCGGCGTCAAGTTCAGTTGTAACGTAGTGGCTTGTTGCACCAATAAGTTTTACACCTCTATCATATGCTGCATGATAAGGTTTTGCCCCAACGAATGCAGGAAGGAATGAATGGTGTATATTTATGATGCGATTAGGATATCTTTTGATGAAATCTTCTGATAAGACCTGCATGTAGCGAGCCAATACAATAAAATCAATGTTGTATTTATCGAGCAATTCAAATTCAATTGCTTCCATTTTTGCTTTATTGTCTTTTGTGACAGGTATTATCTCGTATGGGATATTGAATTGTTCTGCAACAACCTTCATGTCGGGGTGGTTGCTGATAATCAGAGGAATTTCTACATCCCACTCTACTGCTACATATCGTGCAAGAATGTCATATAAGCAATGTGACATCTTAGACACAAAAATTGCCATGCGTTGACGCTTTTTTGTAAAACTTATTTTGAAATTCATGCTATATCTATTGGCATACAATGTTTCAAAATAATCGCTTATTTTTTCTGTTGGAATCCCAAAATTATCCAAATCCCATTCTACACGCATATAGAAAATGCCATTGATTTTATCGACATATTGGTCAAGATATAATATATTCCCACCATTGGCATTGATAAATTCTGTTATAACTGCAATGATACCCGGTTGATCGGGGCAATGCATAAGCAATACAGCTGTATTTTGTTTATTATCTTTCACTATTATAGATTTTATGAAATGCAAAGATAGGAATAATCGATTGTTAAAACAATTAAGTGTTGCAAAAAAGTATCATTGTGCTACGTTTTTGTAATGAAATTTATGAAAAACGTAACTTTTTATATAATTGAAGATGAAAAATGCATCGATTTGTTTGTCGATGCATTTTAGTTTGATTATTAATTGGCCAATTCTGACATAAATTTTATTCGAACTAACCTAATTTCTTCTTCGGTATAATCTCGTCCTAATTCATTGATTGCTTCTTCGATATCGTCGCTCTCACTTTCTTTAAAATATTCGAAGATGTCATATTGATGATCCTCATCCATGATTTCTTCAATAAAATAATCTATATTTATTTTTGTGCCGGAATATACAATAGCTTCAATTTCATCAAGAATTTCGCTAAACTCCAATCCTTTGGATGTCGCAAGTTCATCAAGAGCTATTTTACGATCAATGCCTTGTATTATAGAGATTTTTAGTTTACTCTTGTTGGCAACGCTTCTCACTCGTAAATCTTCGGGGCGTTCAATCTCATTTTCTACAACATGAGCTTTTATAACTTTCAAAAATTCTTCTCCATAACGTTTCGCTTTTCCGGCTCCTACTCCGGTAATATTCTGTAGCTCATCCATGTTAATTGGGTATGTTGTTGCCATAGCTTCAAGTGATGGATCTTGGAAAATGACGTATGGAGGTAATTCTAATTTTTTTGCTATTTTTTTGCGAAGTTCTTTAAGTATAGAAAATAATATAGGATCAATTGCACAAGTACCACCGCTTTTAACAATAATCTCGTCATCATTATCATCATTAAATTCTGTGTCTTCTACAATTTTAAATGATTTAGGTGATTTAAGGAAATTATGTCCACTTTTTGTGACTTTAAGTAACCCATAATTTTCAATATCTCTATCGATATATCCTGCAATAATAGCTTGTCTTATTATGGCATTAAGCTTACGCTCATTTGAATTTTCGGTACACCCAAAAACTTCTAATTCGTCTTGGTTGTATGATTTTATGTTGTTAGTTTTTTTCCCAAGCATCACGTCTATAACATGGTCGGCTTTGAATTTTTCTTTTAATGCAGTTATAGTTTCTATTGCTGCACATAATTCATCTTTTGCTTCCACTTGCTTTTTGGGATTTAAGCAGTTGTCACAGTTTCCACAATTATCAAATTTGAATTCTTCACCGAAATAGTGAAGCAGTGTTTTTCGTCGACACACCGAAGATTCGGCATAAGATGCTGTTTCAATAAGCAATTGTTTCCCTATTTCTTGTTCAGCGATAGGTTTACCTTGCATGAACTTTTCTAACTTTTGAAGGTCTTTGTTTGCATAGAATGTAATACATTGTCCTTCTCCGCCATCTCGACCTGCACGACCAGTCTCTTGATAATAGCCTTCAAGTGATTTTGGAATGTCATAATGGATTACAAATCTTACATCGGGCTTATCAATGCCCATGCCGAATGCTATTGTTGCTACGATTACATCAACTCTCTCAAGTAGAAAGGCATCCTGATTTTCTGAACGAGTAATACTGTCCATTCCTGCATGATAAGCCAATGCGTTTATTTCATTTACTCGCAACATTTCAGCCAATTCTTCCACTTTCTTTCGGCTTAAACAATAGATGATTCCGGATTTACCTTCGTTGTTTTTGATGTATTTTATAATGTCCTTGTCAACATTTTTTGTCTTAGACCGCACTTCATAATAAAGGTTCGCTCTGTTAAATGACGATTTAAATACTTCTGCGTTTTGCATTCCCAAGTTTTTTTGAATATCGTGTTGAACTTTGGGCGTTGCTGTTGCTGTTAGAGCAATAACAGGACGAGTACCTATTTCATTAATTATTGGACGTATGCGCCTATATTCTGGTCGGAAATCATGACCCCATTCAGATATACAATGGGCTTCATCAACGGCATAAAATGATATGGGAACTGTCTTTAGAAATTCAATATTTTCTTCTTTCGTTAATGATTCTGGCGCAACATATAATAATTTAGTTTTACCGCTTATGATATCATTTTTCACTTGTTCAATCGCAGTTTTGTTTAATGATGAATTCAAAAAATGTGCAATATTGTCTTCTTCACTGAAATGTCTCATTGCATCAACTTGATTTTTCATCAATGCTATTAATGGGGAAATGATAATTGCAGTACCTTCCATAAGTAGTGCCGGTAATTGATAACACAAAGATTTGCCTCCCCCTGTGGGCATAAGCACAAAGGTATCTTTTCCTTCCAAAAGACTAGTCATTATTGACTCTTGATTGCCTTTGAAAGTGTCAAATCCGAAGTGCTTTTTAAGCTCCTCTATAAGTGTTGTCTTGGTTACCATAATCTTATAGAAATAGTGGTTAATATTGAATTATTTTGCAACTGAGTGTTAATCGTTTTGTTTTGCTATTGTTTCAAAATTTGCGGCAATGAGCTTAGTCATTGCATAGTCTTTAGTAACTTCGAATTCTTTAACATTTGATGATGGAACATCATACATTGCGTCAATCATGATTGATTCCACTATTGAGCGCAATCCACGAGCTCCAAGTTTATATTCAATTGCTTTGTCAACAATCAAGTCAAGAGCATCATCGGTAAAAGAAAGTGCCACATTATCCATGTCAAATAATTTTTTGTATTGACGGATAATTGCATTATTGGGCTCAGTCAAAATACGTCTTAAGTCCGCTCTGTTAAGCGGATTGAGATGTGTTAAAATAGGGAGACGCCCTATGATTTCAGGTATCAATCCAAATGATTTGAGATCTTGGGGAGATACATATTGAAGAAAATTGTCTCGTTGTATATTTTGTCTCTTTGCATCGGTAGAATATCCTACTACATGAGTGTTAAGTCGTTGTGCAATTTTACGTTCAATACCATCAAATGCCCCACCACAAATAAACAATATGTTTTTAGTATTTACTTGTATCATTTTTTGCTCCGGATGCTTGCGACCTCCTTGAGGTGGAACGTTTACTACTGAGCCTTCGAGCAGCTTAAGTAATCCCTGTTGTACACCCTCGCCACTCACATCGCGAGTAATCGAAGGATTGTCCCCTTTGCGTGCAATTTTATCTATTTCATCAATGAAAACAATCCCTTTTTCGGCTTGTTCAACATTGTAGTCAGCAACTTGAAGCAGGCGAGTTAATAGACTCTCGATATCTTCTCCCACATATCCGGCTTCAGTCAACACTGTGGCATCAACGATAGTAAAAGGAACATTAAGATAGCGTGCGATTGTTTTTGCTAATAATGTTTTGCCTGTTCCTGTTGGACCTACAATTATAATGTTACTTTTTTCAATGTCAACATCATCGTCTTTGCCTTGAGCCAAACGTTTATAATGGTTATAAACAGCTACTGATAAATATTTCTTAGCATCATCTTGACCAATTACATATTGGTTTAAGAAATCATTTATCTCTTTCGGTTTTGGTATAGAATTTAAATCTATATTTTCACTGTTTTTCTCACTTTCTTCATGGCGATAATCTTTCAGCATCTCATGAATTTGGTCAACACATTCAGCGCAAATGTAGGTTTCGTCCAATGCCGACGGGATGAGCACCTCGCTCATGTTGGCTGGACGACCGCAAAATGCACATTTTACTTGTTGTTTCTTTCCCATATTAATGCTTTGCTCGGATTAGAACTTCATCAATCATTCCATATTCTTTTGCTTCGGCAGCAGTCATCCAATAGTCTCTATCAGAGTCCTTAGCAACCTTATCATAAGCGACACCTGAGTGATCAGATATAATAGTGTAAAGTTCTTTCTTTAGTTTTTGAATTTCGCGAGCAGTAATCTCAATGTCTGACGCTTGTCCTTGCGCGCCTCCCATTGGTTGATGAATCATTACGCGAGAATGTTTTAATGCAAATCTTTTGCCTTCAGCTCCGGCTACCAAAAGAACGGCTGCCATAGATGCTGCCATGCCTGTGCATATTGTTGACACATCACTTGAAATGTATTGCATCGTGTCATATATCCCAAGACCGGCATATACTGATCCACCGGGAGAGTTTATATATATTGAAACATCTTTACCTGGGTCAGCTTGGTCAAGAAATAGTAATTGAGCTTGGATTACATTTGCCGTATAATCATTGACATCTGTGCCTAAAAATATAATGCGATCCATCATCAAGCGAGAAAAAACATCCATTTGTGCTACATTTAGTTGACGTTCTTCGATGATTGTTGGAGATATATAACTGGATGTTATCTTCGATGCATACTGATCAAGGGCAAGACCATTCATGCCGAGGTGCTTTACTGCGTAATTTCTAAAATCGTTATTCATAATATCTTTTTACCAAAATTGTTTCTTATACCAAAGATACAAATAAAAACCTGATAATTTCCAAATTTTGATACTAAAAAATCATATAAAAAGAAAGAGTGTCATAAATCATGGCACTCTTTAAACGTTTTGTTTGAAAAAACTTATGCTTTAGATGCTATTTCTTTGAATTCTTCCAAAGAGATTTCTTTTACATCAAGAGTAACTTTTTCTTTGATTGCGTCAAATAATTTGATGTCGCCAACTTCTTCGATGATGCGTGGACGATAGTTCTTGTCGGCAAGTATGCGTTTAGCATAATCTGTAAGAGTATCATCATCCATGTTTGTCATACCATATTGTGCAAATTGATTTGCAGCAAGGGCTTTTGCATGAGCCATTACGTCAGCTTCTTCAATTTTGATTTCAGCAGCGGCAGCAATGCGTTCTTTGATAAGTTGCCATTTAAGAGATGGAATCATTTTTTCAAATTCAGCATCGATAGTTTCAGCAGTGAATCCATCATTGCGAGCAATAAGCCATTTTTTCAAGAATGTTTCTGGAAGTTCAACGTTGCCATATTGTTCAACAAGTTGTTTTTCTGTTTGAATGCGGAAAAGCATGTCGCTGTTTCCTGAAATTTGAGAAGAAATCATTTTCTTGATTTCCGCAAAGTAAGCGTCTTCGCTTGTTACTTTGTCTTTACCAAATAGCCCATCGAAATATTCTTGGTTCAAATCTGCTGGTTTAACAACAATAATTTCAGCGATAGAAAATTCAAAGTTTCCTTTAATGTTACCAGCTTTGTCTTTGTCAACTTGAAGCATTGAAGCTAACTCTGCTACGTTGCCTTCGCAAGTGTTATAAGGATTGAAAACAACCTTGTCGCCTACTTTTTTGCCGATGAATTTATCGCTTTCTTCCTTTGATTTAAAATACATTGGAGCAACGATTCCGCTTGTTACTTGGATGGCGTCTTCTCCGTCTTTGATGCTGCCGTCTTCGTTAAGTTCCATGATAGAGCCTTTTACAAGGGCTTTAGCATCAACTTCTTCTCCAGGAACCTGAGAGCCAAAGCGTTCGCGGAAATTTTTGTCTTGCTCATCAATCATCTCTTGAGAAATCTGAATTGGATAGAAAGGAATGTGAGTGTTCTTGTCAAGATTGATGTTGATTTCAGGAGCTAACCCTATTTCGTATTGGAAAGTATAGTCTTTTTGATTTTTGAGGTCAAGTTCTTGAACTTCTACAGGAAGAGGTTCGCCAAGGATTCCAAGTTTATTGTCGCGAATGTAGTTTGATACAGCCTCATAAACTTCTTGGTTGATAACATCGCTTGCTATTTGTTTTCCAAAACGACGATTTAATTCGCCAAAAGGGACATGACCTTTACGGAAACCGGGGATAGTGTGAGTGCGACCGATTTGTTTAATCTCTTTTGTTACCTTTTCTTGGTAGTCATTTTCTACAACCGACACAATGATACGAGCGCTCACGTTGTCGATTTTTTCCATTGATACGTTCATAATAATTATTTCAAGTTTTGATTATTCTAAAATATACAAACATAGTGCCAAAAAAGCATACTTTCTGAAATTAAGTTACAAAATTACACTTAAAAATTTTATCGTGCAATTCCTCGCCCCTATTTTTGTTGAAAAACTTATGTGCTCAAAATGCATTATTATCTCACGATACAACAATTTGTGTTTTTTTACTATTGAAGCTTTGAGGCACATTGGTAATCTCATAGTTGTCATTACCACGATTGTCTTCATCTTTCCTCGCTCTTGATAATGGGAACAACATAGCACAAATCATTGGGGTGCCACCCACACACTTAAAGTTCTTAGGATAACGGTCCTTTAGAGCTATTGCATGAATATTTGTGGTAAAATATATGAGGAACGTTGTTTTTTTGTTCACTAAAATCGTTATCTTTGTAGCTTAATTTTAATAATCGTATCATCTATCAAAATAACAAATTTTCAGAGCATGGTTGTATTTTTCAAAAAAGGCTCTAATCATATTATTGCCGTAGAAACAAATCACAAGTTCTCAGATGCAGAGAAAGAAAAATTGACATGGTTGTTTGACGGAGCGAAACCTCTTGCAAGCACCTCTTTGAAAGGCAAATACGTCGGTCCTCGCCGTGAAATGATTACTCCATGGAGTACTAATGCCGTGGAAATCACTCAAAACATGGGTATTGAAGGTATTACTCGCATTGAGGAATTTTTCTTGAGCCGTGATGAGGCTCCACGTTTTGACAAAATGCTTCAACGTGTCTATGACGGACTTAATAGTAAGATTTTTACTGTCAATAAAACTCCGGACCCAATTGTCTATATTGATGATATCAGTGAATATAATAAGCAAGAAGGTCTTGCTTTAAGTGCTGATGAAGAAGAATATCTTCGTCAATTGAGCGAAAAGCTTGGCCGCCCATTGACTGATAGCGAAGTGTTTGGCTTCTCACAAGTAAACTCTGAACACTGCCGTCACAAAATATTTGGTGGTACATTTGTTATTGATGGAGAAGAAAAGCCAATGTCGCTTTTCAGCCTTATCAAGAAAACGTCAAAAGAAAATCCTAATCGTCTCGTGTCGGCGTATAAGGATAATGTGGCATTTGTGAAAGGTCCTAAAGTGGATCAGTTCTACCCCACTAATCCTGACCGTCCTGACTATTTTGAGGTGAAAGATATAGATACGGTTATATCCTTGAAGGCCGAAACTCACAACTTCCCTACTACTGTAGAGCCATTTAATGGTGCATCAACAGGTACCGGTGGCGAAATTCGTGACCGTCTTGGTGGTGGTAAGGCAAGTTTGCCAATCGCCGGGACAGCGGTTTATATGACATCATATCCTCGCATGTCGGAAGAACATCGCTGGGAAAAGCTCATGGATCCTCGTGCATGGTTGTATCAAACTCCATGTGACATCCTTATAAAGGCTTCAAATGGTGCATCTGACTTTGGTAATAAATTTGGCCAACCTCTTATCTGTGGTTCGCTTCTCACATTTGAACATGAAGAAAACAACAAGCAATATGCTTTTGATAAAGTGATAATGCTTGCCGGTGGTGTGGGTTTTGCAGCTAAGAAAGATGCTATCAAGGGGGAACCTAAACCAGGAGAGAAAGTTGTTGTTATGGGTGGTGATAACTATCGCATCGGTATGGGCGGTGGTGCTGTTTCTTCAGTAGAAACAGGGCAATATGACAACTCAATTGAGTTGAATGCTGTGCAACGTGCCAACCCTGAAATGCAAAAACGTGTATCAAACGTAATTCGTGCTCTTGCAGAAAGCGATAACAACCCCATTGTTTCAATCCATGACCATGGTGCTGGTGGACACTTGAATGCTCTCTCTGAATTGGTGGAAGCAACAGGTGGTAAAATCAATATTGATGCGTTACCCATTGGAGACAAAACATTATCGTCAAAAGAGATTGTCGGTAATGAAAGCCAAGAACGTATGGGTATGGTGATTGAAGAAAAGGATATTGAATATGTAAAACGCATTGCTGATCGCGAGCGCGCTCCATTATATGTTGTTGGAGAAACAACAGGTGATGATAGATTTGTATTTGAACAAAAAGATGGTGTGAAACCTATTGATTTAGGTATGGCTGATATGTTTGGCAATTCACCTAAAACAATAATGACTGACTCAACAGTTAATGTAACATATAGCGATGTTCAATATGATGAGGCTAATATAGACGAATATATTAAAGATGTATTGAGCCTAGAAGCTGTTGCTTGTAAAGATTGGTTGACAAATAAGGTTGACCGCTCGGTGACAGGTAAAATTGCTCGTCAACAATGTCAAGGTGAAATTCAATTGCCATTGAGCGACTGTGGTGTTGTTTCTCTTGACTATAAAGGTAAAGCAGGTATTGCTACATCAATAGGTCATGCTCCCCAAGTAGCTCTTGTTGATTCAGCTAAAGGCTCGGTTATGGCTATAGCTGAAGCGTTGACTAATATTTCAATGACTCCTATAATCAATGGTATAAAGGGGTTGTCATTGAGCGCTAACTGGATGTGGCCATGTAAAAATACTGGAGAGGATGCTGCTCTTTATCGTGCAGTTGAGGCATGTAGTGATTTTGCATGTGCTCTTGGGATTAATATCCCGACAGGAAAGGATAGTCTTTCTATGACACAAAAATACGGGGAAGACAAGGTTTACTCACCCGGGACAGTTATTATTTCGGCTGCGGGAGAAGTAAAAGATGTTCGCAAGACTGTTTCTCCCGTATTACAACCTAAGAAATCTACATTATATTATATAGACTTCTCTTCTGACGCATTAAAACTTGGAGGCTCGGCATTTGCTCAATCGTTGAACAAACTTGGTGCTGATGCTCCAACAGTTACCGATGCTGCTCAATTTGTGAAAACATTCAATGCTGTTCAGAAAATGGTGAACAACAAGATGTTGCTTGCTGCTCATGACGTTTCAGCTGGTGGCTTGATTACTGCTTTGCTTGAAATGACATTTGGTAATGTTAATGGTGGCATTGAATTTAGTACTGATGGTTTTATTGCAAATGGCGAAAATGATTTGATTAAAATCTTGTTTGCAGAAAATCCTGCGCTTGTAATTCAAGTTGCTGATGCTAAAACTGAACGCGTTGAAGCTATTCTTGCTGAAGCGGGAGCTAAATTCTGTGCAATAGGTACTCCTCAAGACGAGCGCACAATCATGTTGTCTCACAATGGTACTGAACACATGTTCGGTATTGATTACCTTCGTGATGTGTGGTTTCGCTCATCTTATCTCATGGATGCAGTTCAAAGTGGTGAGAAATGTGCAGCTATGCGTTATGAAAACTATAAAAAACAACCTATTCGCTACCGTTTCCCTAAAGGATTTAATGGAAAGCTTGCTGCTAAAGGATTATCACTGCGTCGCGATGGCAAGAGTGGTGTGAAAGCTGCAATCATTCGCGAAAAAGGTGTAAATGGCGACCGCGAAATGGCTTATTCGTTGTACCTTGCCGGCTTTGATGTGAAAGACGTTCATATGACCGACTTGATGTCAGGGCGAGAAACCCTTGAAGATGTAAATATGATTGTATTCTGCGGTGGTTTCTCTAACTCTGATGTGCTTGGCTCTGCTAAAGGTTGGGCAGGAGGTTTCCTTTGGAATGAAACAGCTAAACGTGCATTGGATAATTTCTACAAACGTGAAGATACATTAAGTCTTGGTATTTGTAATGGATGTCAATTAATGATTGAACTTAACTTGATCAATCCTGAACATGAAAAGAAAACCAAGATGGAACACAATATTTCTCACAAGTTTGAATCTCAATTCTTGGGCGTAACAATTCCGGAAAACAACTCAGTAATGTTTGGCTCATTAGCTGGTTCAAAATTGGGTATTTGGGTTGCTCACGGTGAAGGTAAGTTTAATCTACCTGAGAAACTTGACAAATATAATATTGTAGCAAAATATAATTATGCCGCTTATCCTGCTAACCCTAACGGATCTCGTGCTTCTGTTGCAGGTATTGCATCGGCAGATGGTCGTCACTTGGCAATGATGCCTCACTTGGAGCGTGCCATATTCCCATGGCAATGTGGATATTATCCATATTCACATCGCAATGATGATGTAACACCATGGATTGATGCGTTTGTAAATGCACGCAAGTGGGTGGAAAGTAAAACTAAAAAATAAAATAGTATAGGAGTAAAGTGGAATTTTAATTCCACTTTACTATTTATTAAACATTTGAAACAGAATAATCTATGGGAGGTTTTTTTGGAGTAGCAAAAAAGGATAAATGTGTGAACGAGTTGTTCTACGGTGTGGATTATAATTCACACATGGGAACAAAACGTGCCGGAATTGCGACATGCTATAATGGGGTGTTCACACGCTCAATTCATAATATTGAGAATGCTTATTTTCGCTCTAAATTTGAAAAAGATTTAGATGAGTTTCATGGTAATGTGGGGATTGGCGTAATTAGTGATACTGATGCTCAGCCCATCATTGTGAATTGTCATCTTGGTAAATTTGCGATTGTAACTGTTGGTCGCATAAATAATATAAAAGAGTTAGAAAAGGAATTGCTTGCAAAGGGGCATCATTTTTGCGAGCATAGCTATGATATAATTAATCCTACTGAAATGATTGCAGCCCTTATTAGTGAGGGAAAAGATTTTGTAAGTGGAATTGAAAATGTCTATAATAGCATAAAAGGCTCATGCTCAATGTTGCTGTTGACAGAATCAACAATCATTGCGGCACGTGACAAGTATGGTCGTACCCCCATTATTATTGGCAAGAAAGATGGTGCGCGTGCCGTGACTTCTGAGACATGTTCGTTTTCTAATTTAGGGTATGACATTGATTATACGATAGGCCCTGGTGAAATTATTGAAATCACGGCTGATGATATAATACAATTGCGTAAACCAAATGACAAGATGCAGATATGTGCATTTTTATGGACATATTATGGATATCCATCTTGTGAATATGAAGGTCGTAATGTAGAAGAAATGCGTTATCAGTCGGGGCTTGAAATGGGTAAAAACGATAATGAAGATGTCGATTTCGTTAGTGCAATCCCAGATTCCGGAATTGGTATGGCTCTTGGATACGCTCAAGGCAAAAAAGTCCCTTATCAACGAAGCATTGTAAAATATACTCCAACATGGCCTCGCAGTTTTACTCCAAGCACACAAGAACGTCGTGAACTTGTTGCAAAAATGAAATTGATTACAAACAAATCTTTGCTAAGAGATCGCAAGATAATATTCTGTGATGACTCGATAGTGCGTGGTACTCAGTTGCGCGATAATGTAAAGGATATGTTTGCTGATGGAGCAAAAGAAATACACATTCGTATTAGTTGTCCCCCGTTGGTTTACCCATGTAAGTTCCTTAATTTTACAGCATCAAAGAGTCCTATGGAATTGATTACTCGTAGGGTAATTGCTGAATTAGAGGGCGATCATGAAAAAAATCTGGATGCTTATACTAAGACAGGCTCGCCTGAGTATGAAAGGATGGTCGAGGAAATACGCAAGAAATTATGCTTGACATCGTTGAAGTTTAATTCAATAGAAACAATTGTAAAATCAATTGGATTGCCAAAATGCAAGATTTGCACGCATTGTTTTGACGGGTCAAGCTATGAGTAACAAAGATTTAATTTGCTGAAATACTATTTATTGACTACCTTTGTAGTTCGCAAAATTAAGAATTTATAATAATTTTCTAATATCTATTTAATATGAGTTTAAACATCATTGTACTCGCAAAGCAAGTTCCTGATACTCGCAATGTGGGTAAAGATGCAATGAAAGAAGATGGCACAATCAATCGTGCTGTTCTTCCTGCAATCTTCAATCCTGAAGACTTAAATGCGTTGGAGCAAGCTCTTCGCATTAAAGATGCAAATCCAGGCTCTACAATTACTGTATTGACAATGGGATTGCCTCGTGCAGCTGAAGTAATTCGTGAAGCAATGTATCGTGGTGCTGATACTGGTGTAGTTTTGACTGACCGCGTGTTGGGTGGTGCTGATACATTGGCAACATCTTATTCACTTGCTCAAGCTGTAAAGAAATTTGGTAATTATGACATTATTCTTGGCGGACGTCAAGCTATTGATGGTGATACAGCTCAAGTAGGACCTCAAATTGCAGAAAAACTTGGTTTGCCACAAGTAACTTATGCTGAAGAAATTCTTGAACTTAAGGATGGATTTGTTATTGTTAAGCGTCGTCTTGAATCAGGAGTTGAAACAGTAAAAGCCCCCCTACCTTGCGTTGTAACAGTTAATGGATCGGCTGCTGAATGTCGTCCTCGCAACGCAAAACTTATCCAAAAATATAAATATGCTGTATCTCCAAGCGAAAAGGATAAACTCAGCGACGAGATTAAAGCTGTTGTAGAAGCTCGTCCTTATCTCAACTTGCAAGAATGGAGCGCTGCTTATGTTGATGCTGATTTGACACAAGTTGGGCTTGCCGGTTCTCCAACAAAGGTTAAAGCTATTGAAAACGTTGTTTTCACTGCAAAAGAAAACCTTACATTGGAAAACAACGATGAACAAATCGAGGGCTTGATTAAAGAATTAATTGCAAATCACACTATTGGCTAACTCTAAGTCTAAAACATCATTATTATGTCAGATAAAAACAATTTAATAGTATATTGTGAGTTTGAAGACGGCAAAGTTGCCGATGTAAGCCTTGAGCTATTGACAAAAGGTCGTGTGCTTGCTACAAAACTCGGTGTTAAACTTGAAGCATTGATCGTTGGTGATAATCTTGACGGCGTAGAAAGTCAAGTGTTCCCATTTGGCGTTGATGTAGTATATAAAGTCGCTGACAAGCGCTTATATCCTTATACATCAAATCCTCATGCAGCAGTATTGATTAACCTATTTAAAGAAATCGAACCACAAATCTGTTTGATGGGTGCTACATGCATCGGTCGTGACCTAGGTCCTCGCGTTTCATCATGTTTGCATAGTGGATTGACTGCCGACTGTACATCTCTTGAAATAGGTCCACACAAAGATCCTAAAACAGGTAAAGAATACGAAAATCTTCTATATCAAATTCGCCCTGCATTTGGTGGTAACATTGTTGCTACAATCGTTAATCCTGATTGTCGTCCACAAATGGCTACAGTGCGTGAAGGTGTTATGAAGAAAGAGGTATTCGATGAAAACTACAAAGGCGAAGTTGTAAATCTTGAAGCATCTAAATATGTTTCTGATGCCGATTTCGTTGTGGAAATCATTGACCGTCACATTGAAAAATCAAAAGTAAACATTAAGAACTCTCCTATCATCGTTGCCGGTGGTTATGGTGTAGGAAGCAAAGAAAACTTTGATTTATTGTTTGACTTGGCAAACACTCTTGGCGGTGAAGTTGGCGCTTCTCGTGCTGCTGTTGATGCCGGTTTCGTAGAACATGAACGTCAAATCGGTCAAACAGGTGTTACTGTTCGTCCAAAACTATATATCGCTTGCGGTATCTCAGGACAAATCCAACACATTGCCGGTATGCAAGAAAGTTCAATCATTATTTCTATCAATAATGATCCCAATGCTCCTATCAATACAATCGCTGACTATGTGATTACTGGTGACATGGAGGATATCGTGCCAAAACTAATTAAGTATTACAAGAAAAACTCTAAGTAAATCATGGCTAATTTTTATACAGATAATCCCGATTTGAAGCATCACCTTAATCATCCGTTGATGCGTAAAATCGTTGAACTCAAAGAACGTAATTATACTGATGCAGAAAAGTTTGACTATGCTCCGTTGAACTTTGAAGATGCAATGGATTCTTACGACAAAGTTCTTGAAATCGTAGGTGAACTTTGTGGTGGAATGATTGCTGAAAATGCTGAAAGCGTTGACCATCAAGGCCCACGCGTTGAAAACGGACGCGTAATCTATGCCGATGGCACACAAGAAAATCTTGATGCTTGTCGCAAAGCCGGTTTGATGGGTATGGCAATGCCCCGTCGATTTGGTGGTTTGAATTTCCCTATCACTCCATATATCATGGCTGCTGATATCGTGAGCCGTGCCGATACAGGTTTTGAAAATCTTTGGGGACTTCAAGATTGTGCTGAAACAATCTATGAATTTGCCGATGAAGATCAAAAACAACGCTACATCACTCGCGTGTGTGCAGGTGAAACAATGTCAATGGACTTGACTGAGCCTGATGCAGGGTCTGACCTACAATCAGTAATGCTTAAAGCTACTCCACAAGAAGATGGTACATGGCTGTTGAATGGTGTAAAACGTTTCATCACTAATGGTGATAGCGATATTCACTTGGTGCTTGCTCGTTCAGAAGAAGGAACAAAAGATGGTCGCGGTCTTTCAATGTTCATCTATGACAAACGCAATGGTGGTGTAACTGTGCGTCGTATTGAAAACAAGATGGGTATTAAAGGCTCTCCTACCTGCGAACTTGTTTACAAAAACGCTAAAGCTGAGCTTTGTGGTTCTCGTCGTCTTGGACTTATCAAATATGTGATGGCGTTGATGAATGGTGCTCGCCTTGGTATCGCTGCACAATCAGTAGGTGTTAGTGAAATCGCTTATCGTGAAGCTCTTGCTTATGCTAAAGATCGTCGCCAATTTGGTAAAGCTATTATCGAATTCCCTGCTGTATCAGAAATCCTTTCAGTAATGAAAGCTAAACTTGATGCTTCTCGCACATTGCTTTATGAATGTTCTCGCTTTGTCGATATGTACAAAGTATATGAAGATATCGCAAAAGAACGCTCATTGACTGCTGAAGAACGCCAAGAGATGAAATACTACAGCCGTTTTGCTGATGCTTGTACTCCATTGATTAAAGGAATGGGTAGCGAGTATTGTAACCAAAACGCATATGACTGTATTCAAATCCATGGTGGCTCAGGCTTCATGAAAGACTATGCTTGTGAACGTGTTTATCGTGATGCTCGCATCACTTCAATCTATGAAGGAACAACACAACTTCAAGTTGTTGCTGCAATTCGCCACGTCACCACAGGTACATATCTAAACTTGATTAAGACTTATGAAGCTGAAGAAGTTTCAGCTGCATTGCAACCATTGAAAGATAACCTTGCTACGATGACAGCTAAATATGAAGCTGCGGTTGCTAAGGTTACAGAGGTTAAAGATAGCGCATACAACGACCTAATGGCTCGTCGTCTTGTGGAAATGGCAGGAAACATCATCATGGGACACTTGTTGTTGCTTGATGCTACTCGCAACGAAGCATTTGTTAAGTCAGCTACAGTTTACAACAAAATGGCACAAGCCGAAGTTGCTAAACACGCTGATTTCATCAACAGCTTCGACCCCGCTCAAACAGCTCTCTATCAAGCTTAATAAAACGCTATTAAATATCACCGCCACCGATGCTAAATGTATCGGTGGCGTTTTTTATCTGCAGAGATTATTTGACAAACTTTTGAGAGAATTGCAACATGATTTCTATGAAGTCATTGGGGAGTCGCGTCAATACCTCTTCTGCAATAGCTTCAGGAACTTCTCCATAGTATGCTTCGGCAATTGCACCAGTCATTGCTCCAATCGTATCGGAATCTCCACCTAATGATATTGCTAACCTGATTGCGTCTTCGAAGTCATGGCTATCCAAGAATGCGACAATAGCCTCCGGCACAGAACCCTGACAAGTTTCATTAAATTTGTAACCAGGTCTTATTTCGTCACATGTGCGACTTAAATCGTAGCCAAATGTTGTCTCAATATACTCTTTGATTTCTTGTTTGGACTTTCCCGTGCGAGCTAAAAAAACGCAAGCAGCAATTGCTTGAGCACCCTTAATACCCTCGGGGTGATTATGTGACACCTCGGCACTATGTTTTGCCATATCGAGAGTTTTTTCAAGCGTATCAAATGCCCAACCCACATAACTTACACGCATAGCAGAACCATTCCCGAAGCTATTGTAAGGTTGCGGATTTTCTGATTGCAACCAATTATAGAACATTTCGCCATAACCTGCTGCAATATATCTGTTTCCCCATTTTCTCAAAGTAAGTGCTACCCTATTGCACGACAAGAGCCAATCGGCCACTGCTATAGTCATAACAGTGTCATCGGTATAATTTGAGCCCTCTCTAAACAATGGAAATTCAGTTGTTTTAACATTACAAAACTCATAAAACGAGCCTATTACATCACCTGTAATAGCTCCCAAAATCATTTTTCGTTGCAAAAGTCGCTGAGGAACATTTTTATCCTCTGTGTTTCCATACATTACTTGTGATAATAAATCTTTGATGTGATTAATATCTCCCATAGAATTTTTATTTTTTGTTTCATTATTTATTGGATGGTTTAATATCGCAATGGCCTTGTCGGCAACATCCTCGTCCAATCCGGTAAAAGGATTAACAACAATGAGGCGTTCCAATTGATGGTGATTAAAATTTTCAGTATCCAAATCGTCAATTATAATATAATTGCACTCTGCTTTGCACTCTTTCAACCAACTATCTATTTCGTATCCACGGTGACTGCTCATGTTTGGCGTCGTATCGGTAAGAAAGCCCGGCATGTTTCTTTCTCCCACATTTCAAGCAAACTGCTGTAAGAATCTATATTTTTCCAGTCAGAAGTGGCAACTATGTCAGCCCCGGTTTGCTCTATGATTTTATTGATACTACCCTATTCCGGTACCCCTAACAGCCTCATCATTTACCGCCATTTAACGGTTTCTTAAACACCCATTAAACACCATTCAAACGCCATTTCAGGGTACACCTCTACATAGGTATGCCTACTTGAAATATAATCTTCGTTAGGTTTTAACTTTTCATGAATATTATAAAATTCAGGTAGAGCTGTTATCGATGTTTCATTACAACTGCTCGCCATTATAGAAAGCAAAATAAGAATGGTTACGAAATAAAAATTAAATTTCATAATGATTAATATAGTAAATTATTTTTACGAGTAATAAATTATTGAAAGCAAATATATGATTTTTTATATAAAGTTAAGTAATAAAAAAAGATAGAGTTGATACATTCTGCAGAATGTATCAAACCCTATCCTCAATGTATGAAATGAAAATTTCCAACTGCAAACATACTAAAAAAAATGAATAAGGATAAAGCAATGATGAAAAATAATTTTGTATCACTCCGTTATCATTTTCCCTTTCTCCTTTTTCATTTTGTTTTGGTAGAGATTGAGGTATTGTGAGGTCATTTGATTGATAGAATAATTATCGATTATGTGTTTTCTGCCGGTTGTAAAGTTTTGTCGATGTTCTTTTATATGTGTGATAACATTGTAAACTTTAGATATATTGTCAATATCGACAACAATCCCGGAGTTAGATGTGATAGTTTCGGGAAGCGCTGTCGCATTATTGACAATGACCGGCGTTCCACAAGCCATAGCCTCAATCGTTGTCATGCCAAATGTTTCTTCTCGTGATGGGTTGATAAAGACATCAGCCGAAGAATATATTTCAGCTAATTTCTTTGCAGAACGGAATTTCCCTATATGAGTGGTATTTTTGTGAAGTTGTAGCCTCTTTTTCAGTGTGATATCCCCTACTATTATAATCTCCTCATTGGGGGAGATTTTATTGGCAAGATGATTAAAGAATTCAATATTTTTGTTTTCTCCCCAATGTGATGCAACTCCAAGTATTCGGAATTTTCCATTTGAAGGATGAGGCATTGCTTTGAAAATTTCGGAGTCAATTCCGTTGTGAATAACTTCTATGGGATATTTATTTAAATAAGATTGTTTGAGCTCATTAGCAAGCCAGTTAGAAACAGCAACGATTGTAAGGTTGGGCAAAGAAGAGAATAATTCGCGTTTTAACTCAAAGTTGCGTTTTGATTGAGACGATATACTACGTGGATATGTATATGAATACTTGCAATCACGACAGCCATTCTTCCATTTATCACATCCATTAGCCGAATAGTGACAACAATGTCCGGTAATTGCCCAGCAGTCATGCATAGTCCACACGACAGGAATATCGCTATCCTTCAACCAACGCATTAATAACGGATAGTTAACATAATGTCCGTGAATGTTGTGCAAGTGTATAATATCGGGATTAAACGACTCTAATTGTGCTATTAGCTTTTTTGTGGCATTTATGGAATGTAGTCCTTCAGAGTCGGAAATTCTGCTTTTGAGAGTGTGAATAATAGCGTTGCAAGTAGAGCTGATTTTGTAAGAATTAGGTATAGACGACTCCCCACGCCCGTATGTAACAAGAGACTCTCCCCCCGTTCTTAAAATTGCATCGCTTATATTTAGCATTATGCGCCCGGGTGCATTGTTTTGTGTTGCGACAGTATTTATACTTGCTACTCTCATGCTTGCAAACTTACTAAAAAATCTGATAAATTTATCAGATAGACAATAATAATCGCTATTTTTTTCGTAAGTTTGTAAGATTAATTGTTTTGGAATGGAAAGATTTATATTTTCTATAGTTTTGTCGCTTATAACTGCGGTATTCAGTTATTCGGCATCAGTTTCATTTGTTGGTAATAGTAAGCCTGTTATTGCAGAAAAGCCAGCTATATCAACCGGTTTAAATGATTTGTTTGTACTATATAATCTCAATGGTGTCTCAGCTCAATATAAAGCATCTTCGTCGTCAAATGTAACTTGGTATAAATATAGTAATCTTGGGGGAGGATATGCCGAAGTTGTTCCATCAATTAAGCAAGGTGATGTGTATACATTGTCAAACCTTGAGGGGGATATGGGGTATATTATTGAAGAAGGTGTCAATCGTTACTATTTTTGGGTAGTTGATTATTCTAAGCATTGTTTTGATATTGAGGCACTAAATGTTGCTTCTGAACAGGAGTGTGATGTTATGGCATTGATTCCGGTGGGTTATGGTGATGAGATAAAATATTATACTATAAATGGTCAAGCAAAGGAATTGGACCGAGATATTGAAATTGCTTATAATACATTGCAATGGAATGATGATGCCGGCATGTATAATCAAGTTGAGGTAGTAGAGACATTTGCCCATTTGAATGAAACAATGCGAGTTCCGTCTCCTTTGTGTAATACAGACTTTACGATTATAGGTGACAGATTTTTAGAGGTTTGGGGTGAAACAACTTCGGCAACCAGTCAGTTTTATACAGCTATCGCTGTGTCGGCTCACATTACTGCAAATCAGACAATAAGAGAAAATGATAATGAAAAGAAAGATGAAGCTACGCTTGGAGGCTCAGCTCCAGTGGAAATAGAATTTTCGGCTGTTTGTAGTGATGCTGTGGTCTTTACGGAATGGCAATTTGCTACTGATGCGGAATTTGAAAACATTACGTTGCGCATGAATGAACTTGTCGTTCCTCACGTGTTTCGCGAGCAAGGAACTACCTATGTGCGTTTCGTAGCGAGCAATGATGCCGGAACATGTGATTACTTTAGTGATACATATGAGGTGTTTATTGGAGCATCAAGTATCGACTGCCCAAATGCTTTTTCGCCGGAAGCGAGTGAGGGGATAAACGATGAATGGAAGGTGAGTTACAAATCAATTATATCATTTGAGTGTTATATATTTAATCGTTGGGGCATAAAAGTTGCTGAATTAAATGACCCTTCTCAAGGATGGGATGGGAAACACAATGGAAAGTATGTGCCGGCAGGAGTATATTATTATGTAATAAAAGCAGAGGGCGCAGATGGTCGCCATTATGACCTCAAAGGAGATATAAATATAATTAAGTATAAATATAGTGGAGCAAGTTCAACCGCTCCAACAGAATAATTATTATGATAAAACAATTAATTGTAATCATGGCAGCTACGATTGTTGCCATTCCTATATGTGCCAATGACGAGATTTTTTCGATTGTAGAAAATCCTGAAATCCCGACAAAAATAGAATTTGCAGGACAAATGATATCATTTGATAGAATAGATATGTATGAGAGACTCGATAGAGAGTTAACATCAATGATATATACTCATGGTACTACCCTATTGCTAATAAAACGAGCAAATAAATACTTTCCTATTCTTGCACCCATATTGAAAAAACACAGAGTGCCTCTTGATATTTTATATCTTGCATGTATTGAAAGTACATTGAATATAAGAGCTTATTCTCCGGCTAAAGCGGCAGGATTATGGCAGTTTATTGCATCAACGGGAAAACAATATGGTCTTGAAATAAACGATTATGTAGATGAACGTTATCATATAGAAAAAGCAACAGATGCCGCTTGTCGATATTTGAAGAAAGCTTATAATGAATATGGTAATTGGGAAACGGTTATGGTTTCATATAATGCAGGTCGTGCCGGAATTTCAAAGCGACTTGAAACTCAAATGGAAACATCCTCTTTTGATTTGCATTTAGTAGATGAAACATCTCGATATGTATTTCGTATAATTGCAGCTAAGTTGATATTGGAAAATCCAACAAAATATGGGTTCCGTTTATCTCGCAATCAATTATACCAACCTATAGAATACAAAACTGTTGAGGTAACAGAATCAGTTGATGATTGGGCAGTATGGGCAAAAAAACATGGTATAACTTATGCTCAACTACGCGAACATAATCCGTGGATACGTTCAACTAAATTAGTGAACGAAACGACTAAAAAACGAACTGCAAAAACGTATAAAGTAAAAATTCCATTAAAAAAATCATTATATCGTTCGTCTCAAGGAATAAAAGTTTATAATGAAAATTGGGTTGTAGAATGAGCGAAAATTTAGATGAAAATATAATGTCAGATGATTATGTAAATGCTGTTTCTGTAATAGGGGCAAGAGTTCATAATCTGAAAAATATTGATGTAACTATCCCTCATAATAAGTTAACAGTTATTACTGGGTTGAGTGGTAGTGGTAAATCCTCGTTGGCATTTGATACTATATTTGCAGAGGGACAACGTCGTTATATCGAAACATTTTCTTCTTATGCTCGTAATATGCTTGGAACGTTAGAACGTCCTGATGTTGACAATATTTCCGGGCTATGTCCTGTAATTGCCATTGAGCAGAAAACAATAAATCGCAATCCTCGCAGTACGATTGGAACAACAACAGAAATATATGACTATCTTCGACTATTGTTTGCTCGTATTGGTGTAGCTCGTAGTTATATATCAGGTGAGCCCATGATTAAATATACTGAAGAAAAGATTGTAAATCTCATTCTTGAAAAGTATTCAGGACGAAAGGTATATATATTATCCCCGATTGTAAAAAACCGCAAAGGTCATTACAAAGAGTTATTTGAACAATTGCGAAAGAAAGGTTATTTGACAGTTAGAGTTGATGGTGAATTGCGAGAAATTGTTTTTGGAATGAAGCTTGATCGCTATAAAAACCACTCAATAGAACTTGTTATAGACCGATTGAAAGTTTCTGATAACGATGCATCTCGATTGTCCGATACGGTGAGAAATGCGTTGAAACAAGGAGGAAAGCAATTAATGGTTTATGATGTTGAGAGTGATGGCATAGGATATTATAGCCAAATGTTGATGGATCCTGTGAGTGGAATCTCCTACCGAGAGCCAGCTCCTCATAATTTTTCATTTAACTCTCCACATGGGGCATGTGAATGTTGCAAGGGGTTGGGATTTGTCAATATTGTTGACAAAGCAAAGATTATTCCAAATGGGGAAATTTCTATATATGATGGGGGTATTGTTCCATTAGGTAAATACAAAAATTCAATGATATTTTGGCAAATAACTGCAATTTGTGAAAAATATGGTCATACGATAAAAACTCCTATTAAAGATATATGTGAGGAAGCTATAAATGATATACTCAATGGAACAAATGAACGTTTGGCAATCAAAACAGAGACATTGAGTACTTCAAATTATTTTATGAGTTATGAAGGGCTAGTAAAATATATTGAAATGCAACAAAATGAGGATGCTTCGTCTGCGGCTCAAAAATGGAGTGGCCAATTTTTCTCTCGAGCTACATGCCCGGAATGTAAAGGTGATAGATTGAATAAAGAAGCTCTACATTTCTTTATTGGGAACAAGAATATTGCGGATCTTGCTCAACTTGATATTTCTGATTTGTATCAATGGTCGTTGACAGTTGAAGAGTCGTTGACAAAACAACAAGTGGTGATTGCTCATGAGATTTTAAAGGAAATACGTACTCGTTTGAACTTCTTGGTCGATGTGGGGTTGGATTATCTTTCACTAAATAGAAACTCCGCAACTCTTTCAGGTGGAGAGAGTCAACGTATACGTCTTGCAACGCAACTGGGGTCAGAATTGGTTAATGTTTTATATATTCTTGATGAACCGAGCATTGGATTGCATCAAAAAGATAACAGACGACTAATTGATTCATTGAAAAAATTGCGAGATGCTGATAACTCGATTATTGTTGTTGAGCATGATAAAGATATTATGCTTGAGGCTGATTATATTGTAGATATAGGTCCAAAAGCTGGGCGTAAAGGTGGAGAGGTTGTATTTGCCGGCACACCTAAAGATATGTTAAAAACCAACACGTTGACTGCTAAATATCTTAATGGCGATAAGGAGATAGAAATACCATTGCGCCGTCGTTATGGTAATGGTAAAACAATAACAATAAAAAATTGCAGAGGAAATAATTTGAAAAACGTTACATTAACATTGCCATTAGGTGCATTTGTATGTATTGCCGGTGTGTCAGGTAGTGGAAAATCTTCATTAATTAATGCGACTTTACAACCAATATTGAGTAAAATTTTCTATCGTTCAAATCAAGAACCTCTACCCTATGATGAAATTTTAGGGGTAGAAAATATAGATAAAGTGGTAACTGTTGATCAGTCTCCATTAGGTCGTTCACCACGATCTAATCCAGCAACATATACAGGTGTATTTTCAGATATAAGAACGTTATTTGTAAATCTCCCTGAAGCTAAAATACGTGGTTACAAACCAGGTCGTTTCTCCTTTAATGTATCAGGTGGAAGATGTGAGACGTGTAATGGAAATGGGTATAAGACTATAGAGATGAACTTTTTGCCTGATGTTCTTGTCCCATGTGAAACATGTGGTGGACGTCGTTATAATAGAGAAACGCTTGAGGTGCGCTTTAAAGGGAAATCAATAGCAGATGTATTAGATATGACTATAAATCAAGCGGTTGATTTCTTTACAGGAATACCCACTATTCTGAATAAAATTAAGGTATTGCAAGATATTGGGCTTGGGTATATAAAATTAGGTCAACCATCAAGTACTCTTTCAGGTGGAGAAAATCAACGAGTTAAACTTGCAACGGAGTTATCTAAAAAAGACACTGGGAAAACGTTATTTATTCTTGATGAGCCAACTACAGGATTGCACTTTGAGGATATAAATATATTACTTGGAGTATTGAATAGACTTGTAGATAAAGGAAATACCGTACTTGTGATTGAACATAATTTAGATGTAATAAAGAGTGCAGATTATGTAATTGATATGGGCCCGGGAGGAGGGAAAAATGGAGGGAATATCATAGCAATAGGAACACCTGAACAAATTGTAGCAGGAGATTCTCCTACTGCGCCTTACATTGCATCTGAATTAAAATAAGAAATTTGATTATTCTCTTTGGAGTGAGAGATTAATGTTGTGTATTTAATTAAAAATTTGTAACTTTGCAGTCGCTTTTTAGCATCCCGTGTGATGGGAAATTAAGGAGCAGTAAATAACACTTAATTTTTAGTAACACATCAAATTTTAAAAAAACAATGAAAGTATTTCAATTAGTAGCTGAGCCTCGCACAGATCTTGGCAAAAAAGCAACAAAAGCACTTCGTGTTGAAAACAAAATCCCTGCAGTTCTTAATGGTGGTGAACTTGTAGATCTTCCTTATGCAGGAACACTTAAAGCAGGTGAAAAAGTAGTAGAAATTGCAAATGGCAAAGGTCTTATCACTACAGACCTTGTTGTTTCTCTTGATTCTGTTCGCAAACTCATCTACACTCCTGATATTTTTGCTATCGAACTTACTGTTAATGGAGAAAAGAAAATGGCTGTTCTTAAAGACATCCAATTCCACCCAGTAAAAGATTCAATTCTTCACATTGACTTCCTTGAAGTAAATGACAAGAAACCTGTAACTATTGAAGTTCCTGTTAAGCTTGAAGGTCACGCAGAAGGTGTTAAAGCCGGTGGTAAGTTGACATTATCAATGAAGAAAATCAAAGTTAAAGCAATCTATAGCAATATTCCAGAACGTGTAGTTATCAATGTTGATAATCTAGGTCTTGGTAAATCACTTCAAATCGGAGAACTTAATTTCGAAGGTCTTGAATTGATGAATGCTAAGAATGCTGTTGTTTGTGCAGTTCAGTTGACTCGTGCCGCTCGTGGTGCTGCTGCCGCTAAAAAATAATTTATAGATGAAATATCTAATTGTGGGGCTTGGTAATATCGGTGATGAATACCGAAATACTCGCCACAACATAGGTTTTAAAATATTGGATGCCTTTGCTGAGGCATCCAATATTTCTTTTGCAACTGAACGATATGGCGATGTTGCTCGTGTACGTGTTAAAAATAAACAGTTGGTTTTGCTTAAACCATCAACTTATATGAATTTGAGTGGCAATGCTGTGCGTTATTGGAAAGAGAAAGAAGGAATTGAACTTAATCACATTCTTGTTCTTGTTGATGATTTAGCCCTACCCTATGGAACTATACGCATAAAAGGTCAAGGGAGTGATGCCGGACACAATGGACTAAAAAATATCGCTGAAATGCTTGGAACAAGTGCATACCCACGCTTACGATTTGGAATAGGTAATGATTTCCCTCGTGGTTACCAAATAGATTATGTCTTAGGTTCGTTCACTATTGAGGAGCGTAATAAAATGCCTGAACGATTGAATGTCGCAATTGATGCAATAAAGTCTTTTTGTTTGGCAGGTATTCAAATAACAATGAATACATATAATAACAAGTAAAAGATGGCGAAAGATGAAGAGCGTATAGACAAATGGCTATGGGCAATGCGCATTTTTAAAACTCGCACTATAGCTACAGAAGCGTGCAAAAAAGGTCGAATAACTATTGGGGATTCTGAAAACGGAGTTATTATAAAACCATCGCGCACCATTAAGGTTGGAGATATTATAAATGTACGCAAACCTCCAATAACCTATACATTTAGAGTTAAGGCTCTAACAGAAAATCGCTTGGGCGCAAAACTTGTTCCTGAATATTTAGATAATATCACTCCACAATCTCAATATGATTTGCTTGAAGTAGTAAAAATCAGCGGATTTATAGACAGACGCAAAGGGCTTGGACGTCCAACAAAACGAGAAGGTCGAGAATTGGCTCGTTTTACTCAAGATGTTTATGACGATGGATGGGATTTTGATGATCTTGAAGACGATGAATAAATTTCATCGTCTTTTTTATATTTTTATAGATTCAAAAAATTGATTACGTAAATCAACATCTTTTTCAAAATCTCCCATATACTCAATTGTTGTTGTTGAAGAATCTTGTTTTTCTACTCCTCGCATTTTCATACATAAATGTTGAGCATTGCACACTACAATAACACCATTTGCCGATAAAGTATTATATATTTCCCTACATACTTCTGTCGTAAGGCGTTCTTGTACCTGTAATCTACGAGCAAATACATCTACGACTCGAGCAAGTTTGCTAAGCCCAATCATATTTCCGTTGGGAATATATCCAATTGAAATGCGGCCAAAGAATGGAAGAATATGATGCTCACAAAAAGAATAAAACTCAATATCTTTTACGATAACCATTTTTGATCCCGCATATTCAAAAATTGCTTGATGCATTACCTCGGTGGGGTTTTGTCGATAGCCATTTGTCGCATAGTATAATGCTTTTGCTGCTCGTAATGGTGTTTTCTTTAAACCTTCACGCGTTACATCCTCACCTAAAAGTTCTATAATATTTTCAAAATGAGATGCTATCTTGTTAATAACATCATTATCGTATTGAATATCCATCGAATTGTTTATTCTTTATCAATATAATTTATTCTATCTCTTACAACGCGGATTTCTTTGCTAAATTTTGGAAACTCTTCTTTGAGTTTAACGACAATGTCATTGGCTTCTTCCAGAGTACGGAAATCCCCTACTCTTAGTCTCCAAAAAGGCGCATTGTAGGTAATATATGTGCGTAATTCTGGGAATTTTTCAGAGATAAGAAGAGATTTAGATTTTGCTTCGTTTTTTGCAGTGCGAGAATTGTTATCTGAGAATATTTGGATGCGATATCCTGAAATATATTGTTTCTCAACAGCATTATCGTGACTTACATCAGTAATCTCAATTGCTTTGTTCAGTCTTGAACTTAATACAGCAGATTGAGTAATAGTACATTTACTATTTGATGTAATATTTTCAACAATTGATATACTATCATTTGCTGTAATATAATTGGAGCTACAAATAAGATTAATGATGCCTAATCCCAATATTAATATTTTTTGACTCGCCATTGATAGTTAATATAAATAGTTAAGGCTACAAAAATACAAAAAAAGATTCTTGTAGCCCTAATATTTAATTTGAATTTCTTAATTAGAATGCATTAACAATACCCATGAAGTCTTCTGCTTTTAGTGAAGCACCTCCTATAAGTCCACCATCAACATTTGGTTTAGCGAATAGTTGAGCCGCGTTTGATGGTTTACAACTACCTCCATAAAGGATAGAAGTTTCTTCAGCTACATTTTCACCATATTTTGTTGCAATTACGCTACGGATAAAAGCATGCATCTCTTCAGCTTGATCGTCTGTAGCTGTTTTGCCTGTACCAATAGCCCAAACGGGTTCATATGCAAGAATGATTTTGCCAAAGTTGTCGGCGGAAAGTTCAAATAAAGCTTCTTCAATTTGAGATTTTACGACATCAAAGTGAGTGTTGTTTTCGCGTTCTTCAAGAACTTCACCTATACAGAAAATAGGAGTAAGGTTGTTTTCAAGAGCTAAATTTACCTTTTCTTTTAGAATTTCTGATGTTTCACCATAATATTGGCGACGTTCAGAGTGACCAAGAATTACATAAGTCGCTCCAGTTGAAGCAACCATAGATGCAGAAACTTCACCGGTATAAGCTCCTAATTTTTTGTCTGCACAATTTTCAGCACTAAGACCTAATTTAGAAGAATCAATTACAGCATTAATAGAAGCAAGGTGAGTAAAAGGTACACCAATAATAACATCACATTTAGGTGTTACGTTTTTCAATGCTTCATTTACATCTTTAGCAAGAGCAATACCTTCTTGAAGGTTTGTGTTCATTTTCCAGTTTCCTGCAACAATATTTTTTCTCATTGTTAATATAAATTTATAAAGTTATCTCATTGAAAATTTTATTTTGCAAAGTTACACTCTTTTTCTTGGTTTACGAAATAAAAAATGTTTAACTATTATTCTGAAATAATCAATTAGAATTAATAATGTTAATGCGATAATATGTATTATTGTTATAAAGAGGAATTGCATGTGACTATTTATGTATAGTGCTTTAAATACATCGCCATCTTTTTGCAATAAAGAAGCATTAATAGAAGAAAGTGTTCGTTTCCATTGAATTTTACCATCTATAAGATATACAAGAGCAATGTTGCCTCGAGCAATCTCTTTAATGTCTGTATCTTCAATTGTATATATATCGTAGTTTGCCATTGAAATATCTTTCCAATAATCAATCCCATGCTGATTGGTAGATAGCAAACCAATCATATTACCGCCTCGAGCATTTATTTCTTGGTTAATATCATTTATTAAGTAAGTATATGAAATATCGGCTCTATCTATTTCTGGAATTAACAACAAAAGCTGTTCGCCATAATCAGATATTACTTCTGATGTTATATCATCTCCAAATTCATCAGTTATAACAAGATTGTTGTTTGCTTTACTCCTTGAATTTTCAATTCTTTCGATAAATGTCCATGTGCTATCAGGGAGGTTATTTATATTGAAATGCTCTTGTATCCCATTTTTTTCGTAGACGAAAGAAATTTCGTAATTGTCATTTGAGCTTGGATATATATTAGTCCCTGTTTTATATCCTCTAAAATCGATTAGAGGTTGGGTGTTGTATCCTATTAAACTAATAGTGATAGCATATGATATATATATGAATATTTGTACCCATTGAATGTATTTATTATATATACCTTTAATTTTATGATTATTAATAGAAAGATAAATTAGGAATATCGTAATTATGATATTCTTTAAGAAGGTGTTTGTATTTGATAACTTTATAAAATCACCAAAGCATCCACAATCATCAACAGGATTGGCTACAGCGACATATAAACTAAATGGAAGCATAACACACATTAGAGCTAATAATGACCAAGCACTAGAGCGTTTTAAACTGCCTACAAGTAATAATGCTCCCATTATAAACTCAAAAGAGGAGATACATAATGCACCGATAAATACAATTGAACGAGGCTCTGTGATTCCCCATGTTGAAAGGTATTGTTCAATTTTGTATATAAATCCCCAAAGATCGATTAGTTTTGATGCTCCTGATAAAATAAATATAGATCCTACTAATATGCGCAGGATCCATACATATGTTTTTGTGTTATCTCTAAAATGCGTTAAAATATTATTCATCAATACCAGATAATTTTATTATTGCAAATATCGCATAATTAATCATGTCTTTATAATTGGCATCAATGCCTTCAGAGACTAATGTCGCACCATTGTTATCTTCAATTTGTTTTGTGCGAAGAAGTTTCATTAAGATTAAATCAGTATAAGAATTAACTCTCATCCCTCGCCATGCTTCATCGTAATCATGGTTTTTGGCAATCATTAATTCTTTTGTCTCAGAAACTAATTTGTCATATAATGCAATTGCTTGTTCATTTGTCATGTCTTCAGTCTCACTATGCCCATGTAATAATTGAATGAGACCAATGATGCCATAATTTACAATGCCAATAAATTCGGGTAAAATACCCTCGCCGACTTTTGACTCTCCTTTTATTTCAAGAGATCTGATACGATTAGCTTTTATGAATATTTGATCCGTTATTGATTGAGCTCTCATTATGCGCCATGCTGCGCCATAATCATGTAATTTTTTGATATATAATTCACGACATATTGCTAATGCTGAGTCAAATTGTTTATTAGTATCTTTCATTTTAATTTAATATTTCTACAAAGATATGAAATATTTTAATATGAAATAAAAAAGAGGGCATTCAAAACGAATGCCCTCATGATGTATATATTTGGCAATTATTATAGTTGTAAATTTTCAATACGTTTTAGATTAGTTTCATCGCCAAGATTATAATATACGTTACGTAGATAGCGTAATGCATCACGTTGGTTGTCTGGGTCTAATTCATATGCTTTTTCAAGATATCCAGCCGCTTCTTTGAATAATGGGAAAATTTGTTCGTCTCGAATTGTTATATATTCGTTTTGTGTCAAATTAGAAGATGCATCGCTTATTGCATATGCCTTTTCGCATATTTTACGTCCATAGTTATATTGAGCTCTTGCAAATCCCGGGCTTAATTCAATAGCTTTTTTGTAACATTCCATCGCTTTTTCATTGTCCTTTTGACTATCATATATAATGCCCATTACATCATAAAGTTCTCCATTTTGTGGGTCTAAGGATAGAGCTTCTTCAATAGTAGCTGTAGCTTTAGCAAAATCTTGAGCTTCAATGTAACCATTGATTACTATTTGAATATATTTACTATCTTCTTTTCCATAAAGTTTAAATGCATCAGCCGCAAGAGCATATACTACATCATTTTTCATGCTTTGAGCCGCTACACTGATAGCATAGTCGTATAGATTTTTTTTGTTATATCCTTTGCTACGAGCATAATCGAACGCTGTTAGTGCACTATCGAGTTTATTCGCTTGCCATGCAGCTAACGCTTGGTTGTAAGCGAGTTCTCCCATAATAGAATCATGAGGGATAGTAAGACTTTTAGCAATAGTGGGGTTATTAGGTAATTTTAGAAAAATATCCCATGCAGTATATGCTCCTTCAAAATCTTGAGCTTCCCAAAGGAAACGTGCTGCATTGTCAAAATCATTATAATGACCAGCGATAGTTTTAATGATATCTTTTGAGTATTTTGTTTTAACTTTTCCTTTTTCATTAACAACTGTGTCAAGAGGTAATGCAGTCATGTAATGACGATATCCATTGATTAGTGCGTCACCTATGCTTTTGCTATCAACATCTTGACCGATAGATTTTTTTGCAAAAAGATTGTCATAGCAATCAAATTCAAGTTTTCCTGCTACAAACCAAGTTTGAGCATTGTTTTTTGATTCTTCATTGGTAAGCGCTGGCGCAATTTGGGTACGTGCAGCGTCATAATCAACATTATCACCTTTAATAGTGCGTTCTACTTCCTTTACTAAATTAATTTGGGCTGATACCGAACCTAAAGTTAAAAGGCATAACCCTAAAAGACTAATTTTTTTCATAACGATAATAGTTTGTGTTAGAAAATATTTTTATTGTTTAATTTTCAGTTGATATTATTTCTTCTGAGTTTTTATTTTCTTGATTTTCGTCAATCTCATTTTCAGATTCTGAGTTAACGCAACAGACTGATGCAATGTCATCATTTCGTTTTTCCAAATTAATGAGTTTAACACCTTGAGTAGCACGTCCCATTACGCGTATATCTGCTACATTAAGTCTAAGTGTAATACCTGATTTATTAATGATTACAAGGTCGTTTTCATCAGTAACACTCTTAATAGCAACAAGAGATCCTGTTTTGTCAGTGATGTTTATTGTTTTAACACCTTTCCCACCGCGATTTGTGATGCGATAATCTTCAAGCAGTGAGCGTTTACCATATCCTTTTTCTGAGATAACCATCACATTGTTTTCTGAATTTTCATTCATACAAATCATGCCAACGACACAATCGTTGTCGTCATCTAAAGTCATGCCTCTTACTCCGGTTGACACACGTCCCATTTCGCGAACTTTGTTCTCATGGAAACGAATTGCTCGTCCGTTGCGATTTGCAAGGATTATTTCTGAATTACCATCAGTTAATTCAACTTGAATTAATTGGTCATCTTCACGAATAATAATTGCGTTTACACCATTTGCTCTTGGGCGAGAGTATGCTTCAAGGCTTGTTTTTTTGATGATGCCATTTTTTGTACAGAATATCAAATTGTGAGAAGTGACAAACTCCTTGTCGTCAAGCCCTTTCACTCTGATAAATGCATTTACAGTATCGTCTGATTCAATATTAAGAAGGTTTTGAATTGCACGACCTTTGGCATTCTTAGCTCCTTCGGGAATGTCATAAACTTTAAGCCAATAACAACGACCTTTTTGGGTGAAGAATAGCATATAATTATGCATTGTCGCATGATAAATATGTTCGATAAAATCTTCATCTCTTGTGTCACTCCCTTTTGCTCCTACTCCACCACGATTTTGTGCACGGAATTCAGATAAAGGAGTGCGTTTGATGTATCCCATGTGAGAGATGGTGATAATCATTTCATCATCAGCATAAAAATCTTCTGCATTGAAATCTCCGGCGGTATAGTCTATGTCAGTGCGACGTTCATCTCCATATTTATCTCGAATCTCAATTAATTCGTCTTTGATTAAATTGCGACATACAACGTCATTGTTTAGGATTTCTTCTAAATGGGCAATCAATTTCAATAATTCTTCATGAGCTTGATGCAACTTATCTTGTTCCAATCCTGTTAGTTGTCTCAATCGCATTTCTACGATTGCTGTTGTTTGTGCGTCAGATAAATTAAAGCGTGTGCTTAAACGTTCTTTCGCTTCCTCTGTAGTGTCGGAACTGCGAATTATGCTAATTACCTCATCAATGTTTTGTGATGCAATAATTAAACCTTCAAGTACGTGAGCCTTTTCTTGGGCTTTTCGCAACTCAAATTGCGTTCTGCGAATTACTACATCATGGCGATGGTCGATGAATGCTTGTATTAATTCTTTAAGATTTAGGATTTTAGGCCTCCCATTTACAAGAGCAACATTGTTTACGCTGAATGACGCTTGCATCTGTGTCATCTTGTAAAGTTTATTGAGAACGACATTTGCATTTGCATCGCTTTTGAGCCTGATAACTATGCGCATGCCTTTATAGTCACTTTCGTCATTTATGTCTGCAATTCCGTCAATCTTTTTTTCATTAACAAGATTAGCAATGTATTCGATTAATTCTGCTCTATTTACATTGTATGGGATTTCTGTGACTATAATATCTTCGTGATTGGCGTTTGTCTCTATCTCTGCTTTCGCACGTATAACAATTCGTCCGCGACCTGTTTCAAATGCTTCTTTTACGCCATTATATCCATATATCGTACCTCCGGTTGGGAAGTCAGGTGCTTTTATGTATTGCATTAATTCCGGAATTGTCAAATCAGGATTATCAACTAATGCAATTGTTGCATTGATTGCTTCCGTAAGGTTGTGAGGTGGCATATTAGTTGCCATACCTACAGCGATACCAGAAGCTCCATTTACAAGCAGGTTCGGGAATCGCGTTGGAAGAACAACAGGCTCCTTTCGAGAATTGTCATAGTTAGGTTGGAAATCAACAGTATCGGAATCTATATCCTGTAACATCTCCTCTCCAATCTTGTCTAATCTAACCTCAGTATATCGCATTGCCGCAGCACCATCGCCATCGATAGATCCAAAGTTGCCATGCCCATCAACAAGCGTGTATCTTAGTGCCCATGGTTGAGCAAGGCGAACAACAGTTCCATAGATTGAGGAGTCGCCATGTGGGTGATATTTACCCATTACTTCTCCTACACAGTTTGCTGATTTTTTATGTGGATGGTCTGAGGTATTGCCCATCTCATTCATACCAAAAAGCACTCTTCTATGTACCGGCTTTAATCCATCTCTTACATCAGGCAGTGCTCGCGACACAATTACCGACATAGAATAGTCGATATATGCCGATTTCATTTCGTTCTCAATATTGATCTTTAAAATGCGATCTTCTTCTAACATGATTTTATAATATCGTAGTTAATAATCTATTACAGGGAGCTGAAAAGAATATTTCTTTACCCAATTTATTTGAATGTTAAATATCATACAAAGATACTAAAAAAATACGTAAAATGCTATTCCCCAAGAAGCGCTTTTTGTTTTTTTAATTATAATGATTAATTGGTATTAAATAGACTTTGGCACAATAATTGCAATATCGTAATGTGTTAGAGTAATATTAGTAAGATGGATATTAAATTTTCGAATATATTTAAGGAAATAATTGAGAATAGCAAGAAAGAAGCCCAATCACATAATAGCAAAGTGATTGGGCCTGAACACTTGTTATTGGCATTATTGTCAGTTCCTAAATGTAAGGCAATAGAGATTATAAAACAATCAATAAATGATATTTCTATAGATGAATTGCGTTCTACATTAGATGGTGAGTTACCTATAGGAACTGATGCTATTGATGAGAATAAAAATATTGCTATTGGTGATTTAGCTAATCGCATTATAAAATTGAGTGCATTAGAAGCAAGAATGTTGAAAAAAAACATTGTTGATACTGAACATTTATTGTTGGCATTATTTCATAATAAGGAGGTGCAAGATATGTCATATATGAAGAATTTTTTCAATGCAGGAATATCGTATAATACTTTATATAGCCAGTTAGTGAACGTTGCCGATACACCAAGATTTGGTGCCGAATTTACGGATGATGATGAGGATGTAATGGAATTTGAACAAAAAGACTCATCAACAACAACAAAATCATCAAAGAAGGGAAATGACACTCCTGCGTTGGATAGATTTGGAGTTGATTTGACTCGATCTGCAATAGAAAACAAATTAGATGCTGTTGTAGGTCGCGATAAAGAAATTGAACGTTTAACACAAATCCTAAGTAGACGGAAAAAAAACAATCCCGTTTTAATTGGAGAGCCTGGTGTTGGTAAGTCCGCAATAGTAGAGGGTTTAGCTGTAAGAATTATTCAACGAAATGTGCCAAGAATATTATTTGATAAACGCATAGTTTCTTTGGATATGGCATCAATTGTTGCCGGGACAAAATTTAGGGGACAATTTGAAGAACGAATAAAGGCAATAATTGATGAATTGTCAAAAAACAAAGATATAATTCTGTTTATAGATGAATTACACACCATTGTTGGTGCCGGAAATGCATCTGGCTCAATGGATGCCGCTAATTTGTTGAAACCTGTATTGGCACGTGGAGAATTACAATGTATTGGTGCAACAACACTTGATGAATATAGAAAAAATATTGAGAAGGATGGTGCATTAGAACGACGTTTCCAGAAGGTAATTGTGGAGCCAACAACCCCTGAAGAAACGCTCGAAATACTTGTAAATATTAAGGATAAGTATGAAGAGCACCATAATGTAACATATACGCAAGAAGCTCTTGAGGCGTGTGTATATCTAACAGAACGATATGTGAGTGATAGGACATTCCCTGACAAGGCGATTGATGCAATGGATGAAGCTGGTTCTCGCATGCACATAATGAATTTGTCAGTCCCAAAAGAGATTGAAAACATTGAGAAACAAATAGAAGATGCCAATTCTAAGAAATTAGAAGCAGCTCATTCTCAAGATTTTGAGTTGGCCGCATCTTATCGAGATAAGGAGCAAATTCTTAAACAAGATTTGTCTTTAGCTCAAAAACGTTGGGAAGAGCAATTGGTTATGCAACGAGAGATTGTTGATGATGACAAGGTTGCTGAAGTCGTTGCAATGATGACAGGTGTCCCTGTTCAACGAATTGCCCAAGCTGAAGGTAAACGTCTTAGAGAAATGGGTACTGTGTTAAAAAATGCAGTAGTAGGTCAAGATGATGCTATCTCTAAAATAGTTAAGGCCATCCAGCGTAATCGAGTCGGATTAAAGGACCCTAATAAGCCAATAGGAACATTCATGTTCTTAGGTCCCACTGGTGTTGGTAAAACTCATTTGGCTAAAAAATTAGCTGAATATATGTTTGACTCTGCTGACGCATTGATTCGAGTTGATATGAGTGAATTTATGGAGAAATTCTCGGTCTCTCGTCTTGTAGGAGCACCTCCGGGATATGTCGGATATGAAGAAGGCGGACAATTGACCGAGAAAGTGCGCCGTCACCCCTATTCCGTTGTGTTGTTAGATGAAATCGAAAAGGCTCATCCAGATACGTTCAATCTATTGCTACAAGTGATGGATGAGGGGCGTTTGACCGATAGTTTAGGCCGTAAAGTTGATTTTAAGAACTCTATAATAATAATGACATCAAATATAGGCACTCGCCAGTTAAAAGATTTTGGTAGTGGTGTCGGATTTAGTACAAAAGCAATAGATAAAGAATATTCTCATGGAGTATTAATGAAAGCGTTGAACAAAACATTTTCTCCAGAGTTTTTAAATCGTATTGATGACATCGTTGTATTTGACAACCTTGAAAGAGAGGCAATATTTAAAATTATTGATATTGAATTAAACGGATTTTATAAGCGCGTTGAAGAGTTAGGTTATAAACTAACTATAACTAATGAAGCAAAAAATTTTATTGCAGAAAAAGGTTATGATATTCAATATGGAGCTCGTCCGCTGAAACGTGCAATACAAAAATATTTAGAAGATGGTATTGCTGAGTTGATATTGGATAATACGATAAATCAAGGCAATGAAATTTATGTTAGTGTAAATGAGAATAGAGATAATATTATAGTTGAAGTAAAATAATTTAAATTATTATAGAAATGCAAAAAGGAACAATTGGAGTAACCACCGAAAATATTTTTCCGGTTATCAAGAAATTTTTATATAGTGATCATGAAATTTTCCTTCGTGAATTAGTTTCAAACGCAATTGATGCAACTCAAAAACTAAAGACATTAGCATCAGTAGGAGAAGTTAAAGGCGAACTTGGTGGACTTAATGTGAAAGTTTCTATAAATAAAGAAAAAGGTACCCTCACAGTAAGCGATTACGGTATTGGTATGACAAGTGATGATATAGATAAATATATCAATCAAATTGCCTTTTCAGGAGCGGAAGAATTTTTAGCAAAATATAAAGATAGTGCTAATTCTATTATTGGGCATTTCGGCCTTGGATTCTACTCTGCATTTATGGTTGCAAAGAAGGTGGAAATTTATTCGTTGTCATATAAAGATGGCGCAAGAGCTGTTAAATGGTCTTGCGATGGTTCTCCTGAATATACAATGGAAGAATGTGATAAAGCTAATCGCGGAACAGATATTGTATTATATATTGATGAAGAGAATAAAGATTTCCTTGAACAATCAAGAATTGATGGTTTATTGAAGAAATATTGCCGATTCTTGCCCGTTCCTGTAATCTCAGGAAAAGAACAAGAATGGAAAGATGGCAAATATGTTGATACTGACAGAGATAAAGTTATCAACGTAACAGATCCGGCGTGGATGAAGAAACCTGCCGACTTGACTAAGGAAGATTATTTAAATTTCTATCACGATTTATACCCAGGTCAAGAGGATCCATTGTTCTGGATACATCTAAATGTAGATTATCCGTTTACTTTGACAGGTATTTTGTATTTCCCAAAAATTAAAAACAACTTTGAAATAAACAAAAATCGCATTCAATTATATTGTAATCAAGTATTTGTTACAGACTCAGTTGAAGGGGTTGTCCCTGAGTTTTTGATGTTATTGCAAGGTGTTATTGATTCTCCCGATATACCATTGAATGTATCACGTTCATATCTTCAAAGTGATGCTGCAGTAAAGAAAATATCTACTTATATAACAAAAAAAGTTTCTGCTCGCCTTGAAGAAATTTTCAAATCAGACAGAGCAGAATATGAAAATAAATGGGGTGATATTAAGATTTTTATTGAGTATGGTATGTTGACAGAACAAAAATTCTGTGATTCAGCCATGAAATTTGTGTTGTTAAGCAATACTGATGGTAAGCATTTTACTCTTGATGAATATAAAACACTCATTGAATCAGAGCAAACAGATAAAGATGGTAATTTAATTTATCTATATGCAACAGATACAGTTGCCCAATATAATTATATCAATTCCGCAAAAGAAAAAGGATATGATGTATTGTTGATGGATGGGCAATTAGATAGCCATTTTATTGGATTGTTAGAAAGTAAATTGGAAAAATCTCAATTTGTCAGAGTAGATAGCGATGTTATCACTAACCTTATTAAGAAAGATACAAAGAAAGAGGTATTATTGACACAATTGCAAAGGGAGATATTAACCACTGAATTCCGCTCGCAAATTCCGGCTATAGAAAAATGTGAGTTCGTCGTGTCATTTGAAGCAATGGGTGAAACAGATGCTCCATTGATTATTACTCAAGGGGAATACATGCGTCGCATGAAAGAGATGGCAGCTATGCAACCCGGAATGAGTTTCTATGGCGAGCTTCCTGATAGCTATAATCTCATTGTTAATACTGATCATCCTTTGGTAGTTAAAGTTGTGCGCGATGTTGATGCGAATATAGCAAGTGAGGTCTCTCCTATTCTTGAATCGATTTCAGCTAAGAACAATCAAATCTCTGAATTGAGAAAAGATAATAACGAAACAGCCGAAGTTAAGCAATTAGAAACAGAGGTGTCAGAATTGCGTAGTAAACAGGAGAGCATAATTGCAGATTATGCGTCAAAACAAGAAGTTGTTAAACAATTGATTGACCTGGCATTATTAGGTAATGGTTTATTAAAAGGAGAAGCGTTAAGTTCATTTATTAAACGATCAGTAGATTTACTTTAAAGTATTACTACAATAATAAGAGGTTGCAAATGTTTCTTTGCAACCTCTTTGTGTTTTTCATGAAAAGATAAAATTATTTATGGATGCAATGTGAGGATATGAACTTTGTGGAATCTTGTTTGATGTAGAATTTTATAATAGAGTAAAGCATCTCTTGCACAGGTGATAGAGCTTTCTTGGAATGACTGTCAAGAATAAGTTCTTCAACCAACGCTCCTGTTATTGCAGTTTGCTCGTCAAGAGGTAGTGATTTTATGGTATTAATAACATGTGGAGTAATGAGAATTGGTCCCATAGATAGTCTGTTTTGATTTGATACAAAGGTAAAGGTAAGTGTGGGCAAAAATAAAGGTTTACACTGTTAATTAATGTAAAGTACCTATGTGGTATAACTGTCATATTTTAGTTTAGGTTCTAAATATAGAATTTAAATTCTAATAAAATGCTAAATATTTGCTCATTTATATTGCGTTTATTATATTTGAACTAAAATCAATCGTTTAAATTATAATGGCATGAATGATATAACACATCTGTTTAATTCTCTCCTACAACAATATGGCAGTATCGACATTGCTGAAGCTGAATTTAAAAAGCTTTTGCATGAGGATGAAGAATTGCGAGAAGAATATAGCGAGTGGTGTCATGCTGTCGGAAGTAGTGAAAAAAGAGGTTTCCTTGATTATTGTGAAGAATATATGGATTCACAAAATTCAGTGTGGGATTCCCTAAAAGATTTTGATGAATAGTAATTAAAAAATGAATAAAGATTGTTCGCATCGTTTACCGGCAGAGTGGGAATCTACAGGCGCAATTCTATTGTCATGGCCTCATAATGGCACTGATTGGAATTATATGCTTGAAGAGGTTACAGAGTGCTTCGTAAATCTTGTAACTGAAATTATAAAAGAGGAAAAAGTCATAATAGTCACTCCTGATATAGAACTTCCCAAAAGCCATTTGGCACATTTGGATAATACTAATATATACTATCACTCTACCCCAACAAATGACACATGGGCTCGTGATTTTGGACCGATAACAACAATTGAAGGTGGAAAATTTGTAATTCATGATTTCCAATTTAATGGGTGGGGATTGAAATTTAGCTCTTGTTATGACAACCTGATTTCTCGTTCGATTATAGAAACCGGATTATTAAAAACTGAATACAAAAATAATTTAGGCTTTACACTTGAGGGTGGCTCTGTGGAGAGTGATGGCAAGGGGCTTATGTTAACAACATCAGAGTGTTTGTTGTCATTAAATCGAAATGGAGATATGTCTAAAGCTGAAGTTGAAGCATATCTGTCTCGAGAATTAGGTTTGAAGAAAATATTGTGGCTTGATTACGGATATTTGGCTGGTGATGACACTGATAGCCACATTGATACTCTTGCGCGTCTTGCTCCTAATGATACTATTGTGTATGTAGGGTGTGATGATGAAAATGATGAACATTATACAGCATTAAGCAAGATGAAGCAGCAATTGGAAGAGTTTACAACATTAGATGGGACTCCATTTAATCTTGTAGAGTTGCCATTCCCAGACGCCGTGTATGATGAAAATGGTGAGCGATTGCCTGCTACATATGCCAATTTCCTTATTATGAAAAATACGGTTTTAATGCCTTCATATAATCAACCAGAAAATGATGCGCTTGCAATAACACGCTTGCAACAGGCTTTCCCTGGATATAAAATAGTTACCGTTGATTGCAATGCATTGATAAAACAACATGGCTCACTTCATTGTGTGACTATGCAATTACCAAAAGAAATATTATCGATATGAATAGAACAATAAAAGTCGGAATTATACAACAACAAAATACATCTTCGATAGAGGATAATCGCAACCGCTTGATTGCTAAAATGAGACAATTAGCATCAGAGGGGGCACAACTCATTGTAAATCAAGAATTGCATGATTCGCTATATTTCTGTCAAGTGGAATCGACCGATGAGTGTAATCTTGCTATTCCCATTCCGTCTGCAGTTACAGATACTTATGCTTCATTGGCAAAAGAGTTGGGCATTGTGATTGTAACATCATTGTTTGAGCGACGAGCCCCCGGCCTATATCATAACACCGCAGTCGTGTTTGAAAAAGATGGCTCTATTGCTGGGAAATATCGTAAAATGCACATCCCTGACGATCCTGCTTATTATGAAAAGTTCTATTTTACACCTGGCGATTTAGGCTTTGAGCCTATTGAAACATCAATAGGTCGACTTGGAGTATTAGTGTGCTGGGATCAATGGTATCCCGAAGCTGCACGCTTGATGGCATTGCGAGGAGCAGAGCTACTCATATACCCCACTGCTATTGGTTGGGAAAGTTCTGATACGGCCGAAGAACAAGCGCGTCAACGTGAAGCATGGATTACGATACAGCGAGCTCATGCAGTTGCCAATGGCTTGCCGGTCGTTTCAGTCAATCGAGTTGGTCATGAACCCGATCCATCTTCAATGACAAATGGGATAAAATTCTGGGGAAGCAGTTTTGTCGCAGGTCCGCAAGGTGAATTTTTGTTCCAAGCACCTACTGATGCTGAAATAGAAAAGATTATTGAAATAGATATGACTCGTTCAGAGCATGTGCGCCGTTGGTGGCCATTCTTGCGCGATAGACGCATCGATGCCTATTCAGGTTTGACAAAACGTTTTTTAGACTAAGGTTGCCATTCGAGGATGCCATTAATCGGATGTGCGAGTCGATATTCTTGAAACTCTTTCATTGTTTTGACTTCTCCATCTAAAACCGCACGATAGTATTCAACGCCCATGATTTTCTCATCATCGGGCGTTTCCCATTTTAATTTTAGGATTGTGTTGCGAGACATCTCTGTTAATCGTCTCACAATACCATCACCTACCCGTTCAAAATATCCATCATATTTTGACCCTGTAACAATGTGCATTATATCAATCTGCCACTTAGCATGATTATCATCAATATATGTGATGTGCCACTCAAGGCATTCATCTTCTTCATTGAGTAGATTGCTATATTGTACACTTTGTACTCCTGGATGTTGTGCTATTAAAGATATGGCATAGAAACTTTGCGAGATATCCACAACCTCAGTATAGACATGAAAATCAATATCAAGATGTTTCATGAGCAATCCTATTTTAAGAGAGCCTATCAAATTGATTTTTGCACCGATTGAATTCCACGCTTCTATAATATTCAGTGTTGAAATAATCTCATGGGCTTTAGCTTGATTTAGCTGTGCTAATTGTAGATAATGTTCCATCGCTATAAATTAGAGTAAAAAAGCCGATGACAAGAATACGTCATCGGCTCATTTTCGCAATATGGATTGCGTGTAAGTTAGAATTATTCTGCGCTTTCAGCAGCAGGAGCTTCTTCAGCTGTTTCTTCTGCGTTAGCAGCGGCTTCAGCTTCAGCAGCAGCGGCAGCTAGTTCAGCTTTTTTCTTAGCTACGATTTCAGCTTTAGCTTTGTTCTTAGCTTGCTCTTCTTCCATACGCTTTTTAGCAGCTTCTTCTTTCTTGTTGTTTTCAGCAGCTTTGAATGCGCTCACGTTAGCGTCTTTTTGTGCTTTCCAAGCGTCAAAACGACGTTGTGCTTCAGCTTCATCAAAAGCTCCCTTTTTAACACCACCTTGGAGGTGTTTCATTAACAATACACCTTCATTAGAAAGGATATTGCGCACTGTGTCTGTTGGTTGTGCACCACAGTTAACCCAATACAAAGCCCGTTCGAAGTTCAATGTTATTGTAGCAGGATTAGTGTTAGGATTATAAGAACCTATCCTTTCAATAAATTTACCATCTCGTGGTGCTCTGCTATCGGCGATAACAATAGGATAAAACGCATAGTTTTTGCGACCATGACGTTGTAATCTGATTTTAGTTGCCATTTAAATAAAAATTAAAAATTGGTTTTGTATTGATTTTGCGACCGCAAAGTTAGCAATTATTTCCCATTCCACAAAATAAATTGTGCTTAGGTTGTATATTATTCTATTTCTACATCAAACCACAAATACATGTCGCATCACGATTTAGGTAAAAGTTTTAGAAAGTTTGAATTATTGAATTTTGAAGGAGTTTTCAGCGAGGGTGAGGGTTTCTGGTTTGCCAATATCAAACCATTGATATGCTTTTTGGGGGGTATAGCCTTTAATTTTAAGTGTGTTGCAACTGTCGATGTAGAATGGCGTGATTGAGAACTTAGGCTCTGAACTATAATGCTCGAGGGTACTAAATATCGATGGTGAAATGATGTGTACGCCACCAAAAGCTAATTGTGTGAGTTGTGAAATCGCGGTTAATGTCTTGGGTTTAATGTCTCCGGTAGAGATATTTGTCCACCCTTTCAGATTGTCAGCATTGTCAAAGAGGAAATAACGTGTAGTCTTTCTGTTAGCGACAAGTAATGTTGCATCTGCTCCACTTTCAATGTGATGTTGTCGCATTTCGCACAAGTCTAAGTCGGTGAGAATATCGGCATTGTGAATCAATATTGGCTCATTGCCATCAAGCCATTGACGTGCTTTTAATATCCCCCCTCCTGTGTCTAATAGGCAATTACGTTCATCGCTGATGTGTATGTTTATGCCGAAATTATCTTTAGCATCCAAGAATTCAATAATTTTCTCACCAAAGTGATAAACATTAACTACAATTTCATCAAAGCCTTGTTTTATTAGGCGTTTTATCACGTGTTCAAGCATAGATATACCATTTACCGGAACGAGAGCTTTAGGCATAGTATCGGTAAATGGTTTGAGTCTTGTGCCAAGTCCGGCAGCAAAAATCATTGCTTTCATTTGGAAATTAATGTTTGGCTTTGAACGTTTGTTCGATATTTTGTTCACGATGGATAAGTTCAACTTTTACGTTGAATTTCTTGTTGAGGTGTTCTGCCATGTGTTGAGCACAATAGACAGAGCGGTGTTGACCGCCTGTACAGCCGAAACACACCATCAAATTAGAAAATCCACGTTCGATATATCGTTTTACCGATGAGTCAACAAGTGAATAGGCATGGTCGAGGAATTCAATAATCTCTCCATCATCTTCAAGAAATTTGATTACTTGTTGATCAAGTCCGGTGAAAGGTTTGTATCGCTCATATTTGCCAGGGTTATTTACGGCACGGCAGTCAAAGACATAGCCTCCACCATTGCCTGATGTGTCATTAGGAATACCTTTTTTATAGGCGAAACTCATTACTTTAACTGTGAGTGTGCGCTTTTGAAGGTCATCGCTAAATTGTTTGAGGTTGACAAGATTATGTAATACCTCGCTAAGATAGGGATATTCAGGATATGGTTCATTTAAAAGGTTGCGAAGATTTTCTATGGCAAAAGGAACACTTTGTATAAAGTGAGGTTTCTTCTCGAAGTATCCACGGAATCCATAGGCGCCGAGTACCTGTAGGGTGCGGAATAATACAAAATGGCGCAATTGTTCATGGAAATAGGCTTCATCTACAGGAATATATTTGCGCAAGGCATCAATGTATTCCTGTATGAGGTCGTTACGGAGACTTTCTGGAAAATTGGCTTTTGCTTGCCACAAGAATGATGCAACGTCGTAGTAGAAAGGTCCTTTTCTACCGCCCTGGAAATCAATAAACCAAGGCTCGCCGTTGTGAATCATCACGTTGCGGGATTGGAAATCACGATACATGAATGTGCTTGACTGACTACGCATCAATACCTCAACCATTGCTTGAAAATCATCTTCAAGTTGATCTTCAAGGAATTCCATTCCGGTGGCTTTGAGAAAGCAATACTTAAAATAGTTGAGATCCCATAGAATTGTGCGAGCATCAAATTCAGGCAACGGATAGCACACATTGAAATCAAGTCCTACAGCTCCGGCAAATTGAACATCGGGAAGCAGTCTGATTGTCTTGATTAATAGTTGGCGTTCTTCTTCGCTGAATACGCTAGTTGCCCTACCCTTTTCTATCGCATTGAATAGTAATGTATCCCCAAGATCTTGTTGTATATAAGCCATCTCATCATTGGCACATGCATACACTTCAGGAACAGGCAATCCTTTTTCTTTGAAATGCTTGGCAAGATAGAGGAATGCACGATTCTCTTCAACACATGTCCCTAATGCTCCTACCATGGATTGCTCGCCGTTTATACGAAAATAGCGACGATTAGAGCCAGATGACGGCAACTCAATAATTGATTCAGGCTCATTTCCGGTTGCCTGACTATATAATTGATTTAAAATAGTTGTTTCCATCGAAAATTATTAGATATGCAAAGATAATATTTTTACCACACATTCCCATTTATTTCTGAAAAATAGATTTTATAAATTACAGAGAATTTAGGATTAAGTTGTTGGCTTGATCGAGAACTGATGTGTCAAGCGCGGCAAGATAAATTTGAGTAGTTGATTCACTGTCGTGTCCCAAACATTCACTAATTACCGATATTGGTACATTTTTGCTATGTGCGATGCTTGCCCATGTGTGGCGTGCGACATAGGTTGTTAGATTAATACTCAAATTAAGTTGCTTTGAAAGTTTATGAAGATGGTGGTTGACTGAACGAATCGATTTTAGATATTGTTGTCGTGGTTCAATCCGAGATGATGAACTGATAATAGGTAATAGATAAATGGATTCATCAGAGTGATAACGATTAAGAATGTCTATAATGCATTTTTCCAACTTGATAACGAGGCATTGATTAGTCTTACGACGTCGATATATAAGATATCCATTGTGTATGTTTGCGTGAGTCAGATAAGCCATGTCAACAAATGACATTCCACGAGTGTAGAAACTGAACATGAATAAATCACGTGCAATAGAAAGGCGTATATTGTTACTCAAATTAGAATCTTTAATTATTCTTAGAAGGTCTAATGGAATAGCCCTTTTTATTGTGCGATCATTTCCGGTAAAAACTCTGTTAAATAATTTGCGTGGCTGTATTAATTCGTTATCAACAGCACGATTATATGTGGCACGAAGGATGCGCATGTAAAATGATATGGTGTTACGCGTTAAATGTCTACTGATTAAATATTGTTCGTAATCGGTAATGATATCTGCTGTTATTGCATTTAGTGCAATATCTTGTCCGTTACGATAATTAATGAAGCTTCTAAGAGTAGAAATGTAGGTTTCGGCAGTGCGTAGTTTTCCATAGGAAATCATCTGTTCAATAATAGTTTATATGAATTTAAATGTTGATAATTTTCTGCAATATTTCAATTTGAAATTTAATTTTATTACCGAGTAGTTAAGTTTATTATCGGACTTGGAATAAGAGGATGGATTAAAATTAATTTTAATGAGTGTCATAATGTTGATTATTTTAGGTTTGATGAATTAAAAGTGTTAACTTCGCACAAAATTTAGAATATTTATGGCCGACTCATCATTATTGTCTCGACTTGATGGCATTGAGGCTCGCTTTGAGGAAGTGAGCACTTTGATTACCGACCCTTCGGTGATTGCCGATATGAAACGCTATGTGCGTTTGACAAAAGAATATAAAGACCTTGAAAAATTGACAAGTGCAACGCGCTTGTATCGTCAATTATTAGGCAATATAAAAGAAGCTCGTGAGGTGCTTGACTCTGAAAACGATGAAGACCTTCGTGCAATGGCAAAGGAAGAACTTGATTCTGCTACCAGTCGCTTGCCTGAACTTGAAGAAGATATCAAATTGTTGCTCATTCCTGCTGATCCAGAGGATGGAAAAAATGCTATTGTTGAAATACGAGGTGGAACAGGTGGCGATGAAGCCGCAATATTTGCCGGAGACTTGTTTAAAATGTATAGCAAATATTGTGAATCCAAAGGTTGGAGCGTTGCTGTTACAAGTTTTAATGAAGGTACAGCCGGAGGTTTTAAAGAAATCGTATTTGCTGTGAGTGGCGAAGGAGTTTATGGAATATTGAAATATGAGAGTGGTGTACATCGTGTACAACGTGTTCCCGCAACAGAAACACAAGGACGAGTACACACATCGGCTGCTACTGTTGCTGTGCTCCCTGAAGCCGAAGAATTTGATGTGGAAATCAACGAAGGAGAAATTAAGTGGGATACATTCCGAAGTGGAGGTGCCGGTGGTCAGAATGTGAATAAGGTTGAGTCAGGTGTTCGCTTGCGTTATATTTGGAAAAATCCTATAACTGGTGAAAGTGAAGAAATCCTCATCGAGTGTACTGAAACTCGAGATCAACCGAAGAATAAAGAGCGTGCATTGAGCCGTTTGCGTACATTTATATATGACAAAGAACATCAAAAGTATCTTGATGATATTGCTTCTCGACGCAAAACTATGGTCTCTACCGGTGACCGTTCAGCAAAAATTCGCACATATAACTATCCACAAGGTCGAATTACAGACCACCGCATAAACTATACAATATATAATCTTCAAGCTTTTGTGGATGGCGATATTCAAGCATGTATTGACCAATTAATAATTGCTGAAAATGCGGAAAAGCTCAAAGAAAGTGAATTATAAAACTCTCCAAAAAACATATAGATTATGAAAAGACTTGAATTAGTAGAAAATATTCGCAAAAAAGGCTCTTTCTTGTGTGTAGGACTTGATCCCGATATCAAGAAAATCCCAGAACACCTGTTGAATGATGAGTGCCCATTATTTGCTTTTAATAAAGCGATTATTGATGCTACTGCTCCTTATACAGTTGCATACAAACCAAATCTTGCTTTTTACGAAAGTTTAGGTGTAGAAGGATGGGTCGCATTAGAAAAAACAATAGAATATATAAAGACAAATTATCCCGACCAATTTATTATTGCAGATGCTAAACGTGGTGATATTGGGAATACATCTCAATTATACGCTCGCAGTTTCTTTGAGCATCTTGATGTAGACGCCATCACTGTAGCCCCATATATGGGAGAAGATAGTGTTACACCATTTCTTGGATATGATGGCAAATGGGTTATTTTGCTTGCATTGACATCAAATAAAGGATCTCATGATTTTCAATTAATTGCTGACAATGACGGAAAACGCTTGTTTGAACATGTTCTTGAGACTTCGGCAAAATGGGCGTCTGATGAAGATATGATGTATGTCGTTGGTGCTACTCAGGGAGAAATGTTTAAAGATATACGTGCGGTTTCTCCAAATAGTTTCTTGCTTGTTCCTGGTGTCGGTGCTCAAGGTGGTAGCCTACAAGATGTCGCAAAATATGGCATGATTGATGATTGTGGATTGTTAGTAAACTCATCTCGTGGCATTATTTATGCCTCAAAAGGTGAAGATTTTGCCGAAGCAGCAGGATCTGAAGCGAAAAAATTGCGCGATGAGATGAGTGAATTATTAAAAGCTCGTAATATTATTTAGCCGTTTTAAATTTATTTGTTTCAGAAAAATAAGTAAATTTGCAGTATAAAGAAAAGATATAGTATAACAATTTAAATATAAGGTAAAATGACAATTGACAATTACAAATTTGCCGGTAAAAAGGCAATAGTCAGAGTTGACTTCAATGTACCCTTGGACGAAAATGGTAAGATAACTGATGACACTCGTATTCGTGGCGCTCTTCCTACTTTAAAGAAAATTCTTGCTGATGGTGGCGCTCTTATCATTATGTCTCACATGGGAAAACCCAAAGGGAAAGTTAACCCTAAATTCTCTCTTGCTCAAATCAAAGATGCTGTAGCCGCTGCTCTTGGAACAGATGTCCAATTTGCGCCTGATTGTGCTAAAGCTGCTGATGCTGCCGCTGCTCTTAAGCCGGGAGAAGTATTGTTGCTTGAAAATCTTCGCTTCTACCCCGAAGAAGAAGGTAAACCTGTAGGGATCGATAAAGAAGATCCTGCATACGAAGCTGCTAAAAAAGAAATGAAAGAAAGTCAAAAAGCATTTGCTAAAACGCTTGCAAGCTACGCTGATTGCTATGTAAATGATGCATTCGGTACAGCTCACCGCAAACATGCATCTACTGCTGTTATTGCTGACAACTTTGATGCTGATAACAAGATGCTTGGCTACTTGATGGAAAAAGAAGTTAATGCAGTTGATGCAATTCTTAGCGATATCAAACGTCCATTTACAGCTATCATGGGTGGATCTAAAGTTTCAACTAAAATTGGTATCATTGAAAATTTGATGGATAAAGTTGATAACTTGATTCTTTGTGGTGGTATGACATATACTTTTGCTAAAGCTCAAGGTGGTAAAATCGGTCTTTCAATCTGCGAAGATGACAAACTTGACCTTGCTCTTGACATCATGAAGAAAGCTGCTGAGAAAGGAGTAAATCTCGTTCTTGGTACTGATTGTGTTGCAGGAGATAAATTTAGCAACGATGCTAATACTCAAATAGCTTCAGTAATGGATATTCCTGAAGGTTGGGAAGGTATGGATGCAGGTCCTGAAACGCAAAAAGCATTTGCTGATGCTATCAAGGGAGCTAAAACTATTCTTTGGAATGGTCCTGCCGGAGTATTTGAATTCGATACATTTGCAGTTGGCTCTAAAGCTGTAGCTGATGCAATCGTTGAAGCTACTGCTAATGGTGCATTCTCACTTGTAGGAGGTGGTGACTCTGTTGCATGTGTAAACAAGTTTGGTTTGGCTGATAAAGTATCATATGTATCAACAGGTGGTGGAGCTCTTCTTGAAGCTATCGAAGGAAAAGTTCTTCCTGGAATTGCAGCTATCAAAGGATAAGAAATAAATTATATAGTTGTTTACTCGGTGTGTTTCTTCGGAGGCATACCGAGTTTTTCATATCTTTGTAGTATGATTAATATATCCTCTGAAATATATAAATGGATTGAGGAGCATCAAGATGAGGATGTTTCAAAACTTAGATTGCGTTATCACAAACAGATGACGGAAGAATTAGATTTTGCCATCTTGCAAATTGAGTGTCGACGTAAGGCTTCAAAGAAATTATCAGAAACGTTACAAAATAAACAATTTGTTTTTCCAACCACATTATCTGCAGAGCAGTGTACATCTGATTTATTATCAGCGTTTCATGCGACATTGATAGATGATGGCATCTATATGATTGATTTAACTTGTGGATTAGGAATTGATGTATATCATTTTGCGCAAAAAGCAAAATCTATTACAGCTGTGGAGCGAAATCCGGAGATTGCACAAGCAGTAAAATATAATGCGGGGATATTAGGCTTCAGAAATATTAATGTACAAAATACCGACTGCTGTGAATTTATCAAAAATGTAGAGAGTCATTTTGATGTAGCTTTTATAGACCCTGCTCGTCGAGGAAATAGCGGCAAGAGATTATATGCGTTAAGCGACTGTGAACCTGATGTTATAGCAATATTAGATGATATCAAGAAAAAGTGTGATAAGTTAATTATTAAGGTATCGCCAATGTTGGATATCTCTCAAATAATAAGAGAGTTACCTGAAATTACTGAAATATACGCTATTGGAACTACGCAGGAGTGCAAAGAAATTGTGGCTGTTGTTGATTTTAAAGTGAAAGTAGAAAAAGTAAACGTTAATTCTGTGACTTTGAGTAAGGAGGAAACAATAAAATTTTCATTTGAACTGAATGAAGAACAGAATTCATCTCCAATCTATGTATTACCTCAAGAGCAAGGATATTTATATGAACCATATCCTGCTGTAATGAAAGTAGCTCCATATAAATTGTTGTCGAGTAAATATAATGTAGCAAAATTGCATAGTAATACGCATTTATACACTTCACAAGATCAAATATCAGATTTTCCGGGAGAAATATTTAAAATTGAGGAAATAATACCTTTTTCATCAAAAGAGATAAAGAAATTTTCAACACAATATTCGAAGATAAATGTAGCAACGCGTAATTTTATAATGTCGGCAGATGATTTGCGACAAAAATTAAAGGTGAAAGATGGAGGTGAAAAAAGAGTGTTCGGATGTACAATTTCTGATGGCTCTCGTCAATTGATTATTGTGTCTAAAGTATAATTATTTTTCAAACAATCGAGCCATAGAACGCTTGTCTTCGCGTTCTTTGATGGACTGACGCTTGTCATATTCTTTCTTTCCTCGCCCCACTCCAATAACAAGCTTTGCCAATCCCCTATCGTTTATAAAAAGTTTCATTGGTATGATGGAGAAGCCTGTTTCTTTCCCATTTTTTTCAATTTTGGCAATCTCTTTTTTGTTTAATAGGAGTTTGCGGTCTCTGCGAGCAACGTGATTATTGTAGGTGCCATAAAAATATTCAGCAATGTACATGTTTTTAACCCACACTTCTCCATTGTTTACGTAGCAGAAAGTATCGGTTAATCCTGCTTTTCCTAAACGGATTGATTTAATTTCTGTCCCTGTCAACACAATGCCTGCAGTGTATGTCTCAATTATATTATAATCAAATGTGGCTCTGCGATTTTTTATATTTATTTCTTTGAAATTCATAGCGATAATTAAGATGGGAGAATGAAATTAAACAATGCTTGTAATAAATAAGGCGTAACAATAATTGATATTATTGATAATAACATAAATTGTCCTATTTTGTTTTTGTTAACAGCCATATATTTAGTTCCTTTCCACATTACTATTGCTACAAATATAGGAAGGAATTGGACAATTGATAATTCTATTGGTAAACAATTCTCAACAATTCGAATTATTGCTAAAATTGCAATATTGAAAGTGATAAATGTTGTTATTCGTTTTTCATTTGGCTCACCGTCTATATATTTAGGTATATATACAGAGAATAAAAAAATTGCAATAAAAAAAGATGCGAAATATTGAATAAAAGTGATAATTGCCTTTTGTAAAAGGGAAATTAGCCCGTTATCATTGAAAAAGTAAGTAATGAAAGTTGATAATGCTGTTATGCCTAAAAGAGGATATAATCCTTCTGAAGCTAATAACTTAGCATCACGACCTTCATGAGATATGTCTTCCCATCCTGGTGTAGGAGAAATAATCAATTGAAATAGATATTTGAGGAATTTAAGCATTAAAAAATCATTTAGATTGACAAAGTTAATAATTATAGATGGTATTTCGACTAAAAATGCTAAATTTGTGGACAATTTTAGAACTAACAAATATTATACAATAACATGTTAAAGACAATTCTTTCAATATCAGGTCGTCCTGGACTATTTAAATTGGTCAATCAAGGAAAAAATATGCTTATCGTTGAATCGTTAATGACAGGCAAAAGAACTCCAGCATATGCTCATGATAAAGTAATTTCACTTGGAGATATTGCAATCTATACAACAGAAGAAGATATTCCTTTGAATGATGTATTTGAAGCAATTAGAGTAAAAAATGAGGGAAAACAAGTGGATATTAAAGCTATTGGCGGAGATAAAGAAATTCGAGCATATTTTGCTGAAATTCTTCCTGACTTTGACGATGAAAGAGTATATACTAATGATATTAAGAAAGTATTCAGTTGGTACAACCAATTAATTGGAGCAGGATTTGATTCGTTTAAATCAGAAGAAACTGAAGATGAAAAAGCAAAATAGTTAAAATATATTATAGGGAAATTGCATCAGGAACAATTTCGTCTGTTATTGCAATTTTAACTACTTCCATAACAGTAGAGACATAGTGGAAATTAAGGTCGGAAATATATTTTTCGCTAATATCCTCAACATCTTTTCTGTTTTCTTTAGAGATAATAATATCAGTAATTCCCGCTCTTTTTGCTGCAAGTATTTTTTCTTTGATACCCCCTACTGGAAGAACTTTACCTCGAAGGGTTATTTCTCCTGTCATCGCAATGCGATCACGTACTTTTTTTTGTGTGAAAGTAGAAATAATAGATGTCGCCATTGTAATCCCTGCCGAAGGACCATCTTTCGGAATCGCCCCTTCAGGAACGTGAATGTGCAGAGTGTATTTATCAAAGAGTTCACTATCAATGCCTAATTGATAAGCATGAGATTTTACATATTGTAATGCAATCACTGCCGACTCTTTCATTACATCTCCAAGATTTCCAGTGAGGGTTAATTTCTCGCCCTTGGCTTTGGCAAGAGATGATTCTATAAATAATATTTCTCCACCAACAGCTGTCCATGCGAGACCTGTAACAACACCGGCAAAATTATTCCCTTCATATCGGTCTTTGCTGTATATTTCTACGCCTAATAAATCTCGCAAATGATGGGGTTTTAGCTCAGTAGCATATTCTTCCCTGCTCATTTTTTTTAGAACTATCTTACGTACAATTGTAGATATTTTTTTCTCAAGTTGTCTTACTCCACTTTCTGATGTATAACATTCGATAATTTTCACGATACAATCGCGAGAAAATATTATATCCTCAGTAGTGAAATTATGTTCTTTAAGAATTCTTGGAATTATGTGTCTTGTCGCAATTTCAACTTTTTCTTCAAGAAGATATCCTGAAATGTCTATTATCTCCATTCTGTCGAGAAGTGGTTGTGATAATGTTGACAGCGTATTGGCTGTCGCAATGAATAAAACCTTAGATAGATCAAAATCTACATCTATATAATTATCATGGAAATGACAATTTTGTTCCGGATCAAGGACTTCAAGTAAAGCGGCCGATGGGTCTCCATGAAAATCATTACGCCCTATTTTATCAATTTCATCCAATAAAAGTACAGGATTTGAGGAGCCACTACGTTTTACTGCATCAATAATGCGCCCGGGCATTGCTCCAATATATGTACGTCGATGCCCTCTAATCTCTGCTTCATCGTGCAAACCTCCAAGTGAGACACGCTGATAATTTCGGCCCAAGGATCGAGCAATGGATTGCCCTAAAGATGTCTTCCCCACTCCGGGTGCACCACAAAGGCACAATATTGGAGCTTTGCCATCAGGGGTATTCATCAAGACTGCAAGTTGCTCAAGAATACGTTCTTTTACTTTTTCAAGGCCATAGTGATCTTCATTTAAAATTTCTTTTGCTTTGCCAAAATCACAATTCAATGGAGTTTGTTTATTCCACGGAAGATCTATTAATGTTTCCAAATAAGAATATTGAACGGAATATTCAGGACTTTGTGGGTTTAAGCGTCTTAACTTATCTAATTCACGATTAAAAACTACTTCAACATGTTTAGGAAAGTCGATTTCATTAGCTTTTTTGCTCAATACTTCAGAGTCATCTTCATCACCATATAGTTCTTGACGAATAGCCTCCATTTGTTGTTGGAGGAACATGTTGCGTTGATTTTCGTTGATATTTTGTTTGGCACGTTCTTGTATTTCGTGGCTGATATCAACCATTTGCTCGTTTTTTGTTAATTCGGTGAGCAATGCAAATGCGCGTTCTTTTATGCGATATTTTGCGAGTAATGATTCTTTGAACTCAATGTCAAAAGGGGTATGTGTGGCAACAAGGTTTATTAATCCAATTGGCTCGGGATAATTCGCTATACTAAATACAAGTTCAGCAGGCTCTTCTGCTGTTTTTTTCAGAATTTTTAATGTAGTATTTTTTATTGCTGTTGATAAAGCAATGAATTCTTTATCGGATTCTCGTGGGGCAATATCGTTTATGATTTTAACTTTTGCCGAGAGTTGTGCTTGAGGGATAGTTATGCTGTCCCCCACTCCAATGATTTTAAACTTATCGCGAGCTTTAATTATTGCAGTATGAGTTCCGTCTGGAAGATTAAAAATTTTCAACACATCAGCAATAACACCATATTTATATAATCCGTCGCTAATTGTTGGACTTTCCTCTTCAGGATTTAATTGGCAAACAACACCAATTGGGATATCATTTTTAGAAGCGATATCGCATGTAACAAATGAATTGGTGCGCCCAAGTGAAATGGGAATTGTTACACCCGGAAATAGAACTAAATTACGAGTCGCAATTATAGGTAAATCATTAATATTTGGCTCGGTTGTAAATTTAGTCGGATCTATGTCAATTTGTCCAATTGGAACAATCTTAGTGTTTTCTATGTTTGAAGAGTTACTCATAGTTATATTTCTACGAAATGAATTTACTCTCTCTCATGCAAATAATATGCCAAAGTCATAAAGATTAACGGAAAAAATCCTTTTTGTTTTTTTATTTAATGACAAAATGATAGCAAAAATGTCAGTTTGATAAAATGATGTTGTGTAACATGTTTTTGTTTTGTTGCAATTCCAAAAATAATTGCTATTTTGCGAAACATTTTTCAATAAACGAAATACTAAACAATTAAAATCTCTAATAACATGAAGGTTTATCAAACTAATGAAATCAAAAACATAGCCTTGCTTGGCAGCAAAGGCTCGGGTAAGACCACGCTCGCTGAAGCAATGCTTTACGAGTGTGGAGTTATAAAACGTCGTGGTACTATAGATGCTAAAAACACTGTTAGCGATTATTTCCCGGTTGAGAAAGAATATGGATATTCTGTGTTTTCAACCGTTTTTTATGCTGAATTCTTAGGAAAGAAACTCAATGTTATAGATTGTCCGGGAGCTGATGACTTTGTTGGTAGTGCAATCACTGCACTTAGTGTAACAGATACAGGTCTCATTGTTATAAACGGACAATATGGCGTTGAAGTTGGTACACAAAATATTTTCCGCACAACTGCATCGTTGAAAAAACCGGTTATTTTTGCAATGAATCAACTTGATGGCGAAAAAGCCGATTATGACAATGTGCTTGAACAAATGAAAGAAATCTTTGGCAGTAAAGTAGTACCCATTCAGTATCCATTGACATGTGGTCCAGGTTTCAATGCCATGATTGATGTTCTCTTAATGAAGAAATACTCATGGGGACCTGACGGAGGCGTGCCTACAATAGAAGAAATTCCGGCTGAGGAAATGGAAAAAGCTAAAGAATTGCATCAACAACTTGTCGAAGCTGCTGCTGAAAATGACGAGACTTTGATGGAAAAATTCTTTGACCAAGGGCATTTGACTGAAGATGAAATGCGTGAAGGTATTCGCAAAGGTCTTGTAGACCGTTCTATCTTCCCGGTGTTCTGTGTTAGTGCCGAAAAAGATATGGGCGTGCGTCGCATGATGGAATTCCTTGGAAATGTTGTTCCTTTTGTTGAAGATATGCCTGCTCCTATCGATGCTAACGGAGAAGAAGTTAAGCCTGATTCAAACGGACCATTGAGTTTATATGTATTCAAAACAACTGTTGAGCCTCACATTGGTGAAGTGAGCTATTTTAAAGTAATGTCAGGTACATTAACTCCGGGTGTTGACCTTGAAAACATCAGTCGTGGCTCGAAGGAACGTTTTGCTCAAATCAATTGTGTATGTGGTCAAATCAAAACTCCTGCCGATAAACTTTGTGCCGGTGATATAGGAGCAACGGTGAAGATGAAAGATGTGCGCACAGGTAATACACTTAATGAAAAAGGGTGCACTTACTCTTATGATGACTACATCAAATACCCTGCTCCTAAATATCAACGTGCAGTGCGTCCTGTAACTGAAAGTGATGCTGAAAAGCTAAGTGCAATACTCACTCGTATGCACGAAGAAGATCCTACTTGGGTGGTTGAGCAATCTAAAGAGTTGAAACAAACAATTCTTTCAGGGCAAGGTGAATTCCACTTGCGTACACTCAAATGGCGTGTTGAAAACAATGATAAATTGGCTATCGTATATGAAGAGCCCAAAATTCCTTATCGTGAAACAATCACTAAGGCCGCACGTGCCGACTATCGCCACAAGAAACAATCAGGTGGCGCCGGTCAATTTGGAGAAGTTCACTTGATTATCGAGCCATACGTTGAAGGAGAGCCTGTTCCCGACACATATAAATTTGGTGGACAAGAATTCAAGATGAATGTTCGTGATACACAAGAAATTCCATTGGATTGGGGTGGCAAGCTTGTTGTCCACAATTGTATCGTTGGTGGTGCCATTGACGCTCGTTTCATTCCTGCTATCGTGAAAGGTCTCATGGACCGCATGGAACAAGGTCCGTTGACAGGCTCATATGCTCGCGACGTGCGCGTGTGTATCTATGATGGTAAGATGCACCCGGTTGACTCTAATGAAATCTCATTCCGTCTTGCTGGTCGCAACGCGTTTAGCGAAGCATTCCGCAATGCTAACCCCAAAATCCTTGAGCCGGTTTATGATGTTGATGTCATGGTACCAGCCGATGTTATGGGTGATGTGATGAGTGATCTCCAAGGTCGTCGTGCTATCATCATGGGTATGGCAAGTGAAAATGGCTTTGAAAAACTTTCGGCTAAAGTTCCTTTGAAAGAAATGGCATCCTACTCTACTGCATTAAGCTCAATCACTGGTGGACGTTCTTCTTTTACAATGAAGTTTGCGTCATACGAGCTTGTGCCAAGTGATGTTCAAGAAAAACTACTCAAGGCTTACGCAGAAGAAAACAACGAAGAATAAAGATTATTCTTATTTGATACATGCGAGGAGCGTCAATCGACACTCCTCGCTTTTTTATCTCCTTATATATAAACCTAATTTTGTTATCTTTGTTGTCATAATATTTTCAAAGATACTTTATGCTTTACTCTTACGAAATAACGACTGAGCCATCATTACCTATTTTTGGGAAATGAGGAAGTTTTTTACCTCTTGGAATAGGTCGGTAGCAAAGACAAAGTCATTGAGGGCTTGGTTGTCGCTTGTATAGATTTGAGACATGTCTCCCACCCATTCTTTATGCCCTTTGTTAAGGAAGATGATGTTCTCCCCTATTCCCAATACTGAATTCATATCGTGGGTATTGATGATTGTTGTCATTTGATATTCATGGGTAATATCTCTTAACAATTCATCAATGAGTATTGAGGTCTTGGGGTCAAGCCCTGAGTTCGGTTCATCGCAGAAAAGATATTTGGGGTTTAGTGCAATGGCGCGAGCAATGGCAACACGTTTCTGCATGCCCCCGGATAGTTCTGATGGGTATTTTCTGTCGGCACCTTTGAGGTTGACACGTTCAAGACAAAACAATGCACGGTCTCTCATCTCGGCTTGAGTCATCTCGGTAAACATTACCAATGGAAACATTACATTGCCTAAAACAGTTTCGTAATCAAACAATGCAGATCCTTGAAATAACATTCCGATTTCTTTGCGGAGGTCTTTTATTTGATCTGGTGTCATTTTCATTAGGTCTCGCCCATTATAAAGGATCTCACCCTTTTCGGGTTTTACAAGACCTACGATTGATTTCATAAGTACAGTTTTCCCGGATCCACTTTGACCGATAATCAAGTTGGTCTTTCCTGCATGGAATTGAGCATCAACGTTATATAATATAGTCTTTTCATCAAAAGACTTTGTGATATTTTTAACTTCAATCATTGTAGCAAAAGTTTAGTGAGTACAACGTCTAATAAAAGAATGAGAATACTGCTTGATACTACAGCATTTGTACTTGCTTTACCTACTTGCAATGCTCCTCCTTTTACATAATAGCCGAAGAATGCAGCTACTGATGTAATAATGAATGAGAATACAAGTGATTTAATTAATGCATACCACACATACCATTCAACAAATAATGTTTGTATGCCATATATATAGGTAGATGCAGGAAATAAATCAGTGAATATAGCAACAAGATATCCTCCAAAAAGAGATGTAATCATACAAAATACCACAAGCACCGGCATAAAAATCAAGAATGCTACAATCTTGGGTAACACAAGGAAATTACATGAATTAACTCCCATGATTTCAAGAGCATCTATTTGCTCTGTGACGCGCATTGTTCCAATTTCAGAAGCAATATTTGACCCAACTTTACCTGCCAAGATTAATCCTAAGATAGATGATGAAAATTCAAGTAATACGATTTCTCGGGTGGCAAGACCAACAGAGTAAGATGGTATCAGCGGAGACATAATGTTTAGTTGCATTTGTATAGCAATAACAGCACCGATGAATACCGCAATAATAAGTACCAATGGAATTGAATCTACGCCCAATTTAGAAATTTCAAGTGTTGTGCGTTTAAAGAATACTTTCCACCTATCCGGAATAGTAAACACACGTTTTATAAATAGGCAATATTTGCCAAATGTCTCTAATGCAGATATTATAGTCATGATTAATTATTTTGCGATGACAAAGTTAGTCATTTTCTTGTCAAAATTATTATTGTTTTTGTTTCATGTTTAGCCAATAATGCCAATAAGAAGGTAAATTTAGCACAAAAATAAAGGAAGACTCTGATTTTTTTGTTAAGTTTGTAGATAATTTAATAATATAGGTTATGGTTATAATTGGCATAGCTGGAGGAACAGGCTCAGGTAAAACAACCGTCGTAAATAAAATAAAGAGTAGTTTCCCAACAGGAGAGGTTGCAATAATACCACAAGACTCATATTATAAAGATTCGAGTCATATCCCTGTTGAAGAACGAAGTAAAATAAATTTTGACGAACCTGCTTCTATCGAATGGTCTTTGCTCGTTCAGCATTTGCAAGAGTTGAAAAAAGGGAATTCGATAAAAATGCCAACATACTCTTACTTGTCATGTACCCGTCAAGAAGAAACAATAACAATAAATCCATGTGATGTTGTTATAGTTGAGGGTATATTGGTTTTAAACGATGATGTTTTACGAGACATGATGGATGTTAAGGTGTTTGTAGATGCTGATGCCGATGAACGATTGATAAGGGTTATTGCTCGTGATTGCGTTGAACGTGGGCGTACGCCTATGATGGTAATAGACCGATATCAAGACGTATTAAAACCAATGCATGCATTATATATCGAGCCGACAAAACGTCATGCAGACATTATTGTACCCCAAGGAGGAAATAATGTTGTAGCAATAAATTTGTTAACAGACTATATCAAGGCTCAATTGAAAAAATAAATCTGAACTCAAATGGAAGAACAAGATAAGATTGAAGAAATTTCAGCTTCGCAAGAAAAGATGGTGCTTCGTACTGAAAATCTGGTGAAGAAATATCGGCAACGTACGGTGGTTAATCATGTGTCAATTGATGTTACCCAGGGAGAAATCGTTGGTTTGCTTGGTCCGAATGGTGCCGGAAAGACAACGACATTCTATATGACAGTTGGTCTTATTACCCCAAATGAAGGGCAGATATTTCTTAATGATATGAATATAACCAAATATCCAATGTATAAACGTGCACAAAATGGAATTGGATATTTAGCTCAAGAGCCATCAGTGTTTCGCAAATTGAGTGTGGAAGATAATATTCGCTCGGTGCTTGAAATGACAAATACAACAAAAGAGTATCAGCGTGATAAATTAGAAAGTCTAATAGATGAATTTAATCTACACAAGGTGCGTAAAAATCTTGGCGATCAATTGTCTGGTGGAGAGCGTCGTCGTACGGAGATTGCTCGTTGCTTGGCAATTAATCCTAAATTTATAATGCTTGATGAGCCTTTTGCCGGAGTAGACCCAATTGCAGTTGAGGATATTCAGTCAGTCGTATATAAATTGAAAGAAAAAAATATAGGAATTCTCATTACTGACCATAATGCACCGGAAACATTAAGTATTACGGATCGAGCTTATCTATTGTTTGAGGGTAAAATATTATTTCAAGGGACATCAGAAGAACTCGCTGAAAATCCTGTCGTTAAAGAGAAGTATCTTGGTCGTGGATTTGTTTTCCATCGCAAGAAGTTTGACTAAACGATTTCTTTAAATAGATAATCATTCCAATAGTCGCAATAACGCTTGTTATTGCGATTGTTGTATCAAGAATTGATGTTTCCGTTCCAAATTTGTTAGGATCAACATCAATACATCCTCGATTATATAGCCAAGTTACAAATACAGTTGTAATATTATTAAAAGCATGAGCCACAATAGGTAGCCATAATGACCTACTCCACACAACAAGATATCCAAAGAATGCACCTAATAATAATCGGGGAATGAAGCCATAGAATTGCATGTGAATCGAACTAAAAATAAATGCTGTTACCCATATTGCAACATGAACATTCATCGGTTTTGATAATAGTATTTTTTGTAATGCACCTCTGAAAAATAATTCCTCGCTAAGTCCTGCAAGAACTCCTACTATGAGAATTGACATGATGAGGTTTGGAATATCGGGTTGACCGAGCATTGTTTTTATCATTATTGCGGCATTGTTTTCGCTATTACGCATCCACTCCTCTATCCCTTTCATTGATTCGGGTAATTGCATTGACTCATTCCATGCAATTATATAATTCATTGCAGGAATGCTAACGATTAAAGTTATTAATGTCAAAATATAATGTTTCTTTTGTCCAAATTTATCAATAGATAGAAACGTAGCGGGAAGACGAGTTATAAGCATCGCTGTTACTATTGCAGGTAATATAAAGATAATAATATCTTGTATTATTGTTGCAATGCGTAGTGCCGGAGTAGAATCAACGCCAAATTTTAATGTGATAAAACCAACAATAAAACTTCCAATTATTGTTGAAAACAACCATAAACATAGAAATAATCCTATTTTTTTACTAAAAGATATTTGGGCTGGTTTAATATTATTCATTACTTAAAAATTTAGATAAAATTCTTTTGTTAGATTTATATATTCCGAAGTATATTGATTGTTAATATCACGAATATATAGCTTGGACTTATCGGTTGGGATATGCAGTAAGGTTAGCTCCCACAAAATACGGACAGGAATAGTTTTCTTTTGATTTGAAAAGACTTCGGTATACCGAGAAATATTCAGATTGTATAATGTTGTATTATATATGATATTTTCTTTATTTTCGTAAGGTGATATAAATGAAAGTTTTCCATCTCTGCTTAATCGGCTATTTGCGATAGAAATTAGAGAAGCGAAATTTAGAGAATTACAATGTCTTGCTGTCGCACGAGATGAATCAGGAGCTAAAATCCCATTCTCAAAAAAAGGAGGATTACTCACAATATGATCAAAGATTCCTAAATCATTAACTACATGCGTAATATCGTTGTTGATTATAGATATGCGATTTTGCCATGGTGATGCATCTGCGTTTTCTTTTGCTTCGTTTGCCGCATTAGGATCTATTTCAACTCCGGTTATTGTGGCATTACTTCGTTGTGCAGCCATTAATGCAATTAAACCTGTACCTGTTCCAATATCTAAAATATTTTGAGATGAAGAGAAATCGGCCCATGCACCAAGTAATACCCCATCGGTGCCAACTTTCATTGCACTATTTTCATTTTTTACGTGAAAATGCTTGAATTTAAAAACAGATTCTCTACTTTTATTCATTTTGTTATTTAATGACAATGCAAAGGTAATTATTATTGGTGAATTATGTAAACTTGGATGTGAATGAGTTGTTTAATAAAATGTTTATGCCTAACTTTACACAAATAAATCATGGTATATGAAAATTAATAGTGCAAAATTTGAAATAAGTAGCCCGGATGTTGCCAAATGCCCAAATTCCGATAAAAATGAGTATGCTTTTATCGGGCGATCTAATGTGGGGAAATCATCATTAATAAACATGCTCACAGGTCGTAAAAATCTTGCACATACGTCATCAACGCCAGGGAAAACAATGCTTATAAATCATTTTATTATAAATGATGAGTGGTATATTGTAGATTTACCAGGATATGGTTTTGCGCAACGAGGAAAAGACAGTCGAGATAAATTGCGAAAAATGATAGAAGGATATATTCTTGATCGGCAGCAAATGACAAATCTTTTTGTTTTGATAGATTCTCGTCTTGACCCTCAAAAGATAGATTTGGAATTTATGGAGTGGCTTGGCGAAAATGGTGTGCCATTTAGTATAATTTTTACCAAATTAGATAAATTAGGTCCTGAAGCAGGACGACGTAATATAAATAAATACACAAAAACTCTTTTATCTCAATGGGAAGAACTCCCGCCAATTTTCATCTCATCAAGTATTGATGGTAGAGGAAAAGACGAAATACTCGATTATATCGAAGATATAAATAATATGACAATTAGTTAAAATACTATGGGAAATAAATATTTTAGCGCTAATGAACAGATCGAACTTAAGATACTTTATCGTAGTATTTTTAGAAGTACACTGGATGTTATTAGCTCAAAAGATGTAGCTTTAATAAGAAATATTATAACAAATGGCATTAATAATGGGCATAATCAAAGAGACAGATATGGTATAAATCCGACATTGCATACTTTACAGGCGGCTGTTCTAATGTGCGAAAAGATTAGCCCGGATAGAAATATTGTTATAGCTATTTTGTTATATAACCTTTGCAAGTCAGAATTTATCACAATAGATGATGTCGTCAAGGATTGGGGCGAAGATATTGCTAAATTAATAAAAGGATTGTTGAAAGTCTCCACTTTATATAGCAAGCAGGCAGCTGTAGAAAGTGATAATTTTAGGAAATTATTATTGACTTTTGCCGATGACATAAGGGTGATTATAATAATGATTGTTGATCGTCTGGCTCTAATGCGTAGGATAAATCACCATCCAAATGAAAAGTATGTTCATGATGTCGCTTATGAGGCAAATTATCTATATGCCCCATTGGCTCATAGATTGGGATTGTATGTAATTAAATCGGAACTTGAAGATTTATCTCTTAAATACACAAATAGAGAAATATATACAGAGATTGCGCATAAGCTAAATGAAAGAAAAGAAAGTCGCGATAAATATATCGCAGATTTTATATCCCCAATTAAAACAAAATTAGAATCAGCAGGATTAAAATTTGATATTAAGGGGCGAACCAAATCAATATATTCAATTTGGAATAAGATGCGCAAACAAAATAATGATCTTGATGGAATATATGATTTGTTTGCTATTCGCATTATTTTGGATTCTTCTCTTGAAAAAGAAAAGAGTGATTGTTGGATGGCATATTCTTTAATTACGGATATGTATCAGCCTAATCCTTCTCGATTAAAAGACTGGTTGAGTATTCCTAAAAGTAATGGTTACGAGTCATTACACATTACAGTATACGGTCCTGAAAATAAATGGGTAGAGGTTCAAATTAGAACTAAACGCATGGATCTTATTGCGGAAAAAGGTCTTGCAGCTCACTGGAGATACAAGGGCATAAAAAGTGAATCAAATCTCGATACATGGATGAATAATGTGCGAGATATTCTTGAAGCGGCTGAAACGGGACCAATGGAATTAATGAAAAACATGAAAATGGATATATATAGCAAAGAAGTTTTCGTGTTTACACCCAAAGGCGATTTATATAAGTTACCATTAGGCGCTTCGGTATTAGACTTTGCTTTTAATATCCATTCAAAATTAGGCTGTTCGTGTATAGGCGGAAAAGTAAATGGTAAAAATGAAAAATTAAACTATCGGTTGAATAGTGGTGATACTGTTGAAATACTCACCTCTTCCAATCAATCACCAAAACTCGATTGGCTTAATTTTGTAGTTACATCAAAGGCTCGTAATAAGATTCGTCAAACTGTTCATGAGCAAGATAATAAATCGGCTGATTTAGGGAAAGAACTATTACATCGCCGTTTTAAGAACAGAAAAATAGATATAGAAGAAGCTACGTTGATGAAACTTATTAAAAAAATGGGTTTTAAAACGATAACAGATTTCTATAATGGGATTGCACAAGAAAGGCTTGAGGTAAATAATGTAATTGAGGAATATCTTCAATTAGAAAATAAGTTCAATACTGACAATATTGAAGTCCGTTCTGCTGAGGGTTTTTCGTTACAATCGGTTAATGATGATGAGAAATCCAATAATAGCGATGTTTTAGTTATAGGGAATAATATTAAAGGGATAAATTATAAATTGGCGAAATGTTGCAATCCTATATATGGAGATGATGTTTTTGGATTTATCTCGGCTGAAGGAGTTATAAAAATTCATCGAAAAGATTGTCCAAATGCTCATAATATAAGAGAGAAATATCCTTATAGACTTATTACGACGAAATGGTCCGGTAAGTTAGGTGAACAATTTGGAGCAACATTGAGAGTTGTAGGACATGATGATATAGGAATTGTAACCAATATTACATCAATAATAACGAAAGAAAAAGATGTTACATTAAGAAATATTTCTATCGATTCAAATGATGGGCTATTTCAGGGGTATCTTATCGTTGGAGTATTAGATACTCATGTGTTAAATAATTTGATAAAAAAAATAAAAACAGTAAAAGGTGTAAAAGATGTACAACGCAGTAACTAAAATATTTTTTTCATTTCTGACATTTTTAGTGGTATCATGTGGTGATAGTGATAAACAAAAAGCAGAGAAGTTATTGATTGAAGCAGAGAAGCATATAATTGCAGAAGATTATGACTTAGCGTTGAAATTATTAGATTCAATAGATGTTGTATATCCTTCTCAAGTAGAGATGAGACGCAAAGCAATGCATATGCGACCAAAAGCGATAGAGGGAACAACATTAAACGAACTTGAAAAAAATGATAGTATTATTGCTACACTTCAAGTAAAATATAATGCAATGTCGTCAAGTTTTGAGACAATTAATGACAAAAGATTAGTTGAGCCATATATTGTTGCAAAAAAAGCGAATAAATCGCTGTTTGAGACGACAGGAATTCAAGCACGTATAACAACTGAAGGTGAATTTTATGTGATTTCGTCTCTCGTAGGGAATCCGATAAAACACACATCTGTATCTCTTTTGTGTGGCGGAGATGAAGTTACAACGGCATCAGTAGCTTATGATGGAGATAGAAATTATCGCAGTGGAAATACGGAAATGATTACATTTATTAGTCAGGAATGTGATACTCTTGGCGTTTTTACAAGGGCTAATGTCGATAAATTAATGACATTAAGATTTAATGGAAATAAATCTAAAAGCGTGAAAATGAGTAAGGATGATATTAGCTCGTTTGCCATTACTCATGAGTATGCATCAATAATTTCTGATCTAAAATCGGCTTTCCGTCGTAAAGAATTTCTTGAACAACAACTTTTATTGGCGAGAGATCAAATAGCTCGTACGTTGGATGAATCTATGCTTAATAATGAGAACTAATTTCATTTATCCAACGAAATATACAACAATATACAGCGTTCCTAACATTTTTTCGAGATAAAATCAAGTCATGTAAGCCATCTACGATGATGGCTTCTTTTACTTTGTGCCCAATGGTTTTACCGATAAAGGAAATATCATGTACGTTTAAAACAGCATCTCCCCTATTGAAATTTTCATTCCATGAGTCTCCATATACATTTTTATCAGATCGCATAAGAAGAATGGGGATATCGATTTTGTTACCAGATATTAGTTCATCGTGAGCTTTATCGATTGCGAGCAACCATCCTGTCCTGACCGGTGGTGATTGCATGAGTTTCCAATCTTGATTGTAATTCCATTCACCATTAAAATCTTTCAAGAGACTTTCTCCATATGCAGTATTCTGACTTTGTGGAAACTCTATGTTCGGAAATATTTTGCCTATCGCGCCAACGATAGGTATTAGAAAATTTTTCATAAAACCAGACATATTCCATTCATAAAATGGACTATTTAAAATCAATCCTTTAAAAGTTTTATCCGGATTATTTTTTACATAAAGAGATGCAATTAATCCTCCAGTAGAATGTCCCATAATAAAGATTTCTGTAATGCCCTCATGTTTCATTAAACTGATAGCAGAATCGATATCCGCATAATATTCACAAAGATTGCGAACTTCAAACATTGTGTTTTTATCTATAATGGAACGACCATATTTACGTAAATCAGTGGCATAAAAGTTAATACCATGTTTAATAAATTGATTGCCTAATTCTTCTTGAAAAAAGTAATCATTATATCCATGTATATATAACACTCCTTTATTATTTTTACCTTGTGGAATAGTTTTCTTTATTATTGTAGAACGAACAGTCCCACTATAGTCGTCGGGATGATATATGTATTTCATTTGGTATCCGTTTCCAAGAATATCGGATTGCCATTGTGCATTTGCATCACAAATATAGAACAGTATAATTATTAATGCTAAGATTTTGGTCATAGATTTTAAATTTTTAGAGATAACGATACTTAAAATACTTTTATTTTGTCGAATATTGGTAAAACTTGCTTTGCTGTAATATAATAAAGTACTAAATTTGTATATACTTAATTTATCGCATATATGAAAGTAACAGAGTTAATAGCTCACTACAGTTCCCCTAAATTTTCGTTTGAAGTTTTACCTCCATTAAAAGGGAAAGGAATATCTCAGTTATTCAAAAATATTGATAGCTTAAAAGAGTTTAATCCGTTATATATAAATATAACAACCCATCGCAGTGAAATGGTTTATAAAAGCACTCCGGATGGATTGTTTCAAAAGGTAACTGAACGTTCTCGCCCGGGAACAGTTGCTGTAGCTGCTGCTATACAACAAAGATATAATATACCTGCTGTTCCTCATATAATTTGTAGCGGATATTCTAAAATGGAAACAGAATATGCGTTAATAGATTTGAATTTTTTGGGCATAACAAATCTTCTATTACTTAGAGGGGATAAAGCAAAACATGATAGCCGTTTCATTCCTAATGAAAATGGGCATGCACATGCTTCTGAATTACAACTTCAAGTAAATGATTTTAATAGAGGTTATTTTCTTGATGGGACAAAGATGGATATTATAACAGGAGAAACTTTTTGTTATGGTGTTGCTGGTTATCCTGAAAAACATGAGGAAGCTCCTAACTTGGATATTGATATTCATTGGTTAAAACATAAAGTTGATTCCGGTGCGGAATATATTGTAACTCAAATGTTTTTTGACAATCAAAAATATTACGATTTCGTAAATCAATGTCGTAAGGCAGGGATAAATGTTCCTATAATTCCCGGAATAAAACCTATCACCAGTGTGAATCAATTAACAATTTTACCAAAAGTATTTCATGTTGATTTGCCATCAGAGCTTGCCAATGAATTAATGAATTGCAAAGATGATATAATGGCAAAATCATTAGGAGTTGAATGGTGTACAATGCAAGTGCAAGATCTGATTGCACATGGAGTTCCAAGTGTTCATTTCTATTCATTAAATGCTACTCAAAGTGTTAAACATGTGGCATCTGAAATCTTTTAGAATTGTATGAAATTTAGTGATACACCGGCACATGATTTTGCGAAACAGAGGCTAAAGGCGTTTGTCGACATAAACAAAATCCCACATGCAATATTATTAGAAGGACCATGTGGAATTGGTAAATTTGCATTAGCACGTGCGTTTGCTCAATATATACATTGCCAAAATCGTATAAATGGTGATAGTTGTGGAAAGTGTCCTTCATGCTTACAACATGAATCTTATAATCACATTGATACACATTTTGTATTTCCAGTAGTAAAAAAATCATCACCCAAAAAATCTTTTTCAGATGATTATATAGATGTATGGAAAGATTATTTATCAGAAAATCCATATATGGATTTTCAAAAATGGCTTGTTGCATTAGATAATGTTAATGCGCAACCAGCAATATATGTTGACGAAAGTGAAGAGTTAATACGTAAACTTAATTTCACTTCACATCAAGCAAAATATAAGGTTGTATTGTTTTGGTTACCTGAGCGCATGAATCAGGAGTGTGCTAATAAGCTTTTAAAACTTATAGAAGAACCCTACGGTGATACATTATTTGTATTTGTAAGTAATAATTCAAGAGAGATATTACCCACTATTTATTCAAGAACGCAAAGAATTGAACTAAAGCGACTATCAGATGAAGTAATAGCTCAATATTTGGTGGATAATTATGCGGTAGAGGCTCAAGATGCTTTGGCGTTGGCTCATATTGCAGATGGGAATATTATAGAAGCGGATAAAATGGTTTCCTTGTCAAAAGAAAATCAGAGGTTCTTTGAATTATTTATTCAATTGATGAGATTGTCATATCAGCGCAAGGTTAAAGAATTAAAATCATGGAGTGTAGATGTAGCCGGATTGGGACGAGAACAAATAATGCGTTTTTTGACCTATATTCAACGACTTATTAGGGAGAATTTTATTTATAATTTGAGCGTATCAGAGTTGAATTATCTAAATAGAGAAGAAGCACAGTTCAGCCAAAATTTTGCTCGATTTATTACGGAGAATAATGTGATAAAACTCATTGACGTATTGAATAAGGCATTAACTGATATCTCAGGAAATGCTAATGCAAAAATTGTGTTGTATGATATGTCAATAAAGGTGATATTGTTGTTAAAAGCATAAGTTTTAGAGAATGGAGCCTTTTTTGAGAAAAGTAGCAGACGTTTATTTGCAGAATGAATCAATGAATTTAGTTGATTATTGTTTTGTTTTTCCCAATAAACGTAGTGGCGTTTTTTTTCGCAAATATTTATCAGAGGCTCTAAAGAAGCCTATATTGTTGCCTGAAATAATAACAATTAGTGATTTAATTAGTGAATTCTCATCTGGGATTGAGGCATCAAGATATGAGCAATTATTTATATTATATAATGTTTATAAATCGATTTCTGACGAAGCAGTTGAATTTGACCAATTCCAATTTTGGGGAGACATGATATTAAATGATTTCAATGATGTTGATAGATATCTTGTAGACCCAAAACAATTATTTATAAATGTTCAACGACTTAAAGAGATAAATAGTAATTATCTTACAGAAGAGCAAATTAAGATTCTCAATAAATATTGGGGAGAAAATAGGAGTTTTGATAGTGTTGAAAAGTTTTGGAAACATTTGGATAACGAGGATAATAATGGTGTTCCACGTGATCGATTTTTGAAGCTATGGGAAATACTATATGATTTATATCTAAAATTTAATAATGAGTTAACTGATAGAGGACTATCCTATTCCGGCCGCTCCTATAAAGATGCATCAGAAAAAATAGCAAAAATTTCAGCAAAGGAGTTAACTTATAAAAGATACATTTTTGTCGGGTTCAATGTTTTGTCATCGTCAGAAATTAAAATTTTTGAAAGATTAAAAGAGATTGACTGTGCCGATTTTTATTGGGATTATAATTCACTCGTTTATAATTGTGAGTACAATAAGGCAACTCGTTTTATCCGCAAGTATATAAAACTATTCCCATCAAACTATAATATTGATAATTGCCAGATAGAAACATTGCCCAATATTAATATTATTGGTGTCCCTTCTAATGTCGGGCAGGTAAAGGAAACAGGTAGATTGCTATCAGAATTATGTGCAAATAAAAAGATTACTGATATCGAAAATGCATTAAATACAGCCATAGTATTGCCTGATGAAAATCTGTTTATACCATTAATACATTCATTGCCTGATAAATTTAAGTCGGTAAACATAACAATGGGTTATCCCATGCGCTATACTCCTGTATCGGCTTTAATGAAGGCAATTGTTTCAATGCAACTTCGATTACGAAAATTAAAAGGAGAATATGTCTTTTATTATGAAGATATTCAGAATGTTTTGGCTCAGCCACTAATTAGGACTGTTGCGAATATAGAGTGTGAGCAAATACAAAATGATATATCACAAAACCGATTATTCAATATTTCGGCGGAATATCTAAAGAAAAAATATCCACGATTAGAGATTTTATTTACGCCTGTAAAGGATATAAAGGATTTTAATAAAGTATTTGCTTATGCGATTTCATTAATTGAGTTTATTAGACAAAATCTCTCAGAAGTAAAACATTCTACTCTTGATGTTTTATTCTTAGCTCGATATACTCAAGCGTTGCAATCATTAAACCAATTAGTCGGGAAATATAAAATAGAGATGAAAGAACACACATTCTTTCATCTGATTGAGCGCGCAATATCTTCTGATACAATAAATTTTCAAGGAGAACCACTCAAAGGTCTTCAAATAATGGGTGTTTTGGAAACACGTGCATTAAATTTTGAAAATGTAATAATGTTATCGATGAATGAACGAGTGTTTCCCCGTAAACATTTTTCGCGTTCATTTATTCCGGATGCTCTTCGTCGAGGGTATGGAATGTCAACTATTGAATTTCAAGAAAGTATATATGCCTACTATTTTTATCGATTGATTTCTCGTGCAAAAAATGTATATTTACTTTATGATGCTCGCACAGCAGGAGTAAAAAGTGGAGAAATGTCAAGATATTTATATCAATTGAAATTTCTATATCCACAGCAATTTATAAAAACATCATTGGTAAATTATGATATTCGTTCGACTCGCCGAGATGGAATTGAAGTCCCTAAGACTAACGAAATTATAGAAAAACTCAATAAATTTCGGATTGAGGGATCAGGTAAAGTATTATCAGCAAGTGCCATAAAAAAATATTGCCATTGCCCTCTTCAGTTCTATCTTGAAATAGTTGAAGAATTGAGAATAGAAGAAGATGTAAAGGAATATATGGATGATATAACTTATGGTAATATCGTTCATGCAGTAGCTGAAAAAATATATAAAAATCTTGCTGGAACTTTAATTACAGAAACGGTGCTTGAACGAGTAAAAAATAGCACTGCAATGCTGTCCAAAGAGATAACAATGGCAGTGAATGAACATTATAATAAGCTTGGCAAGAATAACGATACTGAATTATATGGCGAAGCAAAAGTACTTGCTGAAATAATGCTCTATTCAATAACGGAATTACTTGAGCGCGAGAAACAGTTTACCCCTATTGTTTTTAAATCTGCTGAAGAAAAAATGATAGGTCGCTATAGTGTATCCCCCGATTTGACAATAAATATTAAACTATTTATTGACCGAGTTGACACTGCAATGGTTAATGGTTGTGAACAATTACGCATAGTTGATTACAAAACCGGTAGTGATAAAACATCTGTTTCGTCATTTGACCCTGTTTTTGATAGTGCTAATGCTGATAATAATGGCGCAATATTGCAAATGTTTGTATATTGTAATTTCTATGCAGCATTGCAAAACTATGATGGACCTATTCAGCCCATTATCTATAAATTACGCACATTGAAAACCGAAGGGTTAAAACCGATAATTATCGGCTCAAAAAAAGATGCAAAACCAGTTTACGATTATAGAGATTTTAACGACGAATTTCTTCCATATTTGCATGATACATTAGAGGAAATATTTAACCCTCAAATTCCTTTTGCTCAAACTAAAAACGATGACCATTGCAAATATTGCAGTTTTAAAACAATTTGCTCTAAATAATTTGCTCTGATGTCAGGTCTCTATATTCATATTCCCTATTGTCACTCAAAATGTGCTTATTGTGATTTCTTGTCAACACCACGAGCCGATACAATGTCGCAATATATAGAGGCATTGAAAATGGAAATGGAGATGAGAATTTATGAAATAGATGATGTTTATTCTACTATATATATCGGAGGAGGGACACCTTCTATTTTACCTCTACCATTATTGCAACAATTAATAAATCACATTGCCCGATACATTGATATTGCGACATTGAAAGAATTTACCATAGAGGCAAATCCTGAGGATATTTCCTCAGAATGGTGCGATGCTATTGTTAAAATGGGTATTTCTCGTGTGAGCATGGGAATACAATCATTCAACGATGCAGAGTTAAAAGCAATTAATCGTCGACATTCGGCACAGATGGCAGTTGATGCAATTAATATATTGCGCCGTTCAGGTATAAATGAAATTAGTGGAGATTTAATATATGGATTACCTGGACAGTCATTAGATAGTTGGAAACAATCATTAGAAAAGCTGTTGTCTTTTGGATTACCTCATTTTTCTGCCTATCTCCTATCCTATGAGCCTGGAACAGGTCTATATGCGCAGCTGAAAAATGGAAAAGTTCAAGAAGCATCTGAAGAATTGGCACAAGAGATGTATAACCATTTAATTGATACAGCAAAAATTAATGGTTATGAACATTACGAAATATCTAATTTCTCTTTGCCAGGCCACAATGCCATTCACAATAGTAACTATTGGCGCGATTTACCTTATTTGGGCTTAGGTGTGTCGGCACATAGTTTTGATGGATACAATCGTCGTTTTAATGGCAATAATATTAAACAATACATCTCGACAATTGAGGTCGATAAACCATATTTCACTATTGAAAACGAAACGCCTGAAGAGCGCCATAATGACTATATTATAGTTTCGTTGCGCACATCCACCGGCATTAATCTTGCCGATTATAGCAATCGTTGGGGTGTTACTCAATATAATAAATTGATATCTACCGCACAGAAATATCTGTCAAGTGGAGAAATGATAATTAGAGAAAATCAGCTTGCCATTTCGGAGAAATCGATGCTTATCTCCGACCGTATTATGATAGATTTCATCATCTAATCATGGTGATAAGGCTCCCCCTTTAAAATGGTCATCGCACGATAAATCTGTTCTACAAAAAACAATCTTATCATTTCGTGAGAAAACGTCATTTTTGAAAGCGAAAGTTTTTCATTTGCTCGGTCATACATCGCCTTTGAAAAACCATAAGGACCGCCTATAATGAAAATTAGATTTTTGGGAATGGTTATCATCTTCTTGTCTATATATGAAGCAAAATCGCGTGAAGTAAATTCCTTGCCACGTTCATCAAGTAGCGTAACCCAGTCCCCTTGTTGTATTGCCGACATAAACATCTCCCCTTCCATCTCCTTTTGCTTGTCAGTAGTGAGTGCCTTAGTCGTTTTCACATCAGGCAAAATCTTCAACTCAAAAGGGATATAGTGGCTTAACCGCTTTGTATATTGCTCGATACCTTCTTGCAAATATTTCGCATTAGTCTTCCCTATCGCCAATAATGTAATTTTCATCGTTACGTATTTTCCACAAAGTTACAAATAATGTATGATGTTGTTTCATTATGAGATTAATTATTAATCCAAACAATTGATAATAATCAAATATTCGTTAACTTTGTGCTAATCTTGTCGAGCTATAGTGTTAGCCCTCAAGAGAACATATTTATTAGTAAAAGCGTTTACTTACGCTCTTTCTTGACGGTTCGGAACTTCGCAACTTCTATTACCAATGTCAAGAATGAAGCAATGGTAGATGCCTTGTGGATATGTATATCTTTCACTTGCGACACAATGGTGTCGTTAGGTGTTATATATTCATATTTACGCGTGAGGCTTCTGCGTTGCTCGTTCTACATTGGTGGGCAATGCGAAGGCCTCGAACCGTGGGACGAGTAACAAGTACGGCTCTCACGCTTTTTTATAACTCCACATCAAGGGAGCCAATGTGGAATTTATTAAGGCATCGACCAATGGAGAAACTGAAAATGCAGAGCCACGATGTGATAGGCTCGAATACACAGAAGATTGCCCAACTGTTTCCTAACTGCGTAACTGAACGCATGGGTAAAAATGGTAAGCCTGAATTGGCAATCGACTTTGAGAAATTGCAAGCAGAGTTATCCAACGAAGTCATTACTGAAGGAGAAGAACGCTACCAGTTTATCTGGCCAGATAAGCGCGCTGCTGCAAGATTGGCAAACACTCCGACCTCGATGACACTTCGCCCTAGTCGTGAAGAAAGTGTAGATTTCGACAATACTGAAAACCTTTATATTGAGGGAGACAATCTTGATGTGTTGAAGGTGTTGCGTGAAACATATCTCGGCAAGGTGAAGATGATTTACATCGACCCACCATACAATACGGGCAATGACTTTGTGTATTATGACGAGTTTGATGTTAATAAAAATATAGAAGAAGAAAGAAATGGGTTCTGGGATGAAGACGGAAATCAAACATTGTCAAATTTTGAACGAAATACCGCAGCAAATGGTCGTTTCCACACCAACTGGTTGAATATGATTTATCCTCGTTTGAAAGTTGCTAGAGATTTGCTTGCCGACGATGGTGTTATCTTTATTTCTATTGATGATAATGAAGTTGCAAATCTTAAAAAAATCTGTGATGAAATTTTTGGAGACTCTAATTTTGTAGCCAAATTTGATTGGAGAAAAAAAACAGGAGCAAATGATGCTAAGGACATTGCTGTTGTTACTGAGTCAATTTTGCTATATACGAAAAACCATAATGCTACTATAGAATCTAAGTTGTGGCGAAGAGATGAAGATTCGATAAATTCTGATAGATATAAGTTTGAAGATGAATTTGTAGAAGAAAGAGGTCGTTTTTATTATGACACACTTGACCGTGGGGGGTTACAATATTCGGATTCTATGAATTATGGAATAGAAGCTCCTGATGGTGGACTTATTTTCCCTAATGGTCGAGATTCGTTTATTAACGACGGTTGGATTTGGAAATGGAGTAAAGATAAAGTTAAATGGGGAATTGAAAATAAATTCTTAGAATTTGTAAAATCAAATAAAAGTAAAGGTTCTGCATATACAATAAAATATAAAGTATATCAATTAGTAGATAATGAGGGCAATATTCGTGAAAATTCAGGAAGAGCTTTTATGAATTTAATAACTGAACCAATCAATCAAGTTGGTAATTCTGAAATGAAAGCTATTTTTGAAAACAAAACACCTTTCTCAAATCCGAAACCTGTAGGTTTGATACAATTCTTTATAAACATATTAAAGCCCAAAAATGGAATAATTTTCGATTTCTTCAGTGGCTCTTCCACCACAGCTCACGCTGTAATGAAACTCAATGCTGAAGACGGCGGTAATCGTAAATTCATTATGGTGCAGTTGCCCGAAAAGACGGATGAGAAGAGCGAAGCCTACAAAGCCGGTTATAAAAATATCTGCGAGATAGGCAAAGAACGTATTCGTAGAGCAGGAAAGACAATTAAGGAAGAGGCAGGATTATCGGCACAAAACATCGATATAGGTTTCCGTGTTTTGAAACTTGACACATCCAATATGGAAGATGTCTATTACACTCCACAAGAGTTTGAGTTGCAATCGCTCTTCAATGAAAATGTAAAGGCAGACCGTACCAATGAGGATTTGCTCTTCCAAGTGATGCTTGACCTCGGTATAGAATTGTCAGCAAAGATTGAGAACAAGCAAATAGCAGGAAAAAGTGTCCATTTTGTAGATGACAACTATCTTGTGGCTTGCTTTGACCGTGATGTGAACGAATCAACCATTACAGAGATTGCCAAGTTGCAGCCTATCTACTTTGTTATGCGTGATGCCTCGGCAGCCAATGACAATGTGATAGACAACTTTGAGCAGATATTCAAGCACTATTCACCCGATACTAATTGCAGAATTATTTAGAATAAATTGGAGATAAAGTAAAAAAAAAATAAATGTGTACCACTTTGGTTACCAAATGCTGAAAAATGACTATTTTTGCGTTATTATAAAAGATTAAATGTTATGATAATAATAAGTAGTAGAGAATTCCGAGCAAATACCGGTCGTTATTTGGATATGGTAGCAAAAGGAATAGATGTAATATTGAAATCGAGAAGTTGTGGCAGTTTCCGACTTACCCCTGTAAAAGAGAATGATATGGTGATGAGTGAACAAGAATTTTATGAGAAATTAGATCACTCGATTAATCAAGTAAAAGAGGGTAAAGTTATCTATCAAAAAGAAGGAGAAAGTACCAACGACTTTATTGATCGAATGTTATGTACCGATTAGTTTTTACCGAAGACGCACAAAATGATTTGCGACTATTGCAGAAGAATGCACCCCAAGCAATTAAGACGTTGAAAAAATTGTTGGACGAGTTGCAAATTCACCCTCGCACAGGAACCGGTAAAGTAGAACAATTGAAACATTACGCCGAGGAAACATGGTCAAGGCGTATCAACAAAGAACATCGATTGGTATATCGCATCTATGATGATGTAGTGGAAGTTTTGGTGCTATCAACCTACGGACATTATATCTAACCCTTTAAATAGTGGTGCTGAATGAATTGAAAGATATGAAATTTAAGTTTAAGATTCAGCAGTACCAAACTGACGCCGTTGAAAACACTGTCGAGGTGTTCTCTGGTCAGCCGTCGCACGCTCCGTCAAAGTATCGTCTTGATCTCGGAAAACGAGTAGGTCAAATGAAATTTGAGGGCGATGATGACGCCTATCGCAATGCAGATGTAGAACTTACTTCGGCTCAAATTCTTGAAAATATTCGCGAAATTCAGAGCCGTAACCTTATTGCTCCAAGCAGTTCACTTACTAAAGGGCTTGGTAAGGTAAATCTTGATATAGAAATGGAAACAGGTACAGGTAAGACCTATGTCTATATCAAGACAATGTTTGAACTTAACAAACAATATGGTTGGAGTAAGTTCATCATCGTAGTGCCAAGCATTGCTATTCGTGAGGGTGTAGCAAAGAGTTTCTCAATGCTCGAAGACCACTTCATGGAGCATTATAATAAAAAGGCTCGTTGGTTTATCTATAACAGCTCAAATCTTAACGCACTTGACATCTATTCTCAAAACAGTGACTTATCGGTGATGATAATAAACACTCAAGCCTTTGCCGGAGACCTGAAAGAAGGTAAAAATACCAAAGTCAGTAAAATTATCGATTCGGTGCGTGATGAGTTCCAAAGTCGCAGACCTATTGATGTGATTGCTGCCAATCGCCCAATTATCATAATGGACGAGCCACAGAAAATGGAGGGTGACGCTACCCAAGCCGGTATAAAGCGTTTCAATCCGTTGTTTGTTCTAAACTACTCGGCGACACACAAAACAAAGCATGATACAATCTATGCACTTGACGCATACGACGCTTTCAAGGAAAAACTTGTTAAGCGTATTCAAGTGCGTGGTTTTGAAGTGAAGAACTTGCGTGGTACAAGTAGCTATCTCTATGTGGATAGTATCATACTATCTCCTAAGCACCCACCAATGGCTCGCATTGAACTTGAATGTAAAAATGCTTCGGGAGCTATTCGTCCTGAAGTGAAGAAATTCAGTGCCGGCGATGACTTGCATGTCGAAGCAGGCCTTGCTGAATATGAAGGCTTTACTATCTCGGAAATAAATCCTCATGGCAAAGGATATGTTACTTTCCTAAACGGAATAACCGTTTATTGTGGTCAAGTGATTGGCGATAGCAACGAGGAAGCAATGCAACGAGTGCAAATTCGTGAAACTATCATTGCTCACTTTGAGAAAGAAAAGGAGCTTTTCAATCGAGGCATAAAATGCTTGTCGCTATTCTTTATTGACGAAGTGGCAAATTATCGTCGCTACGACGAAGATGGCAACGAAATAAAAGGTAAGTTCCAACAAATATTTGAGGATGAATATAGCCGTATCATTAACGACTATATTACAATTTTCGATACCCCTTACGATATGTATCTTCGTCGTTTTGCTCCATCCGAAACGCACAAAGGATATTTTTCGATTGATAAGAAAGGTCGCATAAGCAATGGCGAGAAAGTAAATAAAAAGTCGGGACTGTCGGAAGATATTTCGGCATACGACCTTATCCTGAAAAATAAGGAACGACTATTGAGTTTTGATGAACCTACTCGCTTCATATTCTCTCACTCTGCTTTGCGTGAGGGTTGGGATAATCCAAATGTGTTCCAAATCTGTACGCTTCGCCACTCTAATTCTACCACTGCAAAACGCCAAGAGGTAGGTCGTGGTCTTCGTATATGCGTCAATAATGAGGGTATTCGCCAAGATAAGGAAACACTCGGCGATGATGTTCACAACATCAATGTGCTTACCGTTATAGCTAACGAAAGTTATGCCGATTTTACTACAGCATTGCAGCGTGAAACTCGTGAAGCATTGCGTGAACGTGCCGTTATGGCTACGCCTGAATTCTTCATAGGTAAGAAAGTCAAAGACATCGACGGTGCATTGCACGAAATCACTCCGACAGAAGCAAGTCGTATTATTGTGTATCTTGAAGATAACGATTACATTGACGATAAAGGTTTCCTTACCGATAAGTATCATAGCGATAATGCAGCTAAATCACTTGCGCCTATGGGTGCTAAATTAGCTCCTATCGCAGAGAGCGTAAACACTCTTATCCAATCTATCTTCGACCCGAAAGTGCTTGATGATATGGTGGAAGAAGCTCCGAATACTACCGACGGCAACGAACTTAACGATAACTTTAATGATGACCGTTTCCAAAAGATTTGGAACGAAATCAATCATAAGTATGTGTATACAGTACATTATGATAGCGAAGAACTTATTGAAAATGTAATCAACAAGACTTTAACTGATTTGACGGTTACAAAATTGCAATATGTAAAGGTTGTTGGCGACCAACAAGATGCAGTTACATTTGGTAGTGCAAAATCAACAACTCGTGAACTTACCGATGTATGCACTTCGACTGTGGCATATGATCTCGTGGGTGATGTGGCTCGTGGTGCAAGACTCACACGTCGGTCAGTTGTGAAAATTCTTCAAGGTATGGGAATGAAAGCGTTGCTATTCAAGAATAACCCCGAAGAATTTATTCGCAATTTGGTCAAAATCATTCGTGAGCAAAAGGCTACTATGATTGTAGATCATATTACCTATAATCGTACTAAATCTAAATACGATAGTAATATTTTTGTGCCGGAACGCAAATTGAATATCAATAAGGTTGTTGAAGCACAAAAACACATTACTCCGTATGTAGCATACGATAGCGACTGCGAGCGTGATTTTGCTAAAGCTCTTGAAAGTGCGACTGAAGTTTATATCTATGCGAAGTTACCTCGTAAATTGAAAATTCCTACTCCTGTGGATGACTATGCTCCCGACTGGGCGATTGTCTTTAACGAGGGCGTTGTTCGACATATATTCTTCGTTGCCGAAACCAAAGGCTCGCTTGACGGAATGGAACTTCGTGGTGTAGAGAAGGTTAAAACCGAATGTGCTAAGAAATTGTTTAACAAACTTTCGACCTCTACTGTAAAATACGGAGTTGTTGATAAGTTTGAGAATTTGTATAACATTATCAATGGCATTGAATAATGGACTAGTTAAACGAATACTTGGAATCTGCTTGTGGGCGTTGCGATGACGGCAAATGCCAATGGAAATAATATATTATCTTTTTCTTTTAGGTAAACCTCAAAAATATACTGCACTCGCTGTGAAATATTCAAGTAAGCTTGATATTATTTCGCTCGTTTGTTTGTAACTTTGTGGGAAATAATTGAATGTTATGAAAACAAGAGATGAACTAATTGATGATTTGCTCACTTTGGCGTTTGCTGAGGATGTGGGCGATGGAGACCATACAACGTTAAGCACTATTCCTGCCGATGAGATGGGGAAACAACGCTTGATTGTTAAGGAAGAAGGTATTATTGCTGGTATTGAGATAGCAAAAAAGGTATTTGATAAGTTTGATCCGGAGTTGAAAATGACTGTGTTTATCAACGATGGAGCTCATGTGAAACCTGGGGATATTGCTTTTGAAGTAGAAGGCCGAGTGCGTTCATTATTGCAAACAGAACGTGTGATGCTTAATATTATGCAACGCATGAGCGGAATTGCTACTGTTACAGCCAAATATCAAGAACGTCTTGAAGGGTTGAAAACAAAGGTGCTCGATACTCGCAAGACTACTCCGGGATTGCGCATGCTTGAAAAAGAGGCAGTGAAAATAGGTGGTGGTTGTAATCACCGCATAGGATTGTTTGACATGATTTTGATTAAAGACAATCATGTGGATTTTGCAGGAGGAATTAAAGAAGCTATTGCTTCAGCAAAAAGATATTGCAAGGAGACAGGTCGTGACCTCAAAATAGAGATTGAAGTGCGTAATACCGATGAGATAAATCAAGCATTGGAAGCAGGAGTAGATCGCATTATGCTTGATAATTTCACTCCTGAACGCACTCGCGAAGCTGTTGCTTTGATTAATGGTCGTGTAGAGATAGAATCATCAGGTGGTATCACGATTGACACATTGCGCGCTTATGGCGAGTGTGGTGTGGATTATATTTCGGTGGGAGCACTCACTCACTCTGTCAAAGGTCTTGATATGAGTTTCAAAGCGTGTTAACAACGTTTTATAGATAACATTGTTTCGACATTAAAGCCTATGAAGTTGTCAATCAACTCATGGGCTTTTTCTTTTATTTTTTCGGATGGGTTACTTGTAGTTAAGCCTATAACTGTAGCTCCAGATGCCATGCCTGCTTCAAGGCCTTGTATAGAGTCCTCAAAGACATAGCAATCAACAGGGTTGCGATTGATGGCTTTTGCAGCAAGTAGGTAGCCTTGAGGATCGGGTTTAGACTTCGTTACATCAGAGCCGGTGATGATTGCATCAAAAAAGTCTTTAAATCCCGGGTGCTGATGATATAAACTTTCCATCTTTACATTATCGCTACTTGTAACAATGGCTGTGGGGATGTTATATTCTTTTAATTGTGTCAGGAAATTGATTACTCCATCATATATTGGATATATGATATTATTCTCAAAATCATGTACTCGGTTTATGATGTCTTGATGAATGGATTTGTCAAAATAGGTGTTGAGTATTTTAAATAGTGCATTACCTTTAATAACATAGGCAAAATTATCAACTCCGGTGGGATATATTTTTTCTATATCTTCCCAAAATTCAGTGTAAAGTCCCTCACTGTCAATGAGTACGCCATCCAAATCAAATAATACTCCAACTTTTTCCATTGTGATATTGTTTTATTTTACGCAAAATTAATACTGAAAACGGCTACTATTGCGATGTTTTGAGTTAATTTTGTAAAATCAAAAGAATATTATGTCGACAAATGCAGTAAATAGTCCAATGGCATTAGGCTCAGCTCCTATCGGGAAGTTGCTAATGCAATATTCAATACCTGCTATTATAGCAAGTGTTGCGACATCGTTGTATAACATAGTCGATAGTATATTCATTGGACATGGTGTAGGGGCAATGGCTATTGCCGGACTTGCGATTACCTTCCCGCTAATGAATCTTGTTATTGCTTTCTGTGTATTTATATCAGCAGGAGGCTCAACAATTTGTTCAATATTTTTGGGACAAAAAGATTATGCAAGAGCAAAAAAAGTATTGAATAATGTTCTGACATTGAGTATTATTCATTCCATTGTATTCGGAGGATTGTCAATATTGTTTTTAGATGAAATATTGTATTTCTTTGGCGCAACTGACGAAACTATCCCCTACGCGCGGGAGTTTATGAGGATAATATTATATGGCACTCCTATATCTTATGTTTTTATCGCATTAAATAATATGTTGCGAGCAACAGGCTATCCCAAGAAAGCAATGGCTACAGCATTAGTAACGGTATTGGTAAATGTGATATTAGCCCCAATTTATATTTTTGTTTTAAAATGGGGAATCGCCGGTGCTGCTTTTGCTACTATTTGTGGTCAGTCGGTGGGTATGGTGCTGGTTTTGAAACATTTTTATTCGAAGAGTAGTTTTGTGCATTTTGGCTCTCGTAAAGACTTGAAATTATCAATGTCAATAGTTAAGAGGATATACTCAATAGGTATGTCTCCTTTTTTGATGAATGTGTGCGCTTGTATAGTGGTGATATTTATAAATAATGCATTGCTTGAAACAGGTAAAAACATAGGTGATCTTGCCGTTGGGGCGTTTGGGATTGTTAATCGTACAGGGATGTTGTTTGTAATGATTGTATTTGGTATTACGCAAGGGATGCAACCAATATTAGGATTCAATTATGGCGCAAATCAATGGGATAGAGTTAAGCATACATTGAAAATCGGTCTTTTTATAGGGATTCTAATTACAACGATTGGTGTTGTTATGGCAGAATTATTTCCCTATGAAATATCATCATTATTTACAACAGATAAGACTTTAATAGATATCTCAGTTACAGGATTTAGGATAAGTTTCATCTTTTATTCTGCCGTTGGAGGAGGTGTCATTATACAAAATTTCCTTCAAGCAATAGGTAAACCTAAAATCTCTATATTTTTGTCATTAACACGTCAGTTATTATTCCTTATTCCGAATTTATTGATATTGCCACATTTCTTTGGCGTTAATGGTGTGTGGCTTAGCTTGTCAGTCTCTGATTTGCTTGCGTTTTTGGTCGCGTTAGCAACATTAGGTGTATTACTCAAAAGAGAAAATAAACATTTTTCATCGCTTATAAATTCCTGATTATGATAAACGAGTTACAATTAAGATTATCACCAGAAATTGCTTATGTTCCTTTGCGTTTGAATGCTCATGTTTCAGGAATGTTGAATGTAGATGTTAATCGTATAAAAGTATGTAAAATAATTAAACGTTCGATTGATGCTCGCCAACGAAATGTGATGATAAATTTGACGGTTAGAGTCTATATTGATGAGGACCCAGAAACGTTATCTTTGATAACTCCTATTAAGTATAAGTCAGTTGCTGATGCAAGGCAAGTTGTGGTTGTTGGAGCAGGTCCGGCAGGATTGTTTGCCGCGTTACGTCTTATAGAATTAGGCCTAAGACCTATTGTGCTGGAACGAGGAAAAGATGTCGACTCTCGTCGCAGAGATATGGCTCGTATTTCACGCGAAAATATAGTTGATCCTGATTCTAATTATTGCTTTGGCGAAGGTGGTGCCGGTGCATTTTCTGATGGCAAATTATATACCCGAAGCAAAAAAAGAGGTTCTGTAGAAAAAATATTAGCAGTATTTCATCAACATGGAGCTTCAGAAGATATATTAATAGATGCTCATCCTCACATTGGTACCGATAAGTTGCCGGGAGTGATAAAATCAATGCGTGAAACAATTGTTAAAAGTGGTGGTATTGTCGCTTTCTCTTCAAGAGTAACAGATATAATTATTGAAAACGGCGTCGTTGTTGGTGTTGAAACAATAACAGGAGAACGATATTTGGGCCCGGTGATATTGGCAACCGGTCACTCTGCACGAGATATTTATCATTTGCTAAATGAAAAGAAAATAGATATTCAACCAAAAGGTTTGGCTGTAGGGGTTCGACTCGAACATCCTCAGCATTTGATAGATTGTATTCAATATCATAGTAAGCAAGGACGTGGAAGGTATTTGCCTGCTGCAGAGTATTCTATGTTAACTCGAGTTGATGGACGTGGGGTATATTCGTTTTGTATGTGCCCAGGTGGCTTTATAATCCCGGCTGCAAGTGATAAAGGACAATTGGTCGTAAATGGCATGTCTCCATCAAATCGAGGAACAAAGTGGGCAAATTCGGGAATGGTAGTGGAAGTTTTACCAGAGGACTTGCCTGATTATGATGAATATGGCAATTTAAAGATGATGAAATTACAAGAGGATATCGAGGCAAAGTTTTTTAAGGATAGTAATGGGACTCAAAATGCTCCTGCACAAAGAATGATTGATTTTGTTGAAGGGCAAGAGTCTAAAACATTACCTAAAACATCTTATGCACCAGGAATTCATTCGTCGCGCATAGATAAACTGCTCCCCTCTTTTATTTCTAAAAGATTGCAACAAGGATTTAGAGATTTTGGTCGAAAATCAAAAGGATTTCTAACAAATGAAGCCGTATTAATTGGTGATGAGACTCGCACATCTTCACCAGTGCGTATACCCAGAGACAATGAAACAATGTCCCACGTTGCAATTATAGGATTGTTCCCATGTGGTGAAGGCGCCGGATATGCTGGAGGAATTGTTTCTGCTGCTATTGATGGTGAAAGATGTGCTGATGCAGTAGCTCGTTTAATCTTCGGTACTGATTTCGGTCAATGATTTCATCTCTTGATATTCATTCCACTCAGGATCATTTTCGGCGTATATTGTTATTGGAAGCAATTCAAATGATTGAAGTGCTTCGTTAAATTTCTTTCCGAAAATATTGGTGCTTAGTGTGTAAAATATCCAATTGCGTTCTCCATCACCTGTATATATGCCTGTTAATATTGCAATAGGATCTTTCTTAAATGTATTTTCAATAGATGCTTGAACTTCTTCCATTAAAGAAGATGTTTCAAAGTCGGGCATTCCAGACTTATCACTATTATATTTCCATGTAACCTCTATTCGGATATTGAATTTAGGATTATTTTTAAATTTTTCGATATCGCGACGACCTGTTACCATAATGAGATTGCCGTTTTCACTTTCGGTTGGTGCAGTCCACCACTCTGAATTATTTGCCATATGATTATTTTTTAGGCTAAGTTAATTAAAATGTCTCAGATATTTATCGTTTGTAATGAAATTTTGAGAATAACAGATTTTAGATGTTTTCTGTTAATAAGTTTATTGAATTTTATTTGGCATATTTTGAGGCAATTTCCTATTTTTGCAAGAAATAACTTAACATAATAGTATAATGGAAATTAAAGGAAAAATAATTCTTGCTCTTCCTGAAATGTCTGGGACATCAAAAGCTGGAAATGCATGGAAAAAAAGAGAATATGTTTTAGAAACGCAAGAAACATACCCTCGCAAAGTTCATTTTGATTTTTTCGGAGAGAGGGCTGATCAATATCCTCTAAATGTTGGAGATGTAGTTACATTGAGTTTTGATATTGAGAGTCGTGAATATAATGGTCGTTGGTTTACAAGTATTCGCGGATTGAAGGCCGAAAAAGATGGAGCAGCTCCTATTTCGACGCCTGCTCAATCAATTCCCGGAGATGTCCCTCCCCCACCGGAATTTACAACAACAGATGAAAGCGATGATTTACCATTTTAAATATCAATAAAAAAGCTACTTCATTGAAGTAGCTTTTTTATTGATTCTATTTCGAAAGAGATTATACATATCCACGAATAATACCACGTTTAGAATTACGTACAAAAAGTATAATTTCATCACGCTCTTTTGACGCTGGTAGCTCTGCCTCAATGCGTTCTACTGCATCGGTATTGTTTAATCCAGAAAGATATAAGTAACGATAAATTTCTTGAATTTCACGAATAGTTTCGCTACTGAAATTTCTACGGCGTAAACCTATTGAGTTTATTCCGGCGTATGCGATTGGCTCACGAGCAGCCTTAACGTATGGAGGGATGTCCTTATTGACAAGAGCTCCTCCTTGAATCATCACATGAGGTCCTATATGGCAGAATTGGTGTATTAATGCTCCTCCGCCTATAACTGCAAAGTCGTCAACAACAACTTCTCCTGCAAGTTGTGTCGCATTAGAGATAATTACGTTGTTCCCAACGATAGTATCGTGAGCAACATGGGAGTAAGCCATAATCAAGCAGTTGTTGCCTACAATTGTTTTTCCTTTTGCTGCGGTTCCTCGGTTGATTGTAACACATTCGCGAAGAGTTGTATTATCTCCAATGATTGCAAGTGTTTCTTCTCCGTCAAATTTGAGGTCTTGAGGTACTGCAGATATAACTGCACCAGGGAAAATCGTACAATTTTTACCAATGCGAGCACCTTCCATGATTGTTACATTGCTACATATGCGAGTGCCTTCTCCAATTTCAACGTTTTGATCAATAGTCACAAATGGATCAATCACAACGTTATGCGCAATTTTAGCAGCAGGATGAATGTATGCTAATGGTTGTTTCATATTGAGAGTTATTTGTTTTTTATAATTTGTGCCATGAATTCACATTCTGTAACGATTTTTTCTCCGACGAAAGCATATCCTTTCATTACTGCACAGCCACGACGTAGTTCTGTCATGAATGACACATGGAATAATAGAGTATCTCCAGGAACTACTTTTTGACGGAATTTTACGTTATCTATTTTCATGAAATAAGTTGAATATCTTTCGGGCTCATCAACAGTTCCTAAGACCAAAAGTCCTCCGGTTTGCGCCATAGCTTCAATCATTAGAACTCCCGGCATAACAGGCTCTTGAGGGAAGTGTCCTTGGAAGAAAGGCTCATTACCGGTAACGTTTTTCACTCCAACGATGTGTTTATCGCTCCGTTCAATAACTTTATCAACCAAAAGGAATGGATAACGATGAGGAAGCAATTCACGTATTTTGTTAATATCCATCAATGGCTCAATTGATGGATTGTATATAGGAGCCTGCAGTTCTTGACGCTTTATTTCTTTGCGTATTTTTTTAGAGAATGTTGTGTTGATTGAGTGTCCAGGACGAGTTGCAATGATTTTGCCTTTTAGTGGGCGTCCAATTAGAGCTATATCACCAAGAACATCCATCAATTTATGTCTTGCTGGTTCGTTGGCAGCAAATAATGGTTTGTCGTTGACATATCCAAATTCAGTTACACTCTTGCGAGGAACATTCATTAGATCGGCAATTCTATCCAATTCTTCTTGTGGAAGAGGTGAATCATAAATGACAATTGCATTATCAAGGTCCCCTCCTTTTATTAAATTTCCTTTTACAAGAGGTTCAATTTCACGAACAAATACAAATGTGCGACTGGCTGCAATTTCCGATGGAAAATCTCCAAGGTTTTCAAGTGTTGCAAATTGATTTGTTAATATTGGAGAATCAAAAGCAACCATAGTGTCAATACTAAAGTCATCATCTGGTAAAACAACAATAGATGATTCTGTTGTATCATCTCGTACTTCTATTTTTTGTTTTACAATGTAGTAATCTTTTTCAATAGCTTGTTCTATTGTGCCAACTGCTGCAATTTTTTCACAATATTCCTTTGCACTACCATCTAAAATCGGAAGTTCAGGGGCATTTAGTTTAATTAGACAATTATCGATTCCCGCGGCGTATAATGCAGCAAGAGCATGTTCAACTGTACTGATTTTTACATCGCCCTTACTGATAACAGTACCACGAGTAGTGTACGTTACATTTTCTGCTAATGCGTCTACTATAGGTTCTTCTTCGATATCGATGCGTTGAAATTTATACCCATGATTTTCTGGCGCCGGGCAGAAAGTGGCTTCAATTTGCATTCCTGTATGAAGACCCTTGCCGGCTACAGAGAACTCGCCTTTTAAAGTTAATTGTTTCATATAGTTATTTATTCAGTTTTTTCTCAATTTCAGTTATTTTGCTATTTAGCTTACCTAAATTTTTAATGTACACTACTTGACGGGCAAAATCTTTGATGTCAGTTGCAGGAGAGCCCATTATACGACTATTATCTGCGATGTTTGATGGTATTCCTGTTTGAGCACCTATCATCACATTATTCCCAATGGTAATGTGCCCGGCAAATCCCACTTGACCACCGACCATGCAGTTCTCTCCAATTTTCGTAGAGCCGGCAATGCCAACTTGCGCTGCCATAACTGTGTTAGAGCCAATTTCAACATTATGAGCAACCTGTATGAGATTATCTAATTTTACACCATTTTTAATGCGTGTGCTACCCATTGTGGCGCGATCAATTGTCGTATTTGCTCCAATTTCAACGTCATTGCCAATTTCTACATTGCCAATTTGTGGTATTTTATTATACCCTGAGGATACAGGCGCAAATCCAAATCCATCACCACCGACAACTACTCCAGCTTGTAGAATACATCTGTCGCCAATTTTGCAACCATGATAAATTTTAACTCCGGGGTAAATTATAGTGTTATCCCCTATTTCAACATTATTACCAATATATACTTGCGGATAGATTTTAACCTCTTTGCCTAATTTTACACCTTTACCAATATATGTAAAAGCACCAACATATGCTCCTTCAGGAATTTCTACTCCTGTTGAGATGAATGAAGGCTCCTCTATTCCTATAGGTTGTGGGTTCATTAGTTGATTAACCATATCAAGAAGCATTGCCAATGTTGCATATGGATCATCAACTTTAATGAGTGTTGTTTTTATTGGACGTTCAGGTGAAAAATCTTTTTTCACTAACACAATAGATGATTCGGTATTGTATATGTGATTTGTATATTTGGGATTTGCTAAGAACGATATTGCACCAGGATGACCCTCTTCAATTTTGGCAAATGTATTTACTGTCGCATTATTATCACCTTCAACGATGCCGTTTACAAGTGTTGCTATTTGTATAGCGGTAAATTCCATCTATTTATGTTTTTAATTTCACATAGTTTTGACATACAAAGATGGTAAAAAAAAATCACATATTAGGTATGTTTGGTGACAAAAATGCTTGCTATTGGTCAAAATGGATATAAAAAGATAAAAAGGTTATATTATTTTAATCCAATTATCGGATATCTCAATACGTTGTTCTTTATATAATAAACCTATTGCTTTTTTGAAGTCTTTTTTACTACAAGCAAAAAAATCTTTTATTATTTCCGGACTTGATTTGTCGCATATTGTTGTTTCTCCACCCTGAGCTTTTATCCAATTGTATATTTTGTCTGATAATATAGAAATTCTATTTATGGCTTTGTCTGATAATGTTAAATCAATCTTTCCGTCAGATCGAATAGTTTTGATGAAAGCATTAAGTTTGTCGCCAATATTGATATTTTGAAAAATCTCATTGTAGTATAACATTCCTTGAAAAAGATTATCAACTACTGTTTTATATCCAATATCTGTTTTGGAATATACAATTACTTCTACAGCATCGCCACTTTTATAACATGGAAATTTGTTGCCAAGAAATTTCTCAATCTTAGAAGATGCAACTATTCGTTTTGTGGTATCGTCTAAGTAGGCATATACAAAATACTCCTCACCTTCTTTCATACGTGTTTTTTGTTCTCGAAAAGGTACTAATAGATCTTTTGGCAACCCCCAATCCACAAAAGCGCCAAATTTTGTTACTTGTTTTACTTTTAAATAGGCAAATTCCCCAACCTTGATTAGCGGAGATTCTGTTGAGGCAATTAATCTATCCTCAGAATCTGTATATATAAAAACATTAATTGAATCTCCTATTTGCAACGGAATATTAATGTATCGAGATGGTAATAGAATTTCAATATTGTTTCCACCATCAAGGTATGCTCCAAAATCTACTATTTTGAGAACTTTTAATGTATTGAAATTGCCTATTTTTATCATATATTTTTTATATTTGTCTTTGTGTTGTAATGTATAACCTTACAAAGGTATTTTAAATAATTGATTTGGTAAATTTTAATATCAAATAAATGGATTGTATTTTAAAATATTTCTCAAATTTGAGTGAAATGCAGATACAGCAATTTAAAAAGCTGGGCGTTTTATATCCTCAATGGAACGAAAAAATTAATGTTATATCTCGAAAAGATATAGAAAACCTATATCCTAATCACATATTACATTCTCTATCAATTGCAAAATTTTTAAATCCTATAGTTGGGACGACATTTTTAGATATGGGTACTGGGGGAGGTTTCCCTGGAATCCCATTAGCTATTATGTTTCCCGAGTGTTCGTTTCATCTCATAGATCGAATTAATAAGAAAATAATAGTTGCATCGAGTATCGCAAATGAAATAGGTCTAAAGAATGTGACATTTCAACATGGAGATATCGGAGAATGTCGTCAAAAGTATGATTTTGTGGTTAGTCGTGCAGTTATGCGGTTAGATGACCTCGTGCCATTAATTCGAAAGAATATTGGTAAAAACAGTAAAAACAATTACAAAAATGGCTTGATTTGTTTGAAAGGTGGTAATCTTGAGGATGAAATTAATGGAGTAAATTACCCTGTTCTTGATTACTCCATAACAGAATTTTTTAATGAACCTTTTTTTGAGACAAAAAAGATTATATATGTTCCCATATAATATGTATTATTATGAATATTAGTCGTTTTACTTTTAATATGTTTGGGGTTAATACTTATATTTTATGGGATGATATAAGTAAAGAAGCCGCAATTATTGATCCGGGAATGATTAATGATGTAGAGAAAAAGGAGATAGATGAATTTATAAAGATAAATAAACTCCGACTAAAATATCTAATAAATACCCATATGCACATTGATCACTCGTTTGGCGTTGCACACATTAGGGACAAATATGGCTTGGCACTAATGGCGAATACTGATGATCAATTTCTTGCTGAGCGTCTAAACCAACAGGCGAAAATGTTTTGTTTATCAATACCTGTTGCTGACTTGGCAATAGAAACTGTCTTAAAAGATGGAGATAAATTAAAAATTGGCGATGAAGATATTATAATTATGCAAGTGCCAGGGCATTCCCCAGGTAGTATTGTAATATATGCGATAGATTCTAATTTTATAATATCAGGAGATGTATTATTTCAACATAGTATAGGACGTACGGATCTGCCAGGAGGTAATTATCAACAATTAATTAATACTATTAATAATAAACTGATGACACTGCCTGATGACACAATAGTGTATCCCGGACATGGATTTGAGACAACTATAATTGAAGAAAAAAAACATAACCCATACATATAAAAAATATAGTCCTGATCAGGACTATATTTTTTATATATGTAGAGTAATTTTACGAATTATTTCTTTTGTGCTTTTTCCCAACTATCTTTTAATGCGATTGTGCGATTAAAAATGATATTATCTGGATTTGAATCGTAATCGGGAGTAAAGTAACCAATGCGTTGGAATTGGAATTTATTGCCTACAACTGCATTTTCAGCTAAAAATGGCTCAATTTTTACGCCAGAAATAACTTTTAACGATTCAGGATTTAGCATTTCACGGAAATCACGTTCAGTTTCAGTCGCTGGATTTTCAACATCAAATAGTCGATCATATATTCTTACAGTAGCGTCTTTTGCATGTTGAGCAGAAACCCAATGCAATGTACCTTTGACTTTGCGAGCACTCCCTGGTAGTCCACTACGAGTATCAGCATCGTAGGTACAATAAACCTCTTCTATATTTCCTGCTGAATCTTTTTTTACACCTGTACATTTTATAATATATGCACCTTTAAGTCTCACCTCGCAGTCTGGGGCTAAACGGAAATATTTTTTAGGCGGATTTTCCATGAAATCTTCCCTTTCAATATAAATTTCACGAGAGAATGGCATTGTATGAACTCCACTATTTTCTTGTTCTGGATTGTTCTCCATTTCTACCATTTCTGTTTCTCTTTCAGGATAGTTGGTGATAATTACTTTGAGCGGGTTTACAACAGCCATTACACGAGTCGCATTTTTGTTGAGATCCTCTCTAACTGCATGCTCTAACAAGGAAATACTATTTAAAGCTTCGTATTTGGTATAACCAATTGTAGAAATGAAATTTTTAATAGAATCAGGAGTATAACCGCGACGACGCATACCACAAATAGTCGGCATTCGAGGATCATCCCATCCGGCAACCAATCCTTCTTTTACCAATTGTAGCAATTTGCGTTTGCTCATTACTGTGTATGTTAGATTTAAACGATTGAACTCTATTTGTCGAGGACAATAGCTTTCATCGGCAAGTTCTTTGACATAATATTCATATAGCGGGCGATGTGGAACAAATTCTAACGTACATATCGAGTGTGTTACTCCTTCAAAATAATCACTTTGCCCATGAGCAAAGTCATACATTGGATATACATTCCATGTTGTCCCTGTTCTATGATGAGGGTGTTTTATTATTCGATACATAATAGGGTCGCGGAAGTGCATGTTGGAGGATGCCATGTCGATTTTTGCACGAAGGACTCTAGCACCTTCTTCAAATTCGCCATTATTCATTCGTTCAAATAAATCCAGATTCTCCTCTACTGAACGATTACGGTATGGACTTTCTGTCCCAGGTGTTGTGGGTGTCCCTTTTTGAGAAGCTATTTGTTCAGAAGTTTGGTCATCAACATATGCTTTCCCTTCTTTAATTAGTCTAATTGCTAAGTCATATAGTTTAGGGAAATAATCCGATGCATAATATTCTCTGTCACCCCAGTCAAATCCTAACCAATGGATATCTTCGCGAATAGCATCAACATATTCAACATCTTCTTTTACCGGATTTGTGTCGTCAAAACGTAGGTTGCATGTACCTCCAAATTTCTCTGCAATGCCAAAATCCATGCAAATTGCCTTAGCGTGCCCAATGTGTAGATATCCATTAGGCTCTGGTGGAAAACGAGTATTTAATCGACCGCCATTTTTGCCTTCTTGCAAATCATCGTATACGAGTTGTTCAACAAAGTTTAATCCTTTTTTCTCGCTATTTTCTGTTTCGTTAATTTCAACCATAAATATTTGTTTTGGTACTATGTAAGCTTTAGTTGCTTATACTTTGCAAATTTAGTGAAAATCTCGGTTGTTTTAATATTGAAATAAAAATATTTAATATATATAAATAAAATAAGCGAGCTCCTGACTGGAACTCGCTATATTTTTGTCGCAATAAGAATGAATTATGCATTCTTAACTTTATCAACAATAGCTTTAAATGCTGCAGGGTTATTAAGCGCAAGGTCTGCAAGAACTTTACGATTAATTTCAATACCTGCTTTGTGGATAAGTCCCATCAATTTTGAATAAGATAGGTCTTCGAGACGTGCGGCTGCATTGATACGTTGAATCCAAAGTGCACGGAAATTACGTTTTTTGTTCTTACGATCGCGATATGCATATGTCAAACCTTTTTCCCACGTGTTCTTTGCAACGGTCCAAACGTTTTTACGGCATCCGTAATAACCTCTTGTTAGTTTTAAAATTTTTTTTCTGCGAGCTCTTGAAGCTACATGATTTACTGATCTTGGCATTTTTGTAAATTTTTTGAATGTTAGCGGCTATATGCTCTTTAGTTGCTATACATTCGGTTAATAAAAAATTAAAAAATCACTAATTAAACTTGAAACCTATTTGTTACTTGAGGGCAAGTAATGCCTTTACGTTGCTCTCGTCAACTTTAGCTACTGTAGATGCGTGAGTAAGGTTTCTTTTTTGCTTTTTAGTCTTCTTTGTTAAGATGTGACTTTTGAAAGCATGTTTTCTTTTGATTTTTCCTGATCCGGTAAGGGCAAACCTCTTTTTGGCACCGGAGTTAGTTTTAATCTTTGGCATTTTTTGTTACTTTTAAATAATTAATTTAGTTATATAATTCTCATCAACTCGTGATAAGATGATTATTTCTTTTTAGGAGAAAGCATAATAATCATTCGCTTACCTTCTAAAACTGGCATTTGTTCAACTTTACCATATTCTTCAAGGTCGTTTGCAAATCTAAGGAGTAATACTTCTCCCTGTTCTTTAAATAAAATTGAACGTCCTTTAAAGAATACATAAGCTTTTACTTTTGCACCTTCCTTTAGAAACCCAATTGCATGTTTCAATTTGAAATTGTAGTCATGCTCATCAGTCTGTGGCCCGAAACGAATTTCTTTAACAACAACTTTTGTTGATTTCGCTTTTTGTTCTTTTTGGCGTTTCTTTTGTTGGTAAAGGAACTTTTGATAATCAAGAATCTTACACACCGGTGGCTCAGCGTTTGGTGATATTTCTATCAAATCCAATCCTAAATCATCAGCTATCCTCAATGCATCTTGAATGGAGTACACTCCTACTTCAACGTTGTCTCCTACGAGACGAACTTCTCGAGCGCGGATACGCTCATTAATCATGTAGGCATCTTTAGCGTTTTTATCTCCTTTACGGGGTTGAACATTTTTGTTTTGTCCCGAATTTTGGGGGTTATTATCCATTCAGTGATTTTATTGATTAATCATTTGTTCGACTTCCTTAGTCAAATTTTCTGCAAAGGTAGTAATTTTCATTGAACCTTTATCACCTTCGCCCTGTTTTCTTACAGAAATTTCATTATTTTGTGCTTCTTTTTCGCCTACAATGAGCAAATAAGGTATTCTTTTAAGCTCATTGTCGCGAATTTTCTTGCCAATTTTTTCATTTCTGTCGTCAACAATTGTCCTAACATCAACTAAGTTTAGACGTTTAGCAACTTCATAAGCATAGTCGTTGTATTTTTCGCTAATTGGCAACACTACTGCTTGGTCAGGAGTTAGCCATAATGGGAAACGACCTGCTGTATGTTCCAACAGAACAGCGACAAAACGTTCCATTGAGCCAAATGGTGCACGGTGAATCATTACAGGACGATGTTTTTGATTGTCTGCTCCTGTGTATTCAAGTTGGAAACGTTCAGGTAGATTGTAGTCAACTTGAATTGTGCCTAATTGCCAACGGCGACCAATAGCATCTTTTACCATAAAGTCAAGTTTTGGCCCATAGAATGCTGCTTCGCCTAACTCTTTGCGTGCGTTGAGCCCTTTTTCGGCACATGCTTCAATAATCGCATTTTCTGCAAGATGCCAATTTTCGTCAGAACCGATATATTTCTCCTTATTATTAGGATCTCGTAAGGAAATTTGAGCCTCAAAGTTGTCAAATTTTAGAGCTTTGAATATGTATAGAATAATATCCATTACTTTCAAGAATTCCTCTTTAATTTGTTCTGGCGCACAGAAAATGTGGGCATCATCTTGAGTAAATCCGCGCACTCGAGTTAATCCATGGAGTTCTCCACTTTGCTCATAGCGATAAACTGTGCCAAATTCTGCAAGACGCAAAGGTAATTCTCGATAAGAACGAGGGAATGCTTTGAAAATCTCACAATGGTGAGGACAATTCATCGGTTTAAGTAAATATTCCTCACCTTCCTCAGGGGTGTGTATTGGCTGGAATGAATCTTTGCCATATTTTGCATAGTGTCCCGATGTTACGTATAACATCTTATTGCCAATATGTGGGGTGATTACTTGTTGATAGCCATATTGTTTTTGTATCTTACGAAGGAATTGTTCCAATCTATCGCGTAGTGCCGCGCCTTTAGGAAGCCATAATGGAAGACCTGCTCCAACATTTGTTGAGAAAGCAAATAGCTCCATTTCTTTTCCAAGCTTGCGGTGATCACGTTTTTTTGCTTCTTCAAGTAGAACGAGGTATTCATCTAACATCTTTTTCTTCGGGAAAGAGATACCATATACACGCACTAATTGATTGCGCTTTTCGTCTCCGCGCCAATAAGCTCCAGCGAGTGATGTTATTTTTACTGCTTTTATGGGCGCAGTATTAGGGATGTGTGGCCCACGGCACAAGTCTGTAAATGCACCTTGTGTATATGTTGTGATATGACCATCTTCAAGTTCGCTAATGAGTTCACATTTATATACTTCTCCTCTATCTCCAAAAAGTTTTAATGCATCCTCCTTTGAAATATCAGCACGTTTGATTTCTTCTTTGAGTTGAGCAAGTTCAATCATTTTAGCTTCTATTTTTGCCAAATCCGCAGCAGTTATAGTGTTACCATTTGGATCTATGTCATAATAAAATCCATTCTCAATAGCAGGACCTATACCAAATTTTACACCGGGGAATAACTCTTGTAGTGCTTCTGCTAATAAGTGAGCAGAGCTATGCCAAAAAGCATGTTTGCCTTCAGCATCATCCCACTTGAATAATTTTATTGTCGCATCTTCATTGATGGGACGAGTGATATCCCATTCATTGTCGTTCACTGATGCCGCAAGAATATCTTGAGCCAAACGCGAACTTATGCTTTCTGCTATTTGTAATGGAGTTACGCCATTTTCAAATTGCTTTACGCTGTTGTCTGGAAAAGTAATGTTTATCATTGTGTATGGTAATATTTAATGTCTCTTATTGCAATAAAGACAAATTATTGCAAATTCGACTGCAAATTTACGCATTTATTTTAATTATTAGTCTTTTAGTCTTAATTTTTTATTCTTGGAACAGGAATAAATTTAGAGATTAATATTCGACAATTTTTCAAAAGGTTGTAAATAGTTTTTTTTTGACTATTTATAATTCCCATTTCGTGTTTCTGTAATTTCTGTTCTAATATAGATTTATTCCAGGAGGTATTATGTGATATAATATCTTCTTTTAGGGATATTGCTTTGTTGCTCTCTCCTATTTTTAGATAGTGCGATAATAGAGTCAGTGCAATGGTAGTATATGTATTTATTAAGTTTTGAGAAATTGTTTTATCCTGAGAAAAATGGGCAATTAGATATTTCCGAGAGTTTAGAGATATTAATAGCTGTTTCTCTTTTATATTGCTTCCCCATATGCCTTTGGCATGTTGTCTATATACTGCCATGGGCTTATTTATATAATGTATTGAGCCGGTTGAAGCGTGCAGCATATGAATAACATAGTCTGGTGACGCTATTTCAGTAAGCCACTCGGGGAGTTTGTTGACAGCATCTCGACGATACATTACCGATAGATTGGTAATATAGTTGCTTTTGGCAAGATCATTTATATCAGAGTCAATTTTTGTCCCTTTCCCATTACTTAAACTTTTGCTATTATTGGTCATGTAATAATTGATTACTCGATGGAAACAGATATTACAATCTTTGTGAGTATCCATATATTGTACTTGGCGTTGTAATTTGTGTTTTGAACACCAAAAATCATCACCTTCGCAAATAGCAATATATTCTCCTCTACATTGGTTATATGTATCAATATAATTACGCTGTATGCCAATATTTTTATCGCGTTGAATTATTCTAATTAAATTGGGATATTTGGCTTGCCATTTTTGACTGTATTCAAGAGTCCTATCGGTAGAGCAATCATCTCCGATGATTATCTCGTAGGGATAATCAAATTTCTGTAAAACAACACTTCGTATTGCTTCGTTTATATATTTCTCTTGGTTATAAGTAACCATTATAACGCTTACCTTTATTTTCTCTGCCATAATATTATAAAGAAAAAGGCTGAATTACTCAGCCTAATATTTTTGTTGCCCTGGAAGGATTCGAACCCTCACAGGCGGAACCAGAATCCGACGTGCTACCATTACACCACAAGGCAGTTTCTATTTTGTGACAAAGGTAGAAAAAATAATTTATAATTACACAAAAAATATTGCAATATCGTTTTCGCATATTATTTTTGCAGTAATAAAAATATGAGTTATGATTATTGCATCACAAAAGCGCAAAGAGAATATCGCAGAATATCTGTTGTACATGTGGCAGATTGAAGATCTTATAAGAGCTAATAACATGGATCTTGATATGATTGAGCAAAATATTATATCTAAATATAATTTATCGCAAGAAGACCATGATAAAATGCTCGATTGGTATGAGTCTTTAATTGATATGATGCGACGTGAAAATATTGTAACATCGGGGCATTTACAATTGAATAAAAATGTGATAATTCAATTAAACGATTTGCATAATACTTTACTAAAAGATGCGCGTTTCTCTGAATATTCAGTCGAATTTTATAAGACATTACCTTTTATTGTAGAACTTCGAGCAAAGGCTAATGATAATAAAGTGGGAGAAATAGAAACTTGTTTTACTGCATTATATGGTTTTTTATTACTCAAACTACAAAAGAAAGAACTCTCAACTGATACACAGAATGCTTTGAAACAAATCTCACATTTTATCGCTGTTTTAGCTCATTATTATAAACTTGACACAGAAGACAAATTATTTACCAACGATTGAGAACTATGTTACTCAATCCTGAGCATGGATTGGGGATAAAGCATGTTGACCTATGGAACCACAATGTGGAGTTCCTGGAGCAAGAGGCGATATGGGACCGCCCGGCAGTGTTTATTGAGTTTTGCCCCATAAACTGGGAGCCGCATCAGCGCGGGGTGTCATACCGGGCGGAGCCATTGGTGAAGTTGCACATCGTAACCGACTGGTGCCCGGAGTCCGGGCTGACAGATTGTCTCGACACGCAGAGTGGTGAGTCGCTGCTGACAGATTGCGATGCCGACAGCAGCGTGGAATTGTTGGATTTGTCGGAGGCGATACATGGAGTTGTCGGTTGTATTGATGGCGAGAAATTCAGTCGTTTTGACTTGATACAGACCGCCACCAACCACAACCATGAGGATATAGTAGAAAGCATCGACACATACCAATGCGTAGCGTATCGTCAATTTTAATAAGCCAAATAGACTAATAAGAAACGAAGAAGCGACCTCTTGAGGGGCCGCTTCTTGTGTTTTATAAGATTTTATCACTCATTTTATTGTTATTTGAAAAATAGTGATTATATTTGCGTAATATGGATGCAAAGCAATTAGGCATATTATTCAAGAAAGCGAAAGAATTTGCGCAATCGCAAGGGCTTAACTATATATCATATCGTAAAATATGGAATGGTTTTGCTGTATATTTTGTTAGTGAGACTGAGCCCAAAGGTGTCAGTTATGGAGGGTATCCTGACTATATTCTCGTCGCAACTGATACAAATGCAAGAATGGCTACATTTGAAGAAATAAATGAGATTTTAGCATCATAGTTTATTTTTCACAATACCATTAATAATATCCATATTTATAAGTAAATTATCTACTCGGAGTATTCCTACCCCTGATGACAATTTTATTTTTTGTCCTACTTCTTTCCAATTATAAATTTCTCCAGATTGAGGATCATAAATGCGAATACCACCATTAGCGAATTTCTCACAAACTACGATGTGACCTGTATTTTCGTTTTTCCAAGTCCAATTTATGTGATAGCGTCCCGGTTCTTTAGTTAATTCATTTAATTCGGCATTTAACTCAGATAATGATTTTATCTTGGTGATTACACGCCCTCGTTTATCAATATCACGTCCCTTAATGCCACCCGCAATCATTTTTTTAGGGGTTTCATTTGTACCGGGTACCCGCCACGCTAATTCGGTATGATAAGCTAATTTCTCGGGGATATTATCAGCATCCCCCACTATACGCATAAATGCCTCCACATCGTAGCCGCGACGGCGTAGTTCGTATGCAACAACACAAGATTGACAATTTTGAGAATACCCATTGCGAATACCTTTCTGGTAGTTTGGATTTGCATGATATTCATTTGCCGTCTCATGAGTCATCGGCTTTCCTTGCTCTATTAGTACATCGGATAACGCATGTTCATTCTCAATCCAGGCTTTTTGTTCAAGGTTGTTTAACCCAGGCGGAACATTTCCCCCAATGCCATTATTATACATCTCCGTCAAAGTGCCTTTTACAGCACTTTTCCCCTCTGAATGGGTTTTATAGTAAGGGTGTCGTTCCGGGAATAGGCGCATGGACTTGCCGGGGTTGAATCGGAATATTTGACGCTTGGCACCATCGGTGCAGTTCTGCCCGCGCTTCATCGCGAGTTCAGAATCAGACATGGGGTATTTATCCTTGCGGACTTGTACCGCCAAACAGCGACAATACCATCCATTCGGCGGCAGAAAGGAGTCCCAAAATGGGTCGGAGATTGGCAACGTTGTGTTGTGCAGTATTGCGTGTTCCTCTCTTACATGTGAGTCCCCGGCGGTGCGATATTGCAGATAATAACGGTCCCCGTCCTGCTCAAACTCATGCCAGCGTACGGCCATTTGAGAAGCGGCCACAGCCTGGTTGTACTCTGCACGCAGATAGTTGTGATTGTAGGTAGTGCCAATCTAGCACCTTATTCAAAATTAGGACAAAAATGTTGCTATTCTTGATTGAGCATTGTGCTTTAATTCTTATCTTTGCATAATAAATAATATAACTAATATGAAAATACTTGTAACAGGTGCAAATGGGCAACTTGGCAACGAGATGAAAAATGTTCTTGAAAAAGAGTGCCCAGGAATAACACTATATACAGATATTCAAGAGTTAGATTTGCTCGATGCTCAGGCTGTAGAGTTGTTTGTCTTAAAAAATGAGATTACACACATCGTGAATTGTGCTGCTTATACCGCTGTCGATAGAGCTGAAGAAGATAAGGCTTTATGTGCAGCAGTAAATATTGATGCCGTAAAAAATCTTGCAAACGCGGCTGATGCCGTTGGAGCAAAAATTATTCATATTTCTACTGATTATGTGTTTGATGGTACAGCGCATCGCCCTTATAAAGAATCAGACAAAGTAAATCCAATGTCTCAATATGGAACAACTAAGCGTACCGGAGAGACGGCACTTATTGCACTTGCACCTGAGAGTATAATAATACGCACAAGTTGGCTTTATTCTCCATATGGCAATAATTTTGTAAAAACAATGATTAGATTAGGGAAAGAAAGAAGTCAATTGAAAGTAGTGTGTGATCAAGTGGGAACGCCCACCTATGCAAAAGATTTAGCAAAAGCGATATATGTAATTTTGATGTCACATCAGTGGGTTGAAGGTATATATCATTTTAGTAATGAGGGGGCTTGTTCGTGGTATGATTTTACAAAGTCGATACATCGTATCGCTGGAATAAAGACATGCGAAGTGTTGCCTATCCCAACAGAGGACTACCCTACTGCTGCTACAAGACCTGCATATAGCATTTTAAATAAATCAAAGATTAAAGCTACTTATGGGCTTGAAATCCCCTATTGGGAAGAAAGTTTACAAGAGTGTATAAATAGATTGGAAATAACTGAATAGAATAAAATAAAAGTGGCAAATTTAGCAGAAGAAATAAGCCGTCGTCGCACATTTGCAATTATTAGTCATCCGGATGCCGGAAAAACAACTTTGACAGAAAAATTATTGTTGTTTGGTGGTGCAATTCACATTGCCGGGGCAGTAAAATCAAATAAAATAAAGAAAACTGCGACTTCTGACTGGATGGAGATAGAAAAACAACGTGGTATTTCTGTTGCGACATCTGTTATGGGATTTAATTATGGGGATTACAAGATAAATATTCTCGACACTCCGGGTCATCAGGATTTTGCAGAAGATACATATCGTACACTCACCGCTGTTGATAGTGTTATTATTGTTGTTGACGTCGCTAAAGGGGTTGAGCAACAGACTCGAAAATTAATGGAGGTATGTCGCATGAGGAATACGCCTGTAATTATATTTGTTAATAAATTAGATCGTGAGGGGCGTGATCCTTTTGAGATTCTTGATGAGTTAGAGGCTGAGCTAAAAATTGGTGTGCGACCACTAAGTTGGCCTATTAACATTGGCGCAAAATTTAAAGGAGTTTACAATATATATGAACAATCATTAGATTTATTTACGCCCAATAAGCAACGAGTTTCTGAACGAGTTGAGATTGCCGATATTAATGATGCTCGCATAAATGAAAACGTTGGAGAAAAAGATGCAGCAAAATTAAGGGATGATTTAGAACTTATAGATGGTGTATATCCTGAGTTTGATGTTAATGATTATCTTGGTGGAAAAATCGCGCCAGTCTTTTTTGGCTCAGCGTTAAATACATTTGGAGTAAAGGAACTTTTGGATTGCTTTGTTCAAATAGCACCATCACCTCGTCCAATTATGGCTGAAGAACGAGAGATAAAACCCGAGGAAAATACATTTTCAGGTTTTGTATTTAAAATCCATGCCAATATGGACCCAAATCATCGCAGCTGTATCGCATTTGTGAAAATATGCTCTGGTAAATTTGAGAGAAATGCTAATTATAAGCACATTAGATCGGGTAAGATGATGAAATTTGCGGCACCTACAGCATTTATGGCACAGAAAAAGGATATTGTAGATGAAGCTTATCCAGGAGATATTGTTGGGATTCCTGATACCGGCAATTTTAAGATTGGAGATACGTTAACTGCTGGGGAACAATTACATTTCAAAGGGTTACCAAGTTTCTCGCCTGAAATGTTTAAGTACATTGAAAATACCGATCCAATGAAATCAAAACAATTGGAAAAAGGAATTCAGCAATTGATGGATGAAGGTGTGGCGCAATTATTTATCAATCAGTTTAACGGACGAAAAATAATTGGAACTGTCGGGCAACTTCAATTTGAGGTTATTCAATATCGTTTGTTAAATGAATATGGGGCTCAATGTCGATGGGAACCAATTTCATTGTATAAAGCATGCTGGATCGAGAGTGATGACGATGATGCTCTCGTTGCATTTAAAAAACGCAAGCATCAATTTATGGCAATAGATCGCGAAGGTCGCGATGTTTTTCTTGCTGATTCAAACTACGTGTTGCAGATGGCACAAAGTGATTTCCCGAAAATTAAATTCCATTTTACAAGCGAATTCTGAAAGTGGTAAATGATAAATTATTAGGGCGTGATGGATAATATCTGTCACGCCTGTTTAGTTTTCTTAATAAGATACGATTAAAAACTTATTAAAATTTTATGATGCTCCACTGTTTTGTGTTACCTTTGTAAAATACATTTAGTAAATAATATTTTGCAAAATATAAGCCGATGAAAGTGTTAAAATTTGGTGGGACATCTGTCGGTACAGTAGAAAGTCTTAGCCATGTAAAAAAAATAGTAGAGTCTTGTACAGAACAAGTAATTGTTGTTGTTTCTGCGCTTGGCGGTATTACCGATAAATTAATAAACACAGCGCAACTCGCATCTAAAGGGGATATTACATACTTAGAATCGTATGCACACATTGTTGAACGCCATAATATTGTAATTGATGGATTGGTCCCTGCCGATAAACAATTTGATGTTAAATCTATTGTAAATCCGCTGCTTGAAGAATTAGGAAATATATATCGTGGGGTAAATCTAATAGGAGATTTATCCGAAAGAACGCTTGATATTATTGTTAGCTACGGAGAACGTTTATCGTCAGTGATAATAAGTCATATAATATCTAATGCAAAACATTTTGATTCTCGTAAATTTATTAAGACAGAAAAACAATTTGGTAAACATATACTAAACAATGAATTAACACAAGCATTAATTCATTCAACATTTGATAATAGTGATTTCTCGGTTGCAATTGTTCCAGGATTTATTGCGTCGAATGGAAATAATGATATAACTAATTTGGGTAGAGGAGGGAGTGATTACACAGCTGCCATAATTGCAGCAACACTTGATGCTTCAGTGCTTGAAATTTGGACTGACGTTGATGGGTTTATGACAGCAGATCCTCGCGTGATTAATAACACGTATGTTATTGAGCATTTATCATTTATTGAGGCAATGGAGTTGTGTAATTTTGGTGCAAAAGTTATATATCCACCTACCATTTACCCGGTGTATCATAAAAATATTCCTATTAAGATAAAGAATACATTTAACCACACCGCTCCCGGAACATTAATTTCTGAACAACGACCAAGTGTAGAAGGTAAAGCAATTAAAGGAATCTCATCAATTAATGATACCTGCTTGATTACTGTATCAGGTCTTGGTATGGTAGGAATTGTCGGCATTAATGCTCGCATCTTTAATGCTTTGGCTAAAAATGGAGTAAGTGTATTCCTTGTTTCACAAGCATCAAGTGAAAATAATACTTCATTTGCAGTAAAAAATGCTGATGCTGATCTCGCCGTGCAAGTACTGAAAGAAGAATTCTCGGCTGAGTTACAAAGTGGTGAATTAAGTGATATTACGCCGGAACGGAATTTGGCTACTGTAGCTATTGTTGGTGAAAACATGAAACATACTACAGGTATTGCCGGAAAGTTGTTTAATACATTAGGTCGTAATGGTATAAGTATTATTGCATGTTCACAAGGGGCATCAGAGACAAATATTTCCTTTGTTATCGATTTAAAAAATCTAAGGAAAGCATTAAATGTTATTCATGACTCATTCTTCCTTTCAGAAACACAAATTCTAAACTTGTTTATCGTTGGAGTTGGTACTGTTGGTCGTCATTTATTGCAACAAATTGGACAACAACAAGAAAATTTACTTAAGAACAAAGCATTAGCATTAAAAGTAGTTGGTATATCAAATTCTCGGAAATGTATATTCAATAGAGAAGGTATCGATATTGATAATTATAAACAGCTATTGGAGGATGCTGAAATTCCAGCCACTCCACAACGAATAAAAGAAGAGATAATAAACATGAATATCTTTAATTCGGTGTTTGTTGATTGTACTGCGAGTCCTGATATTGCTGCATTATATGATGATTTGTTATCCCATAATATAAATGTTGTAGCTGCTAATAAAATTGCAGCATCATCTGAATATTCAAATTATGCAAAATTAAAAAATATCGCACGAAAAAAAGATGTTAAGTTCTTGTTTGAAACAAATGTCGGTGCAGGTTTACCAATTATCAATACAATAAATAATCTTATAAATTCGGGTGATAAAATATTAAAAATAGAAGCAGTAGTTTCCGGAACGCTCAATTATATTTTTAATGTATTGAGTAAGAAAACTCCATTAAGTAAAGCTATTATGATGGCGCGAGACGCCGGTTATAGTGAACCTGACCCTCGTGTTGATTTAAGTGGCAAGGATGTCGTTCGCAAATTAGTTATTTTGGCGCGAGAAGCCGGTTATAAAGTGGAACAAGAGGATGTGAAACGCAATTTGTTTGTCCCAGAAAAATATTTTAATGGTACAGTAGATGATTTTTTTGTGAATATAGCAGAGCTGGATGATGAATTTGAACAAAAACGTGTAGAAGCAGTATCAAATAATGAACATTTCCGTTTTGTCGCAAAATTAGAAGATGGAAATGTAGAAGTTGGTCTGCAAAAAGTTGACTCAACTCATCCATTCTACGCTCTTGAGGGAAGTAATAATGTGATTTTATTGACAACAGAACGCTATAAAGAGTATCCAATGGTTATTAAAGGATATGGAGCTGGAGCTGAAGTCACTGCAGCCGGAGTTTTTGCTGATATAATAAGCATTGCTAATATTAGATAACAATGAAATATATTATTGTTCTTGGAGATGGAATGGCTGATGAGCCAATAGAAGAGTTAGGGGACAAAACACCCTTACAAGTTGCCAATACTCCGACTTTAGATTTATTGGCTAAGAAAGGTAGGGTTGGTATGCTCTCAACTGTGCCTAAAGGCTTTCATCCCGGAAGTGAAATAGCAAATCTGTCAGTATTAGGTTATGACGTTGCCAAAGTATTTGAAGGCAGAGGTTCATTAGAAGCGGCAAGTATGGGAATTCCTATCGAAAGAGATGAAATGGCTATGCGATGTAATTTAATATGTATAGAAGATGGTAAAATTAAGAACCATTCAGCTGGTCATATTTCAACTGAGGAATCAACTGAGCTAATCCAATATTTGCAAAAAGAATTAGGAAATGAATTCATTTCGTTTTTCCCGGGTGTTTCATATCGCCATTTATTAAAAATCAGGAACGCGAATAAAAATATTCGTTGCACGCCACCACACGATGTCCCTGGTACAAAATTTATGGACGTAATGGTAACTGCAAAATCTGATGAAGCTCAGCAAACATCTGATTTAGTTAATTCTTTAATATTAAGATCACAAGAAATATTATCGGAACACCCTATTAACATTAAGCGTCTAAAAGAGGGAAAAGACCCAGCAAATAGCATTTGGCCATGGTCTCCCGGATATAAACCATCTATGCAAACAATGCAAGAATTGTATGGATTAAAGAGTGGCGTTGTTATATCTGCAGTAGATTTAATAAGAGGGATTGGCGTTTATGCTGGTTTAAAACCTATAATTGTAGAAGGTGCGACCGGATTACATGATACAAATTATGAAGGAAAGGCAAATGCGGTTATTGATGCATTAAATGAGAATGATTTTATATTCCTTCATATAGAAGCAAGCGATGAAGCCGGTCATGAGGGTAATTATAAATTAAAAATACGCACGATTGAGTATTTGGATAATCGCGTTCTAAATCCTCTATTAAAAGCAATTACAGAGATGAATGAAGATGTTGCACTTGCGGTATTGCCAGACCACCCTACTCCTTGCCGATTGCGCACTCACACTGCAAATCCGGTACCATTTATCATATATAAACCGGGAGTTTCACCTGATAATGTGACTATATATGATGAAAAATCAGCAGAATTAGGAGCGTATGGTTTGTTGTCAAAAGATGAATTTATTAAAGAACTATTTAAATAATATATTATGCAGTATTATAGTACTAATGGTAATTCGCCAAAAGTTAGTTTGCAAGAAGCTGTTATACATGGTCTTGCATCGGACAAAGGGTTGTTTATGCCTGAAGTAATCCCAACTATACCTAAAGCATTTTTTAATAATATTGCTGAAATGTCGTTACAAGACATTGCTTATGTCGTTGCTAATACCCTATTTGGACAAGATGTTGAATCAGAGATACTAAAGCAAATTGTTAATGAAACATTAAATTTCGACATCCCTCTTGTTCATGTTGCAGAGAATAGATATAGTTTAGAATTATTTCATGGACCGACGTTAGCATTTAAGGATGTTGGAGCTCGTTTCATGGCAAGATTATTAGGCTATTTTAATAAAGAGAAAGGGAAAAGTGATGTAAATGTTCTTGTCGCAACCTCGGGAGACACAGGAAGTGCTGTTGCCAATGGGTTCTTGAACGTACCAGGGGTAAGAGTCTTTGTACTATATCCAAAAGGGAAGGTTAGTAAAATACAAGAGGCGCAATTTACTACATTAGGAGCTAATATTACTGCTCTTGAAGTTAATGGTACATTTGATGATTGCCAAGCATTGGTGAAAAATGCATTTATTGACAAAGATTTGAATGAGAAGATGCAATTGACATCGGCAAATTCAATTAACGTTGCGCGCTTTTTGCCACAGATGTTCTATTATTTTTATGCTTATGCACAATTAGCCCATATGGGGAAGTCATTAGATAATATTGTGATTTCTGTTCCAAGTGGTAATTTTGGAAATATAACAGCCGGATTAATTGGTAAACGCATGGGATTACCAATTAAACGTTTTATTGCGGCTAATAATAGAAATGATATATTCTTCCAATATCTACTAACAGGTAAATACACCCCTCGCCCATCTATAGCAACAATTGCAAATGCAATGGATGTTGGTGCCCCTTCAAATTTTGCCAGAATTTTGGATTTATATGAGCAATCTCATGATGCAATTGCGACTGAAATTTCTGGATGTACATATACTGATGAAGAGATTGCTGAAACGCTAAAAGCAACATATGATAAAACTGGATATTTATTAGACCCTCATGGAGCAGTGGGATATCGTAGTTTATTAGAAAACTTAAAAGATAATGAGATCGGTATATTTTTAGAAACTGCACATCCCGCTAAATTTAAAGATACAGTAGAAGGAATTATTCAAAAAGAGGTTAAAATTCCGAATAAATTAGCTGAATTTATGAAAGGCACCAAATCAACTGTGAAAATGTCTTCGGCATTTCCTGCATTTAAGAAATATTTAATGAATGTTTAACTTTAAATTATAAAACTATGGCCAATAAACGTGATTTAAAAAAACAAATAAAATTCATTTGTGGAGATATTGCATGTGAATGTATTATGGCTCGCAATTTTATCGCTGGTGTTGATGCTGAAAAGATGAATAATAACGTCTATGAAGTTGCATCTTTACAAACTACAACACTGAAGCGTGTAAGTTTTGCTTATGATAAAGTTGTTGCTGATTTTGAGAATAAAAAAGCATATCAAAAAGCGAAAAGTAAATATTTTGCTGATGCATATAAAAAACTTCACTTGGATTTTAATGATGGAATTAATGCTATTGTTAAATCAATGAATGATTCTCTTTCAAAAGAGCAGAAAGAAGCTCAAAAGAATAAATAATATAAATCTATAAGTATCACCGTGTAGGATAATCTATGCGGTGATATATTTAATGTGTTTTTATGCCATATAATAAACTGAAAGTATTAATAATTCCACACGATATCGTTTGGGGAGATAAAATAGAGAACTTATTGTCAATTGAACATTTGTTATCAAAAGTAGATAATAATGTTGATATCGTCGTCTTGCCTGAACTGTTCACGACTGGATTGTTATCGAATATAGAAATGGTATCAAACCTGTCTGAAACCAATACGTCTAAAACGATTGAGATTATTAAAACTTGGGCTAAGAAATATAATTTTGCAATATGTGGAAGTTATATAGCTTCTTGTATGAGTAAATATTATAATAGAGCTTTCTTTATTGAACCTTCTGGCGAAGAAACTTTTTATGATAAGAAATATTTATCTTTAATAAATGGTGAATGCGACTTATTTGAACCAGGTTTAACAGTTCCCCACATTATAAGATATAGAGGTTGGAATATTAAATTAATTATAGGGGAAGATTTATATTATCCTGTTTGGTGTGGGAATAGCTACGACGCATTGGTTGTAGTTGCTAATACATCTAAAGCGAAATCTATACAATGGCGACATATGCTAATTGCGAGAGCTATTGAAAATCAGGCATATGTAATAGGTGCCAATAGAACAGGACATGATGATTTTGGCATGTATCAGTATAAAGATTCAATTATGGTCAATTATTTGGGAGAATTTAATATGCAGTCAAATAATACGTTTGTATATGCAGAATTAGATTACGATAGCCTCTCTCAATATAGAGCGCAGAATCCACTTTGGAAAAATGATGGTCAGTCAATATTATAGTAATTCTATTATTTGAGGAAGTATTGCGTGTATGTCATCATTAATTATTTGATGAGTGTTTTGATGTGCCCCTTGATTTAATGTTTGTTTTTGAGCATTAATACGCGAGATGATTTCACCCCGAGAGATATTATTTCTCTTAATTACTCGTTTTATGCGAGTTTCTTCGGGTGCATGTATCTCCCAAACTTTATCAACAAGTTTATCAATCCCACTTTGATATAAAATAGCGGTTTCGATAAATAATTTAGTTGCTGTTTTGTATTTATTGATCCAAATCAAAATATCATTTCTAACTTCAGAGTGAACAATTGAGTTGAGTTTATAGAGTAAAGTATTGTTATTAAATACTACACGAGATAAAGCCAAACGATCAATCTGATTATTGTATATTGCGTCTGAATATATGTTTGTTTTGATGTAGTCTTTTATAACTTTACTATTATCCATGATTTCTTTTGCGTTAGAATCACAATCGTAGACATTGTAGCCCATATTACGCAATATGTTACTTATTAGGCTTTTCCCGGAGCCAATTCCACCATTGATTGCAATTACTTCTGCCATTATTTTTGTTCGATTATATATTCAACACTATCTGAAATTAGCTCTATATTCTTAAAATTATATGGGATATTAGATATGTTTAATGGAATTTTATTACTACAGTTTGTTTTGGTATATTCATAATCAGCAGTAATTAATATATTGTTAGTTGTATTATATTTACTCATTGGAAGCAAATATGATATTTCTACTGATGATGGAAAGAGTATCAAGTCAAGATTATGTGGTACATTAATGGGGATTATTGAGATTACTTGTTTTTTTGATATTAATGGTTCTACAGGTATGAGCAATTTGACTTTATTGGGTATAATTTTAAATCCAGGTATTGGTTTAATTTGAGCTGTTATAATAGTCGTGTCTTTCAGTTCTGATAATTTAATCAATTCTGTATTAATAGTTGATATAACAGTATCTCCACTATTAATTTTGTATATACTAACAGAGTCTATATCAGAAATAATATCACCACTTATCGTATATTGAAAATGAGGTTTAATATCAGTATTAATTTTTAATATACATTTTTCTCCAGGAGTTGACGCAAAATTAAATTTTACGGTATCTGGATTAATCGATAGAATTTTGATTCCTCCTCCAAAATAATTGTAAAGAAGTTTCTCTATATCATTTTTATGTAATAAAAATGATTCGTAAGGAGTGTTTTTATGGATAAAATCTGAAAATTTAATTTTTAGATGAGGAATATGCCCAAGCAAATAGCTGATTATTGAGAAGCCTTTTCCTGCAATAGTTACATTAATATTAGATGGTACATTCTCTAATATTGTTATACTATCAGGTATCTCTACAATTTCAATGGGTACATCGATATGTTGTTCATTAAACTCATTATTCAAACTTGATATAAGCCAAAATACAGTTGCGATACATAAAAAAAATAAGAATAGGAATAAGTCACCCCCTTTTGATGGCTTAGGCTTATTTGACAAACGTTTTATTATGCTATATATATGTCGCTTGCTTTGCTTCATAGTTTTACAAAAATAGTCCATGCGTAAATATTATACATGGACTATCTATAAATCAAATCTAATATTTATTTATTTTCTTCTCCTTGAGCCTGTGCATCTGCAGCAGAAGGATAAACAGAACCTTTGTCTATTGTAATTTTCACATTGTCAGCAATCTCAACAATAAAAGCATTGTCTTTTATCCCACGTATTTTACCATGTATACCACCTGCTGTAATAACTCGGTCACCAACAGTTAAACTCTCACGAAATTTTCTAATTTCTTTTTGCCTTTTTTGTTGAGGGCGTATCATGAAGAAATAAAAAACCGCAATTAATGCTACAATCATTAAAATATTCAACATTCCACTATTTGCTGGTTCTTGTAGTAATAAAAAATTTGTAATCATTATTTCATTTATTTATTAATTAAACTTTCTACAAAGATAACATTTATATTTAAATTTTGTTGAGTTTACCCTCGCTTTTGAGTTGATTTATAACGGAGTAAAGTATCCCATTTATAAATTGACCACTTTTGGGTGTACTATAGCAATTGGCGATTTCTATGTATTCATTTAGTGTTACGGGTATTGGAATAGATGGACAATGTGTAAGTTCAGTTATTGCGGCAATCATAATAACAATATCCATGAATGCTAATCGTTCAGAATCCCATTGCCCTCCATTTACAAATTTATCTATATATTGACGATATATGTCAGCATTTGTTATTGCATTAGAAAACAATAAATCACCAAACTGCTTGTCTTCTTCATCTTTATATTGGGGTAGCAATAATGTGTTTTCTCCGGTATTAGCAAATTGTTTTATCGTTTTTAAAACAAAAGTCCCCATTATATCCAAATCATCGTTCCAATAAACGGATTTAGATTCTAATGCTTCACTCAGTTCCTCTGATGGTAAAATTATCGTTTTAAATATTGCTTTCCAAAAGTTACAATCCTCTGCAAAATTGGATTCAGTTGTTGACATATATTCTTGATATATATCAGAACCGGTAATCTTATCAAGTAATGATTTAATCAGAAGTGTATCATCATCCCATGTTATCGGATTTGTTGATAAATAAGCTTGCATGTTTGGGCTATTTTTTATTGCTGTAATAAATTTATTCTCAACAAATTTCATATTAGGGTTTAAATCATCATATGTAGGTAGGTATTTATTTTTGGCCACGTCAATTTTTGTTTCTTGCATGCGTGTAATTTCCACCATTATGCACAATAAACTATGGTATAACTCATATCCTTTATTCAATGAAGTTGTAAGATCTTTTTTTGCATTTACTAATAACGATTTACTATCGCTATAATCTGATATTGTGCAAATGAACATAGCGATTCCTTGTTCAAATCCTGCATTTGTAAATCGGTTGTTTTTTCTTAACGATTCAATGAATAACGGTTCGCGTAAGAAAATTGTATTAACAATGCTTTTCCAAAATAAAACCTCATCCTGTATTTCTGGTGATTTATTCTTTTTTAAATCTTTATATGCAACTGAATTTATGATTAAAGAGTATAATCTTGATATAATTGGTGCTTCCCAATGATTATCACTCTGTACTATATAGCTACGAATTTCGTCATAAGTTATGAGTGATTTTGCAATCCTCATTGATGACAATAAATTAGTAGTATCAAATTTTTGTGATGTACCTTTATCCGTTTTATATCCGGATAGTTTTAATAACAAAATAAATAAATCAAGATAAAGTAGATAGGCATATTGTTTGTCTCGTGAAGCCGTTTCTGGTGCTGATTCTATTTTAAACTCTTTGCGTGTCAACAGATAAGAATATAGCATCTGTACGACTTTAATTCTAATTAAAATGCGATTTATCATGATTCTAAATGTGCTATTAAAATTTTCTACAAAATTACTAATTAATCTTGATATAAGAATACCCACACGATTAAAATGTGGGTAATATCTTTATATTCAACTTAAAGGGTTCCATCCCTGAGCCTTTATATTTATTTCGTTACCATCTCTTGTCTCCATCAAACATCCATATTCTTTTTGGGTAATATGTCCAATAATTTTTAGACCTTCAATTTTATCTATAATATCGTGAAAATGAATAGGTACAGTAAATAGGAGCTCATAGTCTTCTCCACCATTTAAAGCGGCAGTAACTAAATTCATCCCTATTTCTTCCGCCATTACTGCTGTTTGGTAGTCAATTGGTATTCTTTCTTCATATATTCGACAGCCAACGTTACTTTGCTTACATATATGTAATAGTTCAGAGGATAATCCATCTGATATATCAATCATTGAGGTTGGAATGATATTATTTTCCTCAAGTATTTTTATTATATCTTTACGTGCTTCTGGTTTTAGTTGACGTTCAATTAAGTACTCTTTTCCTTGAAATTGAGGCTGAAATTCGGTTTGCCCATTTGATGCTATTTTTTCTCGTTCGAGCAATTGTAACCCCATGTATGCTGCTCCAAGATCTCCACTAACACAGATTAAATCATTAATTTGTGCCCCAGAACGATATACAATCCGATCTTTAGGAGCATCACCTATACATGTTATACTAATAACTAATCCCGAACGAGATGTTGTTGTATCTCCTCCAACGAGATCTACACCATAAATTTGGCACGCTAATTTAATTCCGCTATATAGCTCTTCAATATGTTCAACTGCAAATCTTTTCGAAATAGCAAGAGATACTGTAATTTGACGAGGAGAGGCATTCATAGCATATAAATCAGAAAAATTAACTACAGCTGATTTATACCCTAAATGTTTTAATGGGACATATGTTAAATCAAAATGAATACCTTCAACTAATAAGTCTGTGCTAACAAGAACTTCAGAATCCTCGAAATGCATTACTGCACAATCATCCCCGACTCCTTTTATTGTAGAAGAGTTTTGAGCTTTCAATTTGTGGGTTAATCGATCAATTAATCCAAATTCTCCAAATTCGGAAATTTCAGTTAATTTATTCTCCATTATTGGACTATACGTTAAAACGATTTACAAGTTCTCTCATTATTTCCATCATGCGGGGTTGTGCTTGTTGCGCTGCTTTTTGTACTTCCTCATGAGATACTTGTTCAATAATTCCTTCTACACCTAAGTCAGTTATTACAGAAACAGCAAAAACATTCATTCCACTATGTCGTGCGACAATAACCTCAGGAACAGTTGACATTCCAACTGCATCGCCTCCAATACGATGAAAATACCTATATTCTGCCGGAGTTTCAAATGTCGGTCCTTGAGTCCCTACGTATACTCCTTGAACAACTCGAATCCCTTTTTCATTGGCGATTTCTAATGCAGTCTTGATTAATTTATGTGAATACGCCTCACTCATATCAGGAAATCGGTCTCCTAATTCATTATAATTTTTACCTCTTAAAGGATGTTCAGGAAATAAATTGATGTGATCAGTTATCAACATAATATCACCAATTTTAAAAGATGGATTCATTCCACCTGCAGCATTCGAAACGAATAATGTCTGAATACCGAGAGCTTTCATAACTCTAATAGGGAATGTTACTTGTTTCATGTCATAACCTTCGTAATAATGGAATCTCCCTTGCATCGCCATTACGCGTTTAGATCCTAATTGACCAAATATTAAATTCCCACTATGACCTTCAACTGTAGATATCGGGAAATTAGGTATATCTGTATATGGAATATATTGTTTATCTTCAATATGATCAACAAGTGCACCAAGCCCGGTCCCTAAAATTATTGCGATTTGGGGTATTTCTGTAATTTTTGCCTTAATGTATTCTGCTGTTTGGTTTATTTTTTCAATCATAATAATTATGTTTTAGAATAGTTTCTTTGAATATATCAGCCTATTTAGTTCTATATCAAATTGCTTTGTGTCGACAGATATAAATTGGACTTTTATTGGTATGTAGAAAATGTATTGCTTTAATTCTTCAGGAAAAGATGAGTTCCCTATCAATCTTACTGAGTCTTTTTCTGTTGTTATAATATATTTTTTTTCTCCTGTAAGAGCATTATATTTTTCTTTAATCGTATTGAAATCATCTATTGTGTAATGGTGGTGGTCTTCAAATTGTTTTACTTTTACAAGAGGTTTATATCTTTTTAGCTGTTTGATAAGTGGACGCGGATTAGCTATCCCTGTAACGACTAATAACGTGTCGCCTTTTGTAAGCCATTCTAAATTGGGAATGTATGTAGCTTTATCCGGAAACAATGATATTAAATTCCCATAATTGTATTGGGAAAAGAATAAACTCTGATATGGATACAAATTTAAATTATTTTTAAAAACTCTGTAATCCATAGGTTTCATTTCATTCGGACATTTTGTTACTATAACAATATCAGCCCTGTTCAACGAATGTATATTCTCTCTAAGACGACCTAACGGCATAATTTTGTCACTAAATACTGGTCGGTTATATTCTGTAAGAACAATTGAGATTTTAGGCTTAACATAACGATGCTGAAAGGCGTCGTCTAATATTATTAAATTAATTGAAGGATTTAATTCCTTCATTTTTTTTATTCCTTCACAACGGTTTTCACACACTGCGAGTGTAACTGATTTACACTCTTTGTATTTTTGGAACATTTGAAAAGGTTCGTCCCCTATTTGTTCTGAAGATGAGCACTTATCTGCTAAAAAGAATCCATGTGTCTTGCGTTTATAGCCTCTGCTAAGGATTCCTATACAAAAGCGTTCTTTAAGTAAATCTACAATATATTCCGTATGAGGTGTCTTCCCCGTACCACCAACTGCAATATTCCCAACGGATATAATAGGGATGTCAAATTCATGTTGTTTAAGAACTCCAATGTCAAATAACCAATTTCTCACACCCATTATAGCCCCATAGATTTTGGATAGAGGCCATAATAGCATAGTTGTGAGAAATTTATTTCTTGCCATCTCAGTTAGAATCTAATTTATTCAATTATGATTTTTTCCATACGACATTGCATCTTTTCCAATCTCGACATTTTGTTAATCATGTTATAGTATTCATATGAAACGCCAATATTATTGGAAATAATGTGCTCAGAGACATTTTCAATATTCATTAATTTATTGATAAAATCATTAGCTCCTGATGGATATTCAACAATTGCATAGTCTTCAAATCCAAGATCAGATGCTAATTCTGAAATAGCAATATCAATGCCTCCAATTTTATCAACGAGTCCAAGTTCCAATGCTGATTGTCCATCCCAAACTCTACCTTCGGCAATAGCTTTAATTGCGTCAATACTCATTCCGCGACCTTCAGCGCATCGGCTAACAAAAGTCTCATATCCATTATTAATCATTTGTTGCATGCTATTGCGCTGAGATGGAGTCATAGGTTCTGACAATGAAATAAAATCGCTATTTACATTTGTCGATACCAAACCTTGTGTAATACCTAAGTTTTCATCTAATAAATTTTTAACACATGGTATAAGCCCAAATATCCCTATTGAGCCAGTAAGTGTAGTCTCATCGGCATATATGCGATTAGCTCCGCACGAGATATAATATCCACCTGATGCTGCAAGGTGTCCCATTGAAACATAAAATGTCTTTCCATTGGCTTTAAATTGTTCTAATGCTTCCCATATCTGTTCAGAGGCGAAAGCACTACCTCCTCCTGAATTCACTCGTAGGACAAGAGCCTTTATGTCGTTGTCTTCTGCCAATTCAAGAATTTGTGGAGCCATTTTACGTCCAACGATACCATCATTCCCTTGATCTACGATATCTCCGACTGCATATAAAATTGCTATTTTATTACTACTGCCTTCAGGATTTAAAGTGTTTTCCAGCTTACAATATTCCGTTGGCGTAACTAAATTTATATCATCATATTTGTCAACACCACATAACTCAGCTAATGATTCTTCTGTCTCATGGCGATACGATAGTCTGTCTACAATATTGTTTTCTATATAGTATTTTGCCGATTTGGTTATTATTATACTATCTGCCCAATAATTAACATCTTCAATCGTTACGTTCCGAGCTGATGCAATTCCATTGCTAATAGTTGCCCAAATATTTTTTAGATAATGCTCTTGTTGAAGTCGGCTCGCTTCACTCATCTCAGTAAGGATGAAAGGCTCAACAGCACTTTTATATGTACCAACTTTTACAACTTGCATCTCTATCCCAATTTTATCAAGTAGATTCTTAAAGAACATTGTTGTTGCAGATAATCCTTTTATGTCAACAGAGCCCATGGGATTGAGGTCGATGAAATTAGCTGATGAAACAATATAATAATTGTTCTGAGTATAAGAATCAGCATATGCATAAACCCATTTCCCTGATTTTTGAAATTCAATTATAGCATTATGTATTTCTTCACTTGTTGCAATCCCGGATGTAGCACCATCACAATTAATATATAATCCTTTAATTCTGTCGTCTTTTTGTGCATTTTTCAGTGAACGTAGTATGTCGTTTAATGGAATTACTTTAGCTGAGTTTCCATAAATTTCACTGATTAAATCAATTTCCGGGGCTCTTTCTTCTATTGTCCCAACCAAGTCAAGATATAAAACTGTATTATCGGTAATTTTAGCTGTCGTATTTGATGTGCCTCCGGCTATAGCAATGACAATAATGAATAATAATATTAAGGTTGTGAATAATATTACAGACAGCCAAATCCCTGCTAAGGAACCCAACATTGCTGTCAAAAATCTTTTCATCATAATAAAACAATATTGATATTAAGTCCTAAATTACAAACGATACAAAGTTAATATAATAGATTTTTAAAACAAACAAAAAATGCTCTAAAAATCTTAGAATTTAAAATGCAATGCAATCCTAATACCATGCTTATCTATGTTATGAGTGTTTTTATAAGTTAAACGCCATACATAATCAATACGCAAAATTTTTAAGATATTCTCAATACCTATACCCATTTCTATATAAGGTTTTGAACTCATATTACATGTATGTGCAATTGCGGGAAACCGGAACAAATTATTATTATACAGAGGGTTGTTTTTCTCACTTAAATGTCCATATAAGCCTCTAAATGTAAATATCTCTCTTAACTTCAGTTTTTTAATCAACGGAATATAATTAAGTATGGCACCATTAGCGTAATATGTCAAATCCCATGACGCATAACTGTCATTAATAAACTCCATTGGGTTCATTAGTGCGTAGCTTTCAGGTTGGATCGTATATGATAAGTTTGCATTGGGGATTAATAAATTAGGGTATGGTGCTTGATCCCAAACGTGTCCAGCTCGCAATATAATATCGGTATATCCAAATGCTGAAAACCAAAAACGTTTTTGTGCGCTTATCTCTGTTTTGTTTATTGTGTGCATGCCACCTAAGAAGTTGGTGGGGGAAAAGCTATGAGAAATAATAAATATCGGAGCATCAAAATTTACGGGATATCTTTTGGTTTTTGTTTGGTAAAATTTTTCACCGGGTGCAAACCTTAATTTTATATTGAATGAGGTTTGATTATAGTGTGTAAAATTATCGCCATAGCCGTTTATGAACGGCATATATTTTGTAGCTTCTTCCCTATTGTGGGTTATTCCAGACTCTATAGAAAAATTATTGTGAAATTCAAGGACATATTCTAATCGAGAAGTCCGTTCATATATTATTTGTCGATTTACTTGGCGTTTTAATGAGAGGAAAACATTATCGCTATTTGTAAACATATACTGCTGCCCAAGCATATTTATATCATAGGAGTGAGATAATTTCAATGAATGCATGGGAAATTCTTTTGAATGATATTTTTTGTCATGGAATGAATATTCAAGTTCTCCTCCATATTTTAGCTTTCCATCTTTAGTGCCATACGCTACGTATCCTCTTGCAAATAGTCGTTTATTCAAATTGGCAGTAGTTAATCCGCCAGTTCGAAATCTTACACCCTCAAGATCATTGTAACTAACAAATGAATTAACCGGGCCAATATCAAATTTGCTATTTTTGGAAGTGTGGATATAGCCAGAAACGATTACCCTTATGATCTTTTCTGCCCAATAATATATCGGGACTGATCTAAGTTTTGTAACCAAATCAGACACATTGTTTTCAGCATTTGAAATCGTTGATATTCTTTTTATATCCCAAAAATAATCATCCTTATTATATGCGTCATCATGAATGATAACATCCTGCGGATAATTAAACACTATATTATTTGGCGGAATTTCGAATGAATGATTTCTATAAGATGTATTACGTCTGGCATACATTCCCTGTGTCCCAGGTATTAAACTTGCTTCTATAGTTAAATCATCTTTAATCTTTATTCGTGTTCCATTTGATGCCTTTTTAAATTCTTGTTTTATATATAAATTGTCTATAAAGTTTAAGTTGATTGATGGAGGAATATTCATCCGAACTCTCTTTATGAACATAGAACTATCATTTTTGAGGACATATAGCCGACCAATAAAGCTAAATGTTTGTGGATTATGTGGAGCGAAACTTAATTCTATACAACTATCCCCATCAATTAATAATGTGTCGGTTAGATAGAATTTATAGAAATTTGTGGCTATTCTGGACAATGGGCTAACAAATTTATTCCCCAATATAGTGATATCATTTTCATAAATATCAATTTCACGTAGTACGTCATCTATAAACACCTGCAAACTTTCTTGACTCGTTATGTCGTCAATTCCGGCACGTTTTATTCCAGAAACATGCTCTTTTTGAGCCTTAGGTTCTTTGCGATAGTGTACATTACTCACTTTTTCTTTTATTGATACATTTAAAATCGGTTTCCCCGATATATCTGATGTATCAATATAATCTTTAAGGAATGGAAACTTTTTGAACATCCAATCATTTTGCGTATGTTCAGTAAAATTATTTAATGCAAATGTGATACGTTCATATTTTTCGTAGTTATAATTGTCGTTGTTTAATGGGTCCGTAAGATGTTGGCGAGATATTATTTTTTCAATAAACAATACCGCTGGGTTATTTTTTTTTGAATATTTTTCTTTTTGAGGTTTTACAAGAATTTCGTTTAATCTAATTCCTGTTGGTGTAATTTTTAATGTCAGTTTCCCTGCATTTAATTTGCTTAAGACAAAGCGTTTGGATGCGTAGCCCATTACTGAAGTCGTAATTGTGTCACATCCAGCCTCATAATTAAATTTAAATGTACCATTTTCGTCAGCTAATACTCCATTTTTACTGCCATTTAGATAAATTGCAACGTATGGGACTGGATTATTAGTTAAAGAATCAACCACAACGCCATGTATTTTTTTATTTTGAGATAATAAAAAGAGGGGTTGTGTAATGAATATTAGTAATAATATAAACTTCGCAATTTTAACCATTAATAATCAAAAGAGCTACAAAATTTGGGTAATTCTTTTAAATACATATTATCTTTGCAAAGATAATCATTTGATTTATATTAATTTTTAATTAGATAAAGATTAACGAAATTAGTTTTATCTCAAAATGGCAAAAGAAATAGAGCGGAAATTCATTGTAATTAATGATACGTATAAAGCATTAGCTTATGAGTGTTGTTATATCAAACAAGGATATATTTCTACAGATAAAGAATCAACGATAAGAATTAGGATTATTGATAAAGATGCTTTTATAACAATAAAAGGAATAACTATTGGTATAACGAGAAATGAGTGGGAATACAAAATCCCATATAGTGATGCTTGTGAAATGTTAGATAACATCACGAAAGGGAATCTAATTGAGAAGAAAAGATATTATTTAAATCACTGCGGGTATAAATGGGAAATCGATGAATTCTTGGGCTCACATGCTGGTTTGGTAATCGCAGAAATAGAGTTAAAGGAAGAGGATGAAATATTCCCTCTCCCTGTTTTTGTTGGCGAAGAAGTAACAGGTAATCCAATCTATTATAACTCCACTTTAGCCTTAATTCCTTAATATGAGTTTTATAACATTTTCAACATGATGTGTATGTGGAAACATATCAACAGGCTGTATAGCTTTAACGGTATACTTGCTATCTAATATTGCTAAGTCTCTAGCTTGTGTCGCAGGATTGCAACTTACGTAAACAATGCGTTTTGGCGATGCATTTAAGATTACATCAACTACATCAGGATGCATTCCTGCTCGAGGCGGATCTACAATCACAACATCCGGATGCCCATGTTTATTAATGAACTCATTAGTTAGCACATCCTTCATATCACCAGCATAAAATAAAGTGTTGTCAATGTCATTTATTGATGAATTGAGTTTTGCATCCTCAATAGCTTCTGGGACGTATTCAATGCCAATTACTCGCTTTGCCTGTTTTGCTACAAAGTTAGCAATTGTTCCAGTTCCTGTATATAAATCATATACAAGTTCATCCCCTGTCAATTCAGCAAAAGTACGTGTTACTTTATACAATTCATATGCTTGATGCGAGTTTGTTTGGTAAAACGATTTAGCCCCTACCCTGAATCGTAAACCTTCCATCTCTTCTTCAATATAATCTTTCCCTCTATATGTAATAATTTTTTGATCTGAGATGGTATCGTTTACCTTTAAATTTACCACGTATAGTAAAGATGTTATCTGAGGGAATTTATCAGCAACAGCTTTAAGTAATAAATTAATCTTTTTGTCGTCGTTTTCACCAAAGACTATGACTGCCATAATCTCTCCGGCAGAAGCAATGCGAATCATTAAAGTTCTCAATAACCCTTGTTGAGCTTTCAAGTCATAAAATGAGTATCCGTGCTCTTTACCATATTCCTTGATAAAAAGTCTTAATTGATTGCCAAAATCATCTTGCAAATGGCATTTATTTATATCGAGGACTTTATCGAAGGCACCGGATATATGAAATCCAGCAGCATTGCGCTCTGGGAACATTTCTTCACTCTTCATTTGTTCAAAAGTCAACCACATTTTGTTTGAAAACGTGTATTCCATTTTATTGCGATATTCCCAAATATTTTTTGATCCGAGAATTGGTCTGATTTCAGGAATTTTGACTTTTGCAATTCGTTCAAGCGCATCTTTAACTTGCTGTTGCTTGCACTTTAACTGATATTCATAGGGTAAATGTTGCCAACGACAACCTCCACAAGTCCCAAAATGTTCACATTTGGGGACTTGTCGAATATCAGATTGCTTTTGAAAAGAAGTTATATATCCCTCAGCAAAAGATTTTTTCTTTTTACTAATTTTTATATTAACAATATCTCCAGGAGCTCCATATGGAATAAATACAACCATATCGTCAACTCTTGCTATACTATTGCCTTCAGCAGCAACATCTATGATTTCTACATTTTCTAATGTAGGTAGGTTTTTACGTTTACGTGCCAATTGTATTATATTTTAATTTTACTGCAAAGCTACACAATTATGCGAAAAAAAGCACCTTTTCTAACAATTTCTTTTAAAATAATTTCACGTCTCGTTTTTATATCTTATATTTGCACTACTCTCCTTGATATTTTGATTTAATTAACATTTTACATAATAACTTAATTAACACAACCCGCTAATGAAAAGAGTTTATACATTCGGTGATGGAAAAGCCGAGGGTAATGCTACCATGAGAAATCTACTTGGTGGAAAAGGTGCAAACCTTGCTGAAATGAATCTGTTGGGTATGCCTGTTCCTCCAGGCTTTACAATCACAACAGAAGTATGTACTGAATATACCCAAAAAGGTCGCGAAGCAGTTGTCGCATTAATTAAAAAAGAGGTTGAAGCAGCTATTGCTCACGTAGAGAACCTTACTGGTAAAAATTTTGATAATCCAGCAAATCCTTTATTGGTTTCAGTTCGTTCAGGTGCACGTGCATCAATGCCTGGCATGATGGATACCGTTCTAAACTTAGGAATGAATGATGCAACAGTGGCATCATTAGCAGAAAAGAGTGGAAATCCTCGATTTGCTTGGGATAGCTACCGCCGTTTCGTTCAAATGTATGGAGATGTTGTTCTTGGCATGAAACCAAAAAGCAAAGAAGACATTGATCCATTTGAAGAAATAATGGAAAAAATTAAGGAAGAAAAAGGCGTAAAACTTGATACCGAACTCGAAGTTGATGACCTTAAGAATCTTGTAAAACTTTTTAAAGCAGCTGTAAAAGATTTTACAGGCAAAGATTTTCCTGATAGTGCATGGGAACAACTTTGGGGTGGTATTTGTGCAGTATTTGATAGCTGGATGAATGAACGTGCTATTCTTTATCGTCGTATGAACCAAATACCGGAAGAATGGGGAACTGCCGTAAACGTTCAAGCAATGGTGTATGGTAACATGGGAGACAATTCTGCCACTGGTGTAGCATTTAGCCGTGATGCTGCTACTGGTGAAAATATGTTTAATGGAGAGTATCTGATTAATGCTCAGGGTGAAGACGTTGTTGCAGGTATTCGCACTCCACAACAAATCACAACAGAAGGCTCTCGTCGTTGGGCTGCTCTTCAAGGAATAAGCGAAGAAGAACGTGCAAGCAAATATCCTTCTCTTGAAGAATCAATGCCTACATGTGCAGCAGAATTAATCGCTATCTCAAATCGCCTTGAAGATTACTATAAAGATATGCAAGATATGGAGTTCACCATTCAAGATGGTAAACTCTGGATGCTACAAACACGTAACGGTAAGCGTACCGGTGCTGCTATGGTGAAAATCGCTATGGACCTTCTTCGTGCAGGACAAATTGATGAAAAGACTGCCCTACTTCGCATGGAACCACAAAAACTTGATGAACTTCTTCATCCGGTATTTGATAAAGATGCCTTGAAACGTGCAAAAGTTGCCGCTAAAGGTCTTCCTGCATCTCCTGGTGCCGCAACAGGTCAAGTTGTATTCTCAGCCGATGAAGCTGAAGTGTGGGCTGAAAAGAAAAAGAAAGTTGTTCTTGTTCGTATTGAAACATCACCCGAAGATCTTCGTGGTATGGCAGTTGCTCAAGGTATCTTGACTATGCGTGGCGGTATGACATCTCATGCGGCTGTAGTTGCTCGTGGTATGGGTAAATGCTGTGTCTCTGGTGCAGGTGAAATCAAGATTGACTACAAAGAAAAAACACTCGAAATGAGTGGCAAAGTGTATAAAGAAGGAGACTGGATTTCATTAAATGGATCAACAGGTGAAGTATATGATGGTCAAGTACCAACTACCGATCCTGAGCTTGATGGAGATTTTGGTGCAATCATGAATCTTGCTGAAAAATTCACTAAAACTCTTGTTCGAACAAATGCAGACTCACCACGTGATGCTAAACAAGCTCGTTATTTCGGAGCTCAGGGTATTGGTCTTTGTCGCACAGAACACATGTTCTTTGAAGGAGATCGCATTAAGGCAGTTCGTGAGATGATTCTTGCTGGGGACAAAGAAGGTCGTGTTGCAGCTCTTGCTAAATTATTGCCAATGCAACGTGGTGACTTTGAAGGAATTTTTGAAGCTATGGATGGATTCGGTGTTACTATTCGTCTACTTGACCCACCATTGCATGAATTCGTTCCTCATCAAACAGCTACACAAAAAGAACTTGCTGAAGAAATGGGTTTAACTTTAGAACAAGTAAAAGCTAAGGTCGATAGTCTTGAAGAATTCAATCCAATGCTTGGACACCGTGGTTGCCGTCTTGGTATCACATATCCTGAAATTACTGAAATGCAAACACGTGCTATCATCGAAGCTGCACTTGCTGTTCAAGCTCGCGGTATTGCTGTTTATCCAGAAATCATGATTCCATTGGTCGGATCTCTAAAAGAAATCCAAAATCAAGCTGATGTTATCAATTCTACAGCAGCAAAAGTATTTGCAGAACAAGGTAAAACTGTTGCATACAAAGTTGGTACAATGATTGAAGTTCCACGTGCAGCATTGGTTGCTGACCAAATTGCAACTGTAGCTGATTTCTTCTCATTCGGAACAAATGACTTGACACAAATGACTTTTGGTTTCTCTCGTGATGACGCTCCTAAATTCTTGAAATTCTATAAAGAAAATGGTGTTATCAAAACTGACCCATTTGAAGTCCTCGATCAAGAAGGTGTAGGCCAACTTGTTCGCTTGGGTGTTGAACGTGGTCGTGCGACTAAACCAGAACTAAAAGTAGGTATTTGTGGAGAACATGGTGGAGAACCATCATCAGTTAAGTTCTGTGCTAAACTTGGCATGAACTATGTAAGTTGCTCTCCATTCCGTGTGCCTATAGCTCGCGTTGCTGCTGCTCAGGCTGCAATTGAAGATTAATCACAAGGAATTGATTATAAAAAATAGGTGGTGGGCTTTCTGTTTTAGTGGCTTGCCACCTATTCTATTTCTTTGTAAAACGTGCGTTTAGTATATACATAAATATTAAATTTAGATTGATGGAATATTCATATTTCAAAGAGAATTATGTAATTATGTAATAAATATTTTATTAACTTATGCTTAATAATTAAGAAAAGTTTTATGAAACGATATATAGTTATCTTCATTCTGTCGCTATGCGTTATGGCGTGCGACCGTCACTCGGAGCATAATGAAACGTTGACGCAGGCAGAAGCTTTGATAGTTGAACATCCTGACAGTGCGCTGATTATCTTACAGAAGATAGAAATTGAAAAGAATGATTACGGGCAAATGCTATTACATTATGCACGAGGGCGTATTCAATACGAGAATGAGGATTATCCAGCTTCAATCATAAGTTTCTTTAATGCTGAGAAGATTGCCAAGGAATATAATAATAATTTTATTTTAGGTCTTATCTATCATTCCGTTTCATGTATATATGGGAATGCATACAACTACATAGAGCAACAAAATTACGCTCAAATGGCATACGACCATTTTATTCTATCGGGCAATGATGATTATATCTTACTCGGATTAGAGATATTGACTGAGGCTCTTTACAATAATAAGGATTATGATAGATGTGTGGCACTATCGCAACAATTAATAGAGAAAGCCACAGAAAACAAGAATGAACCTATCACTAATAGAGGACAAAGGCTTTTAAGCCGTTCATATATAAAAGTTGCAAAATATGAAGAAGCAAAAGATGTCTTGTTAAGACTAAAGACTCAGACTTCAAACTTGACATCTCAAGATTATCGTAATCTATGTTTAGCATACATTAAAATAGGAGAACTTGATAGTGCCAATGTATATAGACGATTTGCCCAAACGGAGAATCATAAATCTCTATGGGTAGTCATTAAGAATCCTAAAACTGGAGACCCTATTGCCAATATCTATGATTTAGAAAAGCCTATTACCTCTGTAGACTCCACCACTCATAAGATAATCAACCTAAATTTAGCTCAGACGGTAGCAAACCATCATGCTTATAAACAATCTCTACAAGAGGCTGAATTAAAAAGCGAGCGCATGAGTAAATTCGTTATCGTAGCGATAGCAATACTGCTTATTCTCTTTATCAGTATCTGGTATCATCTGCATCTAAAAGCACATCGCAAGGAAATAGAGATAAAAATGCTTGAAGCGGAAAATATTCGTAATATTCTCAAAGTCACCAAAGAGGATGCTTCAGCTATGCAACAATCGGTAAACCAATTGTTCGAACAAAAATTCAAAACCATTGATGAGCTATGTAATACATACTATGCTTATCAAGATTCTCAAAAGGAGAAAACGAAGATATACAATAATGTAATTGGACTTATTTCTAATCTGAGCAAGGACAAGAAGACCATTGCGGAGTTAGAGGCTTTTGTCAATACATATAAGAATAATCTAATGATAGATTTTAGAGAAGAGTACCCAATGTTAAAAGATGAAGATTATTTACTCTTTTTATATATTGTTGTTGATTTCTCTGCCCGTGCTATCAGTATTCTCATAGGTGAAACGCTTCCTGTTGTCTACAATCGTAAATCATCATTAAAACGAAAAATACAGCAAGGAGAAAGTGTTATGAAAGAGCGTTTCCTTTCAGAATTCGCTTAAAAATGGGCAACTTTAAAGGTCGTAAAATCATCAAATAGAAAATTGCCGCTCATCGAACAGCTAATTTACTGTTATTCTATACATTACAACTTAATTAAAATAGAATTATCAAAGCTATTTTCACCTCTTATATAATATTCTCATAGTAACTTTGCATCAAAATAATGCTCGTTACTATGAGAAATTTATTTATAGCTGTGATATTATGCTTCGTATGCATAGGTAGTGTGAAGGGGCAAACAACAACACAGATTTCCGGAACAATAAAAAATGTAATTGGAAATGGTGTTGCAGATGTTAATGTCTATGTCTCGCGAGTAGAACAGAAGTATAGTGTGTTTGCCTCTTGTTTAAGTGGTACAGATGGCTCTTTCACATTATCGTTCAAAGCTCCAGTTGATAGTGTATGTATTAATGTCTCAGGATTGAATATTACGCCGACTAGCGTTATATGTGACAACAAGTCGCAGCATAGAGATATAATTGTCGATGAAAAGGCGCAAGAAATAGATGAAGTGGTAGTTCGTGCTCCAAAAATATATTCTAAAGGCGACACAATAAGCTATTATGTGGCATCATTCCAATCTAAAAATGACATTTCCATTGGTCAGGTTCTAAGACGTCTGCCGGGCATAACTGTATCAGATGCAGGACAGATCTCATACAAGGGACAACCTATCAAAAACTTCTATATCGAGGGTCTTGACCTTATGAAAGGTCGATACGGTATTGCCACAAACAATATCGATCCAAACAGCATCAGTACGATCGAGGTTTTGGAAAGCCATCAGGACATCAAGGCATTGAAAGATCTAAAGCCAGAAGAGAGAGCATCAATAAACCTCAAGCTCAAAAGCGGCGTAAAGGGAGTGTTCAATCTGATTGCTACTCTTGGAGGAGGATATGAAGATAAATTGCTTTGGGACAATGAAGTTATAGCTACATATTTTCAGAGAAACAGCCAATTGCTTGCCACATATAAGGGTAATAATTCTGGAAGTGACCTTGAAACTGAACTACGTTCATTTGACGATTATGATTATTCCAGGACATCTACTATTTCAGATATTGCAATACCTGCCTCTCCAGGAATAAACAAAAGATACTATTATTTCAATCAATCACATTCTGCAACATACAACCAAGTGTTTCGTGTGGGCAAGAATGGTGAACTTGGAATTAATGCAGCTTATCTTAATGATCAGGATGAACGTAGCAATCAATCTGTAACTACGACACTTCTTCCTGATGGGTCAAAGAATGTTGTTGACGAACGCTTCAATGGTATTCTCCATAGAAATATTGCCAATGGTAATATTACCTATATGCAGAATACCGAGAGAAACTACATTAAGGAACAGTTGAAATTTGATTGGCTATCAACGGATGGCCATAGTAATATCTATGCAGGAGAAGATATTGCACAGGAGAATAATGTTGAGAACTACCGACTGCATAACCTATTCCATTTGACCAGTAGAACAGGAAGTGACAAAGGTGTTGAGTTTCTGTCTAAAATTAATCTTGAAAAGAGACCACATAGCTTATCTGTTGCTCCCAATCTGTTTCCTGATATAATTATGTCTGAACAAATGTTTCAGTCTGCTGAACGTAGAAATATATCAACTGAAAATCGGCTCGATTTCTTATCTGCAATAGTCTGGGGTAATCTCCAAATTCATCCTACTATATTCTTGGATTATTCACATAATGGATTGACAAGTAACTTGGATACATATCGCAATGATTTGCGTTTGACTTCTATCAATACCGGTATTGGTATTATTGCGAATTATAGGATAAAGAGATTCTATGCGGACTTATATGTTACTGGTAACTACAGATATTTCAATCTGAATAACAAAGATACAGATATTGACACGGACAAACACCGTTTTGTTGTAGAACCACATCTTACTTTGAAATATGATATAGATGGGATAAATGAACTTCGTTTTAATGCAAGTCTAAGTCACTCAAATCCTGCAATCGAGAACCTATACGATCAATATATTCTAACATCATATAGACAATTGTCTGTGTATGAGAATAACGAACTATACCAGTCTCAAGTGCAGAATTACACATTGTCATATGATTACAAAAACATCGTTTCAATGCTGTTCTTTGGAATTGATGTGGGTTGGACTCATAATCGTCCAGATGTTCTTTATGGCAGTTATTATGATGGAATATCGGAGAGAATTACCAGCATCAAAACCAATGAGACAATGGATGTCTTCTCTGCAAAGTTACGAGCAAATAAAGGCTTTGACTGGAAGAGACTCAAAATTGGTGCCGAATGTGGTTATAGTTATTACGATAGTCCAATTCTATTGCAGAATGAGATTATTCGATATAATGGCAATTCGCTTAGTGCAAAGTTGGATATAACTCTAACGCCATTCCAATGGCTGTCGTTCAGTTATGATGGGTCATATTATCAGTCTCAGACACGAATGAAAAACGGTGGAGATATGCCTCTGTTGAGAACTATAAGCAATAATGCTTCATTGGAATTCTATCTGCCGTATGATATAACACTTGGGGCAAGTGCCTCACACTATTACAACAATCTGAACAATGATGATGGATCATTTTTGCTTGGTGAAGCCAACATCAAATACACATATAAAAGATGGTCATTTACCCTCTCCTGTGACAACATCTTCAACAAGAAGAGTTATGTGTATTCAATATCAAATGGTTTGACAGAGAATACTTCGATTTATCATATTAGACCTCGAAGCATCCTACTGAAAATACGATGCAGAATATTTTAAATAAATATATATTAATTATGAAACAATATTATTTACTGATTTTGGCAACTTGTATAAATCTAAATGCGAATGCAGAATTAGCCCCTACTCCGCAACCTTTGGGGAATTTTGAAACCATAGAAGCATCCAAGTACGAAGTAAGGTATTCTTTCCGATTTAAGAAGCATAATACAGATAAAGAGTATTTGGAAGATACCCGTGTGCTACAAATAGGAGATGGATTAGTTAAAGAGTATAGTGACATCATCTATCACTTTGATTCTTTGGCTACTGAAAACTTCAGGAAAGGACTACCTACTTCATCAAATACTAATGAGACTTTGCCTTGTGAGATATTCAATTATCATAAGAGGAAAGGAATAAAAGTTAAATATCGACTTATGCTTAATGGCGGAGTATTATGTTATGATGACCGGTATCCGTCATTTGATTGGAAGTTTTCGGAGGATGCCCCAATGGAGATTATGGGATACTCCTGCGGTAAGGCTACAGTAAATTTTGCCGGTAGAGAATACTCCGTATGGTATACAACGGATATTCCTCTACCATATGGTCCGTATAAATTTTATGGTTTGCCTGGACTTATATTGAGAGTAGAAGAAAGTAATGGAATGTATATATGGGAGGTCTTCAGTGTAGTCAAGTCTTCTGCACCAATAAATATTTACACTTATGAAAAGGAGATTAAATGTAATCGCCAAGATGCTAATAAAACAATCGGAAGAATGATGAGAAAACCTTTAACCTTCTTATCTTCATCTGGAACGAAAATTATGGTAGCTCGTAGTGATGGCTCATTTGGTGCTCCGTCAAATAATGAGCAAGAGAATTTATATGAACCTATAGAATTGGAATAATATGATACGAAATTTTATTTATAGGATTGCTATTTGTTGTAGTTGTTTATTAGCAGGATGCTTGTGTTGTTCTTCAAAAAATGATATTCAACAGATTAAACCAACTGTTGAAATTTTGCAAATAGATTCAATGCCAGATATTAAGATTTTATCAGAGATTAGAGTCCGAAATAATCTAGTATATCTAACATATGAAAGCAGAGGCGAGTATGGTCAACGACACGTAAAGCAATATACCTGCAATGAAGAGACTGGAACTCTAAATTATGATAAGGAGTTTTTCAAGAAGGATAATGGATATTATCAATTATTTGCACCGTCTCTCTTTGAAGATAACAATGGAGTCATGTATGTGTATGATAGGGATATACCATCTATTTCAATTGTAGATGCTGATGGAATGGCAAATTCAACAGGTAAGCATCTTATTACAACCTCTGCAAAAGCGCCATATACATTGGTGCAAGAGGCACGACAAGCATTTTATAAATCTTCCGATGAGTATCTGTTTATTGGTCGAGAACCATACGGAGGCACACAAGCCCTTTTTATATCACATAATAATACGGATTCAATAAGTATCAATGAGGTTTGCAAAATTGTATATGACGAAGATAGACCATCTTGGATAATAAACTTTGGCAAAGCTGCCTACAACCACGAAAATCAAATCGTTGCTTATGCTTATCAGCTTTATCCAGTAGTACAATTTATAGATTTGAAAAATAATGATTTATACACTCTTGTATTACCCAATATAAGCACCGATAGCATAGTTACAGAAGGTACTGATATTTGGGAACAGAATCCAGTACAATTCAAAGATATTACATCTAACAAAAGATTCTTCTACGCGCTATATTTGGGTAAAACCTTGTCCGATATTCATAATGAACGGCAATCAGGGAAAGAGGAGTCAAAGATAATTAAATTTGATTACTGTGGACAAGTTATAGCAATATACACGATTGATAGATGTTTAGAATCAATTGGAGTTTCAAATGATGACTCTTACATAATTGGATATGACTCTGCAAAAAATAATTCAGGCTTAACTGTAAAAAATCAGGCGACACCCATAAGTGAATGTCGCCTTTATATGATCCACACCAAAGGATGCGATGAAACTCCGAATGACAGGATTTGAGTGCTCACAGTCCTTTGTAATCCGCCTGAGTTGAAAACTTTTCCTAAAAGGAATGGGGCCCGCCATTGAACTGCTAAGCTTGTCTCGGTATTTCGATAAAAATTGATGAGTTTCCCAATCAACTTTGATGTGGTTATATTAATCATTAATTAAGCACTCTTGCTTATTTTTATAACACAAAATTAATTTCTAAAGTTCAATTTTGCAATATTTCCAATGGATTTTTATGAGTTTAAATGTTTTTTTAAGTACCTGGTTTATTTATCTGTAAGATATTTTATACCTTTGTGCTATAAAACATATTTGTCAGGCATAAAATGATAAAGAGTACTCTTGAACAAGTAATAAGTGAGGATCTCGCAGAAATTTGGTCTATATTAGATAATGAGGAGAAACGACTCGTTATCGATAACTTTATAATACATGAATTTAAGAAAAACCAAATAATATACGCAGAAGGAGAATCCCCTGAATTCTTATGGTGTTTATTAAAAGGTAAAGTAAAAAAATTTAAAGATGGGATTGGCGGTCGTCAACAAATTTTGCGTTTGCATAGACCTGTCCAATATTTTGGCTATCGTGCCTACTTTGCTAAAGAGCGATATGTATCAAGCGCAGCTGCCTTTGAACCATCGACGATAGGAGCAGTTCCGTTAAAATTAGTTGAGGATTTAATACACAAAAATATTAACTTGGCGTGGTTTTTTATACATGAATTATCTCGCAATTTAGGCGGTTCAGATGAAAAAATTGTTAATCTTACACAAAAACATATTCGTGGGCGTTTGGCTGAAGCGCTAATTATATTGAAAGATAGTTATGGGTATGAAGATGACGAATCTACATTACGGATATATATGGCAAGAGAAGATTTAGCAAATCTATCTAATATGACAACGTCAAACGCAATACGTACGTTAACAAGTTTTGTTAATGAGAAAATAATTGCAGTGGATGGGCGTAGGATAAAGATAATTAATGAACAAATGTTACGTAAAATTTCTAAATTTGGTTAGAGTTTTGTTCTTATTATTTTGCCTGAATTTGTCCGACTAAATCTTTCAGCCATAATTACCTTTTTAGGGATATAAAAACGATTTTTAAGCACCTTTTTAATATTTGCGTTTAATTCGTCAATATTAATATTGGTGCTTTCAATATATAATGTTACTGCCTCACCCCATTTTTCATCAGATGTTGATGTTATATAAAAGGGTACATGTATTATATCTGACAATAACTTTTCAATTTCCTCTGGAAATATTTTGATACCACCACTATTTATGACATTATCCCATCTACCTATCCATTTAAAATGAGTGTTATCTACTAATTCGACAATGTCATTTGTTATAATTTCCTTAAATGTAAACTCAGGGGCAGAAACCATTAAACATTGACGATTATCAACATTAAAGTTATAACCGGGTAAACTTTCATAGAGTTCATTACCTTTAACTATTTTTCGTAGCGCAATATGGCTACAAGTTTCAGTCATACCATATGTGGCATAACAATTTAATCCTGATTTTAATATTTCTTTTTCTACATTTATTGGAATAGCACCACCACCAATTATTATATTTCTTAGATTTCTTGCATAGGGTAATTTGATTAATGTGCTAATTTGTGATGGGACAATAGGGATTAAATCTATTATCCCATAATCTTGTTTAATAGGGTTATTACTGGGCGTCTCTATAAATAATTCAGCACCAGAAACAATTGCTCGAAGAATCATCATTTTCCCTGCTATATAATTGGGGGACAAGGGCAAAAGCAACTTTGATTTTTCGGTTATTCCAAAATATTTACACGTTGCAAGTGCTGATTTTGTCATATCTCTTTTTGATAGACAAATGTTTTTTGGAGCTCCGGTAGAACCAGATGTGTGAGCGATGATATAGTCCTTTTCGTTACACCATTCCTCTATGAACAATTTTACTGAATCATCAGTATAATGAATTATGGCATTATCCAATTTAATGATGGCATTTCCCATTGCAACGTTGGATTATAATGTAACACATCTCGTTCTTGAACAAGAGGAGAACTGAAGTTATTACTATACAGTTGACCTGTTCCTAAACCCTGAGGCAGTTTGATGTTATAAGTAGATATCCATTGAGCTATTGCATTAAGTCCTATATTTGATTCAAGAGCAGAAGTCGCCCACCAACCTATATTGAATTTATCTGCTAATGAAATCCATTCATCTGCACCAGAAAACCCACCGCATAAAGCCGGCTTAAGAATTATGTATTGAGGGTTAATTTTTTTTAATAATGATTCTTTTTGCTTGGAGTCATATACACCTATTAATTCTTCGTCCAATGCAATGGGGATTGGTGTGTTTAGACATAATTCCGACATAGCTTCCCATTGTCCGGATTTTATTGGTTGTTCAATCGAATGTATTGAGTATTTAGATAATTCGTTTAATTTAATTAGTGCGTTATTTGGCGAAAATGCGCCATTTGCATCAAGTCGCAATTCTAAAATTTCAGGTGGAAACTTTGAACGGATATACTTAATTAATTCAATTTCTTTTTCAAAATCGATGCCTCCAATTTTTAATTTTAGACAGTGAAAACCTACATGTAATTTCTCATTTATTCTATTGTACATCTCTTCAAATGAGCCCATCCAAATGAGCCCATTTATCTTAATATCATTGTTACCATTAATCCATTCTGATGGGAAAATCACTCGTTCCCCGTTATTTACTAAATCATTGAATGCTGTTTCAACGCCAAACTTAATTGAACTATATTCCTTATAGTTTGAACTATTATAACTTGAGATATTGCGACATACATTAGATAATATCTTTTCATAGTCATCAGAATCTTCATGGCTAAGTCCACGAAATAATGCACACTCCCCCATTCCAACAATGTTTGGTTTTTCACTATTCCAAACTTTAATGAAATAAGTTTCTTTTGTCGTCATCACTTCTCGGGAGGTAACTGCCTGCTGATGAAATATAAGATTATATTTGCAATATGCAGCTTTAATCATTTTAGCCGGGGAATTTGGGGAATTTTTGGAAGTCAGGATGTCGTTTTTCTAAAAATGCATTCTTCCCTTCTTGAGCTTCTTCCATTAAATAATACATCAACGTTGCATCACCGGCAAACTCCATCATTCCACGTTGTCCGTCAAGTTCTGCATTCAATGCACGTTTAATCATACGTATTGCCATGGGGCTACGCTGTAAGATTGTTTGGCACCACTCTACCGTCTCATCCTCGAGTTTATCAAATGGGACAACTTTATTTACCAGTCCCATTTCTTCAGCTTCATGTGCAGTATATTGGCGACATAAAAACCAAATTTCTCTAGCTTTCTTTTGTCCTACACATCGAGCTAAATAAGATGATCCAAAACCAGCATCGAAACTGCCAACTTTAGGACCTGTCTGCCCAAATCGAGCATTTTCAGACGCTATTGTTAAGTCACATACAACGTGCAACACATGACCTCCTCCGATTGCATATCCATTAACCATTGCAATTACAGGCTTAGGAATCGAGCGAATTGCTTTGTGCAAGTCCAATACATTAAGACGAGGCACTCCGTTTTCATCAATGTAGCCACCTATCCCTTTAACTTTTTGGTCTCCACCTGAACAAAATGCTTTATCTCCTATTCCAGTAAGTATTATTACTCCAATGTCATTACATTCTCTGCAATAAGCCATTGCATCAAGCATTTCTTTGTTGGTTTGTGGACGAAATGCATTATAAACATGCGGACGATTTATTGTTATTTTTGCAATTCCTTGGTAATATTCAAATAGGATGTCTTCGTATTCTTTTATTTTCACCCATTCTCTTGTTGCCATAACTATATGCTATTTAAGATTAAAATAATTTCGTAATATTTCTGTACTCTTTTTGGACGGAGTATTTACTCTTAATATTGCCGGTTTTGAATTATCATTTATGAATAATGACAAAATTTGCTCCAACTCATCGACACCTGATGCTTCATAAAAATTAAATCCATATCCTTTTGCTAATTCAGGCAATGGTAGTTTTGGTTTCAACGCAAAATATTCTTCTAATTCAGGTAAATCAGATGTAGACTTAATAAATCGAAATATTCCACCACCACTATTATTAATAACTATCATTTTAAATTTAGGAGTGATAGCATTAACAGATAACGCACTAATATCATATTGAGCACTCATATCTCCCGTAATCAGTAACGTTGTCCCACTATAAGCAATAGACGCACCTATAGCAGTAGAAGTACATCCATCGATTCCACTTACTCCGCGATTACAATCAATGCGATTATATATAGTTGTATTAAATAATTGAGAATATCTGATTGATGTTCCGTTTGAAATCTGCAAGTTCCATTCTTTAGGGATATTACGAAATAATATGTCAAATGCTTTCAAATCTGACCACTGAATTTCACTAATATAACTGTTATGTAACTCTTTCGATTTTTGCGAGTAATTACGCAACATTAAAGAATAATTAGATTCATTATATGTATGTAGCGTTATTTTGCTATTTATTTGAGTAAAGAAATCTGCCGGAGATACATTGATACGCTTTGTTAATGCTGTAAAGCAATCAATTGTAGTATCTGAAATTCCGACATGCCAATGCTCCTGTGGCTTATTTGTGCGTAGGAATTGTTTAATATGCCTTGATACAAGTGCACCACCTATAGTAATTACAATATTAGGAGTAGTGTTAACTTTTTCTATATCAGATAAAATACTTAATGTCCTATCGATTGATGATATAAATAAATCTCCTTTTAAATTAGAAATATTTTCAGTTAATATTGCAATGTTATTATTTTTAGCCAAAGACAGTAACGCTTTATTTAAGATGCTACAAGGTTGCATAAATCCGGCAATTATCAATACCTTTTGCGATGTTTTTATGCGTTCTACAAGTGCAGAAATCACATCCTCTGACAATATGTTTAGAGATGAAATTAATTCAATTTTTCGTTCTTTATTATTCTCTATCTCGTGTAATTTATTTAAAGGCTCATCAAGCTGGATATTTATGTGAACAGGGGCTTTACGATTTGATGTCGCTGTTAATAATGCATCGTTCACAATTCTATTCACATACCATTTCATCGTATCTGATGAACATTCAGTGGGTATGTTATAGCTATTCTTGACATAATTGGATAATGCTTCAAATTGTCTAATCGTTTGGCTATCGTCCTGATCAATCCACTCTATAGGTCTATCGGCCGAAATTACAATCAGAGGTAATTGTCTATAGTAAGCTTCTGCTATAGCAGGTGCATAATTTAATAAAGCAGAACCTGATGTGCATATTAAAGCAACCGGTTTAGATGATATAGACGCAATCCCTAAAGCAATAAACGCAGCACTACGCTCATCTATTACGACGGTTTTATTAATCTCTTTACACCGTGCAAGTGCAACAACAATTGGCGCATTACGAGATCCTGGTGATATAATAGCATCAGATACCCCATGCTCTTTCAGTAATGAAATTAATATATTGCAAGATATTTTATTTGTAGTTTCCATGCTATATAATCTTAGACATTTGTTAAAATTTTTCTTAACATAGATGTCTTTAATTCAACCTCTTGCCATTCATCATCTTCATTTGATTGCTCTGTTAAACCACCACCACCATATACACAAAAACATTTAGCATTGAAATGGACACATCTTATATTAACATAAATTTGTAGCCCGTTTTGATTAGCGACACCTACATATCCTGCATAGCAATATCGAGGATGTACCTCAAAATTCATAATATCTTCTAACGCATATTCCAAAGGATAGCCAGCCACAGCAGGCGTTGGACTAAGCTGATTTAATAAATCTACAATATTACCACCATTAAAATTGGCTTTAATTCTATGGCATAAATGCTCTATTACGCCATATTGAATTGTTTCTTCATTACCTACGCTCACATCAAATCCTAATCCTCCGAGCGTTTTGGTTATATATTCTGTCACATAATTATGCTCTTCAATATTTTTGTAATCCCACGGTTCGTTGTGCATTGAAGACAATCGAGTACCTGCAAGCGACATTGTTTCAAAGTATTTATCCCCAAAATTGTATTTATACAAGATTTCCGGCGTAGCACCTAACCAACATCCTGTTTCTCGCGTCATATAGGCATAGCAAAAAGCATTAGGATTGCAATTAAAATACTCTTCAATGATATCGGAACTTTTCTTAATCATTTCGCCGGTTATTACTCGTGATAATACTGTCTTACCTCCTGTTCGTTTAAGTTCTTGTATTATTTGATGAGCTTGACTACAGTATTGTAAATATCCAGTGTCACGGGTCCATGGAGATATTTCAGGAGAAACTTTTGTCTTAAAATTTTTTGAGGCTTCTAATAACTCAATTGCAGTCATTTCAGGCTGAATTCCAATAGTATAAGGGTAATCATTATTAAAGAAATTCACAATAAATTCTTCTCGACCATCAAAATAGGCCTTGCTTTCTTCTAATGATGACGGATTAGCAAAGAATGAAATCGTATCACTATATGGCAATGAATATACGGTAAATGGTATATTCAATGAAACACATGTATCAATTGCTTTTTTGATGTCTGTAGTAAGCATTATATTTTACCCTTTAGTCACAAATTGTCGCAATCAACTCAAATGGCATTGCCGATTTAATTGTTACATTGTAGAACTCTCCTATTTTCAAATCCAGATCTTTTTCCACTAGAACTTCAGGATCTACTTCAGGTGAATCCCATTGAGTTCTTCCGATATAATAATCATTATCTTCTCGATCTATGATTATGCGCAACGTTTGGCCTATTTTACTTTCATTTGAAGCTAAGGCAATTTCTTCTTGAATTGCCATAAGTTTAGACAAACGTTCTTGTTTTACTTCTTCAGGAATATCATCTTTAAAATTCTTTGCTCCGTATGTGTCACCTTCTTCGCAGTAGGCAAATGCACCCATGCGCTCAAATCGTTGTTCTTTAACAAAATTGAGTAATTCTTCAAACTCACGTTCTCCCTCGCCTGGGAAACCAACCATCAAAGTTGTACGCAAGTGTAGACCAGGAACACGTCGGCGCATTTCTGCTATCAATTCGCGAGTTTCATCACCAGTTATGTGGCGACGCATATTTTTTAATACGTTGTCATTTATATGCTGTAATGCAATGTCTAAATATTTGCACACATTCTCATGACGGACCATTACATCAAGTAATTCCATCGGAAATTGCGCCGGATAGGCATAATGTAGTCTAATCCATTGAACCCCAGAAATATTCGCTATTTTATCAACAAGTTCTGGCAGTTTCATCTCTCCATATTTATCAAGTCCATAACTTGATAAATCTTGAGCTATTATATTAAATTCTTTAACGCCACGACTCACAAGCATTTTTACCTCTTCGGTAATTTCTTCTATTGGACGAGATGTGAATCGTCCTGTAATAAGTGGGATAGCGCAGAATGAACAAAAACGATTACATCCTTCAGCGATTTTTAGGTAGGCATGGTGAGAAGGTGTTGTAATAATGCGATCATATTTTGTAGTACTTTGCGCATTTAAAGTTATGTCCGACACTAATTTATTCCAATCAAACTTGCCATACCAACCATCTACTTCTGGTATCTCCATCATCAAGTCATCCCGATAACGCTCTGATAGACAGCCCATCACATAAATCGCAGATAGTAATTTCGCTTTTTTAGCTTCTACATGTTCCAATATCGTTTCAATGGATTCCTCTTTAGCATCACCAATGAACCCACATGTATTAATAACAACAATATCTCCGTCAACATGTTTCGCCTCATGATGAGCGTCAAATCCGGCATCAATAAATAATTTTAATACACGTTCAGAATCAACAAGGTTTTTAGAGCAACCAAGTGTTATTACATTTACTCGTTTACCGGCCATTTATCAATTCCCAAATAACGATTCCACAAATTCTTTTTTATGGAATACTTGTAAATCATCAATACCCTCTCCTAATCCAATATATTTTACCGGAATTTTAAATTGATCACTGATACCTATTACCACACCACCTTTTGCTGTGCCATCAAGTTTTGTGATTGCAAGTTCGTTAACATTAGTTGCTGCAACAAATTGACGTGCTTGTTCAAAGGCATTTTGTCCGGTAGAACCATCAAGGACAAGTAATACCTCATGTGGAGCTTCAGGCACAAGTTTTTGCATCACATTACGGATTTTTGTCAGTTCGTCCATCAATCCTTTTTTATTATGAAGACGACCTGCTGTATCAATTATTACAACATCAATATCATTAGCCAAAGCAGATGATAAGGTATCATATGCAACAGAAGCAGGATCCGCGCCTAACTTTTGCTTGATAACAGGAACTCCTGCTCGCTCACCCCATATATCAAGTTGCTCAACGGCAGCAGCTCTGAAGGTATCAGCTGCGCCAAGCATTACTTTATTCCCCGCATTTTTGAATTGATGGGCAAGTTTGCCTATTGTTGTGGTCTTACCTACTCCATTTACCCCAACCACCATAATCACATGAGGTTTACGATTAGCTGGAACGGTAAAATCATCAAGAGATGATTCATTATTGTTTTCGGCAAGTAGCTCAGTAATTTCCTCACACAATAAACGATTAAGTTCGTCCGAACTTACATATTTATCACGAGCAACACGCTTTTCAATGCGCTCAATTATTTTTAATGTTGTTTCGACGCCAACATCTGATGTAATAAATACTTCTTCAAGGTTATCAAGAATTTCATCATCAATTTTAGATTTACCGGCAATCGCATGAGCGATTTTAGCAAATACACCCTGTTTTGTGCGTTCAAGGCCCTTGTCAAGAGTTTCTTTTTTTTCCTTTGAAAAAAATCTACTAAATATACCCATCTGTTAAAGTCTAATGTTTATTTCTTTACAAAGTTACAAATTTTAAATTTTATAACATATAATTACACGTCAAAATCCATATAAATTAATAAAATGCTATTAATGTTTTAGTGTAAATAATCATCTTAACAACAAGTTTTAATCAGTAAGGCGTTTATTCTTAAAAAACATATTGGCGAAGTCCTTTCCTTTATCATTATCAATGAATGGGAAGTTGTAAGCGACTAAGATTATTATTTGTTAATACTAAGTGTTTATATAGTTATGCACGTCATAAATGTCTCGATAATGTTCATAATGGTTATTATATATACAAGTTTAAATATAATTTAGTGATAATAAATTCAGTGCCCTATACATAAAGATTGTTAGAATGATACTAAAAAACTTTTCATATTTAAATAGAAGAGGCTGTGACAAAATTTCCATTTTGATACAGCCTCCACAATTGATAATAATTAAAGTTTTAATTAACCTGTATAACTAAGTAATTGGTTAAGCTCCAAAATTTATCCGCATTAATAATCTTAATAGTTTTAAGCCCATTTTCGTCAATAATTTCATAAGAATCTTGAGGCTGATTAGTTAAAATTTGAGCTTTCTTTGCATGTGTAGGTATTGATGTTAGGGTTCGTTTATCTGCTGTTGTAAAATAGCTCTGTTCAAAATCGCCTTTCATTATTTTTGTTTTCTTGAGAAAGCCAGTTTCTATAATTTTATGTTCTTTCAATTCAGATTTGGAACCAACAGCATAGAAACATGTGTTTAATTCGTTTGCCAAATTAATCGATTCTTCTTGTGCGATTTCTTTTTCCTGCGTAACATTAGCAACAGTGGTATTTAATGAATCAACGGCCATATCAAGTTCTTCAATCTTAATATTTGCAGCAGCCAAACTACCACGCAAGTCTGATATTGTTTGTTGCTGTTGTGCTATCTCAGCATTTAAGTTTTCGATTGTTTTCTTTAATGTGGAACTATAATATTGTGAGTTTTTAAGCTTTTTCTCTAATTCAACAAGACGCTCTCTACGTACTTGTAATTCATGTTGAATTGCAACAATATCATTGCGCAATTGCTCCTTTTTTGATTGTGTTTCAGTACTTAAATCAGTTGATGATGTGAGAATATTTTCAATACCTTTAATTTTATTCACTCCATCACTAATTTCATTAATCAACATAAAAAGGCTATCTTGGTTTGCAAGAGCAACGCTCAAAGAGTCCCCTAATACGACATTACGTTCTTCTGCTTGTTTTAGTTTTTCTCCATTACACGCTGTGAGCAAAATTGCCCCAATAAAAATAATTGAAGATAATTTTTTCATACCATTTGCATTTTATAGTTAATATATGATTTATTCATCTCTGTATTTATTTCGATGTTGTTTTTTTTCAGGTTTGCCATTATATCCGCTAACAACAATAACAATTTCACCACGGGGATTGTTTACAGTGAAATATTCCACAAGTTCTTTTAATGTACCTCGATGTGTTGTATCATGAAGTTTTGATATCTCACGTGACACTGATGCTTCTCGCTCATTTCCACATATTTCCGCAAGTTGTTGCAATGTTTTTACGAGACGCAATGGGGACTCATATATTATAAATGTACGCGTATCCATTGCAAGTTCCGCAAGACGAGTTGCCCTACCTTTTTTCTGCGGCAAAAAACCCTCAAAACAGAATCTTTCGCATGGTAAACCAGAATTAACCAAGGCCGGAACAAATGCGGTGGCCCCAGGTAATGTCTCAACTTCTATATTACGGCGACGACACTCTCTCACAATAAGAAATCCCGGATCAGATATTGCCGGAGTCCCGGCATCACTAACTAATGCAATAGTTTCTCCTCCTTCTAATCGACGCATTATGGGCTCAATTGTCTCGTGTTCGTTAAATTTATGATGGCTTATCATTGGTACTGTAATACCAAAATGCCTCATAAGTACCCCACTTGTGCGAGTATCTTCTGCAAGGATCAATGAACTTTTTTGTAATATTTTTATTGCTCGAGGTGTCATATCCTCAAGATTTCCAACCGGAGTTGGAACTATATATAATTTCCCACTCATAATTAATCTGCAAAATAGAGAGCGATAATATTCATAAAATCCCTCACCTCTTCATTCTCTTGATCCCACTCAAGATCTCCATAGAAATACTCCTCGGCTTCTGTTAATGACGTCATCGCAGAAACAAGATTTATCATATCGATAAATTCAGTGTCGCTATTTCCAAACAACTCGCGACGGAAACGATATTTATCGTTTATTGTAAATGCATGTTTTAAATCTTTTGAATTTTGACGAGTAAGTTTTTCTTCCAATGTTTTTATTGAGATTTCAATTCCATTATCAGATTTTTCTGATAGTTCTACCGCTTCCATTTCTATGACTTCAATCTCATCATTTACAACCTCAATGGATTCAGACTCATCAATAAATACAGAATCATAATGGTTTTCATCTATAGTGATATCATCTGATTCAATTACTTCTGTCTCTTGAAGGTCAAAATTCGAAGATAATTCTTGCGGTATGTTATCTGTTATCACCTCGTCTATTTCAGTAGGAAAATCTTCGTGATTGACGTTAGGTTCTTGCTTATTTATTGTTTGTCTTAATTGGTTGGTGCAAGTAATCGCGTCCAAATTATCAATTACATCTTGGAATGACACAATTTTTTCCTTAATCAATGAGATTAATTCATATGGGAGGTTTTCAGATTTATTTTCTGCCAATAAAACCAATCCTTCAATCTCATATATAATACGCCATAAATCTTTGATGTTATCGTCCATAGCAATAATATATTAATTTGTAATGCAAACTTATATTAAAATATTTGCAATAACAAGCGTTCTATATCTTTTCTCAACTCATTACGCTTACAAAAGAAGTTATTAATCATTATAACAACTATATGAGTTGGTTCACCTTTTTCATTCAATTTATATCCCCCATAACATTGAACACCATCCATACTGCCTGTTTTCAGAGCAAATCGACCCTTCAATCTTGTATTAGATAGAAAATTTTTTAATGTGCCATCATACCCCGACTTTGGAAATAACGTTACATAATCAGAACTTAAGTCGCTATAATACATATATCTATATATATTAGCAATAAAGCGAGGGGTAAGCCTATCAACTCGAGACAACCCAGATCCATCACGTAGAGATATTGTATTGCAATTAATCCCAATTTGCTTAAATTTTGAAATGACCGAGTCAATCGCATTTCCCATTGGATTTATTGACTGCATCATTCCTTCGGCAAAAAGATTATCACTTCTCACCATAAGGCTACGCAATATTTCGTCTCGTTTAGGAGACTTATGACAATATATAGACATTGTGTCGTTTTTTACTACATATTTTTTTTTTGAGATTGAAATTCCGGATAATGTTAATCGCGATTTTAAATCATAAACAAAAACAAGAGCGGGATTAGGCATAGAACAGCTTATTTCATAATTAGATATAGTGGGCTTTATTGTGCCAGATACGGCTAAATTGTTAGATAATGATGACCTTGTGAGTGACACATTATTCTCTTTGCCTAAAACTAAATTATTCTCGATAACTAAATTAGGTATTTTTTGGGAAACATATATCGTATCTGTTGCTGAAGGTATACATATTTTAAAACTATTGTCGTTATAATTAAATGCTTTCAGTTCTGCACCATAATCCCAGACAATATCTTCAATCATCCATGTGGATGATACATTATCAAGTTTTACATGAGCTGAATTTATAATTATATCTCCATTCAGTTTTCTTACGCCCATTGATTTAAGTTTATTCACGATTTGGTCTATAAAGCCTTTTTTATTGGGGAAATGTTCTGAATCAATAGTCGGATCCCCACATGCGTCGATAATAATGTCGCAATTTAAATCTCCATCATAAACGATTGTATCACCAACCGCATAAATGGGAGTTTTAAATTGAAAGTCCTTTTCTAATAACAGCATTACCGCCGCCGATGTTATTGATTTAGTTACTGATGCAGGTGTCATCGCTTTACTTTCGTTTTGAGATGCTACAACCTTTCCATTTCTTAAATCTTCAATATAAATTCCAATGGTGGACGCTTCTACATCGGGGAAATGAAGTAGATTATCAGCATTAATACTTATTGCAATAAGCAAAACTATAAATAGAGCAATTTTTCTCATATCAATATTATTTTGTTACAAATATTAGTACGAATTTACAATAAAATATTCCATTCTGGAAATTTTTGTACAAATGTCCGAAAAATATGCATTTTTATCTTTTGTTATTGCGGGAAATTTGTTAATTTCGCACAGAATTTCCAAAAGTGTGCAATAAATGGTTCTCAAAACTCGTGAAAGGCTAATTGAAGTGGCTCGTCAACTCTTTACGAATAAAGGGATTGAGAATACTACTATGACTGACATTGCAAATGCGTCAGATAAAGGTCGTCGCACAATCTATACATATTTTAAAAATAAACGCGAAATATATAATGCCGTAATAGAACAAGAAAGTGAGCAGTTAGTATCTCAACTACGAGATATAAATTCATTAAAAGCTTCTCCAACAGAGAAATTACGAAACTTTTTAGTTCTACGATTTGAGATGTTCAATGACACTTTAAGTCGCCAAGATAGCTTTCGCGCTTTATTTAATCGAGAAGTTAAACGAGTTGGCCGAATAAGAAAACTTGTAACATCAAAAGAGATAGAAATTTTAAAAGCAATACTTGACGAAGGGGTGGCAAAATTGGAATTCCAGCCAGAGCAGGTCAATCGGCTCATTCCTTTAATACAAATGCTACTACAAGGTATTGATTGTTCTATATTTAGAGGGAATACTACGGAAGAAGATTGTAATGGAAGTATTACTAATGAGAATATTATAAATTTTATATTAGAAGGGTTAAAACTATAATTATAATGTATATTAATTCAACAGGTTATTATATTCCAGAGGGGAGAGTTTACAATGATCACTTTTTAGATATTAATGGTCTTACAAGTGATTGGATTTTAAAACGTACAGGCATCTATTCTCGTTCAAAAGCAGCAGAAAATGAGGGGCATAACTCAATGGGGTTAAATGCTATAGCTGATGCTGTTTCAAAACTCTCTTATGATATCAAAGATATTGATTTAATTGTGTCAGCGTCATATTCTCCATATGATACGGTTGCAACATTAGCTCATATCACACAACAAAAATATAATATATCCAATATGAAGGCAGTATATGCTTCCGCTGCATGTTCTTCTTTTGTTAATGGGTTGGAAATCATAGAAGGGTATTTTGCGATGGGTAAAGCTCAAAAAGCATTATTAGTATGCTCTGAACATAATACATATTACAGCAATGAAAATGATCCAAAATGTGGACACTTATGGGGAGATGGTGCTGTCGCATTTTTCTTGTCATCTGAACGACAAAGTGAGAAAGATGCTGAAATTAAGCACATATACACTCGAGGGTTGGGTAATATTAGTAAGGGACCTGAAGGTGTACGTTTAAGGCCAAGAGAAGATGGGATAGCAATGCCGGATGGTAGAGATGTCTTTATTCATGCTTGTAAATATATGATACAAGCCCTTGATGGTGTTACTTCCCCAGAGAACATGGAGGTACAAGATCTCTCATACATCATTTGCCATCAAGCTAATAAACGCATAGTTGTCAATGTTGCTCATCAATTAAAATTAAATGATGATAAGTTTTTAAATAATATAGAGGAATTGGGTAATACTGGTTCCGCAAGTGCAGCAATTGTATTCGCTCAAAATAGAGATAAATTCAAAAAAGGAGATCGAATTGGGCTGACTGTTTTTGGAGGCGGTTATTCTTGTGGCGCATTTATGGTTGAAATCTAAGATTTTTATTAACTTTGCAATAAATTAAATAACGAATAATTACAAAATAAAAATAAATCATGAAACTACTTGAAGGTAAAACCGCTCTCATCACAGGTGCAGCTCGCGGTATTGGTAAAGCTCTTGCAATAAAATTTGCCCAAGAAGGTGCAAATATTGCATTTACAGACTTAGTTATTGACGAAAACGGAAAACAAACTGAAGCAGAAATAGCTGCTTTTGGTGTGAAAGTCAAAGGATATGCTTCAAATGCCGCCGATTTCAACCAAACAAAAGAAGTTGTAGCGGAAGTTCATAAAGATTTTGGCTCAGTAGACATTTTGGTTAATAATGCCGGAATTACAAAAGATGGTCTTATGATGCGTATGACTGAACAACAATGGGATGCGGTTATCGCAGTAAATCTCAAAAGTGCATTCAACTTTATTAATGCATCTCTTCCCATTATGATGCGTCAACGCTCAGGCAGTATAATTAATATGGCGTCTGTTGTAGGTGTACATGGTAATGCCGGGCAATCTAATTATGCTGCGTCTAAAGCGGGACTTATTGCTTTGGCAAAAAGTATTGCCCAAGAAGTGGGCTCTCGTGGCATTCGCGCTAATGCTATCGCTCCGGGATTTATTGAAACCGCAATGACAGCTGCTCTCCCAGAAGAAGTGCGTCAAGAATGGGCAAAGAAAATCCCTTTACGTCGTGGCGGTCAAGTTGAAGACATTGCTAATGTTGCTACATTCCTTGCATCTGATATGTCAAGCTATGTAACCGGTCAAGTAATTCAAGTTGATGGTGGTATGAATATGTAATTAAATACATATATACATATATAAACGGCATTTTCTTTTGAGAATGCCGTTTTGCTTTTATAAAGATTATATTTTTATCATTTAACAAACTCATTTTGTTATTTCATAGAATTAAGCTAACTTTGAACTCAAGTTATTATTTATATGTTGAAATACAATACACAGCAAAAGAAACTTATATTACCCGAATACGGTCGTAATATACAACAAATGGTAGATCACTGTCTAACAATTGAAGACAGAGAAGAACGTACTCGCTGTGCTTACTCTATAATAAATACAATGGGGAATTTATTTCCCAATCTCCGTGATATTGAAGATTTTAAGCACAAACTATGGGATCATCTCGCAATAATGTCTGATTTTAAACTTGATATTGATTATCCATGCGAAATAGTTAATCCGGAATATTTTAATACGGCACCACAAAAAGTAGAGTACAAGCTATCTCCTATTAAATATCGCCATTACGGAAAAAGTATTGAACTTATGATAGCCAAAGCATCTGCAATGGAAATGGGAGAAGAAAGAGATGCACTAATACTGCTTATTGCTAATCATATGAAAAAAATGATGCTATCGGTTAATAACGATGGAGTTGATGACGCAAAAATCCTTAAGGATTTACGCGATTATTCACATGGTGCAATTAATCTCAATCCAGACACATACCATCTTCACGAATTTAAGGAGGCTCCGTCTCAACAAAATAAACGAAAGAAAAAGAAATAGGTTTAATGATAACAAATCCCCAAATCACAAATATTGGTAAATTGATTAAACCACATGGTATTAATGGCGAGATCGTAATCTCTACTGATTATGATATTGATCTATCAACCGTAAAATGTATCATTATAAATATTGATGGTATCAATATCCCATTTTTCATTAACTCAATCAGATCACGAGGAAAAGAAACTTTTTTAATGATGATTGACGGGATAAATACTGAAGAGGATGCTTCCATGATATGTGGCAAGTCTTTATACGTATTAAACAGCGATATCGGTGTCATCGACAATGAAGAAGATGGTTTCTATGCCAATGATTTAATTGGATATAACGTTTATCTCACCGGTTCAAAATCTTTAATCGGTAAAATTATAGACATTGAAGATAGTACAGAAAATGCATTGTTTATTATAGCACGAGAAAATAAAGAGATAATATATATCCCTATTGTCGTTGACTTTATAGAAAATATTTCAACTGAAACATTAACAATGGAAATGGATTTACCATTAGGATTACTTGAATTGAATTGATTATGGATTTGGAATATAACGAAGATAAAGCAATAAAATATATAAAGGGCCAACTACCTGCTGGAGTAGAATACGTTGACGATGATATTTTAAATGTTATTGACATCATATTTGATTATTATGAAGATAATAACTTATTAGATGTTGATTGTGATTTAGAGACCTCTGATTACGACGATAAGATTAAAGATGAATTGATACTACATGTTTCAAAATTATTAAATAAAGATCCATATAACAAAATTCGTAAAGAACACATAAATATTATTGTGTGCGCAGAATTAGAATATGAACAATCAATAGGCTTTGAAGAATAATGCAATGAAACGAAATTTAATTAAATTATTAATTCTATTTTTGTTTGCTGGAGTAACTGATATTGTTGAAGCACAAAAGAATAAAGCATCTTTATCACAACCAAAAGTTGAAGATATTATGTCTTTAGATTTTGAGAAAAATATCAATATCCCTAAAATAAGAGATAAACATAAGTCACTGATTATTGCTCATCAAAAAAAAACAGGAGAACAATATATCAAGCAAGGATATAAAGTAGAAACTACACGCAAAGGTGAAGTATTAATTATATCTATCCCAGCTCACGAATTGTTTGCACCTAATGGAACATCATTAATAGAGAATGCGACAGTAAAGTTGTCCCCTATTTTGTCACTGGCAAATAACAACCTCTATAAACTATTGATTGCAATGCATAGTGATGATACTGGTAATGAACAATATGTAGAGATGTTAACAAATAACCGCATCATCACTGTATATGAATGGTTTAAGGAGCATTCTCATAACTCAAACATCATAGTCCCATATGCAATGGGAAATAGCGAACCGGTTGTTCCTAATAATTCCCGAGTAAATCGACAAACTAATAGACGGCTTGAAATTTATGTTGTTCCGGCAGAACAAATGATAGAACGAGCTAAGGGTAATAATTTATAAAAATAATATATGATAATTCGTATATTTAAATAAATGCGTAATTTTGCATAAAAATAGAAATAAATAAGACTAAATATGGCAAAGGAACTAAAAGAATTAACAAAGCGTAGTGATAATTATTCTCAATGGTACAATGACTTAGTTATTAAAGCTGATTTAGCTGAACAATCAGCCGTAAGAGGTTGTATGGTTATTAAGCCATATGGCTACGCTATATGGGAAAAAATGCAACATCAACTTGATAGTATGTTCAAAGAAACAGGTCATGTTAATGCCTATTTCCCTCTGCTTATTCCAAAATCATTCCTTAGCCGAGAGGCCGACCATGTTGAAGGTTTTGCAAAAGAATGTGCAGTAGTAACACATTACCGATTGAAAAATGATCCAAATGGAAATGGTGTAGTTGTAGACCCAGCTGCGCGTCTTGAAGAAGAGCTCATCATTCGTCCAACGTCAGAAACAATAATTTGGAACACATATAAGAATTGGATTCATAGCTATAGAGACCTCCCAATCTTATGCAATCAATGGGCAAATGTGATGCGTTGGGAAATGCGTACACGCATGTTTTTACGCACGGCTGAATTCCTTTGGCAAGAAGGTCATACAGCTCATACGACCAAAGAAGAGGCACTTGAAGAAGCTGTTAAAATGTTAAATGTATACGCAGATTTTGCTGAGAAATATATGGCAGTGCCTGTAATCAAAGGGGTTAAATCAGCAAATGAACGTTTTGCCGGAGCGATTGAAACATTTACAATTGAAGCTATGATGCAAGATGGCAAAGCATTACAATCGGGAACATCACATTTCCTCGGTCAAAACTTTGCTAAAGCATTTGATGTAAAATTCATAAATAAAGAAAATCAATTAGAATATGTGTGGGCTACTTCATGGGGAGTGTCAACTCGTTTGATGGGAGCTCTAATCATGACCCACTCTGATGACAATGGTCTTGTACTTCCTCCCAATTTGGCTCCAATACAAGTTGTTATTGTGCCTATTTTTAAGAGCGATGAGCAACTTCAACAAATAAATGAAGTCGTAAACCCTATCGTTGATGAGCTTAAATCAATGGGTATCAGTGTTAAATATGATAATGCTGACAATAAACGCCCCGGATTTAAGTTCGCAGAGTATGAACTAAAGGGAGTCCCTGTTCGTTTAGCTATTGGCGCTCGTGATATTGAAAACGGCACTATTGAAATCATGCGTCGTGACACACTTGAAAAAAGCATAGGACAACTTCAAGGAATAGCTTCTCATGTTAAAGAACTACTTAAAGAAATACAAAATAATATATTCCAAAAAGCACTTAATCATCGCGAATCAATGACAACAACAGTAGATACCTATGATGAATTTAAAGTGCAAATAGAAAAAGGAGGTTTTATTCTCGCTCATTGGGACGGAACTCCTGAAACTGAAGAAAAAATTAAAGAAGAAACAAAAGCTACTATTCGTTGTATCCCTCTTGATGGGGATAAAACACCGGGTAAATGTATGGTCACAGGAAAACATTCAGCTCAACGAGTAATTTTTGCACGTAACTATTAGTATAAAATATGAAAACGCCCAGAATTGCTATAGTAATTCCATGTTATAACGAAGAAGATGCGCTTCCTATTTCAGCGAAGCATCTTCTTTGTTTATTAGATGAGATGTCAAACACCGGTTTGATTTCTGATGATAGTTATATTCTCTGTTGCAATGATGGGAGTAAAGACAATACATGGCAAGTAATAACCGACCTGCATAATAAAGATAATCGCATAAAAGGAATAACACTTACCCATAACAAAGGGCACCAATATGTATTGCTTGCGGGATTGATGACTGCGAAAGACAAGTGCGACGCTGCAATATCTATTGATGCTGATTTGCAAGATGATCCTAATGCTATAATTGAGATGGTAAAACAATTTCACCAAGGAAAAGAAATTGTCTATGGCGTGAGAAGTAGCCGAGCAACAGATACGTGGTTTAAACGCACAACTGCTCATGGATTTTATTCATTTCAAAAGGCGATGGGGTTAAACACTATATACGATCATGCTGATTATCGTTTAATGAGTTCAAGAGCTTTAGAATTACTTAGCCAATATAATGAATCCAATCTTTTTTTAAGAGGGATAATACCCCAAATAGGCTTAGATACTGCGATTGTAACATATGAGCGTCATGAACGTGTTGCCGGAGAATCAAAATACCCATTAAAAAAAATGTTGAGTTTCTCAATCGATGGTATTACATCTTTCTCAGCAAAACCAATGCGAATGATTTTTATGACAGGATTAATATTGTTATTAATCGATATAATCGTTGCTCTATATGTATTAATCTCCTACTTTGATCACCAAACAATATCCGGGTGGCCATCAATTATGTTGTCAATATGGTTCTTGGGTAGTTTAATTTTGATGAGTATAGGAATAGTAGGAGAATATATCGGAAAAATATTTGTAGAGGTAAAACAACGTCCACGCTACTTTATTAAAGAAACCCTATTTGATTAGTTCTTATATGAAAGATGTTTCAATAATCGATATATTCAATTCTGATGTATCGACACATGCTCCTCTACCCTATGCTAACGAAGGTATTCAAGCAGGATTCCCTTCTCCTGCACAAGATTATATCAATGAAACGATTGACCTAAATAGGGAACTTATTAAACATCCTGCAGCTACATTTTTCGGTAGAGTATCAGGAGATTCCATGATAGAAGAAGGAATCGAAGAAGGAGATATCTTAGTTATAGATAAATCGTTAGAGCCCATGAATGGAGACTTAGCAGTATGTTGTGTAGATGGAGATTTTACATTAAAACGCATATTACTCGAAGATGATTGTCTCAAACTAATAGCATCAAATAAGATGTTTAAACCCATTGAGATAACTGCTGACGATAGCTTCTACATTTGGGGAATTGTAACATATACAATCAAAAAAAATCGCCGACGTCGCAATTAACAATATCTCCCATGATTGGATTAATTGATTGTAATAATTTCTTTGTTTCATGTGAAAGAGTTTTTAACCCTTCATTACAGAATCGTCCGGTTATTGTATTAAGCAATAAAGACGGGTGCGCTGTAGCAATCTCCAACGAAGCAAAAGCATTAGGGATCAAGCGTGGAGTCCCTTTTTATCAAATTAAATCGATTGTAGGACATAATAATATTGCCGTTTTGTCAGGGAATATGCGTCTATATGGCGACATGTCGTCACGAGTGATGGCAACACTTTCGTCTATTATTAAAGATATTGAAATCTATTCAATAGATGAAGCTTTTTTAGATTTGCAAGGGGTAAATTATGAACAACTGCTATCGATTGGACAAAAAATTGTCAAACGAGTAAAAAAAGATACAGGCATTCCAACATCATTGGGTATAGCACCAACTAAAACATTGGCAAAAATTGCGAGCCATTTTGCCAAGAAATATTCTAGATATAACGGAGTATGTATTATCGATACTCCTGAAAAGCGAATTAAAGCATTAGAACTAACCTCAATTAATGAAGTATGGGGAATTGGGCGTCAATTAAGTAAACAATTTCAAAAGTATGGAATATACAAGGCTGTCGATTTTGCCAATATGCCATATGATAATATTAAACGTATTGTAAATATAAATGGGCAACGCACTTGGCGAGAGCTTAATGGCGAGCCATGTGTGGATATTGAGACTATAACTCCTGACAAAAAACAAATATGCACATCTCGTTCTTTTTCTAAAGCGATAACAGATATAGACTCGCTTATAAACGCAGTCTCATCATTTGCTACAATTGTTTCGCGAAAATTGAGAGAGCAAAAGAGCTATGCTGTTTCTATATCGGTATTTATTCACACCAATGCCTTTAGGACAGACCAAGAACAATATTTTAAGTCTTCTCATATTCGGTTTGAAGAACCTACTGATGATACATTAACAATTACAGCTAATGTTGTCAATGCACTTAAATCTATTTTTAGAGAAGGATATGCCTATAAAAAAGCCGGTGTAATCATCACAGAGATTATTGATTCAAAATATTATCAACCCGGACTTTTTTCATCTCCTGAAGAAAGAGAAAAAAGGCATCGACTTATGTCGGTCTTGGATACTATCAACCAAAGTAAGAATGCGACAGATATGGTATACACTGCCTCATTTGACCCTAAGATGAAACTTGTAAGAAAAGAATTAATGTCTAACCACTATACCACTCGTCTATCTGATGTTATCACAATCAACTGTAACGAGTGATTAATTAAGTTTAAAGAAAGGTATATCTTTGATTTGGTAGAGTTTTTTGTGTAAATTTGTAGTACAATTAATTATTTATGGAGACAAAACAAATCGTTGCAACTCTTTCAAAGAAGATGGGAAGAGAGCCAAAAGATATTAATGCTCTTATAGATGGGTTATCTGCTATCATTAAAGATAAATGTGGGGAATTGGATAGCATTGCAATTCCTGGTTTTGGGACATTTATTCCCTTAAAAGAGGATGAGAAAATCATAACTGATTTATCAACCGGCAAACGCATGTTGATACCGCCTCAAATCAGTTTGCAATTTCAGCCAAGCACCATTTTGCGCAAAAAACTAACCGAATAATTGTTGTATTATGAATGAGAAAATATCCTTTCAACAACTATCAGAATTGCTTTCTGAAATAACCGGTAGTTCTGTCGCTACATCTGAATTATTTATAAAAGAGTTTTTTGCGGTTATATCCGATGCTCTGACAAAAGGCGAAACTGTTAAGATAAAAAAACTTGGCGCTTTTTCCCCATCAGGAATGCCTGATAAACCAGTTATTTATGCTCCTGATGAAGAATTAGCAGAAGCAATAAATATGCCCTTTACTTGCTTTGAAGCGGTTGAGCTTAACGATAGCATTTCTGATGACGCATTAAATGAATGCAATAACGAACATCAAAATAAACAATCTAATATTGATTTTGAACAAGAAAACGAACTTAGTTCAACAACTGAAGAATTAGAACAGATAGAAACGACAGAAGAAGGGCAAAATAATACAGAGACTTCTATAACCGAAATAGTAAAAATAGAACAAGACTCCACATCTGATACAGTTGATGAAGTTGTAACTAAAATAGACGAAACTCAAGAAACATGTAAGCCTATTATATCTGAAGAAGTTCTTGATGTAACAGAAGATGAAGGAGAGCGAAAATCGTTATTAGGGTTGTGGATTTGCATTAGTTTAATCATTGGTCTTTTTATTGGTTATCTTATAGGCAATATATATCCATACGACACTACAAAAACTAACGATATTGAAATTGTAAAAGACATTCCTTTATTAAGTGACTCAATTGCAACGGATTCCACTGTTGAAACGGCAGACACTATTGCTACTCCAATAGTTATAACAGATACAATAGGGAAAACTCGTTTTTTAACAACTATGGCTCGGCAATATTATGGAGAAATGTCATTTTGGGTATATATCTATGAAGAAAACAAAGATATATTAGGCAATCCAAATCGCATTAAACCGGGAACTATAGTAATTATACCCGATGCAGAAAAATATGGGATTGATAAAAATGACTCGTTGAGTGTAGAACGAGCAAAGTTAAAAGCTATTGAAATCTACGCTCCATATCAAAAATAAATTTAAGTTTTAAGATGATAAACTTATAATAGCTAAAATTAACATTTAGATTTCACATTTTAGCTGTTCAAATATATAATTTTGCGTATAGAATTCCATTAATGGATAAAATATAAGCAAAATAGAAAAATAAACCTAAATAAAATTTCATTTATCATGAGTGAAACAATAAATATTCGAGAGCTTAATGAACTCGTTTCAAGCAAAAGCGATTTTGTTAATTTAGTAACAAAAGGGATGGATCAAACAATTGTTGGTCAAAAACATTTGATTGATTCACTATTGATCGCTCTTTTATCTAATGGTCACGTATTGCTTGAAGGTGTTCCAGGTTTGGCAAAGACATTAGCAATAAAAACATTATCACAAATTGTTGATGCAAAATATAGCCGTATACAGTTTACTCCTGACTTGCTACCCGCCGATGTCATTGGGACAATGGTATATAGTGCTCAAAAGGAACAATTTCAAGTGAAACGCGGTCCTGTATTCGCAAATTTCGTTTTAGCAGACGAAATAAACCGCGCCCCGGCAAAAGTACAAAGTGCATTGCTTGAGGCCATGCAGGAACGACAAGTAACAATCGGTAGTAAGACATTCCCTCTTGACGATCCATTCCTCGTAATGGCAACACAAAACCCCATTGAACAAGAAGGAACATATCCCCTACCAGAAGCTCAAGTTGACCGTTTCTTGCTTAAAGTAATTATCGGATATCCAACAAAAGAAGAAGAGAAAGTAATTATTCGCCAAAATATTTCTCGTGAGCAAAAAGAGATTAAAGCTCTTTTAAAGCCTGAAGAAATTATTGAAGCTCAAAAAATAGTTGAACAAATCTATCTTGACGAAAAAATTGAACGATATATCGTCGATATAGTATTTGCCACACGTTTTCCGAATGAATACAATTTGAACGATCTCTCGAGCATTATCTCATTTGGCGGTTCTCCTCGTGCTTCAATCAGCTTGGCAAAAGCATCACGTGCTTATGCATTCCTTCGCGGTCGTGGATATGTCATACCAGAAGACGTAAGAGCTGTGTGTCACGATGTACTTCGTCACCGCATAGGATTAACCTATGAAGCAGAAGCAAATAATATCACTGCTGACGAAATTATCTCTGAAATTCTCGACAAAGTAGAGGTGCCCTAATTAATATCTAATCTATTGGCATTATTTATTAATTTGAAACTACTTAACTATGGATGCTAATGAACTTCTAAAAAAAGTTCGTAAAATAGAGATTAAGACACGGGGATTGTCTCAAAATATATTTGCCGGAGAATATCATTCGGCATTTAAAGGTCGCGGTATGACCTTCGCAGAAGTGCGTGAATACCAATATGGAGATGATATTCGCGACATAGATTGGAATGTTACAGCGCGCCAAAACCACCCATACGTAAAAGTTTACGAAGAAGAACGTGAATTGACAGTTATGTTGCTCATTGATGTCTCTGGCAGTAGAAATTTTGGGGCTGTAGGCGTAGAAAAAAGAGAAATAACAGCAGAAATAGCTGCTACACTTGCATTCTCCGCAATTCAAAATAATGACAAAATCGGTGTAATGTTTTTCTCTGATAGAATAGAGAAATTCATACCTCCTAAGAAAGGGCGTAAACATATTTTGTTTATTATTCGTGAATTATTGGATTTTCAACCCGAGAATACCGGCACAAATATCTCTAAAGCATTGCAATACTTGACTGATGCAATAAAAAAACGTTGCACTACATTCTTGATTTCTGATTACATTGATGATAATAACTACCAAAAAGCATTGTCTATAGCCAATAATAAACATGATGTTACTGCTATCCAAGTATACGATAAACGTGATGCTCAGTTGCCTGATGTCGGACTTTTAAAAATAAAAGATTTAGAAACTGGTAAAGAGCAATGGCTCAACACTTCATCATCCCGAGTAAGGCAGGCACATAATAAATGGTGGTATGAACGTCAACAACAAACGACAGAAATTATGCAACGCTGTCGAGTTGATTTGGCATCAGTAGCAACTGACGAGGATTATGTTAAGGCTCTTATGGGACTATTCCAAAAACGTGGAGTAAGATAATTATAATACGATTCATAATGGGAAAAATATATAATATCGTTTATAGGTTAATTCTTTTAATTATGTTGTGTTTTATGCCTTGTTATATATTGGCAAGCACATCAGTAAAAGCATCTCTTGATTCTGCCTATATTATTATGGGTAAACAGACAACATTACATATTGAAATTATTGAAGATATTTCAAGTAATGGGATTTTACCAATAAATGATGAGAGAATTGACACTATAATTAGACCTATTGAGATTATAAGTCGTGGGGTATTGGATACTATAGATTTGCATAACAATCGACGTCAAATCAATCAAGATATTATTATACAGTCGTTTGACTCTGGTCTATATGTAATTCCTCCGATATTATATATTGCAAATAACGATAGTTTCAAATCAAATGAGTTAGCATTAAAAGTTATACCTGTGCCTGTTGACTCCATGGCAACTATAAATGAACAAGCTAATGTATTAGAACCTAACTCAAGATGGTTTGATTTTCTACCTGACTTCATTACAGATAATTGGGGTTGGATACTATTATCAATCCTAATAATTACGGGAGCTATTATTTATTATATAACCCGTAAAAAAGAAGTTTTGATCCCTCTAATCCCCCGTAAAAAACCTATTCCTCCACATGAACTTGCTATGCAACAATTATCAGAGCTAAAAGAAGCAAAATTATGTGAGAAAGGTCAAGAAAAAGAGTTTTATACTCGATTGACAGACATCCTACGTGTATATATCGATACTCGCTTTGGAATCAACGCAATGGAAATGACTTCTTCTCAAATAATTGAAGCACTTAATAGCAATGAAATTTCAAAAGAGCCGAACAAGTATATGAAACAAATCTTAGAAACAGCTGATTTTGTAAAATTTGCAAAAGTTAGGCCTTTGCCTGAAGATAACACAAAATCGTTTAATTGGGCAACACAATTTGTGGTTGACACAAAGCCTATTGAACAACAAGACCCTGAAAAAGAAACACCCCAAAAAACAGTTGAACTTAACAAACAAAAATAATGCAATTTGCACATCCTGAATATCTATGGTTATTTATTTTATATATACCATTTATTGCATGGTATATACTGAAACAACGTAACCACGCGACATTAAATGTATCATCAATACAACCATATATGAAAATTCCTCATTCATACAAGGAATATCTCATTCATGTGTTATATATTACTCGTTTATTAATAATTGGTTGTATTATAATAATATTAGCTCGTCCACAAACGAAAGATAGTTGGAGAACTTCATCAACAGAAGGAACTGACATAATTATCGCTCTTGACATCTCGTCGAGTATGTTAGCTCGTGATTTTAAACCAGATAGATTTGAAGCGGCTAAAAGCGTCGCTGCAAAATTTGTAGCAGGTAGAACAACTGATAATATAGGTGTTGTAATATTTGCCGGGGAAAGCTTCACAGCAGTTCCAATGACAACTGATCGATCGTTATTAGCAAACTACATTAAAGATATTAAAATGGAAATGCTTGAAGACGGGACTGCCATTGGAGATGGTCTTGCAACATCAATAAATCGTATAAAAGATGGCAAAGCTAAATCTAAAAGTATTATTCTACTTACAGATGGTTCAAATAACACGGGGAATGTTGCCCCAATTACAGCAGCTGAAATAGCAAAAAAATACGGTATAAAAGTTTATACTATTGGTGTTGGGAAAAATGGGATGGCGCCATTCCCACAGCAAAATATGTTTGGTCGTATAGAATATGTAAACATGCCGGTTGTTATTGATGAAAGTACTTTACAAAACATTGCATCAATAACAGGTGGTAAATATTTTAGAGCAACAGGTAACAATGTTTTATCTGAAATATTTGATGAAATTGACAAATTAGAAAAAACGGAAATGGACATAAAAAATTTCTCTCATACTGAGGATAATTATATGATGTGGGCGTGGATTGCTTTATGTCTATTTTTACTTGAAATATTATTAAAAAACACAATATTACGAACTATTCCATAAAAATATAATATGGTGAGTTTTGCATATCCAGTATTATTATATCTATTATTGCTTATTCCAATAATAGTTTTATTGCATCTTTGGGCAAAAATAGCACAAAGAAAAAGATTGTTACGATTTGGAAGAATTGATATTTTATCAAAGCTGATGCCTGACGCATCAAAATATAAATCATGGATAAAATTATCATTACAACTTATTGCGTTAACTGCTATTATCATTGTATTAGCTCGCCCAAGGGCTGGCGCAAAAGAAGAAACATCTACAGTGAAAGGAATTGAAGTAATGATTGCTTTAGACGTTTCAAATTCAATGTTAGCATCATCTAATGATGATCCTAATGGTATTAGCCGATTAGATAGAGCAAAATATCTTTTAGAGAAACTAATTGATAAACTAAACAATGACAAAATTGGATTAATCGTATTTGCCGGAGAAGCATATACACAATTACCTATTACATCTGATTTTGTTTCTGCAAAAATGTTTATAAATAGCATTAATACAGAAATGGTGCCCACTCAAGGAACTGCTATCGGCTCAGCTATTTCAATGGCAATTAATTCTTTTACACCCGATGAAACAACACAAAAAGCAATAATTGTAATTACAGATGGAGAAAACCATGAGGATGATGCTGTTAGTGTCGCTAAATCTGCAGCAGAACAAGGGATACAAATAGATGTTATTGGGTTAGGATCTGGGAAGGGAGCCCCTATACCTATTAATGCTAAAAAAGGGTTATACTTGAAAGATTCTACCGGTAAACCGGTTACTACCTATCTTAATGAAAATATGGCAAAAGAAATTGCTCAAGCAGGAAATGGTATTTACATATCTGGGAATAGTCCTTCTGCAGCAAGTGATATTGATGTTCAACTTGACACACTTGAAAAATCGGATTTAGAGAGAGTTGTATATTCATCAAGTGCTGAGCAATTTCCGTTCTTTGCTTGGATAGCTCTAATATTTCTAATAATAGACATATTTATTCTTGATAGCAAGAATGCAATACTTAAAAAGATTAATTTCTTTAGTAAATAATTGTATGAAAAATATATCATTAAATATTTTATTAATTCTGCTCATCTGCCCTATTTCTTTATGGGCAACTAATCAGTTCGACCCATCAACAAAGAAAGAGCGTAACTACATACGTCAAGGGAATGAGCAATATGCTGATAATCATTACCGTGATGCAGAAGTACTATATAAAAAAGCATTGGAAATAAATCCAACGTCTGAGATAGCCCAATATAATCTTGCGTCAACTCTGATGAAACAGTCTGGATCAGCCCAAGCAAATTCACCAAATAACCCGATTATGCAAGCAGATTCAATTTTTAGAAATCTTGCTCATAATGCAATTGATAAAAAAGTCGCAGAAAACTCATATTATAATTTAGGAAATATCTCATTTGACAAACAAGATTATGCACAAAGTATTGAAATGTACAAAAGTGCATTACGCATTAATCCTGAAAATGATGATGCAAGAGAAAACTTAAGACTTGCTCAGCTAAAAAAACAAGAACAAGACCAAAATAAGAACAAAAATAACGATAAGAATAAGGATAACGAACAAAAAAAAGATAAAAATAAAGAACAGAATAAAGATAATCAAAACCAAAATAAACAAGATAACGAGAAGCAAAATAAAGATAAAGATAAACAAAACCAAGACCAAAATCAACAACAAAATCAACAACAGCAAAAACAAGATAAGCAACAATCTCAAGGCATAAGTGATGCAAATGCTGAAAAGATTTTGAAAACAATGGAGAATGAAGAAAACGCAACTCGTCGAAAAGTAAACGAGTTGAGGAAAAAAGAAGATGAAAAAAATGCATCACGTCGAAGAATTACTAATCAATGGTAGCAAGAATAAATAGCATGAGAAGATTTTTTTCGTTTATTGCAATATTATTTATATGTATAGCAACTTGGGGTGAGACTTCTTTTACAGTTATTCCTCCAAGACAGGTAATTGAAGGGAATAAATTTAATGTAACCTTTCGTTTAAAAGATGGTGATGGTAAAGGTTTAAAAGCCCCCGAAATTGATGGTTGCACCCTACTATATGGTCCATCTACATCTACAATGCAAAGTTATCAAATGATGAATGGTCAAACGACATCAAGCACAACTATAGATTATAGCTATATATATCGTGCGGATAAAGCCGGAACATATACGATTGCACCCGCAACAATAAACGTAAATGGGAAAAGCTATACAACTAAAGAAACTAAATTTACCGTTTTACCTGCTGATAAAGTAGCACAAGGCAATCAATCAAATGTTCGTGTAGACGATTATTCTACTCAATCGACAGACAAACAAGTTTCGGACAACGATGTGTTTGTCAGGATTATCCTATCAAAGGCAAAAGCATATGAACAAGAGGCTATAGAGTGTACAATTAAACTTTACACAAAATACTCAATCAGTTCATTTATGCCAACTACACAACCAAGTTTCGATGGTTTTCTCATAGAAGAAATGGATTTAAAATCAAGTTTAAATCAAATAGAAAACTACAAGGGACAAAATTATATGACTGCTATTTTAAAGAAATGCATCATTTTCCCTCAAAAATCTGGCAAACTAACGATTAATTCAGGAAAATATGATATAACCGTTGTACAATATGAACGTGTTAATTTAGGTTTTTTTAGTGATACCCGACCTGTAGAGAAAAAGATAAGAGTAAGTTCAAATTCAGCATCAATTAATATTGATCCTCTACCATTACCCCAACCTGAGGGCTTTTCCGGTGCAGTTGGAAAATTTTCAATTGACAGCAAATTACAAGGAACTTCTTTCAGAACAAATGAAGCATCATCTCTCATTTATACAATTAAAGGAACTGGTAATATAAAATACATTAGAGAACCAATTATCGATTTTCCAACAGAATTTGAACAATATACGCCAAAGAATGAGATAAAAGCGGCTGTGTCAGGGAATAACGTTACTGGAAGTATGACTATCGAATATACATTTGTTCCGCAAAGCGTAGGGAAATTCACAATTGGTACAGATAAATTCGTATATTTCGATCCAACCTCAAAAAAATATATTACCCTTTCTACCCCAAAATACGACATAAACGTTACAAAAGGGGTTTCTACTCATACATCTACTACAGTAAATCAAAAGGATATAGCAACCAAAAATACAGATATTCTTCACATTAAACTTGGAGATAAAAATCTTCAAAAAACACATTCATTTTACTCGTTCTGTTTATGGTATTGGTCTCTATACATTATTGGTATAATTTTATTAATCGCTATTATATATTTAAACATCAAGCATATAAAAGCAATTAAAGATGTAAAAGGGACAAGATTAGCTAAAGCAAATAAAATTGCAAAAAAGCGATTAAAACAAGCAAAAGCTCATATGGATTTACATGAGACAGACAAATTCTATGAAGAAATCCTTCGTGCAACTTGGGGCTATTTGAGTGATAAATTATCAATACCCGCATCACAATTGAATAGGGATAATATCTCATCAGAATTAACTACATATGGAGCATCCGAAAAACTTATCAGAGATATAATTGAAGTGCTCGATGAATGTGAAATGGCTCGTTATACCCCAACAAAAACAGAAGAACAAATAGAAAACTTATATAATAAAATTTCTTATTCAATGAATGAGATGGAAAACATTAAAACAAAGTAATATGAATAAGATATACGCTGCATTATTTTTACTCTTTTTTGCTTCAACAATTTCAGCAAATTCATTAACTCAACGTGCTGATTCGGCATATACTGAAGATAACTTTGTTGAAGCAATCAGTTTATATAATAAAATTATACAAGAAGAAGGAACATCATCTCTTCTTTATTATAATTTAGGTAATTCTTATTACCGTTCTGGTAAATTAGGAAAAGCAATAGTTTGCTATGAGCGTTCTATAATATTGGATCCAAATAACGAAGATGCTATAACCAATCTTGATTTTGTGAGAAGTCAAATAACAGATAAGCCCGGAGACAATGGTACATGGATTTCGAATACAATTAATGAACTTATAACAAATACACATGCAAATACATGGGCTGTTATAGCATTAATCACATTTATATTTTTGTTATGTGCAATAGCTATATATATATTTTCTTCTAAAATATCAATCAGAAAAATAGGTTTTTTCTCTGCCATAATTCTGTTATTATGCTCTATAATAACAAATATTTTTGCTTATAAAGCAGCTAAAATTGCAAGCACACATAATATGGCTATTGTTATCGAACCATCAACAATATTATCAACATCTCCACGATTACCAAAAGATCGGACAGAAGAAGCCATGCTTTTACATGAAGGGACTAAAGTTGAAATTTTGGATTCAATCTGTAATTCAGTTTCTGATAAATGGTATGATGTAAAAATAGATAACACTCACCGTGCTTGGATAAATGCAGATGCGATTGAAATAATATAAATATACATAACAGTTTGAAATATTGAGAACTAACGCTATAATATATTATTAATACCAATTTTATGTTGTAGAACACATTAGTTTTTCCTTAAAAAAATTTGTTTAATTCAAAATATAGCTATATTTTTAACAAATCATTTCTAAAACGAATTACTAACTATCAAAATTTATAGTATCATGACTAAAACAATTTCATTTAACGAGCTTCGTCGCATCAAAGACAGTCTTCCTGATGGTTCAATCAGCAAAATAGCTGACAAATTGAATACCACTCCTCAAACAGTTCGTAATTATTTTGGAGGTACTAACTACGAATTTGGCAAAAATTGTGGTGTACATATTGAACCAGGTCCCGATGGAGGCATTGTAGTTCTTGATGACACTACTATATATGATATGGCAATAGAAATTCTTCAAGAACAAGAGCAAGAATAATAGCAACTCTCTTGATTTGCTAATAACTACCGACAAACTCTTCATTACTTATCCTTATTATGAGCGAAGATAGATTGATAACACTCGCTATTCACACTTATGAAAAGGCGGTAATGTTAAAAACATTACTTGAAAATGAAGGTGTGCCGGTAGTTTTGCATAATGTAAATTTGACGCAACCGGTTGTATCATCCGGTGTTCGTGTCAGAATAAAAGAAAAAGATTTACCTTTATCACTCAGAATTGTAGAAAACGCTGACATATTCACCAACAACGAAAATTTACCAAATTCGAGACAAAAGATAATCGTACCGATAGATTTCTCTGATTATTCATTAAAAGCGGCTAAAATTGCATTCCATTTAGCTAAAATCAATAATGCTTCAATAATCTTTCTTCACTCATTTATTGACCCCTTTTTTAATGAAAACATACAACTTTCTAATAATCCAACATATGAGTTAGAACTTGGAGATGCAAGAAAACTTTTGGAAAAAGATATCAACGACGAAATGTCTAAGTTTACAACTCAAATTAAGAAAGAAATCAAACTTGGTGAAATTCCACCAATTAAATTTACAACTGACATAAGAGAAGGTGTCCCAGAAGACGTTATTACTGAATATGCTAAATCATCGATGCCTATGCTTATAGTTATGGGCACGCGTGGTGCAGGGAAAAAAGAGAAAGAATTAATTGGAAGTGTCACAGCCGAAGTTCTTGACTCTTGCAGGGTTCCGGTGTTCTCTGTTCCTGAATTGTCTTCAATTAAGTCTATAAATGATATTAAACAGGTCTTATTCTTTAGTAATTTAGACCAAGATGATATCATTGCATTGGATTCCCTACATCGTCTATTCCCCGATTGTCATTTGCATATAACATTAATCCAAATTATCGATAAAAAAAGGAACATTACAAACAATAATGCAATTAACGCCTTATTGTCTTATTGCCAAAAAAATTTTTCTAACCATTCATTTTCGACAGAAATATTTAAACCCCAAAATATATTGATAGAATTTAAAACCATTGAAAAAGAGAGAAATTATAATTTGATTATCGTTCCCAATAAAAAGAAAAATATATTTGCACGCCTTTTTAATCCAAGTTTAGCTCATAGAATATTATTTAATGCCGATATTCCTATGATGGTTATTCCGGTATAAACAATCTAAATACTTATTGTCCATTAAGCATTATTTTCGTAATTTTGTATATTAATGGATGCTTTCAATGGAATTTAAATTATCTTCTCAATATCTACCCACAGGAGACCAACCTCAGGCTATTGAGCAGTTGGTAGAAGGTATTAAATCCGGTATTCAAGCACAAACACTACTTGGCGTTACCGGTTCAGGGAAAACATTTACTATGGCAAATGTCATTGAACGAGTACAAAAGCCTACACTAATCCTTAGCCATAATAAAACACTTGCAGCACAATTATATAGTGAATTTAAAAACTTCTTTCCTCATAATTCCGTTCAATATTTTGTGTCCTATTATGACTACTACCAACCGGAAGCATATATTCCCTCGGTTGATAAATATATTGAAAAGGATTTAATGATTAATGATGAAATTGACAAATTGCGTTTAGCTACAACATCCGCCCTACTCTCAGGGCGAAATGATGTAATAGTTATTTCATCTGTATCTTGTTTATATGGAATTGGGAACCCCAATGACTTTCATAGTAATGTTATAGAAATTAGCGTTGGAAAAAAGATAGCTCGTAATGTTTTTTTGCGCAATCTTGTTGACGCCTTATATAGCAGGAATGAAATAGATTTAGCGCGAGGAACTTTTAGGGTTAAGGGTGATACTGTTGATATAAGATTAGCTTACGAAGAAATTATTCTACGTGTAGTATTTTGGGGAGACGAAATAGAATCAATTGCAACGTTACATCCAGATGATAACATCTCATTAGGCACTCATGACTGCTTTAGAATATACCCGGCTAATATATTTGTAACATCAAAAGAACGAATTGGCACGGCAATAGCTCAAATAGAATTGGATCTTGGAGAACAAGTGAATTTTTTCTATAAAGAAGCGAGAGAACTTGAGGCAAAACGACTATATGAGCGCGTTACTTATGACATTGAAATGATTCGGGAAGTGGGACATTGCTCAGGTATCGAGAATTACAGCCGATATTTTGATGGACGTAAACCAGGGATGCGTCCATTCTGTCTCTTAGATTATTTTCCGGATGGCTTTTTGACAATTATTGATGAAAGCCATGTTACAATACCTCAAATACGTGCTATGTATGGTGGCGATTTAGCTCGTAAGATGAATCTTGTCGAGTATGGATTCAGACTTCCCGCGGCAATAGATAATAGACCCCTTAAATTTGAAGAATTTGAAAGCCTGACAAAACAAATAGTATATGTAAGTGCAACTCCTGCCGATTACGAATTAGATCGATGTGAGGGAGTTGTAGTTGAACAAATAATTCGTCCTACCGGATTGCTTGATCCTATTATTGAAATCAGATCTTCTCTTAATCAAATTGATGATCTTATCGAAGAAATTCAACTACGTTCAGAAAAAGATGAGCGCACGTTAGTTACAACGCTTACAAAACGCATGGCTGAGGAATTGCATGCATATATGCAGAAATTAGGCATGAGGACATCTTATATACATTCAGATGTTGACACTCTTGAACGTGTACAGATTCTTGACGACTTAAGAAATGGCATCTATGATGTATTGATTGGAGTTAATTTATTGCGTGAAGGTCTTGATTTACCTGAAGTTTCTCTCGTTGCAATATTAGATGCAGATAAAGAAGGTTTTTTAAGATCACATAGATCTTTAACACAAACAGTTGGTAGAGCTGCACGAAATTTAAATGGGATGGTAATAATGTATGCCGACAAGATAACTGATAGCATGCAACAAACTATAGACGAAACTAATCGCAGACGAACATTACAACTTGCATATAATGAAGAGCATGGAATTACTCCCCAAGCAATTATTAAAGCTCGTAATAGAATTATTGGATTAGATACCGATGACTCTTACCGTAATTCAAGCAATACGCCTATACCCTATCAAAATGAATACACTCATAAAGCCAATATTGCAGCTGATCCAGTAATAAAGTATATGAACAGGAATGAGCTTGAACAGACTATATTAAAAATGAAGGAAGAAATGATTGAATCGGCAAAAAATATGGAATTTATTGAGGCGGCAAGATTGAGAGATGAGATTTTAAAATTGGAAAAACAATTACAGGATAAATAATATATGCAGCAAATAATTGACAATAAATATAAAATTACTTCATGGCTACCTACATCAGTTAAAGAGATGAAAGCCCATGAGTGGGATTATGTTGATGTAGTCCTTTTTACCGGAGATGCATATGTTGACCATCCCTCATTTGGAGCTGCCGTTATTGGACGTATTCTTGAAAAATATGGATTAAAAGTTGCTATTGTTCCTCAACCAAATTGGCAAGATGATTTAAGAGATTTTAAAAAATTTGGAACTCCACGATTGTTCTTTGCCATTTCTGCCGGAGCAATGGACTCAATGGTTAATCATTACACAGCAAACAGACGACTGCGAAGCGATGATGCATATACTCCTAATGGTCGTCATGGGATGAGACCCGATTATCCGACAATTGTATATTCTAAAATATTACGAAAACTTTACCCTGACACTCCAATTATTGCAGGAGGGATTGAAGCCTCAATGCGACGTCTATCTCATTACGATTACTGGCAGGATAAACTCTGCCCATCAATTTTATGTAGTGCAGATATAGATATGATTGTTTATGGGATGGGCGAAAAGACTATAATAGAGATAGTGCAACAATTGCAATCAGGTAAATCAATTCAAGATATTACAGATTTAAAACAGACTGTTATTAAACTCCCTATTTCTTCAATCCCAATAAACGACGAATATAATATTATACTTAATGACTTTGAAAGTTGTTGTAACAACAAATTACTTCAATCTCAAAATTTCAAGCATATAGAACAACAATCAAATAGATATGAGGGAGCAACACTCTGGCAAAAACATGGTAAATACGTAATAAAAGTAAATCCGATGTATCCTCCCATGACGACAACCGAGATTGATGCCTCATTTGATTTACCATATACACGACTACCTCACCCAAGGTATAATGGGAAAACAATACCTGCTTATGAAATGATTAAATTCTCTGTCAATCTTCACAGAGGATGTTTTGGCGGATGTTCGTTTTGTACAATTTCAGCACATCAAGGTAAATTTATTGCTTCTCGTAGTAAAGAATCTATTTTAAAAGAGGTAAAACAAATTATATCGATGCCTGACTTTAAAGGATATATCAGTGATTTAGGCGGACCATCAGCTAATATGTATAAGATGGGAGGCAAAGATTTAGAAATATGTAAAAAATGTATTCGCCCCTCATGCCTACACCCGACCCCTTGCAAAAATCTTAATAACGATCACTCGATGCTTTTGGAAATATATCATGCTGTAGATAGTATTCCTCAAATAAAGAAATCATTCATCGGGAGTGGTGTCAGATATGACTTATCTATGCATATAAGTGGTAATGAAAAAATAGATAAAGTAAATAGACAATATAATGAAGAACTTATATGTTCGCATGTTTCCGGGCGATTGAAAGTCGCTCCCGAACACACAAGCGATCATGTGTTAAATATCATGCGCAAGCCTTCATTCTCTCTATATTATGATTTCAAAAAGATATTTGACATAACAAATCGTATCAACGGACTTAATCAACAGCTTATACCTTACTTTATATCAAGCCATCCCGGATGTCATGAAGTAGATATGGCTGAACTTGCAGTTGAAACAAAATCACTTAATCTGCACTTGGAGCAAATTCAAGATTTTACTCCAACGCCAATGACACTCGCAACTGAAATATATTATACCGGATATCACCCATATACAGGCGAACGTATATACACGGCAACTACAAAGGGAGAAAAATTGGCTCAACGACAGTATTTTTTCTGGTATGATAAAAATTACCGCAATAAAATTATAAAAGCACTTAAGTCCATGCATCGCACAGACTTAAGTGAGAAATTATATTCTAATAATAAAGGTTATAAAAGCAAAAGCAGAAAATAGTTCTTTATTTTATGGGAGGTAACGGGTTGAATATCAACTTTTTACCTCTCAGAACCAAATCTGCAACATTGCGTGCCTGCAATTTTTGCATTAATCTTTTACGATAGGTAGAAACCGTATTGACCGATAAAAATATCATATCAGCAATCTCACGGGTAGTATATCCTTGTGAAATATATGCCAAGACCTCTTTCTCTCTTTGAGACAATTCAATAGCTATATCTTTATTTGCTATATATGGATTTTTACGTTTATATAATCGGTTGTATGCTTCAGAGAATACTTTTTCCCCTTTGATTATCGAGTTAACGGTTGCAATTAATTGACTTGGTGATGAATTCTTTGATAAAACCCCATCAATATTATACGGTATCAAACGACTTAGTACCCAGGGTTCCTCATGCATTGAATATATCAATATCCTACATTGTGGATTTATTTCTCTCGCAATATTTATAACCTGAAATCCATTAGTATCAGATAATTCCAAATCAAGAATCAACAAATCAAATTGTTGGGATGATATTTCTTTAAATTCTTTGATATTGGATGCCGTTGTACAGATTACGTTTTTTATATTGTTCAAAAGCAATTGCACCCCATTCAAAACTACAGGATGGTCATCTATAACTATAATTCTATATTGTTCTGAGAATTCCACTGAAAATATTTTTCGCAAAATTAGTTGATAAAAACTTTCTCTTTCAAAATTCTCTTTCAAAAATTTCAATGCAACGCCAAAAATCACCTATTTAGGTGACACATTTGTCGAGGAATCTATCTCATTTTAGAATACTAAAGTAAAGCAATTAGTATTATCTATACGCTCAAATTTAATAGTAGCTTTTATCGTTTTAGCACGATCATGAATAGTGCGTAATCCAATTCCTCCGTTTGTCGCAATAGCATTCCATTCTTGTCCATTATCTTCTACTACTAATTTTCTATGAACAGAATCATAGCAATTAAGGTAAACTGAAATTGATGTTGCATTACTACATTTAATTACATTTGACAGTATCTCTTGTAATATTCGGTATACTTCATAAGCAGTTTCGTGTAAGATAATTCCACAGCCTTCAACATCATCCCCTTTATATTCAATATTAATTTCGCAATCCTTTGAAATTTTATAGATATACTCCGATATGATTTCATCCAGTGTAAAATTTTCAAACTCAGGTGGCATTAGTTCATGTGAAATATTACGCACACTATTTCTTATTTCTTCTAATGAACTTGCAATGTCATTTGTATCGATATTCGGAGTTACCATTTTTAATTGTAGACCTAACATGTCATTAGCTATACCATCATGCAATTCCTTTGCCAATCGACGTCTCTCATTTTCTAAGCCATTGATATAACTTTTTGCGCTTGACAACTCATTAGCTTGTTGAAGTTGAAATACTTTCATCTTTGTAACACGACGCTTAATCATAAAATATAAAACAAATCCTACTAATAGCACTATTGTAATAATTAATATGATAAGTATGCGGGATTGTTTTATTTCATATGCCAACCGTTCTTGTTCCATCTTAGAGATTTGTAAATCCTTTTCCTTCGACTCATATTTTACTTGATATTCAGCCAATCGGGCTTTTGTATCAGCTTGAATTAAAGTATCAGTGTACATACGAGCGCTATCCATATATTCAAAAGCTTTAACCATATTTCCTATCCCACGATAGCACAAGGCTAATCTTTCATAAATAAAATTCTTTTGTGTTCCCGTACCATTTGCCAAATATAAATAATCCGGGATTGCTTCAGCATAGTTTCCTAATCTATGATTTATCACACAACGAGCCTGCTTATATCCTATTACCGAAACAGAGTTTTCAGGCAATTCCATCATCGTCTTATTACCTATATTTAAATAATATTGAACAGAATCTCTTTGCCCACACCGTTCAAAATGATTTAATAGAGATGGCATGCAACGCATAATCCACTCGGGATTTTTACTTTCAGTTGCTATATCCAATGCATTATGCAATAAGATTGCTGATGAATCAGCTTCGCCAAGTTCAGTTTTAATAAATGAATAGGTTTGATAAGCATTTAACAACAAAAAGTCTTCTCCGGGCGCATTTTTGATATGATTTATTGCGTTTTTAATTTGAGTATCAGCGTTCTTGAAATCTCTCATATTTACATGAAATACAGCTAAATTCAACCCTAATAATCCGACATTTGCTTCATCTTTTTGTAAAGCTGCAACATCCAACGCCTTGTTATAGTATACTATTGCGGAGTCAAATTGGTCGGTCATTCTGAAAGAAAGCCCCAATTCATTATATGTTCTAACATGAATATCCAAATCCTCTATTTCAGGAAGAAGTTTTACGATTTCCATTCGTTTATTTTTTGACATTTCAAACTCTCCATTTTCTAAATAATAGGTCGCTTCCATGTCAAGCAAATCATAATAATATTTTGAGTTATTTATATTATCAAGAGAGAAAGCTATTTTTAAACAAGAATCAGCCTCATCAAATTCGCTATTCTCTATATTTGAATTAATCTTAACTAACAAATCAGCTAAAGTCGAATCTGTTAATTCGGTATAAGCTAACATTCTCAATGACGATAACGCCATAAGTGTAATATATAATAACTTTTTCATATTAATTTTTTTTGTGCAAAAGTAGATAAATTGGATTTAATTAACAACAGCGGCACAATCAAACCCCAAATATATTTTGCATTATATAATTTTTAATATGTAACTTTGTCCTAATAACTACTTAATTTTTATAATTATGAACTTATTTAAAACAATTACCATGTCATCAGCATTATTGCTTGCCGCGACAGGTTGCACTTCTAATGTAGAAGAAAAAATCATTGATAAGCCGGCTTTCAAAAGTGAGAGTGGAATCTTCAGCATTGAGGCTTTACAGGCTCTTGGACGTGTTTCAGATCCGCAAATATCACCTGACAAAACAAAGATACTATATGGTATCTCTTATGAAAGTGTTGAGGAAAATAAAAACAATCGGGATTTGTATGTCATGAATGTTGATGGCCGTGACAATCACCGCATCACAAAAACGCCAAAATCAGAAAGCAATGCAGTATGGATTAATGGTGGCGAGAAAATCGCGTTTATAAGTTCAGAAAACGGCAAACCGCAAGTATGGACAATGAATGCCGACGGGAGTAATAGGCAAGTGGCTTCAGATATAGAAAAAGGTATCAATGGTTTTGTTTTATCTCCTGATGAAAAGCATATATTGTTAATTTCAAATGTAAAATATGGTGCTACACCTGAAGATTTGTACTCAGATCTGCCAAAAGCAACCGGACGAGTTATCACCGACTTGATGTATAAACATTGGGACGAGTGGGTAACAGAAATTCCTCACCCTTTTATTGCTGATTTTGATGGAGTAAAAGTATCGAATCCTATTGACATAATGGAAGGAGAACCATACGAAGCACCAATGAAACCATTTGGAGGTGTTGAGTCTTTTGCATGGTCGCCCGATAGTAAAAATCTCATCTACGTGTCACGTAAAAAAGAGGGCTTAGAGTATGCCAAATCAACTAATTCTGACTTATTCCTTTATTCACTTGAAGATAAGACAACCAAAAATCTTACAGAAGGAATGAAGGGATATGACACTAATCCTATATATTCTCCGGATGGAAAGTATATTGCGTGGTTAAGCATGGAAAGAGATGGATATGAATCTGATAAAAATCGCATTTTCATTCTCGATACAACTACCAATGAAAAAACTGATTTAACATCTGATTGGGATTATACTGTAAACTCAATTGCATGGCTTCCTGATAGTAAATCTTTATATTTCATTGCACACCATCAGGGGGTAACACCAATCTTTAGTATAAACCTAGATAAAGAGATTAAAACTGTTGCAGATGGAATCTGTGATTATGGCGCACTTGCTGTTGTTGATGAAAATACATTAATTACATTACGCCATTCAATGCTTGCACCTGATGAAATATGTGAGATTACAAATAATGTGGTTAAGCAAATATCTAACGTCAATAGCGATATATTTGCACAATTAACAATGCCTACTGTTGAAAAGCGTTTAATTCCAACAACAGATGGTAAAGAGATGACAACATGGATTATTTACCCTCCTCATTTTGATAAAGACAAAAAGTATCCTGCAATCTTATATTGTCAAGGAGGACCACAACAAGCCGTAAGTCAATTTTGGAGTTATCGTTGGAATTTCGCCCTTATGGCATCAAATGACTATATTGTCATAGCTCCCAATCGTCGTGGTTTACCAGGCTTTGGCACCGAGTGGAATGAACAAATATCAGGTGACTATGGAGGCCAAAATATGAAAGACTATCTTTCAGCCGTTGATTATATGAAACAAGAACCATTCATTGATATTGAGCACATTGGTGCTACAGGAGCAAGCTATGGTGGCTTCTCTGTGTATTGGTTGGCTGGAAATCACGATAATCGCTTTGCCGCTTTATTTGCACATGCAGGCATATTCAATACAGAAGCACAGTATCTTGAAACTGAGGAAATGTGGTTTGCCGATTGGGATCTTGGTGGAGCTTTTTGGGATAAAAACAACGCTACTGCTCAACGAACATTTAGTCAATCACCTCACAAATATGTTGATAAATGGACCGCACCAATAATGATTTCGCATGGTGAATATGATTTCCGCATTCTTGCATCTCAAGGGATGCAAGCCTTTAATGCAGCAAAATTAAGAGGTATTCCATGCGAAATGGTAATATATCCAGATGAAAACCATTGGATTTTAAAACCACAGAACGCGATTATGTGGCAACGATTATTTTTCCGATGGTTTGACCGATGGCTAAAACCGCAAGCAAAATAATAACATCAATAAGTGGAGTTACACTAAGTGGCTCCACTTTTATTTTATCAAAGATTATTATTAACCATTGCCTATATTAGTTATAATTTTCGTACCTTTGTCCTCATTATGAAGCATGTAATAACAACAATTATATTATTTATATCTGTTATTGTTACTTATGGACAAGAGCAGAATAATAGCGAGATTAAAGATTTAGAAAAAAGTAATATCAATAATGATTCCTTGATAAATATAAAGCCATTTGCATGGAAGACTATCCCTCCTCTTGGACTTCAAGAGCCTACAACTATTGATACTACCCTACTTAATTATTATCATAAATCTATCCCATCTCAAGTAACTCCCGCTTATGCAACCACAGGTAACCTTGGCGCAGAAGGACAAACTATGTTGTTTTTTGAACGAGATGCCATGAGCGATTTTTTCTTTAGAGACGCCTTAGAAACATGGATACCTTCTATTAAAACTCATAAGTTTTACAATAGTCGCCAACCGATGACTTTATTATCTTACAATACCGGTGGGAGCAAAGAAACCACACAAGATAGGTTAAAAATGGAGTTGACAGGTAATGCAAATGCTAAAACTCAAATAGGGGCATATCTTGATTACATTTATTCTAAGGGCAGTTATAACTATCAAGCTACTAAAGATCTTATTTGGGGAGCATCTGCATCTCATATGGGAGAAAGATATGAATTACAAGCCTACATTTATCATTATAATTTACTTAATAAGGAAAGCGGAGGTATAACAGACGACCTATACATTACAGATCCAGCTGAAGTTCAAGGAGGTTCATCAAAAGTTGACACAAAAACTATTCCAACACATCTTAGTGCGGCCCACTCAAAAATTGTAGGTACAGATTTATTTATCAATAATAGATATAAGGTTGGTTATTATGATGAAGTTTATGAGGGGGATTCAGTTATTGAACGTAATTATATCCCCGTATCATCATTTATTTGGACATTAAATTATAAAGATGGGAAACATATTTTTATGAATGATGCTCCGGGAGAAGCAGACTTTTGGAGAAATACATACTTAAGCAATACCGGTACAGATGACAGAACAAATTATTGGTCTCTGTCAAACACTGTAGGTGTATCATTATTAGAAGGATTTCATAAATATGCAAAAGCTGGTTTAGCGGCTTTTGCTACGCACCAAATAAGAAAATATACCCAAACAACGGATACAATAGACCGTGTAAATCCATTACCTGAAAATATCTCACCTTATCCGGGAGAAAAAGTTCCTAACAATGCTACTGAAAACTTATTTTGGGTAGGAGCGCAACTCACCAAACAAAAAGGTTCTTTGCTGAAATATGATGCAACAGCTAAATTCGGTGTTGCAGGAAATGTTGTTGGGGACATTTCTATTGATGGTAATATATCTACGCAATTTAAACTTCTTGGGGATAGCGTAACGATATCCGGATATGGACGTTTTTCTAACGAAGAAGCGCCATATCTCATGAAACATTATGTTTCAAATCACTTTATATGGAATAACGATTTTGGGAAAACTCGTCGCTTGCGCATCGGCGGGAAATTAAACATCCCACATACAGACTCCTATCTTAATGTTGGTATAGAAAACCTCCAAAATTATATATATTTCAACGAGAATTGTTTACCAACACAACATAGTGGAAGTGTTCAGGTTTTCAGTGCTTCTTTATTACAAAATTTCAAATTTGGAGCATTACATCTTGATAATAAATTTAACTACCAAACATCATCCGTCGAATCGGTTATTCCTTTACCAAAATTCTCCATATACTCAAATTTGTATGTGTTATTTAAAGTTGCAGGAGTTCTTGATGTTCAATTAGGTATTGATTGTGATTACTATACAAAATATAAAAGCGTCAACTACCAACCAGCAACAATGGCATTCTTTAATCAGAAAGAAATTGAGGTTGGGAACTACCCATTTATGAACCTTTATGCAAATATGAAACTTGATAAAGCTCGATTTTATGTTATGTTCACGCATGTTAATCAGGGGATGACTGGGAACAATTATTTTGCACTACCACACTACCCTCTAAATCCACGTAGATTCCAATTAGGTGTATCTGTTGATTTCACAAATTAAGGTCAATGCAAAAACTGAGACTACATAATGGTCGTTTTATCACATACATACTATTGCTTCTATTAGTAGTAATTATTATGTATATGCTTAAAACATGTAGTTATAAAAAATTTAATCAGCCAACTATCTTCCTTTCAAGTCACGATACCATAGATGTAGCAATTGAATATTCTCCTCTCTCATTATATACTTACGAAGATACTTTAGGCGGTTTTAACTACGATTTAATACGCAAAATAGCCTTAGAACATAAACTAAATTTAAAATTTCATCCTATCGTTTCACTCACAGATGCAATATCAAAATTAGATAAAGGGATATATGACATTCTCATTGCAGAATTTCCAATGACATCAGAATTTAACGATAAATATTTATTTACAATACCGGTGTATTTAGATCGACAAGTACTTGTACAGCGTATAGACAGCGTTACACTTAATCGACGCATTAAATCACAACTTGATTTAGCCGGTGATAGCATTTGGGTGGTTGCAAATTCACCTTTAACCCATCGCATCACTAATCTCGCACACGAAATCGGGGATACTATATACATTATTAGCGACTCTACTTATGCTGCCGAGCAATTATTTATTATGACCGCAATAGGAGAGATAAAACAAGCTGTAATCAATGAAAAAGTTGCTCAAAAACTTGCGAAAAGATACCCTTTCGTTGATATCTCAACAGATATATCATTCACACAATTCCAACCATGGGTTGTAAACAAAAATGACAGCATTCTTCACGATAGCTTAAACTCATGGATACAAACTATCAAACAAACTAAATATTATAATGCTCTTGAATATAAGTATCTAAACTAAAAAAGCTCCCAAAAGGAAGCTTTTTTAGTTATATAAAATAAGAAATTTTATTTTTTAAGAGCGATGATGCTTTCTTCAATTGTTTTTATTTTAGTTTCAGCATCAGCAAGTTTCTTGCGCTCACCTTCGACAACTGCTAAAGGAGCATTATTTACAAATCTTTCGTTGCTCAATTTCCTCAATACCGATTCTTTAAAACCTTTATAGTATACGAGCTCTTTATTAAGTTTTTCTAATTCTGCCTCCACATCAATATTATTTGCTAATGGAACATTGAATTCAGTTGTTCCGACCATAAATGATGCTGCTGAAGCATCCTTCTCAGCAGATGAATTAATATCGCTAAGATTTGCAAGCTTGGCAATAACGCTATATTCAACTGAATTAAACTCACCTAAAACATTCAATTCAAGAACTTCTTTTGGTGCAATATTTTTAGCTGCTCGAACACCACGTACCCCTATTACAACCTCTTTAGCTCGTTCCATCGACGCAAGTGCGTCTGCATTTAATGCTTCAGCAGTCGGAATCAAAGCATTCATTATTGATTCTCCTTCCTTACGTTCAGCTAGATGTTGCCATAACTCCTCTGTAATAAATGGCATAAATGGATGTAGTAAACGTAACAAAGCATCAAAATAGCTCAACGTCACTTCATAGGTTCTCTTGTCTATTGGTTGACCATAAGCCGGCTTTATCATTTCAAGATACCAAGATGAAAATTCATCCCAGAACAAACGATACACAGCCATTAATGCTTCTGATAGACGGAACTTTGAGAACAAGTCTTTTACTTCGACTAAGGTTTCGTCCAATTTTGCTTTAAACCATTGTGTCGCACGCACAGCATATTCCGGTTGTTCAATATCTGCAGTCTCCCATCCTTTTACAAGGCGGAAAGCATTCCATATCTTATTACAAAAATTACGTCCTTGTTCACATAGTTTATCATCATACAGAATATCATTCCCAGCAGGAGCAGCAAGCATCATACCCATACGCACTCCATCAGCTCCGAATGTTGCAATCAAATCAAGCGGATCAGGAGAATTACCCAATGATTTTGACATCTTACGACCAATCTTGTCTCTTACAATACCAGTAAAATAAACAGAGCCAAATGGTTTGTCCTTCATGTATTCATAACCGGCAACAATCATTCTTGCTACCCAAAAGAAAATAATATCAGGTCCAGTTACAAGATCACTTGTCGGATAATAATATTTTATCTCTTCATTTTCTGGATCGAGAATACCATTAAATAATGAAATCGGCCACAACCATGAACTAAACCATGTATCCAAGCAATCTTCGTCTTGGCGGATATCGTTTATCGTCAGCGAATTATTACCTGTCTTTGCTTTTGCCAATTCAAGAGCATCTTCGGCTGTCTCAGCTACAACATATCCCCCCTCAGGCAAGAAATAAGCCGGAATGCGATGTCCCCACCACAATTGGCGACTGATACACCAATCTTTGATGTTTGTCATCCAATGACGATAAGTATTCTTAAACTTTGGAGGATAAAATTTAACATCATCATCCATTACAGCATCAAGTGCAGGGATTGTGATTTCATCCATCTTTAAGAACCATTGCATTGACAATTTCGGTTCAATTACAACTTTTGTTCGTTCTGAATAACCTACTTTATTATTGTAATCTTCTATTTTTTCAACAAGTCCGGCAGCATCAAGGTCAACAACAATTTCTTTACGCACATCAAAACGATCTTTACCGATATACATACCCCCGGCTTCGCTAATTGTACCATTGTCGTTGAAAATATCAATTGTGGGGAGATTATATTTCTCTCCAAGCATATAGTCATTTACGTCATGTGCAGGTGTTACTTTCAAACATCCTGTACCGAAATCCATTTCAACATATTTGTCCATGATGATTGGGACAGCTCGATTAACAAGTGGCACTATAACTTTTTTACCTTTGAGCCATTGGTATCGCTCATCATTAGGATTTACACAAACAGCAGTATCACCCAAAATTGTTTCTGGACGAGTTGTCGCTACTACTATATACTTATCTTCTCCTTCAATATAATAACGAAGATAATATAATTTACTATGCTCCTCTCTATATATAACCTCTTCATCAGAAAGAGCAGTCAATGCCGCTGGGTCCCAATTAACCATGCGCACTCCTCGATAAATCAGCCCTTTGTTATACAAATCCACAAAAACTTTAATTACACTCTTACTGCGTATTTCGTCCATTGTAAAAGCAGTACGACTCCAGTCACATGAAGCACCAAGTTTCTTAAGTTGTTCTAGAATTATACCTCCATGTTTTTCTGTCCAGGCCCAAGCATGTTTCAAGAATTCATCACGAGTTAAATCGGTCTTCTTGATGCCTTTAGAGGCAAGTTTTGCGACGACTTTAGCCTCTGTTGCAATAGAAGCATGGTCAGTACCCGGCACCCACAACGCATTTTTACCTTCCATGCGGGCACGACGGATAAGTATATCTTGAATTGTATTATTTAGCATGTGTCCCATGTGAAGGACTCCTGTTACATTTGGAGGAGGAATTACTATTGTATAAGGCTCACGCTTATCGGGAACTGAATTGAATAGATTATTTTCCATCCAATAGCTATACCATTTATCCTCAACTTCAGCTGGATTGTATTTTGTCGCTAACTCATTCATGTTTAAAGAATATTTAAAATTTGAGTACAAATTTACAAATTTTCTCTCATATATATTAGCACAAATTTTGTCAGAGCAACAATATTATCAATATTTTGAAGTAAATTTGTAAAATATTACACATAATAGTTTCAAAAAATCCAATATTAATATACTCATGAATAAAAAGCCTGTAATTTATCAGTTATTACCACGACTTTTTGCGAACAAGAATAAAAACTGCATTCCATATGGCACTCTTGAGCAAAACGGCTCAGGGAAACTAAATGATATAACACCTACAGTATTAAAATCTATCAAAGAATTAGGTATAACCCACATCTGGTACACCGGCATCATTGAACATGCCCATAAGACAGATTACACAAAATATGGTATCCCTAATGACAATCCATTTGTTATAAAAGGGAATGCCGGTTCTCCCTATGCCATAAAAGATTACTATGACGTAGATCCTGATCTTGCGGTAAATGTACCTGAGAGAATAAAAGAATTTGAGCAATTAGTTGCCCGTACACATAAAGCCGGGATGAAAGTTATAATAGATTTTGTCCCTAATCATGTTGCGCGCCAATATCACTCTGACGCAAAGCCTGTTGGAATTAAAGACTTAGGGTGTGAAGATGACAACTCTAAATTTTTTAGTCAATCTAATAACTTTTACTATATACCACGCCAATTGTTCGCTCCTAATGTAAACCTTGGACATGGTGATAGTGCCTACAAAGAATTCCCGGCAAAAGCATCCGGAAATGATTGTTTCACAGCTTTCCCTGGTGAATTTGATTGGTATGATACAATTAAATTAAACTACGGCATAGACTATGGTGATGGGACTCGCCATTTTGAGCCAATTCCAGATACTTGGTTTAAGATGCTTAATATTTTGCGCTACTGGGCAAGCAAAGGCGTTGATGGTTTTCGTTGTGACATGGTACACATGGTGCCTCTCGAATTTTGGCAATGGGCAATTCCGGCAGTTAAAGAACATTACCCTGAAATGATCTTCATTGCTGAGATTTACGACACTAATCTATATCGGGATTTTATTAATATTGGTGGTTTTGATTTCCTATATGATAAAGTAACTTTATACGACACGTTGAGAGCAATCCAATGTTCTAATGTTTCAGCAGCATGCATCACAAATTGTTGGCAAGCAGTTGATGGAATTAATGCAAACATGCTAAACTTTTTGGAGAATCACGATGAGCAACGTTTCGGATCAAAACAATATGCCGGCGATCCAGGTCTTGTTATTCCATCACTTATTGTCAGTTCAATGATTAATACCGGAGCAATGATGATATATGCAGGGCAAGAACTTGGAGAACAAGCTGCAGATGCGGAAGGTTATAGCGGATATGATGGGCGTACAACAATATTTGATTACTGGAGCATACCGACAATTCGCCGATGGTTTAATGATGGGAAATGCGATGAAACAAATCTTAGCGGTCGCGAAATTTGGCTAAGGAATAAATATAAAGATATTCTGAATATCTGTAATAACGAAAAGGCAATCAGCGAAGGAAAGTTCTTTGACTTGATGTATGTTAATTATCAAAATCCTTCATTCAACCCTCATCGTCAGTACACTTTTTTACGTAGCACAACAACAGAAACATTATTAATCGCTGTAAATTTCTCAACTGAAACATGCGATTTGAAAATTAATATACCTAAACATGCATTTGAATTCCTAAATATTCCAGAAGGGACATGCAGTAATGCTATCGAATTGCTTTCGGGAGATAAGATGAATAAAATATTTAAGAATGACTCACCTTTTGAATGTTTTGTAGGGCCATACGATGCAGTGATTTGGAAGATAACTCACAAAAATGTTACAACTCCTAAGAAAAAATCATCAAAACAATCATCAAAGAATACTAAAATGTAGTACCTTTGCAATAGAAATTAAACACCTATAATATAGATATGAGTACAATATTACCTCCTTTCAAGATTTTTTCAGGCACTCGGTCTAAATATATGGCAGAAGAAATCTGTAAAGACCTTGGTGTAGAACTCGGCAAAATGAATATACAATACTTTGCCGATGGAGAATTTGAAGTATGCTTCGAAGAATCAATTCGTGGATGCGAAGTTTACCTGGTTCAATCTACATTCCCTAATAGTGATAACTTGATGGAGTTATTGCTTATGATTGATGCGGCAAAACGCGCCTCAGCTAAATCAATTATTGCAGTAATGCCATATTTTGGATGGGCTCGTCAGGATCGCAAAGACAAACCTCGTGTATCAATCGCGGCTAAACTTGTTGCAGATCTTCTTAGTGCAGCAGGTGTTGACCGCGTAATCACAATGGACCTTCACGCTGACCAAATTCAAGGATTTTTCAATATCCCTGTAGACCATTTATACTCATCATCAGTATTTATTCCTTATATACAATCTCTCAAACTCAAAGATATGGTTATTGCATCACCAGACGTTGGCGGTGCTAAACGCGCGAATAACTACGCTAAATATTTTGATGTACCATTGGTACTTTGCCATAAACAACGTGCAAAAGCAAATGTTGTCGCTAATATGACTGTAATCGGTGATGTTAAAGATAAAAATGTCATCCTTGTTGATGACATGGTAGATACAGCAGGAACAATCACTAAGGCGGCCGACTTAATGATGGAATTTGGTGCCAAATCAGTACGCGCTTTATGTTCACATGCAATCATGAGCGATCCGGCATCTGAACGTGTTGATAGTTGCGGTATGACAGAGATGATTTTTACAAATAGTATTCCTTTTACAAAAGATTGTAAAAAAGCTCACATTTTAAGTGTTGCTCATCTATTTGCCGACACTATTCGTCGTATTCACGAAAACGAATCGATTTCATCACAATACTTGATTAAATAAATTATTACATCTATATACAATAAACGCCGGCAATAAAAGATTGCCGGCGTTTATTGTATATTTATTTCTACCTATTTTTTCAACACTTTATCTATAGACTTCTTCACAATAGGCATCATCACCTCATACCCCTTTCTATTTGGATGAATTAAATCGCGAGAATATTTTGCGTCTAATCCTCCTTTTGGCGTTGACATTACACTATGATAGTCAACATATTCATATCCTTCCTTCTTAGCATATGCCTTTATCATTTCATTCATTTGTATTATGCGCCCAGCCGGATAGATATTTACATTTTTAAGCCAATAATAATGATCACAAGGTAATAATGAACACAATATGGGAGTAATACCATGCAATTTGGCAAGTTCACACATTGATATTATATTATTCATTATCCCCTCATTAGTTATCGCCCCATTATTTTCAGCTATATCATTTGTTCCTGCCAAAATAACAACTGCTTTAGGCCTTATGTTAATAACATCTTGACGAAAACGTACAAGCATCTGAGATGAAACCTGTCCCGAAATACCACGACCTACATAATTATTTTCACTAAAAAATTCAGGGACAGTATCAACCCAACAATCGGTTATAGAATTGCCCAAAAACACTACATCAGGAGCTTTTTCTAATTTAGCATTTTGATAAACATATCTTCCCAACTGAGCCCAATCCTTATTATCTTTTTGAGCAACCATTAAAATGGGGATTAATGCTAATATTACACTTATAAATATATTTTTCATATAATATTAATTAAAAATCTATCGTTAAACGGAAGTTGAATTGTCTGCGCGTAAGATAGTTTGGTACAGCATATTGTATCTCATTTACATCGGTTACCCAATAATAACTGCTAACATTGGAAATATCCAACAAATTGAACACATCCACTCCTAACCACACACTCTTTAGATATTTAAGAAAACCTGTTCTTTGAGCATCCCCCTCTTTTAATGGAGGCAATAATGCATAAGACAATCCTGCATCCACACGCTTATAAGCAGGTGCACGAAAATAGCCTGCATCACGACTCGATTGTGGTGCTGTAGTAGGTAATCCATCAGAGAAAATACCTCGTAAACTGAATTTCAATTTAGGGATATTGGGGAAATAGTCGGTAAAATACATCGCAAAACTATATCGCTGGTCTGTGGGACGAGGGACATTTACTCCGTTAAGGGTTTCCTGAGTTTTCATAAGAGAGAAACTAATCCACGAATCAGTCCCGGGAACAAATTGTCCGAATAGTTTCATATCAAGACCTGCTGTGTAACCTTTAGTTTGATTAAGCCCACTATAAACTATTTTCAAGTTATCTACTTCGTATGGAATAAGATTACTCAAATGTTTGTAATATAATTCAGCTGATAATTTAAACGGACGCTCTAATGCTCTAAATGTATAATCCCCACCCAAGATAAATTGAAAACTACATTGCGATTTAATATCTTTATTTAACGCAATAACAGTATTACCATCATCATCAATCACCGGCATTCTATATTCTTTATAAAAGGGAGACTGATAATATAATCCGGTAGCAAATCTTAACGCAAAACTATTATTTGCTTCAGGAATAAACGAGACATTAAAACGAGGGCTTATTAGTAATTCTTCATTGAAATCCCAATAGGAAATTCTCACACCTCCATTAAATGAGAATAGCCCCAATGATGAATTTAATTTGTAGGTATCTTGAGCAAAAAAGGCGACACGATTTGACCCCAAATCTTGACGGGATGCCAAATTATATATTACATGAACGGCATCACCAGTCGATGGCAACGAATATCCTGCAGAATCTCTCAATTCCCATTCTCTACTACGATCATGTATTTTCTCATGATTAAAAGATAATCCATAACTTAAATTATGCCCTGCGAAACCGGTATTTCCTTTTAACGAAAGAGAATACACTGATGCTTTTAACCTATTGCGAGCATGCTCATGATAACGCCCTACACCAAGCTCTCCACCAACTGCATCACCTGAGCCTCCGGTAGTCCCGGCTTGATCAAGCCAGTATTCGCCGGAAATATCATATGCTACTAACTCATTCGTTAAATAACCTGATGCTAGCAACGTGAAATCACTACTTTTTGAATGTTTATAATTCAATGATAGTGCACCAAAATATGTTTCAAATTTATCTTTTTCCTGACCATCAAAATATACTTTAAATTGTTTCGCATCCTGAGATGTGCCAAAATTAGTAGAACGATTTACCGGTTTAAATTTATAATTGTTTATGGCTATATTCCCAAGAAACGACAATTTCAATTTTTTATTTAACTTGTATGTAAGATGTGTTTGATAATCAAAGAAACTCGGATCATATTCACCCTTAGTCTCCATTGAGCTTAAAAGTGATGCATTTCGCTTATATCTTACGCCATGCAACTGTGAAAAATCTCCAGTATTTTGCCCCAAAGCAAAACTGCCTCCCATCAAACTAATTGATGCTGATCCTTCAAAAGCTTGTGGCTCACGATAAGTTATATCTAATGCTGATGACATTTTATCACCGTATTCTGCCGCAAATCCCCCCGTAGAGAAATTAACTTCTCCCACCATATTAGGATTAATTATACTCAGTCCTTCTTGTTGTCCAGAACTGATGAGTTGTGGCCTATATATTTCTATTCCATTAATATATACACTGTTCTCATCATAGCTTCCACCTCTAACGGAATATTGTGACGACATTTCATTAGTAGAATTAACGCCTGCCATAGTGGTCAACATAGCCTCGACGCTACCGCCTGATACATCTGGGGCAAGTTTATAACTTTCTCGGTCTATTTTAATCATAGAGCCGGTTTGTTTCTTATATTCTGTTACATTTATTTCTTGTAATTCCTTTGCCGTTTTAAACATTCGCATATTTAAGACAATATCTCCTTTTGCGTTAACTAATTGTCGTTTTTCCGTTTTAAAACCAATACAAGAGAAAACTACATCAATAGTGTCAATTTCCGCTGTGGTAATTGAATAATCCCCATCAAGATTTGTATTTGTTCCTAACGCAGTTCCTTGTATTCTGACTGTAGCAAACTCAAGTGGTTTATTATCTTCATCAATTACCTTTCCATGTATTTTAACTTGAGATAGCCCACATAAAGGGACAAGCATGCATGTTAGGACGGATAATATATAAATAAATCTAATCATTGTGCAATAATGTATATCAATATTAGTAACGAAAAAAAATGCATTAAATTATAACTTGGTTAAAATATCGTATCAAATTAGATTTTGCTTAAAAATATTTTTATAAAACCTCTATATATAAATAAATTTCCATTATATTTGCATAGAATAAGGCTATTTATTATCAAATTTCAATAGTCTATGAATATTGGTCATCCGGATGGAGACAATAAAACGAAATCAACTGACTACCACAGCATTAAGCTGAATGGTGTCCCCAAGTATTGCCTAACACTCTCACATGACAACAGAAACAGTTGAAAATAATTGGTATGCAATCAGGGTTACCTATAATCGAGAGATGAAAATCAAGCGAGAAATGGATGCGCGACATATTGAAACATTCTTGCCAATGAAATATCGAATACGCATGAGAGGCGAAAGACGTATAAAAGAAAAAGTACTGGCAATACATAATTTAATTTTTATATATACAACAAAACAAAAACTACAAGAGATAAAACAAACAACAACACTCCCCATTAGATATATAATGGATAGGGAAACAAAGACGCCTATCACCATCCCCAACAATCAGATGCAGAGTTTCATAGCAGTATCAGGTTCGATTGATGAACAAATTATTTATTTAGAACCAGATATTACTAATTTTAAAAAAGGAGACAAAGTAAGGATTACCGGAGGGATATTTAAAGATACTGAGGGATATTTCATGCGAATAAAAGGAGATAGACGTGTAGTTGTGTGTTTACACGGGATTGCTGCAGTAGCAACAACATTTGTACACCCTTCTCTTGTCGAAAAATTACCTCAATAAATATTCTATGAACATTGCAATAGTTGGTACAGGATATGTAGGATTAGTATCAGGGGCATGCTTTGCCGAAGTAGGAATAAATGTAACTTGCATTGATATTAATCAAGAAAAAATTGATAATCTAAAAAAAGGTAAAATTCCAATTTACGAACCAGGCCTTGAAGAACTTGTTATACGCAATCACAAAGAAGGCAGGTTGAAATTTGCGACTGAACTTTCATCTTGTCTAAATAATGTTGAGGTTGTATTTTGTGCAGTTGGGACACCTCCTGATAACGATGGTAGTGCCGATTTGAAATATGTACTTGAAGTTGCTCGTACATTTGGTCAACATATCAATAAATATGCAATACTTGTAACCAAAAGCACAGTCCCAGTTGGAACCTCAAAAAAAATAAAGACAGCTATTCATGAAGAATTGCAAAAACGTGGAGTTGAAATCCCATTTGAAGTTGCATCAAATCCGGAATTTCTCAAAGAGGGTGCTGCTATCAAAGATTTCATGTCTCCTGACAGAGTTGTTATAGGAATTGAAAGCGAACGAGCACGCAAAGTTATGGAACGTTTATATCGTCCATTCTTACTTAATAATTTTCGTGTTATATTTATGGACATAGCATCTGCCGAGATGACCAAATATGCCGCAAATTCAATGCTTGCTACACGAATTTCATTTATGAATGATATTGCTAACCTATGTGAACTTGTAGGAGCCGACGTAAATATGGTGCGCAAAGGTATAGGTACTGATGCTCGTATAGGAAATAAATTTTTATATGCCGGATGCGGATATGGCGGTTCATGCTTTCCTAAAGATGTAAAAGCACTCATCAATACGGGGAAAGAACATGGATATCACATGCAAATAATTGAAGCTGTTGAACGAGTAAACGAACAACAGAAATCTATCGTTTTCAACAAGCTAAATAAAGCATTATCTCCCCTAAAAGGGAAACGCATTGCAGTTTGGGGATTGGCATTCAAGCCCGAAACGGACGACATGAGAGAAGCACCGGCTCTTGTAGTCATTGAAAAATTATTATCAGCAGGAGCCGATGTTATCGCATATGATCCCGTTGCAATGGATGAAGCCAAACGAAGGTTAGGTAATAAAATTTCTTATGCCAAAGACATGTATGATGCTGTAGTCGACGCCGATGCCATTGCATTAATGACCGAATGGAAACAATTTAGAGTACCATCATGGAATGTTATACATAAAGCCATGAAAGGCAATTTGATTGTTGATGGGCGAAACATATATGATGCGTTAGAACTAAGTGAAGAAGGGTTTGAATATCATTGTATTGGACGATAAAACACTATGCTAAGTAAAACTTTTGTTTCGGTTGTAATTCCTGCATATAACAAGGAAAATACTATTAGACAAGCAATTGATTCTATTTTTAGACAATCATACCACAGTCTTGAGGTTATTGTAATTGAAGATAATAGTACTGATAGAACATTATCCCATTGCAAACGATATTTTAATGATATTACACTTGTTTGTCACGACGACAACGAAGGACTATATTCATCTCGAATAGAAGCAATTGATTACGCACAAGGAGATTTCATTACATTTGTTGATGCCGACGATTGGCTCGAGCCAAACGCAATATTTCGTAGCATGGTAACAGCACTCGACCGCAAAGCTGATATTGTTCAAATGAAAATGAACCGTCGGTTAAGCAAATGGAATTTACCGTTCCCCATAAACAATAAATACGATAAAAAACGAGCTATCGAAGGCTGTTTATACGATCCCAAACTATTCCCTGTTTCTTGTTGTGGGAAACTATATCGTCGAGACCTACTTATGAATGCCGAATATATCGATTTTGATGGTTTTTGGGGCGAAGACCGCATATTCAACATCGCGGCATATAATCAAAAACCCAAAATCGAAGTGAATCTCGATGCCGTATACAACTATCGTTGGGGCGGAGAAAGCGTTAATTGTTTTAAAGAAGACGTCATTAACGACTATGTCGGTGTCTATGAAACAAAAAAAATATGGGCAAAACAAAACGGCTATGACCATTACATCCCTCAAATGGAACAAGAACTGAGAGATCTACTGTTCTATTATATTCGACATATGATTGATTCTGAAATGTATACCCGAGACGAGATAATCACATTTTTGGGATATGAATTAGCAAATACCCCTTGGACAGAATTTAGAGATCTCCCCTCGCCCGAAAAAATCTATACAAAATGCTATAATTCCCTTGCTCGCAAATTCAAAAAGAAACTCCGCTCCCACTTCTAAAAAATTTTACCACTTATAACCGATTTAAATGAGAATTGCGATATTGACACAACCATTAGGACATAATTATGGAGGAATTCTCCAAAATTATGCATTACAAAATATCTTACAAATTTTGGGTCATACTCCTACTACACTTAAGCAGAAGGATCTCCATCAAATTTCTTTTTTCAAATTACTTATAGAGCTACCAAAAAGACTCTTTACCAAATATATACTAAAAAAAAGAAAATATATATTTAGTGAGTATGTTTACAATCCTAATCCCATAGATTTAACACAGTTTGATGTTTATATTGTAGGTAGCGACCAAGTGTGGCGACCAAAATATAACATTGGAATGTTAGATAAAATGTTTTTATCCTTTCTCTCCAAAAGGACAAATATTAAACGTATATCATATGCGGCATCATTTGGGACAAAAGAATGGGAATATACAGTCGAGCAAACAGCAAAATGTAGCAAATTCCTTTCTCGTTTTGATGCCGTATCGGTAAGAGAAACTGACGGAGTTGAACTATGCAAAGAATACCTTAAAAGAGAAGATGCAGTATGTGTTCTTGATCCAACATTATTACTTGAGAGAGAAGAATATGAGGAACTATGCAGAGAAATTCCCAAAATTGAAGAAGACATTTTATGTGCATATATTCTCGATTTAAACGATGATATAGAGTCCAAACTAAAAACGATAGCAATACAAAAAGGGCTAAAGCTAAAAATCGTTAGTGCCGATAATAAATGTACATTAACCGTACCTGAATGGCTTGCTATGTTTCGAGATGCAAAAATGATTATTACCGACTCATTTCATGGCACAGTTTTTTCTATCATTTTCAATAAAGAATTTTACAGTATTACAAATATAGACCGAGGAGGAAGTCGCTTCACATCTCTCTTATCTCAATTTGATTTAATGTCTCGTCTCCACGCATCAATTAATGAAATTTCATTAGTTAAAGATACTATTATTAATTGGGATTCAGTAGTTCAAAAACTACAGCAACGACGAAAACATAGTATTAAATTCTTAACGTCAGCACTCACATAGTATAATAAAAGGTTCAATCACATAACATATTAACAACACAGAAAAGTAGCATACAATATTATGGCTAAAATAAAAAATTTATTAAGACATTTTTTATGGAAGATTTTAGGTGTTGATTACAACCATATACTAAAATCAATTGATTCTATATATTTAAAAGAAGATAAATATACTTCTATAGGATATAAAAGTTATGATAATAATGCTATAGTATATAGGTGGAGTGATAATCCAATTATTATTAGAAAATATTGTCAAATATCATATGGAGTAAAATTTATTGTTGATGATGGCAAACATTCCTATAACAAAATATCATCATATCCATTTAAAAAAAATCAAATCACACAATCAGGAATTACTATTGGGAATGACGTATGGATTGGAATTGGGGCAACCATATTGTATGGAGTAAATATAGGAGATGGAGCAACTATTGCAGCTGGAGCTGTTGTTACTAAAGATGTACCGCCATATAGTATTGTTGGCGGTGTTCCAGCAACAATCATTAAAAAAAAATGCACCGAGCAAGAAGTTCTGCAAATGCAAAAAATTGCATGGTGGAACTGGGACTACAATATAATAGTTAAACGATTATCGGATTTTCGGCTCACTATTCCTGAATTTATATCTAAATATAAACATATATGAAAAAAAAAATCTTATTTACTATTGATTCATTAGGTATTGGAGGTGCTGAAAAAAGTTTAATTTCTTTATTGCCACTTCTTAATTCAAATAAATATATAATAGACCTTATGATTATATCTCGAGGAGGGACATTTGAACAATATATTCCACAAAATGTAAACATTATTGATTATAAACCTCATAATAATAAATTTATACAAGTTACAATATTTAAATTATTGAAATTATGGTTTTCTTTTATACTGAGATTTAATAAACTCATTAAAAAAAAGCGACATGGTGCAGAGTTATATTGGTCAATAATGCACTATGCAATTAGACCGATAGTTATTAAATATGATATTGCTATTGCATATCAACAAGGATTCCCAACATATTATGTTGCGTCAAAAGTTAATGCATCAAAAAAAATAGCATGGATTAATGCTGATATTACAAATGTTGGCTATAGAGAAAAATTCAATCAAATATTTTATAATAAATTTGATTATATAGTTCCTGTATCAAAACGCCTTAAAGATATCATAACCGCTAAATACAATTTTGCGCATAAAACAATTGTAATATTAGATATTATCAATCCGGAATTAATAAATATAATGGCGGAGCAACCAATAAAAACATACAATGAAAGTATCATATTAACAACAGTTGCTCGACTAGTACCACAAAAAGGGCATTATTTAGCCGTAGAAGTAGCAAGAATACTTAACGAAAGTGGATTAAAATTCCTATGGTATTTTGTTGGAGATGGGCCTTGCCGAAATAAAATACAATCATTAATAAAAAAATACAATCTTGAAGCACAAATAAAATTACTTGGGCTTCAATCAAACCCATATCCATATATAAGGGCGTGCGATATATATGTTCAACCGTCTATATCCGAAGGGTTTGGCATAACAATTGCAGAAGCAAAAATCCTAAAAAAACCTATAGTCAGTACAAATTTTGACGTAGTACATGACCAGTTAATAAATGAGGTAAACGGATTAATCGTAAATAAAAATGAGAAAGAAATTGCAAATGCGATTTTAAGATTAATAAACAATCCTATATTAAAAGAAACATTGACTCACAATCTCAAACAAGTAGATAACAAAACTTATATAACTGAATCAGATAAGGTAATGTCTTTAATTGATGCTTAATTATGAGAATAAAAACGATAACTTGTCATCACGTTTACAATCATGGTGCATATTTGCAAACCTACGCACTAATTGAATATCTTAAATCATTAGGGTATGATGCAGAAATAATAAATTACAGACCATATTATCTACGTGGACATTTTAATTTATGGCATATTGAGCACAAATATAAAAAAATAGGCTTAGGTTGGTTATATCTATTAGCAAAACTGCCAAAGCGATTAATCGCATTAAACCGTAAAAAAGTTTTTGATAAGTTTTATAATCAATATATTCAAACTACATCAGAAGAATATCTTTCAATTGATGATTTAAAAGCAAATCCACCAGAAGCAGATTGTTACATTGCAGGAAGCGACCAAATTTGGAATACAACATTTAAAAATGGTATTGATGCTGGATTTTATTTAGATTTTGGCAAAAAATCTATAAAACGTATTAGCTATGCAGCTAGTTTTGCCACAGACACATTAACAATTGGAACAGAAAAATTTGTAAGCGATAACCTAAAACATTTTGACAAAATATCTGTCAGAGAAGCTTCCGGAATAAAGATTTTGGATTCATTAGGATATCGAGGAACTGAAGTTCTTGACCCTGTATTTTTATTCCCAAAATATTTTTGGGATAAGTTTTCTAATAATAAGGGGATTAATAATAAATATATACTAGTTTACGATTTTGAAAAAAGTCCAGAGATAAGGCAAGTTGCAAAAAGATTAGCAAAAATAACTGGGTTAAAAATATATTCCATTGGCAGTCATCACTTGAATTATGTCAATAAGAATTTTATAAATTATGATCCGACTACATTTGTTGGGCTAATAAAAAATGCAAATTATATCATTAGTAACTCTTTTCATGGCACTGCGTTTGCTATGATATTTGAAAAAGATTTCTTTGTTATTAAACGTATTGATGGTCTTAATGTTCGAATGAGAGATTTATTGTCTAAATTTGATTTATCATCTCGCATTATATCCACAACTGTCAAAGATGATGAACTAGTATTTCCTATTGACTACAGCAAAATATCTCATAAGATTAATGATGAAATATCAAAATCTCAACAATTTCTATTTAATGCACTAACATGAAACCTCGGATTTTTATCAATATGCATTATATGGAGATAGGTGGGGCAGAGCGAGCTTTGCTTGGGCTTCTTAATGCTATTGACACCGACAAAGTCGATATTGATTTGTTTATAAACCAGCACACCGGAGAGTTTATGAAACTTATTCCAAAGAAAATCAATCTTTTACCTGAAATAAAGGCATATAGCGCTATTGAATGTTCAATAAAAGAAGCTCTAAAGAAAAGACAATTTAAAATAGCCTTTGCTCGATTAGTTGCCAAATATAAATATAATAAATATATATCAACACTTAATAAAGGTCAAATATTAATAGAAGGTAGTGCAACTCATTATGTAGCTGATGAAGTCATAAAATATCTTCCATCATTATATCATCTTGGAGAATATGACTTAGCCATAAGCTTTTTAGATCCTCCACACATTATACAAGATAAAGTTAAAGCCAAAAAGAAAATTGAATGGATACATACAGATTTCTCGTATGTGTCCATTAACTATAATGTTGAATTCCCAAGATGGAGCAAAAATGACTATATTGCCTCAATATCTCCTGATATTACAGAACAATTTCTTAAATCATTTCCGACTCTTAGAGACAAAATCATTGAAATTGAAAATATTCTATCTCCTTCATTTGTAAGACAACAAGCAAAACTATTTGTGCCTGTTGAAATGCAAGAAGATTCTTTAAAAATATGCACAATCGGGAGATTTTGTCATGCTAAAAATTTTGAGAATATTCCTTATATAGCACAAATCTTAAAAAAGAAAGGTCTTATATTTAAATGGTATATAATAGGTTTCGGCAACACAAGTGAAACGATAGAAAATATCAACAAGACAAGTACCAATGATTGTGTTATATTGCTCGGCAAAAAAGAAAATCCTTATCCATATATTGATAATTGTGATATATATGTTCAACCATCTCGCTATGAAGGGAAATCGGTAACTGTGCGTGAAGCTCAAATACTTTGCAAACCAGTTGTTATTACCAACTACCCCACTGCTAAATCTCAAGTTCAAAATGAGTTCGACGGTATTATCTGTGATATGGATAACAACTCTGTTGCTGACGCAATTTTTAATTTAGCAAAAGACGAAAATAAGCAGGCAACAATTTCAGAATATTTATCATCTCATGATTATGGTAATGAGTCTGAAATAAATAAGATATATAAATTAATTGGTATATAATTTATGTTTAATCCAAGACACTTACATATAGCTCTTGCATCTGATAATAATTACATTGAATTTGTAGCAATTGTAATTGTTTCATTATTTGCAACAAATAAGAAATTTGAGCAAATCACAATTCATTTGCTCGCAAATGATATTTCCGTTGATAATATTAATAAAATAAAACAACATATCCCTGAAAATGGAGAGCTAATTATTTATAGTATTAACGATATTAGTAATCGACTAAAGGTCAAAGTGTCTAATACTATTGCAATTAGTGCATATGCCCGATTGTTTTTATCTTCTTTTATTCCGAAAGATATTGATAAAATTTTATATGTTGATTGTGATGTGGTTTTTAACAATGATATTACTAAATTATGGAAAAAAAATATAGCAGCATATAGTATCGGTGGTGTTTTAGATACATTACCTGATTACAAAGCAAAAGAATTAATTGGATTAAAGAATAATGATGCCTATGTAAATTCAGGCGTACTATTAATCAATCTTGACTATTGGCGTAATAATAACATTGAGCAACAATTTATAGATTTTTTATTGTATCACAATGGGGAAATACATCATCATGACCAAGGGATAATAAATGCCGTATGTAAAAATAGATTAATACTCAAACCAAAATATAATTTAACATCAACATATTTGTCTCATCCTTATTGGTTGTTAGAAAAAACGAATACTCCATTCTATACTCAGGATGTTGTAAAAGATGCTATTGTAAAACCTGCTATTATACATTTTACAGAAGGATTTTATAATCGGCCTTGGATTAGCAATTCAAAACACCCTATGGCTAATGTATTTCGCAAATATCGAAATATGACTCTTTGGAAAAACAAGCCATACCGACCGGATAATAGAAGTATCGCAGTAAAAACACTCAGTTTTTTCTTTTTAAATACGCCTTATCCTTGCTATAATTTTATCTCAAAAATCATTACTATTTTACATAAAGTAATCAAATGATACCTAAAATCATTCACTATTGTTGGTTTGGTTGCAATGAAAAGCCTAAGAGTGTTATAAAAATGATTAACTCTTGGCGCAAACATTGCCCAGATTATGAAATTAAAGAGTGGAACGAGTCCAATTTTGATGTTGATATAAATAAATATACTCGCGAAGCCTATTATGAACGAAAGTGGGCTTTTGTGAGTGACGTTGCGAGATTGTATGCAATATATACAGAAGGTGGTATATATATGGATACCGATGTAGAATTAATAAAATCTCTTGATGATTTATTAACGAATAATGCGTTTGCCGGTTTTGAAGGGACAGAATGGATTGGGACAAATATAATTGGAGCGACTGCAAATAATCCTATCATTAAGGATTTTCTAAAGATGTATGACAATATATCATTTAAAACTGAAGATAACAAACTAAACCAAACAACCAATGTTGAACGTTTCACTCAAATACTAAAAAATAATTATAATCTGATTATTGATGGCAGAGAACAACAGTTGAAATATCTACACGTGTACCCTACCGATTATTTCTGCCCTTATGACTATATAAATGGGAAACTAAATATTACACATAATACATTTTCTATTCACTGGTATTCCCAGTCATGGATTAAGAGAGGTGTTCTTAAACGTAAAATATCACAATTATATCATCGTTTAACTGGAATTAGAATGAAATAACTAAATGGATACAGGTTTCTTTTCTACAACGATATGGCTTAATATTACATCAGTATTTGCAATATTGTATGCTATTTACATATGTACCAAAAGCAATAATAATTTAATAAGGGGCAGCAAAATCTCGATATTCCCCATATTAATAATTATTATTACAATTATATACATTGGTACTCGACCTATATGGTGTTATGCTGATACTCATCTATACACACTTATGTTTAATCTTGTTCAATCAGGAGTGTGGCCCGAGCTAAAAAATAACGAAACTGAACCTTTATGGACTGCTATTGAATATGGCTGTATTGAATTTACAACTGCTTCAGGGTGGCTATTTATTATTGCTATTTTATATGTAATAGGGATGAGTATTGCGGCTTATCGATGGTTACCTCGACATTTTCTTATTGCCTTAATCTTTTTGTTTACAGCTTTTTCATTTTGGCCTTATGGTACAAATGGCATCCGCAACGGAATGGCAACAAGTATAGCAATGCTTGGTTTATCATTTTTCTGTCGTACCAAAAAAGAATTAATTACAGGATATCTATTATTAATGTTGGCATCTTTAACCCATAAATCGTGTTTACTAACGGTAGTCGCTGCGACAGCTGCATTATTTTTAAAAAACACAAAAATTAATATTTCTATTTGGCTAATATGCATTGTATTAGGATTATTATTCCAAGAACAATTCAAATCATTTTTTTCATTGGCAATTGATGATAAACGAATGGAATATTATTTAAACATTGATGTAACTAAAGATGTTTTTTCTAATACCGGTTTCCGGTGGGATTTTATTTTATATAGTGCTCTACCCATATTAATTGGATGGTTTTCTATATCTAATAAAAAAATAACAGATAAATCATATCTATTTTTATTGCATACATATATTTTTTCAAACTCTTTTTGGGTACTAATTAATACAATGTCTTATTCCAATCGATTTGCCTATTTGAGTTGGTTTTTATATCCAATTGTCATTTTATATCCTTTCTGTAAATTTAAAATTATAAGAAATCAAAGTCTAATATTAGGCATTTTGCTTATTATACTAACCTTATTCACATATATAATGCTATAATGAAAACTCTTACGATTTTCACACCTACATATAATAGAGCACATACACTTGTACGCACATACAATAGTCTTTGCTCTCAGACATGCAAAGATTTTGAGTGGCTCATTATTGACGATGGTTCAACTGATAATACTGCAGAAATAGTCAATCAATGGATTAAAGAAGCGGATTTCAGGATTAGATACATCTATCAATGTAATCAAGGAATGCACGGTGCCCATAATACTGCATACAGAAATATCACTTCAGAACTCAACGCATGTATTGATAGCGATGATTATATGCCTACTGACGCAGTAGAATCAATCATATCTTTTTGGAATAAAAACAAAAATGATAAATATGCCGGATTTATAGGGTTAGATCAACGAGAAGATGGCTCAATTATAGGAAGTAGATTCCCTTCTAATATGCAAGAAACTACACTAATGGGATTTTATGCCAAGGGAGGAACTGGAGATAAGAAACTTGTTTATCGTACCGATGTCATCAAAAAATATCCCGAATACCCATTGTTTGAAGGAGAACGATATGTAGGTCTCGCTTATAAATATATGCTAATTGATCAAGATTATACGATGTTAACTTTAAACAAACCACTTGTTATTGTTGAATATCAAGAAGATGGTTCAAGTAATCTCATGTGGAAACAATATTGGAATAACCCACAAGGCTTTGCTTTTTTTAGAAAGACAGAGATGGTAGTTTCCCCTACTTTCAAGCGAAAATTCATATCATGTGTTCACTATGTAAGTAGCAGTCTGATTTCAAAAAATAAAAAATTCATCAAGGAGTCTCCGAAAAAACTGCTAACAATATTTGCTATAATCCCTGGCATAATATTATATAATATCATTAAAAATAAAGTAAAAAATAATCAATTACTATTTACAAAATAATGAATTCTCAAATCAAGAAAGATTTATATCGTTACATAGGTAGCGATTGTAACAATTTATTTAAACAGGTTAGATATATATTATTTACTCCTGGATTTCAATATATATATATATTGAGACATGTTCAGCTATCAAAGAATTTATTTTCTAAACTTTTTTGGTCTATCTGTTTGAAGCTATGTAGTTTTAAGTTTGGAATACAGATTCCTGCATCAACCAGGATAGCTCCTGGTTTTAGAATTGTTCATTTTGGGACTATTGTAATCAACCCTAAAAGTATAATTGGGAAAAATTTTAATATATCACAAGGTGCATTAATTGGAAATGCATCTGGAAAACGAACAGGAACACCAACTATTGGGGATAATGTATGTATGAATGCTAACTCAATCATAATAGGCAATGTGAAAATAGGTAATAACGTGTTGATTGCTCCAGGAGCATTTATAAATTTTGATGTCCCTGATAATTCTATTGTAATAGGTAATCCGGGGCAAATAATACCACAAAAAGAAAGTCCAACAAGCAAATACATAGTATATTCAATTTAATGAAAATTTTGCATGTAATAACATCACTACGTACAGGTGGAGCAGAAAGGCTTATGGTTGATCTGTTACCTCGATTACGAGATATGGGTAATGAGGTTGAATTATTACTCTTTGATGGCACACGCACACCTTTCTATGAAGAGTTAGAAAATACAGGAATTAAAATTCACTCTCTGGCTGTAGGAGGTAATGTATATAATCCGTTTATCATATTTAGACTCTTTAAATATCTGAAAAAATATGATATAATACATACACACAATACTGCATGCCAACTATATGTAGCAATATGTAGTTTGTTATGCTCTGTAGTGTATTACACTACAGAGCATACCACCACCAATCGCCGCCGTGATTGGTGGTGGTATAAACCCATCGATAAATGGATGTATACTCGCTACAACAAAACGATTTGCATATCTGAACAAACACTAAAAAACATAGAGAAATATATTGGTAAACATAATAGAAATATAGTCATACATAATGGAGTCAATTTGGGTAAATATAGGAAATCAATTAAAAATATAACAAACAATCAAGAATTTATTATATCAATGGTTGCCGGTTTCAGATATCAAAAAGACCAAGACACATTGATAAAAGCAATTGCTCTATTACCTAATGACTATAAACTTTGGTTAATAGGAGATGGAGAACGCCGTAGTATTCTTGAAGATTTGGTTAAAGAATTAGGGATCGAGAAGAGGGTAAAATTTTGGGGAATACGTAATGACATCCCAGAATTATTAGAGCAAACAGATATTGTTGTCCTTTCTTCACACTTTGAAGGATTTGGTTTAGTTGCAGTTGAAGGGATGATAGCTGGGCGTCCGGTTATAGCAAGTGATGTTGAAGGATTAAGAGATATTGTAAATGATGCAGGCATATTATTCCCCCATCAGAATTATAAACAATTAGCTTTTGAGATGGAAAAGCTTGCAACAGATAACGAATATTATTCTAAAATTGCCAGCCAATGCCAAGAACGGGCATTTAAATATGACATAGATTTTATGGTAGAAAAGTATAATAATTTATATCATGACTAAGCCAATTATTTCTGTTATTGCAAACTTCTATAAATCAGAAAGATACATTTCAAAACTAATAAATTCTGTACTAAATCAAACATTTACTGATTGGGAGTTGATTTGTATAAATGATTGCTCACCGGGAAAAGATTTAGAGATATTAAGAAAATTCCAAAAACATCCAAAGGCGAATAATCGAATTAAAATTATAAATAATATAACTAATAAAGGTATAGCTAAATCTAAAAAAATAGGAATCGAAAATGCAATTGGTACATATATTACATTTATAGATGGAGATGACTGGCTTGAAAATAGAGCACTCGAAATGCTTTATGAACCAGCAAAAAAATATAATCTTGATTTAGTTATAATGAATAATTATAGAATAATTCCATATATAAATTACAAATGGAAAATTAGCTCTAATATTTCCGCAGATAAGTACAATGTTCCTATTTACTCACCGGAATTATTTGAAGATTATTTTATCAATTTTTTTGGATGTAATATATTTGCGACAAATTCATATTGGGGGAAATTATATAAACTTAGTTCTATCAAAGAATCAAACATTAAGTACCCTATGAACGATACCTACGAGGATAATATTTTCAATTTTAGACTATTTCCTCATATAAAATCAATGATGTTTATTGATTATTGTGGCTATTATTGGAGATGGGGAGGGATAACTTCCGGGAAAAAGAATAATATTTATAGTGAAAGTAGATTTATTAAAGTAATTGAGGATTTTTATTTTGAACGAAAACTTGCTATTGAAAAATATAATTATACAAAAGCTCATAAATATTTACTTTTCGAGTTAAAGAATGTCTTAAAAAGTATGTTATCAAACATTGCTTGTTATGAATTAAGCGACAAAAGATCAGTTCCAATATTAACTGAAATTAAAAAAATTATTTCTCGCATGGCTTATCATGACATGAAAATACTTTATGAACTTCATCCGAATTCAAAAAATGACGAATTTATTAAAGCTATCGTCAATCAAGACGCTAAACATGTATATTATATAAGCCATGAGATATACAAAAAAGAAAGGAAAAAGAGATTGATAAAAATTTTAATCCACAAACTTATTTATCCATTAGCACGAATATGAAATTAAGTGTTATTATTCCATGTTATAATGCAGAGAAATATATAGGCAACTGCATTTACAAAATACTAAATGAACAAATTGATAATGTCAATCTTAAATCTGATGAAATAGAAATTATCGTAATTAATGATGGGAGCACCGATAATTCACAAAAAATCATAGAAGACATTGCAATTAAGCATCCTAATGTAAAA
>JAFSCJ010000016.1 GCA_017436845.1 Muribaculaceae bacterium
AGAATAGAGGGTATTTGCCCGAAGAGCAATAGAAAAGAGGAGTGTGGAAGTTAAGAGTTAAATAAAAAACGCAAGATTTGAGTTCTTGCGTTTAGTGTTTAGTTGAGAATCATGCTGCCGAGTGATGTTTCGATTTTCTTTTCGTAATTGTAAGTTCTTGCAAATTGCTTAATGAAATCAAGTGTTGATTTTCGTGGTTGAGCAATTTTAGTATCAATAACATCAACATCGCCATGAATTGTCTCATAAGAATGAGTAGAAATTTTCTTCATAGGCAATTCTATTTATAAATTACACCTATAAAACGCATGAAGATGTGTATTTATTATATTAAACATTGGTTTTTAATATATAAATATCGTAATATGTGGCGTTTTTTTTTAGTTTTTCTTGCATTTTTAGTTTATAACAATTACTTTTGTCATTGTAAACCATTAAAAACAATCTATTTATCAACCTAAAATTAACTGCCTATAGCACAACACTACTCTAAATTTTAAACAGAATAGTAATGCAAGTATTGACAAAGCTCACTGACGAACAGTTGGTGGCTGATTATGCTAAAGGTAATAATGAAGCATTTGATGCGTTGCTCAAGCGTCATCAATCACGTGTTTTCTCATATATTTTTCATATTGTAAAGAATAAAGACCTTGCTGATGATATTTTCCAGGAGACCTTTGTTAAAGCCATTATGACTATCAAACAAGGACGTTATACTGAAAATGGTAAGTTCTCGGCTTGGATTTCACGCATAGCACATAATCTCATTATAGATTATTATCGTCAGGAAAAATCAGAAAATACAGTTTCGGCCGATGACGAAGATACAAATCTGTTGAATCGTCGTGATTTGTGTGAGGAAAATATTGAGTATCACATGGTAACAGACCAAATCCATAAAGATGTTAATCGCATAATAATGGCGTTGCCTGAAAGTCAACGTGATGTATTAATAATGCGCTATTATCGTGATATGAGTTTCAAGGAAATTGCAGATGCAACAAATGTTAGCATAAATACAGCTTTAGGGCGTATGCGTTATGCAATCTTAAACATGCGACGCATAGCTGAAGAAAACAACATTGTTCTCACAATGTAACAAATGACGTCATGTAAATTAACAAAGTCCAAAGAATTTTCTTTGGACTTTGTTAATTTCTTGTGTTTGTATTTTAATGTTTCCAATTGTTGTACATATTCTCTTCTAAAATGTCGTAAACAAAAGAGCCTACGACTTCTATAAGTGTGGGCTCATAGGGCTTGTGAATATAATTTATTTTAATCTGTTGTTGAGACGGCATTCGTTCTTCTTTCATAAAGGTTGTGTTATTTGAAATGCCTTTATCTGTTGTGAATGTGTTGTCGATTAATTTACAATCAGAAAAGATATTTAAGTCAACTTGTTTCATCTTTAATTCATAATGAAATATCTTTTGAGTTGAATTATCATTCACTTGAGCTGTTGCTGTAATGCATAAGATAGATAATATAATAAGAAAGAATATTTTTTTATGTGTATAATATTTTAAATTACAAATGTAGAAATTTTATTGAATAAGATGTGTATCTTTGTTTAATAAAGATTAAACGTTGCCATGAAATTAAAAATTCTGCTATTTACTATTATTTTATCAGTTATATCTGTTTTTAAGTTAAATGCTCAAGATTCTCATAATGTATTGACGTTTACGGGTGGTTTATCTTTTGAAAAATCATATAATATTGAGTTGGCGTATCATTATAAACCCACTCCAAATTTGGGGATAGGCGGAGCTGTGGGCTGTTGGAAAACGTTTTCAGACTTTGGTTCGTTATTATCTGATTTTTTTAATTCATTGGATGACGATTATTACTATGATGGTTATTCTTATGATGATGGTGATATTCTCCGTCCATATCTAAAAGCCTCAATAGTGGGATTTACTCCAGACTTGTATAAGAGTGAAAATTTTAATATCAGACTTGGATTGACTATGCATGTGATGATAAATCCTACATTCACACGAGAAATCAAATATGAACGTCCTAATGGACAACCTGAATTGATTGAAGATTTTGAGAGTCGTTGGTATTCATGGGGAGGTGAATTAGGTGTTGATTTTTATGATGATGAATTTGGTATTGGTCTCGGTTATAGTATATCTACGTTGGAGCTGAAAACAATGATAGATTTTAAACGTCGCGCGATATTAGCCAATCAATTTATTCATGGCGTTTTCCTAAGATTATATTTCGGTATATAGTATATTAAGGTTATTTAACTAGATCGGGGGGGGAAAAATATCTCTATTGTAACTTTGTAAATACTGAACAAAGTTACAAAATCATGATAATAAAAAGATATGTATTAATGCTCTTATTAGCGGTAACATTTATTTCCGCATTTACCGCAAATCAAAGTGCTCCCAAAAGCGATAATCAAGTTCCACAGGAGATTGATGAGATATTGTCTGAAGATGAGATTTTATCACAAAAACGTGATAAAATCAATTCGGATTCAATAGAAATAGATATTTCAGAAATTGAGTTAAGTTTAGACTCGTTATCCGGAGCACCGGTTTTGTTTACATGGTTTAATGATGAAAGCGTATTCAATTTGTCAGGGGCTACGTTAATTTTGAAACCAGTAGAATTGACAAATATGTATACTGGCGAAAAGTATTATAGATTAATTATTAAGGCTGATCCATATTCGGGTAATAGTATAATAGGATATCTATTAATTGAGGATGCTGTTTCGCTAATTAATGCATTTATAAAGATTAATGAATATGTGAATAAATCATTATATGAGAATTCCGAGGAAATTCTATATCGAAAAGATATAGATTTGGATAGAGCAATTATAATGTGGTTGGACTATAATGAAGAAAGTTATAATTGGAAAGGAAGTCTAAGCATTGTTTCTAATTCGTTAGGCGTAGGATGTGAAATTAAAGATGTTATAAAAGACTTGCCTAAACTAATTAAATTTTTAGAGGATGGAGTAAAGAATTTAACATTAAGAATGTATAATGGCGATACAACTAAAAAGTTAATAGAAAGGCATCAACCGAATGGAGATGTGTTATATTATTGGGATGGAAACACGCAATATGATAGTATTCCTATAACAGACATTGAGTATATTGATAAACGATATTTTTATGGTGAAAAATATATTGAAAAGAAAAATAAAGACTTAAATAAGATTATAGAGAAAAATAATCCTTCAATAAAGACATTAGGCAAATATGGATATATTGATATAGTGTGGAATCCGGAAGGAAAGGTTGTTCAGTTTAAAATAATGTTGACTAAAGAGGTATCAAAAAAAATTAGTGAACGTACAATTAAAATTATGCTAAATAAAATTCGAGAATTCAAGATAAAGAAATATCAAACAACTAAAGATGAAGACTGTGAACATACGCGAGCAGCGATCCCTTTAGAGATGGAGGAATAAATCAACAGCAGGTATCAATTCTGATACCTGCTGTTGTTATTGGTGGAGTTGGAGGGAATTGAACCCTCGTCCAAACGTGGAACTAATGAGCTTTCTACATGCTTAGTCTCTACTTGATTGTAGGGGAGCGACAGGCAAGAGACCACCAATCACAACCTTAGCCTCTAAAGTCTCGGAAACCGCGCGAGGCACTTGGTTTCCCATTCCCGATTTACCTGCACCGCCTTGTCGATCCGTCTCGGGAAAAGGACAATCGGGCGATGTCTTGTCTCTGCAACTGTTGCGGAGATTAAGCGCAATCTACTGTACTTCGATTAGGCAGCAAGAGCGTAGTTATTTTCGCCATTTAAAATTTTGATGTCCCAGATTAAAGAGCGTAGCCATCATTGCTCTGCATGCTTACACACCACCTCTACACGCTGTCAAAGCCAATCAACCCCATGATGATGTAATGTATAATTATAACGCAAAGGTAATGTTTTTGTTGAGTTTGCACAAATTTTTAACAAAATAGGCGACACATCAATCACGATGCGTCGCCCCAAAATGAAAAGAGTGTTTTGAAGTATGGAAATTATTGAATAGCGATTTTTAGCATTTTTCCATTAACTGCCACGATATATATACCAGGACAGAGATTGAGAGGCATAGAGAAATTATTACTATTGATTTGGTGTTTATAAAGTTGATTTCCGGAAGTGTTATATATTGTCACATAGCTACCAGCGCTATTAATAACATTTAAGGAGCTGTTGCGATAGAATAATTGAGAATTGAACATTCCTACCGATTCAATGCCGGTAGTGCCTGATTCGCTAAGAGTAATGGTTTTTGTTGTTGACTTGCCATTTGACAACGCTTTTAATGTAATAGTTGTCAAGCCTTGACCTTTCATCCAAAGAGTTAATTTGTTGTCGGCAATTTCTGCAGTCGCAATTTCAGGATTCTCAACGTTGAGAATATCTACGATAATGCCGTTTTGGGCATTATCTTTGTCGGAAACAATGTCGGCAAGATTAAATTCTATTTTGTCATTCACGTCAAGGATATATTTATCATCCAATGTGAACTCTGGAGTGTAATCATCGGTAAATAAAGCCATAGATGGATAGTCGCTCCAATCACCGATAGGAATTGAAATCGGTTCTCCGATTAATGTACCTTGCGGATCAAACACCAACAAAAACCATGGACCATAACCGGAATTACTTGCTACGGGGACATATACATTGTCGGTTTCAGGGTCTACGCTAAAGCCGGCATAAATGGAATAATCAGGGTTTATTGTTGTCAAATCGACAAAAACGCCTTCTTCCCCGGTTTCAATATCATAATAAAGGATTTGAGGTGCGCCAACTTGCTCGTACATCATCCAATCAAAATAGCAGACATCTTTCCAAAGGATTTTATTGGAATGTTCACATGCTTGCATCATTCCATGACGCCAAGTAGCCCAAGACACCGAAACTTTGTGCTCAGTCGGTATTTCAATGGCTTCACATGTATATGGGTCTATCATAACTAATTTGTTGAGCTCCGGAGTTTGGTCGTAGCTGTAATTTTCAGTTGCACACGCTGTTGTCCACAACATTCCGTCTTTAGATTGTATAAGTTCACCGAAAGATCCTCCAAAATTTTCGGCAGAAATAGTGTAAATAATTTCGTCGGTTGCAATATCAATGACAAGAATTCCCTCGTTTTGTTTTGATGCAAAAACGCAATCTCCGACACGCACCATTGAACCAATCTGATGATAATACACATCATATTGATAATAACCTCCGTCAATCGCCTCACCAACGCCATAGCCACAGTCGGAACCTTCGATTAATTTGACGACTTGATTATTTTCAAGATCAATCACAAAGATACCATTAGATGTACCCATGTAACCTTTGGATTCAGTCACTCCGCAAAATGCACGACCATCATAATTGTGTCCGTCATCAGACAAACTGCTGAAAATATATATGTTTTTTGCGGTTGCGGCATCAGCAACTGTCAACAGGCCTCCTCCATAACTACCAGCCTGCTTTGATGTAACATACAATTTATCTCCATAGATAGTTGCAAATTGCGAAGTCTCGCCATAGCCCGCACCATTAACTTCTTGTGATACAGATGAGCCCAATGACCCGGTTTCGGGGTCAAGCCAGAACAAACCGCCTGAAGAAGAGCCATACTGTCCTTCGGTTAATAAAAAGCTCCCATTTGAGAATTGAGCCATACTTGTAATAGTCGTGGCTAAAAATGCCATCAAAAAAATAATCTTTTTCATATTTGTAATGAGTTATTGTGAAATAATGATTTTAGTAGTTTTAGGTCCTTGTCGTTTGATGAATATGCCATTAGAAGGATTCTCAATTTTAATACCTTGTAAATTATAGTATTCAACTTGAAAATCATTGTCAAGAATTATATCGGCAATCCCCGCTATATCAGCATTAGGATGAAGATCTTCGCCACCACAAACTTCGGTTGAAGTTTCTCCTATCCATCCACAATATTGGTTTACTGCACTATAAACTTTTATGAAGTCGATATGTGTAAGGGTGACGGAATTGCCATCAGCATCCACAGCCCAATCAATTTTAAATCCAGGGGCTTCGGCGTTTGGTTGATTATCGGCATATCCCCAGTCATAAAATCGTTGAACGTAGTATGAACCATTTCCGCTTTGATCATAAGCGTTGTCGGCAAGTCGAGTCCCTTCAAACGTGATAGTAGTATCATCAATCCATTCCGGCCAATAAGATTGTCGGTGATAAACATTACGCATTACATATCCCGTTTCATTTTGGTTGTCTTTCCATTTTACATAAGTACGATCATTTATGTAATTATAATTCGGATCAGGATCGGCATTAATTGTCCTGTTGGCATCAGGTTTGTAATAAGTGATTTTATAAAAATGAGTGGTTTCGGGTTTGCTATATTCACTGCCTGCGAGTTCGTACCATTCATCATCGGGAACTCCATTGCAATTGGTGTCTTGACTCACCATAACAATCCCCGGTTCACAACTGCCACCGTCTGATGCTTGATTTGACTTAAAAGCGTTGCCGTAGATTTTGAAATCATATTTGCCTGCGACATTCACAACGGGGTGATTAAAACCAAATATGACGTAACCACCGAATGAGCCGAGCGTAATCATACCCGGAGCAGCTCCATCGTTTTCATTGCCACAAATTTGTTCTTCCACTTTAGCCAAAATATTGGCTTTTGTGTCTCCCTCTTCAAATTCAGGCATTTCGTTGACAAACTGTCCGGGAGCTGGCAAATAATCATACACTTTGGAGATATAAGGATTGTTTGCCTTTACAGAAAAGGCAATCACAATCACTCCTAATGCTAATGTAATTTTTTTCATACTGAGATTAATATTGTTAATTGCTAATTGATTGTTCACCTACAAAAGCAAAATGTGCAGGAATGTCTCCTGTGCGTACATTCCATTTCAATACACCGTCTCGATCGAAACAATATAAAGTGCCCGGATTGACATAATTTTTTGCATCTGTTATATAAATATCTTTTGTAATTGGATTTACGGCTACGCTATACGGCATTTTTATTTTTGATTCTGTGCCGTCAGTAATAAAGTTATCGGTAATCTTTTCTTTCAGATTGACATCTACTATTGCATAAGTTATACTATAGGAAGAAGATATATGACTCCAACCGGCGCTTACTATGTAAATAGAATCACCTTGAATGCACATATCAGAAACAGGTACGTCAAGAGCAGCAACTAAACGTTTTTTGCGTACATCATAGCAATACAAGCGTGAAGGAGTTTCGTAATAGTCGCCTCTTGAAGAAATCCATAAGCAGCCATGACGATCGGCTAAAACATAATGCAGATTAACAGCAACTCCAATCCGATTAGTTTCCTCAAATGTATTAATATCGATAACTGAAACAGTATTTTCATAATTTGGTACCATATAACCGCCTGAGTTTGCAACATAAATTTTGTCTTCGACAATTTCTATACCATCGGGTTGAAAGCCGACTAAGCAACGATCAACGATTTCCAATGTCGTTGTATCAACTTTAGCTACATAACCAATTTGTTGGTAGTCGGGATTAATTTCAACCGGACCGGCATATGACGTTACATAGGCATATCCTTTATGGAATTTAATATATCGGCAATTTGGAATCTCAATTTGCCCTATACGCTTTGTGGTTGCAACGTCCATTACCTCGACTTTATTGGAGCAGTTAATAATCGCATACAATCGGTTGCCATAAATGGCAAGATCGTTGCCTACGTCACCCATTTCCTTGGGAACGTTAGGATTTGCGTTGCCATAAATGTTGCGAGTATATATCCCGGTTGTACAATTGTAGTAATCGAGTGTACTTTTATTACTCCCCATATTACCTTCATTAAGTAAATAAAATCCTTTTATGCTTGTAAACTCCGGAGTTGATACGCTTAAACTTTCGGGTATGAAAATTTCATCATCGTGTCTACAAGAGATAATCACAGACAGAGTAAAAATTGCGAGTATTATTTTTTTCATATTTCAAACTTTAAGATTAACTTATAATTGCGTCCCGGCATCGGATAGTTCATAATAACATCGTAATATTGATTTAGCAGGTTGTTAACTTCCAAAGTTGCAGAAACTTGCATTTTACTGAACTTGAATCGATAACAACCCGATATATCATGCGTGTACCACGGCTGTTCATAATTGGCTCGAATGTTGGAAGAGTTATGGTAACGTTCTCCGACATAAATGAAACTATAATTCAAATCAAAACATTTCCAGTTGGCACTTGCTACAACAGAGCCACTATGCCATGGAATATAAGCAATTTGTCCCTTGTATGTGCCGGCTTCCGGCTCGTTGTCTGTAGGGTCGGAGTAGTCTTGAGCCTTTTGATAAGTATAATTGAGATTAAGACTGAATTTTGCTTTTCTGAAAACTCTGAAATCACTTTGGATATTTACGTCAATGCCTCTGATTTTCCCTATGCCGATGTTCATCATCATCCAGCGGTATTGTCCGGTTCCTTTAGGTACGGCTATAATCTTATCTTTGACATAATTATAATAAACATCAGATTTCAGTAGTATGCGACTCACAAAACCATCAAAATAATCAGAATAAAGTAGGCCAACATTGTATTGGTCAACAAATTCCGGATTGAGATCAGCATTACCAATGTCAGTATAGTATAAATCATTAAACGTTGGCATGCGGAAAATACGTTTATAAAAAGCTCTGATGTTTAGTGGTAAATTATTAGACGGTTGGTATGATAGAAACAAGGCAGGAGTGAGTTCATTTTGTCGTTTAGATATTTTTGAAACACTTCCTGTTCCTGATGAAGCAATACTTTTGTCTGAAACAAACGTACCCAAAACACTTGCCAACGCTTTTACTCTGTTCCATCGTAAACTCGTGGCTAAAGCGATTAGTAAAGTGTTGCGAGTGGGCGAAGCAAAGTTTGTAAGTGTTGCATCAAGTGTATTCCATTGATAATCTAATGATAGATTTACATCCCAATTTTTTTGTATCGAATATTTATTTGCCGCAGAAATGTAAATTTCGTCTTGCCAAAATTTATTGTCAATGTACATCAACGTAGTATCAGGATTTAGATAACGCATATAATCACGAGCATATTTTGCGTTGATTAGTAGTTCGTAGCTGTCTCCAAATTGTTTTTGAAAGCTTCCTTGCGTAAAAAAGTTCCTATCCCACTGACGTTGTGAATTTTTCCAAACATTATTTACAATGGCACCGGGGATGCCTTTTTCTGAATCATAATAATAAAATTTTAAGTTCCATTGTCCGGTATTTAATCTGCCAAATATGGTAGCCTCTAAACGTAGTGATTCAATATCCCCGTTTTGACGAGTCGCAGTTGTGTCCCATGCGAGTGTTCCGTCACTAAATACTTTTTTATACCTAAATTTATACTTGCCGTTGGCATTGATGTATTCTGTATTAAGTGATAGATTAATGGTTGAGCTTAATTTTTGTTCGTATAAAAAAGATGGATTGACTAATCCGAAAGATCCGGTGCGGAATATTGTCTTGAGATTATAGGTTTTCCCATTATGAAATGATGGACGGCGAGTTTTTAAGTATAAAGTTCCGGCTGAGCCGAAATCTTTTGCGGGTTGAAAAATATCGCTTTTCTGTCCGTTGTATAACGAAATTTCTTCAATGTTATCAAGAGAGAATTTCCCAAGGTCAATTTGTCCGTTTTGAGCATTACCGAGCTGGATTCCATCATAGAATACACCCATGTGATTTGTTCCCATACTGCGAATATCTACAGTTTTAATGCCTCCTACCCCGCCATAGTCTTTAATTTGGATACCTGAGAAATAACGCACAGCATCTGCAACAGAATGACTGTTAAGCGCTTCAAGTTGTTTCCCATTAAGTTTCTGTGCCGGAATAACCTCTTTGTAAGATTGCGCTTTAACAACCACTTCAGGCAATTTCTGAATACTATCAAGGCGCGATTTTGAATAGGAATTAACACAAACTGCCAATCCTAACGTAATGAATAGAGACTTTAATGGTAACTTTTTAGCCATTTTAATGTATTATTACAGTTAAAATAGCTTATGGGGAATAGGCTACAGAAAAGCCTATATACAACAACGCTTTATACGTTGGGCAGAAAAGATTAAAAAGAAGACAGCGTTACAATTGTCTTGACTTTTCAAAGCTCATTCCTCGTAAGCTATTGAAATAAATTAATTGTATGGCAGGTCTTCTGACTCGTTTCCATCGACCGACTGCCTTCCCAAGATGCTCATGTCTCAGTGGCGTAGAGAATGTCGGCGATGCAATGTGAAACTCACAGCAGCGGGACTGTCCAGGATTTGCACCTGATTCCCTATTAAGCGAAATAACCCCGAGCGGGCTTTCGCACCAATACAGCGACAAAATTAGAATAAAAATTTTAAATATCAAAAATAAATTGGCTGAGCTTGATATAAAATGAGTAACTTTGCACCCATTTAGAAATAAATTGAAAATTGAACGAAAATAAGAAAAATAAAGAGGCTCATCGTCCTCCGTTTTTAGTGTCGCTTATTCCGATAACAATATTGTTAATAGCAATAGTAGGAGTTATAATATCGCGTGGTGCCGACGATGCATTGTCGGTTACTCATTATATCTTGTTTGGTGCAGCAGTACTGACTGCCTTAATTGCAATGATAGGATACAAATGTTCTTATAAGCAATTATTAAGAGGTTTGAAGAAGAGTGCAACTCAAACAATTCCTGCAATTCCTGTTTTGATTTCTATAGCAACTGTATCGGCAACATGGATGATGAGTGGCGTTGTGCCATCTCTCATCTGTTATGGCTTGGAGATATTAAACCCAAAATTGTTCCTATTTTTGACATGTGCGATTTGTTCGGTCGTTTCGGTGTTAAGTGGAACATCTTGGACTACAATTGCAACTTTGGGAATTGCCTTTATGGGGATTGGAACTGCGCTTGGCTATGATGTCGGATGGATTGCCGGAGCGATAATTTCAGGATCATACTTTGGCGATAAGGTATCGCCACTATCAGACACTACGGTACTTGCATCATCATCGTGTGGTGTTGATATGTTTGCTCACATTAGGTATCTAATGGTAACGACTATCCCCTCAATGGGAATAGCATTGTTGGTATATCTAATTGTAGGAATGGCAATCCCTACAACAGAGTTTAGCCATTCAGAAGAAATGGTTACATATTTACACGAGTCGTTTAATATCTCTCCGTGGACAATGATTATCCCCGCAGTAACATGTGTACTAATCGTGTTCAGAATAAAAACACTTGTAACACTTACCATTAGTACGACAATGGGACTTATTGGAATGTTTGTGTGGCAACCTCAGATTGCAAATGCTATTGATGTAAATGTGTTGTTGGCAGCAATAAAAGTATTATTTACTGAAACCTCTATAGATACAGGAAATGAGGCGTTAAACGCCCTTGTTGCAACGGGAGGAATTGAGGGTATGTTGCCTACGATTTATCTCGTTGTGTGTGCAATGACATTTGGGGGCATGATGATTGGTAGTGGTATGATAGCCTCGATAACACATGCTTTTACCCGTAAATTACATTCGGTGAAGTCAATCGTGGGAGCAACTATTGGTTGTGGACTATTCTTTAACTCGTGTACAGGAGATCAGTATCTTTCAATAATTCTCGGTGGTAATGTATTTAAGAATTTATATAAAAATAACGGCTTGGAGCCTCGATTGCTAAGCCGTTCTCTTGAGGATTCAATTTCGGTAACTTCGGTGCTTATTCCATGGAACTCATGTGGCGTAACGCAGTCAACGGTGTTGGGTGTCGCTACACTCACATATTTACCCTATTGCGTATTTAATTACTTGAGTCCTATAATGTCGCTTTTTGTCGCATATCTTATTGATAGAAGAAAGCGACGTCAACGTGCTTAATTATTCTCCCTCTACTTTGCACCCGCGGAAGTTAAACTCGGTTTTAGCTTTCTCTTTAGAGAAGCAGAAGTAGGTGATTTCAGCTTCAGTGCACACGCGCCCTTTTACCGATAGAGTGGCATCAATTATTGCAAATGTGCGTTTCATCTCGCGGATGTGAGCGCGAACTTCAACTGTAACGTTGTCGCCTGTTGGCATTGGACGGCGATATCTGATGTTAAGGTTTGTCGTCATTGCCGATGTCTGCAATTTGCGAGATATTACCCATGCTCCGATTTCATCCATTAGTGTAGCTTGAATACCGCCATGCAGCGTTTTAATCCAGCCCTGGAAGTTGTCGTTTGGGTTCCAATATGAGATGATATCGTCGCCGTCTTCCCAAAATTCCATTTTCAGTCCATAGGGATTCTGTGGCGCACAAGCAAAACAATTGTATCCCTCTCCTTCCATTCCTATCCATGGGTTTATTATCTTTTTCATAAATGTGCAGTCAAATTAAATTTCGCCACAAAATTACAAACTTTGAGAATAAAAATGGTAAATTTGTGGAAATTAGTGAGTGATGAGAAATAAGATTTTGTTTTTCTTTTTGTCATTGTGTGTGATTGTAAATGCCCAGACGGTTTATTCTGCATTTCAAGGTAAATGTGGGGCGGAATTGAAGCAAGCAATTGCAGAAAATTGTCGCCCTCAGAAATATTTGTCAAAACTTACCGGTGCCGGTGGTGTGTGGGAGGCTTTCCGCCTTACGGATAATCTTGGGGGATGTGTTTTGGATAGGTATTCAAATGAAAAACGCTCTTTTTCTGCTGATGGCGTTTCCCCTTCGACAGGAATGACGGTTGACTGCATTGTCAATGTTTCGTGGTGGGGAAATAGTCATGAGTATGGCGATGCAATAGCATTTGATTTATATAATCTGATTCCATGTGATGATGATGTAACACTAAACAAAAAAGATTATCCCCCGGGAGATGTGCTTGTGGCAACATACGATAATGGAGTGTGGCAGGCTGGATATGGAGAGATTGCTGAAGAGGAGGTTAATATGTATGAGCCTGCCGATGAGTATAAAGGAGATTTTGCTCGCTCATTAATGTATATAATGACTATTTATTCTGCATCGCGGTGGAGCGGATTAGGAGTGAATTTTTGTGTTGATAACAATTACCCAACACTCAATAAATATGCACAACGTGTATTGCTCGCGTGGCATCGTGCAGATCCGGTAAGCGATATTGAACTAACGCGTAATGATGCTGTGGAAAAGTTACAGGGGAACCGCAATCCTTATGTTGATAATCCTCAATTGGCGGAACATGTGTGGGGAACAGAGGCGTATAATCCGTTTGAGCCAGATGCTGAGCGTGTTCCACTGAAGTCAACTTATCGTTTGAGCGATGAACGCATTGAACTTTTTCATGATGCAATCCCTGAGAATGTGAGCTGGACCATTAACGGCGCTGAGGTAACTAAGAGTTATCTTATCCCAGCAGAATTGGGAGTAGGAGAGCACGAATTAAAATACTCAGGTCAAACAATAAAAGGGAAATTAAAAATCAAAATTGTTGAGTGATGAGCCGATTGATAACTATATTGTTGGTGTTGTTTTCACTTGTTATTGTGTCGTGTAGTAGCGATAATAAGGGGATTGTGCCATCGCTGAGCCAAGAGGAGATCGCTATGACCGTTGGGGAACATACAACCATAATTGTTAATAATGCAGAGAATGTATCAGCTTCAGTAAGTTCGTCGGTAGTATCGGTAAACGTGACAGATAATTATATAGGTATTACAGCATTGAAAGCGGGAGAATGTGACGTGAGGATAACTGCTGATGGTCATCGTTTGCAATGTCGTGTCGTGGTTGTCGATGATTCTCAACAGGAGGAAGAGCAGGAGAAACCAGAGGAGCCTGAAAAAGAATATGATTTCTCAGCAGAGTTGCAAGATGCGACATCGAGATATGTCTCGTCAGAACTGACGATAACATATGGCGTGGGGGTATTATTCTCTGTTGAAAATGGGAATAATATTTCAATATTAGATTTTGATACCGGCGACAATGTCAATTTCCGATTTGAGGGGAATGTAGCTAAGGGTGATTTAAGTAATCCACAATTAAAAGTGAATGACAATTCAATCGAGATCACACAAGCTAAAGTTGAGCAACTAAATGCCACCGGAATGTGGATTCACATCACCACTGCTACCAATGAGCATATCACCCTCGTTGTATCTGATTTGTAAGAAGATTTATTCAGCCACTGTTGTATCTGTTTTTAATTTGTACAGACTATAAATGACATCCGCTTCCCACTTTTCTCCATAATGGGGAGCTTCTGCAATCTTTTCGTATTTTGGAAATCTGCTTTCCTCGTCCATTCCAATTAATCGTTGTGTTATGATAAATGTAGTCAGTCCATTGCTTACGATTGAATCTTGATTGAATTTCATTTCGGGGTGAGGGATATTTAACATCCCGAAAAAACGATTTATTGGAACGATGCCACTATAGGTGTAAAATCCGTCATCGCGACATTGGTAATTAAGAAGAGTCGGGTTATGCTCAAGGTTGATTATCTGCTCAAATTTATGTTGGGCAAGGTTTTCTTTTGGTGTATACAACATTGAATTAGAGAAAACCGACATGATGAAAAGAGCAACAATTAAGTAGATGGCTCTTTTTGAAAAATTACAAAATATAGAAATTCCAACAGGAGCAAATGCCACAAGTATAAAGGTATAGTAAACAAATGAAATGCGAATATATATGGCGCTCAATAGGCAACATAAGGTGGATAAAAAATATATAAGACAATTATGCTTTTTAGAAACAAATATACCGGCAATAATCAATAGCCAAACAAAGTTACAAACCGATGAATTAAAGATGTTTTTTAATAGAGTACAAATGCTATTTGATGTATCCCCATATAATGTGGAGTTATTAATAAAATAAGTCTCTATCATTGTGTATAGAGCATCATGATATGAAAAGTAAATCAGGATTGGAATCGAAAGCGTGATTAACCCGATAATTGCGTATATGAAAGTCGGTATTATTCTAATACCCCACTTGCATTTGAAATAGACGTACAGAAGATAGCCTATCCAACCAAGATAGAAGCCGCATAGAGAAAATTTTATCCATAGTACACAAGCAGCGGTAACTCCAACAAAAAAAGCTTCTGAGAAGGAAATCGATTGCTTGTTTCGTATTGTTTTTAATCCTATGAATAAAGCGTATGCAATACAAGGCAAGCAAAATTCTTCGGCTGTATCTCCCATGTAGAAAGCTATTGAGGAATATGCAATCATACATAAAGGAGCGCAAATAATCAAGATTTTTCTATTGATACAGAATAATGAGATTGTTTTATATGAAATCAATAAATAAAACCATGCAATGATTATTTCTATGAGATAAACACCTATGAATGTCCGATATGATATAGTAGCAGCAAGTGTGTGAATGAAATAAAGTAATGGACCTTTTTGTTCATATAAATCACGATAAGGGACAACTCCATTTATGACAGATTTTCCGACAGTGAAGAAGAAATTAGGATCACACCATGTTTGGAACGGATATATGGGAGAACAATGTGAAAATAAGGTTATTGCTATAGTTGCAATAACAAATAAGTATAGTATTGATCTTGTGTTAAGGTTGTGGTTGGTTGGTTGGCGACGTGATATTTGACGATATAAACTAATCGGTAAATACTATTATATGCGATAGCGGATAATGCGATAGCAGTAATTGTTAAAAAAACATCAATGTCAATACCGAGGGAATCGGCAATATATATTGGTTTAGGGGATTCTCTCCATCTAAAGATGAATGTTATTCCGAGCCAAAGTAAAATTAGAATAGTCGGAATCTTATTGTTGGAAATGCTGATGCAGTTGGGGATAGAATTATTCTTGTTTTGAGTGAAATATATAAACAGAATAAATGTTATCGCAATATTCTCTATTGCAGATGTCGTAAATAACAATGCAAATGCGATGATTGATAGATAAAAAGACATATATAGTGTAATTGAGAGGTTGAATTTATTGAAAATTGATTCTTATTTCTTTTCGTCGGCGAAGCGATTGGGGAAGTCGATGTGTATTGCCGGGCGACGCATTGCGTAGATTATCAACCCAATGCCGGCAAGGACAAAGGGAATACTTAGCCATTGTCCCATGTTAAGAGCCATTGTTGCTTCAAAATCTACCTGATCATTTTTGATAAATTCAATTAAGAAACGAGTGAGGAATGTGCCGACAAGGAATGTGCCAAACAATAATCCGGGACGAGTCTGTGCATCTTTTTTCCAATACATCCACATCAATAGTGCAAACAAAGCAAAATAACACAATGCTTCATATATCTGAGTTGGGTGGCATGCTTGACCTGCATACATATCATGCCATTCGGGAGAGTTGACAAACATGAATCCCCAAGGAAGATCTGTTGCATGACCAAATATTTCAGAGTTAAACAAGTTACCTAAACGTATCAACCCACCAACGAGAGCAATGGCAACGACCAATTTGTCAAATGTCCATAAAGCATTGCGTTTAGCTGTGAATTTAGAAAATGCCAATACGGCAATAATCACACCTATGGCACCTCCATGACTTGCAAGACCACCTTCCCAAGTGTATAGTATTTCTATGGGGTGTTGTGAATAGTAGTCCCATGCGTAGAAAAAGACATGTCCCAAACGAGCGCCTACGATTGTTCCCGCCATCACCCATAGCAGTAATGAGCCAAGCCATTTTTCAGGGGCCCCTTCATGCTTAAACATTTTCTCAACGATTTTATACCCAACGAGAAATCCGATAAGGAACATCAGTGAGTACCAACGTAGTGATATAAAGGAGTCGATTAATACAGGATCAAAATCCCAAATGATATAATTAAGCATGATATAAAAGTTGTGTTATTTTTTTGCAAAATAAGTTTTAGCTGCACAGCGCACTCTTGGACTGAGACGTAGTATTGCATACATTGTAGGTATAGTCATCAAAGCAAATGCCATATCCATGATGCTCACAACGAGGTCAAGAGAAATGACGCATGCAACGACAATCATAAACAGATAGAAATAATCATAGTATTTCCCTTTTTTCTCACCAAACAAGTATGAGGCACATTCAGTACCATAGTAAGAATAGGAGAACATTGTAGTAACAGCAAATATAAAGACGATTGCCATTAGAGCATATTCGCCCCATCCGGGAAGCATCGTTTCAAATGCATTGAGAGCAATATATAGTCCTTTAATACCTTCAATTTCAATTGGACTGACAGTCATTGCCATTAATATGGGTATTGATGTAAGGGTACATACAAGCCCTGAGTCAATAGCCGGTCCAATCATTGCGATGAGGCCTTCTCTCACTGGCTCTGAGTTGCGTGATGCTCCATGCATGAGTGATGCTGTTCCTACTCCGGCTTCATTGACATACATTGCTCGACGAGCTCCTGTGATTGCAATAAATGCCAATGCCCCAAATCCGGCTTCAAGATTAAATGCCTCGCTAATTATTAGATGGAACACTTTGGGCAATAGTTCTATGTTCATTACAATAATAATGAACACAAGCAGAAAATATAGCCCCACCATAACGGGAACGACTTTTGTTGCTACTTTTGAGATGCGTTTTATGCCTCCTAAAACTACAACTGATACACCGGCTCCCATGATGAGTCCTGTTATTAGTCGGAATTTAAACGTGTCGGGAGCGTCAAGTACAGTGATGAATGACTCTGTGAGTTGGTTGGCTTGCATGAAACATAGCGTACCTATCATACCGAATATGGCAAAAAAGACAGCCATAGGCCTGAATTTCTTGCCGAGACCTTCGGTGAGAATATACATTGGTCCGCCATGGGTGTTTCCCTGTTTATCTTTGCCTTTGTACATGATGGCGAGAGTGCCTTCAAAGAATTTCGTCGCCATGCCGAGCAATGCACTCACCCACATCCAGAATATTGCTCCGGCTCCTCCAATGGAGATAGCAATTGCTACGCCGGCAATATTGCCCATGCCAACAGTTGAACAGATACTGCTCATTAATGCTTGAAATGAACTGATTTCACCTTCGCCGGTGGTGCCTTTTGTGCGTAGGGCTTTTATCGACCATTTGATGCGACGCAATGGTATTGCTCCGGAGTAGATAAATAGGAATAATCCTCCGCCAATGAGCCAAAAGAAAAGGGGATAGCCACACACAAAGTCGGCTACAGATGTGATAGTGCTACTTATATTGTCAAACATTATTTGTTCCTGTCAAAAATTAAAGTGCAAAGATACAACTTTTTAGTGGATTTACACTAAGTGGCATATTAGCTCTTCTTTGTCGCCTGCAAGAAGATCGATTACAGGAATTTCAATCAGCGTGTAGGCTCCGGGTCGTTGATGCATTGTTGCGCGAGCGGCACTCACGAGCATTTGTGCTGTCAAAGCAGGGTTGTTGATGCTCATGTTGAATTCAAAACGTTGATTTTGAGTTTTGCCTGATACACCTTTGCGCACCATGTTCACTCCATGTCCCATGTCTTTGACCTCGTCAACCGATGATACTTGCATGACGTGAGTTTCATCGTTGGCAAAATATGGATCCTCCTTTACTGCACGAGCCACATCTTCAAGATTGTAGCCATCTTCAAGTTCAACATAAACCATGCGACGATGGATGCCTGTCCCGAGAGGGATGGTCATAGAAAGAGCATTTTTAACACCTTCTTTTGATTTTACACACACAGTGTGCCCCATGCTCATGCCGGGACCGAAGTTTGTGTAGGTCAACCCTTTGGGCGCTGCCGCTTGGAGCAATGTGCGCACCACCGAGTCGCTTCCCGGATCCCATCCGGCAGAAATAATCGCAACAGAATTATTCTTTTCGGCAATCGCATTCAGGCGATTGCGCAAGTCGGAAATGCCGGTGTGGATGTCGTAGCTGTCAACAGTGTTAACACCTTCAGCAAGCAAAACTTCGGCATGCTTTTCCACTTCGCGAGTGGGGGTACAGAGGATTGCTACATCGATTTTGCCTAATTCGTGTATATCGGTAACAACTTTGTAGCTGTTTAGCTCTGCAGGATTGTTATCGGCATTACGGCGGACAACGCCTGCTATTTCAAAGTCGGGAGCTTCTTGAAGCGATTCAAGGACAAAACGCCCGATATTTCCGTAGCCGACGATAGCGGCTTTAATTTTAGTCATATTGGGTAAGTTATCGTAAGTGATTATAAAAAAGGAGGTGTGAATTACACCTCCTTGAACGTTTTATTCAGGTTGGCGACCATTGATGATAGCCTCGGTATCGCGAGCAATCATCAGTTCCTCGTCGGTAGGAATTACCACAACTTTTACTTTTGAACTATCGGTTGAGATAATGGTTTCGGTGCCGCGTGTTTTGTTGTTCAGCTCTTTGTCGATTTCCACTCCCATGAATGCGAGTGGCGCACACACGTTTTCGCGCACGCCTGTTTGATTTTCGCCCACACCGCCTGTAAATACGATGATGTCAACGCCTCCCATTTCAGCCGCATATGCACCTACATATTTAAGTATTCGTTGCTCATACATGGCAAGCGCCAATTGTGCACGTTCATTTCCGGCTTTTTCGGCAGCTTCGATTTCGCGCATGTCTGAAGAAATTTCGCTCACTCCTGCCATCCCGCTCTCTTTGTTGATGATGCGTTGAATGTCAGTGGCATTATAATTGTGTTTTTCCATGAGGAATACCAATGCGCCCGGATCGATATCGCCCACGCGAGTACCCATCATGAGCCCTTCAGTAGGGGTTAATCCCATGGAGGTGTCGATGCTTTCGCCAAATTTAACGGCTGTGATAGAACCACCATTGCCCACATGGCAAGTGATGATGCGTTGTTGTTTGATATCTACACCGAGGAATTGGCACACGCGTTGAGAAACGTAGCGGTGGCTTGTTCCGTGGAAACCGTAGCGACGCACTCCGTCTTCTTTGTAGAACTTATATGGTAATGCATACATGTAAGATTTTGCAGGCATTGTTTGGTGGAATGCAGTGTCAAATACACCCACTTGAGGAACATTTGGCATCAGGGCAGTAATAGCTTCTATACCTGTCATGTTTGCCGGGTTGTGCAATGGCGCTATTCCGTAACATTCTTTGATTTTAGCGATAACATCGTCATTGATGAGCACGCTTTTGTTGAATTTTTCGCCTCCATGAACTACGCGATGTCCCACAGCGTCGATTTCATCGAAACTTTTGATGCAACCCTCTTTTGCGTCGGTGAGGTTATGGAGAATTGCGCTGATGGCACCATTGTGGTCGGTCTTGCCAAGGTCGACAATCTCTTTTGAGCCATCTTGACGTTTAAATTTCAAGAAGCCATCTTCGAGGCCTATTTTTTCAACGCCGCCTTCGGCAAGAGTGTCGTTGTTGCTTGTGTTAATGAGTTTGTATTTTACCGAACTGCTACCGCAGTTTAATACTAAGATTTTCATGATTGATTATTTGTTTTTTAAGCCTATGGCTTGGTTGCATGTGATAATTACTGTTTTGAAAATATCTTCGGGGAAACAACCGCGAGAAAGGTCGTTGACCGGAGCAGCAAGTCCTTGAAGTATCGGTCCCACTGCTTGAACTCCTGCAAGGCGTTGAACAAGCTTGTAGCTGATGTTGCCCACTTCGAGTGATGGGAATACGAGCACATTGGCACGTCCGCTCAATGGACTGTTTGGCGCTTTGCTGTTGGCTACGCTGGGGACAAGAGCTGCATCGGCTTGTAATTCTCCGTCAAGAATGAGTTCAGGAGCCATTTCATGAGCAATTTTAGTGGCTTCGATAACTTTGTCGATGCGTTCATGGCGCGCGCTGCCTTTAGTTGAGAAGCTAAGGAGTGCAACACGGGGTTCGATGGCTGCAATGTCGCGAGCTGTTTGTGCTGCCGATACTGCAATTTGAGCCAATTCGGGAGCCGTTGGTTCAGGAATAACAGCACAGTCGGCAAAAACGAGGATGTCGTCAGTGCCATAAGGCGATCCTTCCGGTAGCAACATTACAAATGCTCCTGAAACGACATTGATGCCCGGTTGGGTTTTGATTACTTGAAATGCGGCACGCAACACATTGCCTGTTGTGTTCAATGCACCGGCAACTTGTCCGTCGGCATCGCCTGCTTTAATCATTAAGCATCCAAGGTATAATGGATTGGCTGTTGTTAAGCGAGCTTCTTCCATAGTGATACCTTTGCTTTTTCTTAATTCAAAAAACATGGGAGCATAGCGATCGATAACAGTTTCATCGGCTGGATTGATGATTTTTGCACGACTGATGTTCTCAAGTTTCAAATCTTTAGCCATCGCAATAACCTCTTTAGGGTCGCCAATGAGAATGATATCGGCAATGCCCTCAGATATAATGCGGTCGGCTGCTGTTAATGTACGTGGTTCAGTCCCTTCGGGGAGCACTATGCGTTGACGTTGTTGCTTGGCTCTCTCGGTAAGCTTGTCAAAAAGTCCCATAATATAAAGTGTAATTTGTTTTTGAATTGATACTACAAAATTAAGATTAAAATGCCACAATTGAGTCAATAAAATGAAGAAATTTATTAAAAACATCATAATAGATTGAAGAAACTGCGCATTTACATACTTTTTAATACTTACTATATATGATATATGCTGAAAATGTCTTTAATTCGCAACATGAAAAATAAGATTATAGTTAATCGTAAATCTGCATGGAAACGACAAAAAAGAAATTGCTGTTTGAATATGACATGAAAAGTGCGCCTGTTGCGCTTTTGTGGAATTATATAACTACAGAAAATGGGCTTAACCAATGGTTTGCCGATGATGTGAAGATAGAAAATAAAAATTATGTTTTTACTTGGGGCAAAAGTTCGCAAACAGCTCATCTGTTGGGATCGAGAACAGGAATGTATATCAAGATGAGGTGGGAAGATGATCTCCCCGGAGTGTATTTTGAGATGCGTATTACCGTAAATGAACTCACTGATACAACAATGTTGTCGATAAGCGATTTCGCTGAAGATGGCGAGGAGGATGAAGTCGAGGATTTGTGGACCTCTCAGATTGAATCCCTCAAGCGACTACTTGGCTGCTAATGAGATGTTTAAGAAAACAATAGGTGTGTTGTTTTAGAATTAGATTTTTAGGTAAAGTCGCTGAGTGTCAGGAATAAATGAGTTGCTTGCCTAATATAAGGAACTGTCGCGAAGCGACTGAGGGGTATATAATAAATAGGCTGTATTAAAATCGATACAGCCTATTTATTGTTTGGTAGTAGCTTTGATTACTTGTTTACTACGCGACGCTCTTTAATACGAGCTTTTTTACCTGTAAGAGCACGAAGATAGTAAAGTTTTGAACGGCGTACTTTACCATACTTGTTGACTTCAATCGATTCGATGAACGGAGATTCGATTGGGAAGATACGTTCAACACCGATGTTGTCGCTCATTTTGCGTACAGTGAAACGTTTTTTGTTTCCTTCTCCTGAAATGCGGATAACAACGCCACGATATTGTTGGATACGTTCTTTGTTACCTTCTTTGATGCGATAAGCAACTGTGATTGTATCACCGGGGCCAAATTCAGGATGTTGTTTGCTTACTTCCGGTGCGAAAGCAGCTTCAGCAACTTTAATTAAATCCATTTTCTTTTTGATTTTAAAATGTTAACATTACTCGCAATATTCACGGACTATCCATGTCTCGCCAGAGATTACGAAATCGCCGACAAAGATACAACTTTTTTTTCAAACACACAACAGAAGCAAAAAGGCAAAATAAAAAACGTCCAACTTTCAATTCTCAACTTGTCTCATTTGTTGATCAATAGTTTATGGTACTTATAGAGCTCTTTACCTAAAGTGAGGAGAATACGGCGAAGCCGGGAGAGGGTACGAGACGTAAAATATTTTTTTTGAAAAAAGTTATGGGAATTTTTGGTAGTTCAAAAATTATGCTTACCTTTGCATCGCAATTGCGAAAATAGCTCAGTTGGTAGAGCACAACCTTGCCAAGGTTGGGGTCGCGGGTTCGAGTCCCGTTTTTCGCTCAACGAGAACAATGAAATAGTAACCCTCTTTTTAGAGATGTTAATTGCGAAAATAGCTCAGTTGGTAGAGCACAACCTTGCCAAGGTTGGGGTCGCGGGTTCGAGTCCCGTTTTTCGCTCTATTTTTTTTGTCTAAAAAGATGGGTTATGTCCGGGTGGTGGAATTGGTAGACACGCTACTTTGAGGGGGTAGTGGCCGTTCGGCTGTGTGAGTTCGAATCTCATCTCGGACACGTTTATTTAGCAAAGGAGAATCAATATATTGGTTCTCCTTTGGTTTTTTTATAGAATTATAGCCTGTTTTGACCAATAAACCCCTATTTTATTATCGCAGCTTTGATGTGATGTAGCGAGATTCCATTGCTTATTGTATAGTTTTTTTTTACGCTTCATTCATAAATGACAGCACCCCTGTCCGTTGATGACGGCAGGGGTGCAATTCAGAGTAATATACTTTTTATGTGTCGAGGCTATTGACTAATTTTTTATTATCTTCACCGGTGCAAGGTTGTTGACACGCATGAAGTAATAACCTAATGCAAGATCGCTTATGTTTACGGTCATTATTTGTTCGCCATTGCCGCTCATCTTGCTTACCAACATACCTGACTCAGAGTAAATCTCGATATTTTCAATTGCTTCGCTGCACTTGATTGTTACCGAAATTGTTGCAGGGATAGGATAAACATTCAACACTGCTTGTGTGCTGATAACCTCTACACCTGTGGTGATACCACCGTTATCGGCCTCCATTGGTGATGTTACAGCTTCACTGATGCGGGCGTTGCCGGCTGCATAGGTTGTTGTAACTATATAGTTCCATGTAGATGGATTATCACTCTCGGTGTAGGTAACGCCGTCATCATAATATGCAGGTGCAGTATAGTCAAGCATATCCCAATAAACATGAGGCTTGCCACCGGTTTCAATATCGAAATTGTAATCTCCTGAGATTTTACCATCAGTGATTGCGACATATCCATCTTTATCCACTATAGGAGTAGTATCGGTCTCGTCGGCCAATGTTGTTACTGTGTTTTGTTCACCATAGAACAATTTGAACTCAGTTATTTCTTGGTCGATAGTTCCATTTTGGTCCTTGTCGATGCCTATAGTGTAGTAAGATCTTGGATATACAACACCGGCACCAAAGTCAGGATTAGCCAATTTCAAGCACACGCGATAGCTGTCAAAGTAAGCGTCATCATCATCCTTAGCGCCTCCATTAGCGGGATTTCCTTTATAGTCGGCATCCCAGTCGCTCCAATTGTCTTCCTTGACATCAACCAATACTGTTCCTGTTGCTTCCTCCGGCTGATAGGTATTTGCAGTTTCCCATTCGGTAGTCATCGACTTTTGTTGAACACCGGTGTTTGATTCATCCACACCTATATAATTTACGGTAACTAATGCAGTGTAGTCCACTTCTTTTTTTACATTAGTATATATATAAGAATAGATTACAATGCCTTCGTCATTTGTGGTATATGAAAGATTTTTGAAAGTCTCAGAGTCTTCCGATACCGCAGTTTTAGTTTTTACATTTCCATTATATGTTACGGTATAAACTTTAGTTGGTACACCGTTTCCATCAACGTCAAATTCGATTGCCGGATATAGCAAGTTGCCGTTTGTATCTGTTTCTGTGATAGGATTTCCTGCTGCATCAACAAGTTGCAATGTATAACTCATAATGCTGTAGAATATATTGCCTCCTTCTGTTGTTCCGTAATCTGAAACTTGAGCCCATGAAGCAGTTGCGTCAAATTGTGTGATATCACCACCCGGATTGTGATTGGCGGCATCATAATCTTCGGCATATTTTGCATTGATTTCAAGTGTTACTTGTGATGGAGGGAATCCTGTAGAAGGAGTCAAACGATATTTTGCAAAGCGTTGACCAGAAGGAGAATATAGATAAATATATGCGTAGTCATTCAAAATCCCATCTCCATTTATATCATCTTCTCCCACTTCAGCAAAGATAGATACTGTTCCACTCGATGTCCCGCCTCCATCTTCGGCATCATCTTGTTGATATTGGACAACGGGGATAATATGTCCGAAATTGGCTTCTGCAGGGGCATCTCCATCACCGCGTTCAGCCATACCTACATAGAAATTACCCTTATTTACAGAATATTGCGAAGTTGGGGTAATTAGGAACAACTCTCCATTGAATTCAAGCGTACAGCCACCAGGAGTGTTTACGCGTGCTTGAGTGTCATAAACATTGGTTTTGCGAGTAGCTAACTCACTATTATCATTGCGAGACCATAAACTCAATGCACTTGAACGAATCAGATGCAAGAATTCTCCTTGACGCCCTGTACAATTAACAGGAATTATAAGATTCTCATTATTTTGTAGGAATGGTTCACCGTTCCATGTACGACGCCCCTCGGTATCTTGGAGTTTGTTAACTAACGTTGCAGTTACTGCCGATCCGGTATAGGTTAACTTAACAACAAACGCGGCTTTAGATACTGATGGTGCAAGATACAAATATGCATATCCATCGGTCTTTAGCTTTCCTCCCATTGTATAAAAATCACAACGACCTGCAGCTGTAGTCAAGTATTTTGATGGATCATGTTCAGTATATTCCGTAAAGTCAATTCCTGACAAATCAACAGTATAGGTAGTGTAACTACCATTATCACCTTTGATAAACACTTTGCCCTCAGCTATTCGATTATAATAAGCCGAAGTTCTTGACGTTCCGGATGCATTCAACGAAGCACTTTGGATAAAGAGATTCCCTTCATAGTCAGTTGCAATACCAATATTTCTGTATGCCGGATTGGTTGAATAGTGAGTGCTGTGTTGGTAAAATACAGTTCCGGGAGTTAATACATTTTCAGTCTTATTTTCCCATGGAGCTGCTGCTGAGATTTTGATAATACCTCCATTAGTTTCTCCTGCATTGGTATTTTGCGCCACATACCAATATCCATCATGATAAACAGCTTGCTTATAATAGGCATACGCGTAATTTGCCATATTAGAATAACTGCTTGAGGGAACATGAACACTATCGCCTGATGCAGCAATTTTATAGTTGTAAATTTCAGTCAATTCATATCCCACCTTTGCCCAGTCGCGCTTTTCTACATAAACAGTATTAGGAGCTGATACAGCAGTATCATTTGGAAAATCGGTATAGTGAGATACAACCTGATATGTATATGTATGCTCCGACTTAACATCTGTGTCAATATAGTTATATGTAGTAGTATAAGGTACAATCACCTTGCCATCGCGCAAAACAGAATAATAATCGGGTTTAACGCCATACACATTCTTCTGTCCACTTGGGAAATAATTATAGTTATTTACTTGAGGGAATTTCCAATAAAGTTGCACTTTGCAATAGCCGTCATAACGGTCGATACCAAATTTCTTATCATCTTGGTCCATTGTTGTGTCCCAAACAGGAACAAATGGTATAAATTCGGGCGTGATTTCAAGAACATCAGATTCTGCCCCTATACCACCATCTTTAAAATTGGGGACTACCTTATATTGATAAGAGCGAGATATCGACGATGCATACATACATACATCAATATCAGTATAGGTCAAATCAGTAGTTGTTCCTATTGAGGTCCATGCACTCCATGTATCTTGACGTCTTAGAGGAGCATCGCTATAACCATCCCCATTAGAATCGACGCCATTGCCATCCATAGAATACCATGGATTTTCTCTGCTATAGATAGTATAACTTGCGACCTCGCCTTTGGCAGGAGCTTGCCATGTTAATACAGCATCTTGACGTCCCAACTGATCTTGAGATTTAACAATCTCAACTGAAAGATTCTGTACCGGATCTTGTGCTAACGTTTTTAACGCTGTGAGTTTACGTTTAAAAGCACCGCGATTAGGAACATACACATATAAATCAGCACTCATTTTATCATCAGCAACAACTGCATTGATACTATGAGTCATCCAACCTGTATTTGTGGCAGAAGTAAATGGTATTAGAGAAAATGTTTCAAGAGCAGTTGTGTTTGCTGGATTAGTGCCATCATATACTTTAATAGTAACTTGAGTTGTAGATGATGAATAGACAAGATATTCATAGCCTCCCAAGATGAACATTGTAGCTCCCGGACTCCCTTTGGATGTATTTGTTGCACTAACCGTTGTTACACCAAGGTCATACCATGTGATTTTTTTGTTTGCCTCATCAATTACACCACGCCATATTTTCTTATCGCCATCGCGACCCGCACTATATATAACTCGATTATCGGCATATTGAACTGCAAGTGAACGTTGAGCTACTGTTCCTGTGGGAGAACTGAATTCGATTTCTCCTGTAGCTTGTCCGTTTACGATTTTCACACGCACAACCTTGTGGTTTGTTTCATCACAAAACCAGAGGTAGCCTTCTCCGTTAGCACCATCTCCATATGCACTCATTAAGTCGCTACGTCCTATATTATAGCTTGATAAATCAATCCCACTTCTTGTTGTACTCGGAGGTAAATTCGCTTTTGTAAAATATGCAACAGCCTTAATTCCTTGTGCCCATGCATTATTCTCTTGTAATGCTTGCGGGGCTGTTGCACTTCGACGAGATTGAAACCATAATGTTTCTGCATTATCGGCAGCAATTGCAGGACCTGCATACCAATAATTCCCTGTCGCGTCTACAGGATATCCGGTATAAGAACCACATGAAAAATATTCTGCTCCGTTTTGTTCAAAATCAAAGAACAAGCCTCGAGTATAATTTGTTAGTATCATATAGGTCAGACTCTCATTCCCTTCTGATGTAGGAATTGTAGCCCCTTGAGTTGTCGTAGCCGGCAATGTGAATATCCTTCCATTTGCAGCCGCTCCTTGTATCCAATATGCCGCGCCATCGGCATATGTTGTCGTACCATAACTATAAAAATTATCCCAAGTGTCTCCACTATAGGAGAAATAGGTTGCAGCATTGGCTTTTGGAACGAGCCACGTTAATGCCAGCAACACCAACGTGCGTGTAAATAAGGTTTTCATAATAGAAGTATTTAAATTATTTGATATGTTATTGTATTACCTAATAGTACTTGGCGTAAAAAGTAGTAAGAACACCAAAATTTGACTTTAATTAGCAAAGTTAATGATTATTTTTGTAAACGTTGGTAAACGTTCCCTGTTTAGTGTGTTAAAAATAGTGAAAGCCTTCAAGGGCTTTAGTTCGTAAAAATCAACAGACAAATTAAAAAGAGGATTGAAAAAGGAAAGATAAAAGATAAAAAGGAGATTGCCTGAAAGGATAGATACTTATTAACCCCATGATGATTAGCTGGGCTAATGAGAAAATATCCGTTGCGAGGGAAACACGCTATTTAAATGATGTATTGCAAATTCTGTAGCGTTCCACAACACTAATTGTCTGTGGTCTGTATTCAGTGGTAAGAGAAGTTCCACTGCCATGTTAGAGCCATAAGTTTAAGATGTTAAACCATATTTTACTACTTAATGTTTTGGAATGGAAAATAAAAAAGTCCGGATTGTAAAATCCGGACTTTGTATTGATAATAATGTGTAGATTATTTCTTCTTGCGATTGCCGTAGCGACTCATGAACTTATCTACGCGACCTGCAGTGTCAACAAGTTTTTGCTTACCTGTGAAGAAAGGGTGAGACGCACTTGTGATTTCAAGCTTAACTAATGGGTAAGTTACGCCATCAACTTCGATAGTTTCTTTAGCTGCAACAGTTGAACGAGTAATGAAGATTTCCTCGTTAGACATGTCTTTGAATACTACTTCACGATAATTTGAAGGATGGATGTCTTTTTTCATCTTTATTTAGTTTTTATTGTTAATCAAAGTTTTAAATCAACGCTGGTAAGGCGATAATTTGTAATGGCTTGCAAATTTAGCCATTTTTCTTTGATTGGCAAAACTTTCATGAAAATTTTTGTGCAACATCTTCGTTGTAGTGTGTTGTGTAGTGTGTTGTGGTTGTGTCTTTCTATTATGCCCTTTCCCCTCTTCGAGAGATAAAAATGAGGTTGTATCGATTGATACAACCTCATAATGTTAAAAGTTTTTATGAAAATTTTATTCAAATTCAATCAATAGGGCGTCGGCATTAACGACATCCTCAGGCTTAACAAAGATGCGTTTGATTACAGCATCTTTTTCAGCAAGGACGTCGTTTTCCATCTTCATTGCTTCGTAAACGAGCAATACATCTCCTTTCTTGACGCTGTCGCCGGGTTTTACGTTGATAGAGATTACACGACCACCCATTGGAGCTGTTAATACATTGTTAGAGATGGGAGCTTCTTCAGCTTCGGCAACAACTTCGCCTTCAACGCCAAATTCAATCATCACGTCGTCGGTATTGACAACATCTTCAGGTTTAACGAAGACGCGTTTGATGATAACGTCTTTTTCGGCAACGACGTCATTTTCCATCTTCATAGCTTCATAAACGAGCAATACTTCACCTTTCTTCACTCTGTCACCGGGTTTCACGTTAACCGAGATTATGCGACCGCCCATCGGCGCTTTGAGTGTTTCGCCGGTGATGGGTGCTTGAGCTTCTTTAGCTGGAGCTTCGGCGGTTTCAGCTTTTGGCTCTTCTACCGGGGTGTATTCTTCAGCGCGACGACGGCGGAGGAAGCCATTGGCAACGCTTGGAAGGAGTTCGAGTAGCAAGTATTCTTCGTCGTTGGAAGCGAGTTTCACGCCACCGAGGTCTTCAAGAACAGGATTTTCCGGTTTCTTGTAAGAAGACACATCGTAAGGTTTTTCGATGGGGCTACCGGTGATTTTTTCGCGGAAGGCAGGATCGATAGCCACCGGAGTTTTACCATATTCACCTTTGATGAGCGAGATGAATTGGTTAGATGGGTTAGAGTAGTCGGGGTTTCCTTTTTTGCGGTCAAGAGCAAGACTCACGGCTTGGCTACCGACAATCTGGCTTGTTGGTGTTACCAATGGAACAAGACCGGCATCGCGACGCACCTTAGGGATCAAGCGCATAGCATCGTCGAGAAGATCTTCGGCTTGAAGTGATTTGAGCTGAGCCACCATGTTGGAGTACATGCCACCGGGCACTTCTGCATCTTTAACAAGGAGGTTTGGTTTTGGGAACCCAAAGTAAGCTTCGATAGCATGACAAGCCACAAGAAGAGCGTCTTCGTTACCTGCTTTAGCTGCTTTGATTGCGGCGTCAAATTGAGCATCGATTTCAGCCGGGAGGGTGTCGTTAAGCGGATCGAATGCGTTAGGTAATTTGCCAAGGTCGAAATCTTTGAGTGATTCACGAGCTTCTCGCAATTGGTCGCGAATTTGTCCCACAACTTCCATGTTGGCTTCAACTTCGATGCCGAGTTTCTTGGCAAATACATAAATCAATTCGATAGCAGGAGCAGCTGAGCCACCGCCAAACCACCAAATGTTGGTGTCAAGAATGTCAACACCATGTATCATTGCCATTAATGCTGAACCTAAGCCATAGCCCGGAGTACAGTGAGTGTGGAAATCGACAGGCACTTTAACGGCAGCTTTCAATTTAGAGATAATCGAAGCGGCACGTGATGGACTGACAAGGCCTGCCATGTCTTTAAGAGTGATGATTTTTGCTCCGAGAGCTTCCATTGTCTTTGCTTTTTCAACAAAGTATTCGTCGGTGAAGATTTTTTCAGGAGCAACGGCTTTTTTCTTTTTGCCGAATAGCGATGCAAAGAATCCTACCTTTTCTTCTTGTAGGGGTTCTTCTTTAGGATCGACAGTGTAACATACGGCGCCATCAGGGATACCGCCAAGGTTATTGATTAGTTTGATGGATTCTTTAACGTTGTCAATGTCGTTGAGAGCGTCAAAGATGCGCATCACGTTCAATCCGTTTTTGATGGCTTCTTTGTAGAATCCTTCAAGAACGGTATCGGGATAAGGAACATAGCCGAAAAGGTTACGTCCGCGAGAAAGAGCTGTTAATAAAGATTTGCCTTTTATTGCCTGACTCACACTGCGAAGACGATTCCATGGCGACTCGTCGAGATAGCGCATTACGGAGTCGGGAACTGCACCGCCCCACACCTCCATAGCGTAGAAACCGGCATTTTCATAGAGAGGCAACAGCTTGTCAATGTTGGCTTGATTAAGACGGGTTGCAAATAGAGATTGCTGACCGTCGCGTAGAGTTAAATCTCTGATTTTGAGTTTTTGTCCCATATTCGGTATTAAAATATTTAGGTTTAGTATAAATTTTATTCGACTAAAAGTTGAATTTATTTAGAATATTCGCAAATGTAATGTTTTTTATCTGAATTGCGGAAATTTATCCATAATTTTTTTTTCATTACATGAGTTATCTGTATTTTTGCAGATGAATAGATAACAATTCAGGATAATTTTATGTTCTCAATATTCAAGAAGAAGACCAAAAAAGCAGAGTTGTGTTTCACGACAGATATACATTGCCACATTGTGCCGGGTGTTGATGATGGTTCACCTGACGTCGGTACGTCGGTAGAACTTGTTGAGCGCATGAAAGGGTGGGGCATAAATCGCATTATTGCGTCGCCTCATGTTACGCAAGAGGCATTTGAAAACACACCCGAGACGATAGCTCCGGCTTTAGCTGCATTGAAATCGGGGCTTGACGCTAAGGGCGTGGATGTGGAATTGAGTCACTCGGCGGAGTATCGTATCGATGAGTTTTTCATGGCGCAGTTAGAGGCCGGTAATGTTGTAGCGTTGCCGGGGAACTATTTGTTGGTGGAAAATTCGTTCCTTCAAGAGCCTTGGGATTTGGATAAAACATTATTTGACTTGAAAGTGAGAGGTTATAAGCCCATTCTTGCTCATCCTGAACGTTACTATTACTATTATGGCAAGCGTGGTCGTTATGACGAGTTGCACAACGTGGGGACTCTGTTTCAGATTAATATGTTGAGTCTTGCCGGATATTATGGAAAAGATGAGAAGATGATTGCCGAATATCTTTTGGAGAAAGGGTATGTCGATTTCATTGGGACCGACCTGCATCGCCATGCTCATGCCGATGCCATTGATGCTTATCTTGCATCAAAAGATTATCGCAAAATTGCCCCCAAACTCCACCTCCTCAACGACAAACTCTAAATTGATGCTTTTAAGCAAATAATAAACGAGGAGTGTCAAAAAATACTTTGATGCTCCTCGTTTTATTGAATATGTGGATTGATTATTTTGTGAGGGGGGAGTAATCGCGAGCGTAGCGCAACATTTGTGGGATATAGTCCTCGTCGTAAGAAATCTTAACATCAACGATTTTGCCCTCTGCATCAAATTCAGGGGTGTAGATGGGGTTTACAAATCCTTTGTAAGGTGCGATGTCAAGATGTGAATATCGTTCAAGAACTTCGGCATGAAGTTTTGGATCAACCTTAACGGCATATTTTTCAACGATGTTGCGTCCTGCTTCATAGTCACCTTCACTCTTGATGCGTTGGATTTCGCTTAGCAATTTCCCAAACAATTCACGCAATTTGTCATAGTCGTTAATTTTGATGAAGGTCTTTCCATCTTTTTCAACGAGTTCAACGACATTATCGGCTTTGCCATTTTCGTAAGCCCATTCAGCAATTAATTTGCGGTTGCGCATGTGTGCTTCCTCAACATCTTTGCCCGGCTCGATGCGCATGAGCTGAGTCATCATGCCATTAAGCATATATTTGTAATATTCAGCTTTGTAGGCTTCCGGATTGTCAAGAAGTCCAAGTTCAACAAGTTTAGGATCGGCAAGGTAATACAATGCAAACAAGTCGGCACGAGTTTCTTCAAGAGTAGCACCATGAGCTTTCAATGCATCGGGATCAACCCCAGGGAGCAATTTGCCAGAGCCATGACCGAGACATTCGTGAAGGTCGGTGTGAAGATTGTCGGTGATGAAAAGATATTTGCCCATGAGGTCGCGAGTTTCTTGGTCATACACAAATTCTTCATTAAATCCGTTGCCTTGAGATGCAGCGTCGTAGGCTTGTGTAATGTTTTCGATGGTTACTGATTTAGAACCATAGTTAGCGCGAATCCAGTTAGAGTTAGGAAGGTTAATGCCGATGGGTGTAGCAGGGTAGGCGTCACCTGAAAGGATAGCGGCTGTGATAACTTTAGCAGATACACCCTTCACCTCTTCTTTGCGGAAACGTGGATCGATGGGAGAATTGTCTTCAAACCATTGTGCATTGTTGCTGATGACTTGTGTGCGATTTGATGCTTCTGCGTTTTTGAAATTCACGATTGATTCCCATGCACCTGTCATGCCAAGGGGGTCGCCATAAGACTCAATAAATCCATTGATGAAATCTACTTGAGATGCGGTGTCTTGCAACCAAAGGATTGAATACTCATCAAATAGACGAAGATCACCTGTTTGGTAATATTCGATGAGCTTGTTGATGGTGTTGCGTTGTGCATCATTCTCGGCATATTCTGTCGCTTTGCCAAGCAATTCCACGATGCGAGTTATGGCGTCAGAATATAATCCGCCAACTTTATATACATTCTCAACAACTTTGCCATCTTTTTTTGCTACCTGGGTATTAAGACCGAATGAGATGGGGGTTGTGTCGTTAGGATTTTTAAGTGCGGCATAGTATGCTTCAACTTCTGCTTGTGTTACGCCATCGTAAAGGTTGTTGGCCGATGTGGTAATCAAGTCTTCTCCTTCGGCTTGATTTACGCGTTTAGCCATCACAGCAGGGTCGAAAATCACAGGCGAAAGTTCGGCTATGAATTCATCGACTGATTTGCCATTTAGCGGAAGATTTTCAGGGGCGATGTTTTTTACTTGTGACGCGAAAAATTCTTGAGTAAATTCAGGTGTGAATTTATCCATTGAATAGTGATGGTGAATACCATTGGCAAACCAGATTTGCTTCAAGTATTTTTCAAATGCTTTGAATTCGGCTGATTCTTTATCTCCGTCAAAATTAACATAGATTTGTTCGAGAGTTTGGCGGATGGGCAAATTGTATTTGCCATTTTGATCCCAAAGGATATCACGGCCTGTAATTGCTGCTTCGGTCAAATAATATATGAGAGCTTTTTGGTTAACCGAAAGGTTTTCAAATTCGGGTACTTTGTAACGAAGTACTTCGATGTCGGCAAAACGATCGACTGTGTAGTCGAAATCGTCGGTTTGTTGTGTAGCCATATTGCAAGATGTAATCGATAGTGCGATGAATGCACTTGGAATTAGTTTGTTTAAAATCGCCATGGTTATTATTGTTTAATCAGTTATTCTACATATAAAATCAACCCTTTCAAATATTCGCCTTCGGGGTGATATATATTTATGGGGTGATCGGCAGGTTGAGTGAGCTGATGCAGAATTCTCACTTTACGATGAGATTGTGCAGCCGCCGAGAATACAGCAAGCCGGAATTGATCTTTGTTTACTGCTTGAGAACAAGAGAATGTGAACAAAATTCCGCCAGGCTTGATTTTTTCAAATGCCTTTGCATTTAGCTTGCGGTAACCGATGAGTGCATTTTTGAGTGCGCTACGATGTTTTGCAAATGCCGGTGGGTCGAGGACAATCAAGTCATAGCTGTTGTCCATCTCGTTGAGGAATTTGAACGCATCTTCGGCAAATGCTTTGTGGCGGGTGTCTCCGGGAAAGTTTAACTCAACATTGGCATTGGTCAATGTGATGGCTTTTGAGGAGCTGTCGACAGAGTGGACTAAATTAGCACCACCGCGCATCGCATAGAATGAGAAGCCTCCTGTGTAACAGAACATGTTCAATACATTACGATCTTTGGCATAATGCTCGAGTAACTTGCGATTGTCTCGTTGGTCAACAAAGAAACCTGTCTTTTGTCCTTTGAGCCAGTCAACATGAAATTTTAGTCCATTTTCAGTTGCAATATTGGTTTCAAATGAGCCTATGATATAATCGTTTTGAGGGTCGAGTTGCGCTTTATAGGGGAGAGTTGTCTCAGATTTATAATACACGTTTTTGATGCCAGCATCTTCTATTGCTACAAGAGCATTGGCAATTATATTACGAGCATAGTGCATACCCGGTGAATGGGCTTGTACGACGGCAGTGTTGCCGTAGATGTCAACGATGAGACCTGGGAGGAAGTCTCCTTCGCCATGAACAAGGCGAAATGCATTGTTATCGGGGCGAATGAGGTTGAGAGTTTTGCGTAATTGGTAGGCTGCAGAGAGTCTTTCGATAAAAAAGTTGTCGTTGATTTCTTGTTCTTCAAACGAAAGAATCCTGACAGCGATGCTCCCGATTTGGTAATGTCCCACGCCGATAAATTTCCCGGCATTAGAAACGACATTAACGAGGTCGCCCTCCTCTATATCTTCAGGCAGAGAGGCTACTGCTCCCGAAAACACCCAAGGGTGAAATCTTAGGAGAGACTCCTCTTTCCCTTTTTTTAGTTTTATGATTTTGTAAGCCATATCTATTTAAAGAAGAAACGATAAATATCGTTGCCGTTGGCAAAAATGAGTAGACCAAAGATAAATACCATGCCGGCAATTTGAGCATATTCAAGGAATTTGTCGCTTGGTTTGCGACGAGCGATGATTTCATATAATAGGAATAGGACGTGTCCGCCATCAAGAGCAGGGATGGGGAGAACGTTCATGAATGCAAGGACAACCGACAAGAACGCTGTAATTTCCCAGAATGAGAGCCAATTCCATGTGTCTGGGAAGATGCTGCCAATTGCTCCAAATCCACCAATGCTTTGTGCGCCTTCAGCGCTGAAAAGGTGTTTCATTGAGCCCACATATGTAGAGAGGGTGCTAATGCCTATTTCCCAGCCTTTGGGGAATGACTCAAAGAATGAATATTGAGTAATATCTATTGGGTAGATGTCGGTGATAGGACGTAATTGTATGCCGATTTTGCCACTCTCGGTTGGGGTTATGGTAAGATTAATTATTGAATCGCCTCGCATCACGCCAATGGAGGTTGTTTTACCTCCAAATTGTTGTAATGCAGGGGTAAATTCAGTGAAAGATGGAGTTTTTATATCTCCAACGCTCACAATGTGATCTCCCTCTTTGAGTCCTGCTTCTTCAGCTGGCTCTCCCGGAGAAAGCTTATGAACATAAACAGGAGTGCGGTAAGCAAAGAATCCCTCGTCGTTTTCAAGTTGGAAAATGAAATTGTCGGGAATGTTGATGTTTACGGTGTCGGTGTGATTACGTAGAACGGTAACAACATCGGCTTCCACCATGCGCATAGCGAAATCGCGTTCTGATACATCGATCTTTACACCGTCGGCCATTAAGGGAATATCTCCGTTTTGGAAACCTATGTTTTGTGCGGCAGGAACGTAGTCGAGCCCTTCGGTCGCATTTTCAAATGCGATGGTCTTTTCTCCCCAACAGAATGCAATTCCGGCATAGATTAAAATCGCAAGAATGAAGTTGAAAATGACGCCAGCAAGCATCACAAGTAATCGTTGCCATGCCGGTTTTGCCCGAAATTCCCAAGGTTGAACAGGTTGAGCCATTTGCTCCTTGTCCATTGACTCGTCAATCATGCCGGCAATCTTGACATATCCACCAAGCGGAAGCCATCCAATACCATATTCGGTGTCTCTCCATGTGGTTTTCAAGCTACCATCGGGGTTGAGTTTTTCAACCTCTTTAGGTTTCCATTTAAAAATAGAAAACCATGGGTCAAAAAAGAGATAAAATTTCTCTACTTTAATGCCAAACATGCGGGCAAAGATGTAGTGCCCAAATTCATGTATTATAACAAGTAACGCAAGAGCTGCGATGAGTTGAGACGCTTTTAAAAGAAATGTTTCCATCAAATTTTATTTTATTATTGACGCGGCATAGGCGCGAGTTTCTGTATTAGTATTTACGTAGTCCTCAAATGTTGGGGAATTGATGAACGATATGTTAGCAATTGATTTTTCGATGATTTTATATATGTCCAAAAAGCTGATTTGCTGTTTGAGGAAAGCAGCTACAGCTATTTCATTGGCAGCATTAATGATACATGCAGTGTTTCCTTTTGATTTCAATGCTTCGTATGCCAAGTTTAAACAAGGGAATTTTTCGGTATCGGGTTTTTCGAATGTCAATGTCGCATAGTCGGCAAGTGTCAAAGCCGGAGCTGTTGTTGCAAGGCGAGTGGCATCGCCAAGGGCATATCGGATGGGGAGGTGCATGTCGGGCAATCCGAGTTGCGCTTTAACTGAATTGTCAACAAATTCCACCATAGAGTGAATTATCGACTGAGGGTGAACAACCGCTTCAATCTTTTCTGCTTCAATGCCAAACAGCCAACGAGCTTCTATAATTTCAAATGCTTTGTTGAGCATTGTGGCAGAGTCGATTGTGATTTTTGCACCCATTGACCAATTTGGGTGTTTTAACGCATCGGCTACAGTAACGTGTTTAAGCTCTGTTAGCGTTTTGTTACGGAAAGGACCTCCCGAAGCGGTGATGATGAGTTTTTTTATTGATTTAGCATCTTCGCCCACCAAGCATTGATATATTGCTGAATGTTCAGAGTCAACTGGGATGATTGTAGATGCAGAATCTTTCAAAAGTGAGGTTACTAATTCGCCGGCAACAACAAGAGTTTCTTTGTTGGCAAGAGCAATACGCTTACCTGCTTTTATTGCACTGATTGTTGGCTCAAGTCCGCTATATCCAACTGCAGCAGTAACAACGACATCTATTGAGTCAAGTGCCATTGCTTCGCATATCGCCTTTTTGCCTGCAGCAACATTAATCCCTAATGGTGCTAATGCATTGCTAAGTTGAGAGTAAAGGCTATCGTTTGCGATGATGGCGTATTTCGGCTTAAATTTCAACGCCTGTTGGATGAGTAAATCTATATTTGAGCCCGCAATAAGCACTTCGACCGAGAACAAATCAGGATACTCGGCAATAATGTCAAGTGTTTGGGTGCCGATAGAGCCGGTTGAGCCTAATAGTGCAATCTTTTTATGTGGAGCCACTTCTAAATTCTATTTAATAATGAATAAAATGCAAAAGTAGTGCAATTTATCCATTCTTTCAAACCGAATTTTATAAATTACCTAAAAAGCGATATAATCAAGTGGATTTAATTGAGTGCCTTTGTGCCAAAGTTCAAATGAGAAAGACTGTTTGTTTTTATTGGATAGTCCAATGCGTTGACCGGTTGTTACTTTATCGCCTTTGGAAACGAAAGTCTCATTTATCCCTGAATATTTGGAAATGAAGTCATTTGGATGTTGGATGATGATAACATTGCCAATATCAGGGAGATAGTATGAGTCTATTATCGTGCCGTTATAGATTGTTGAGATTGGGGAATTTGTCGGAGTAATAAGCTCAATGGAAAGGGGAGAGTCGTTCTCTTTTACTGAAGCTCCATAAATAGGAGTGTAAAACATCATACCCTCTGCAACAATTGGAGCTAATACCGATAAATTGAATTTCTCTTGATCTTCAAATTGTTGTATGAATTGACGCTCTAATGACGAAGAATTGATAATAGAGTCGATGGGGATGTGTTTAATTGTGTCTGATACCAACGGTAGAGTAACCGATGTTGTGTCGATATTGTCATTGAGGATATTAATGATATTGGAGAGGTATGCATTATTGATGTTTACATTAGTGGAAAGAGAGTCAATGCGCATACTGTTTATTACGTTTTCCTGGCGTTGGGATGTTTTAAGATATCCCGGTAATAATGTCCTTATTGGGGTTGATACAATTAGGGTAGATACAATACATCCGATAGCTATTAGAATGACAAAAATAGATAATATGACTCTGGTTCGAGACATTTTTATCGACCACACTTCATTAAATGAGTTTTCGTTGATAAATGTCAGCCTAAATTTTTTTTGCGTTTTAAATCGAGTGGATGTTTTGTTAGATTCTTTCATTTTTAAATAATTATCACAAAGGTAATGAATTCGTTCGGTAAAAACAAATGCTGTAGATAGATGCAATGGTTAATTGATGGACTTAACGATGCAAGTCCAAAAAATGATTTTAATTTCTTAAATTTAGCATTGTTTCTGAGATTTTATAACTTTGTATATTATAAACGTTTATTAAAATGATATACTTTAATTCCGACTATATGGCTGGAGCGCATCCCGAGGTGATGCAAAGGCTCTTGGATACAAATTTTGAACATACTGTGGGGTATGGTTGCGATCAATATTCTGAACGAGCTGTTGAACTTATTCGTGAGGCATGTGATGCTCCAAAAGCACAAGTGTTTTTTCTTGTAGGAGGTACGCAAACCAATGCAACAGTAATTGATGGCTTATTGGCACGACATGAAGGCGTTTTAGCTCCAGAGAGCGCACATATTAACGTGCATGAGGCAGGTGCAATTGAAGCTACCGGGCATAAAGTGTTGACACTCCCTCATTGCGAGGGGAAAGTGCGGACCGATGAGGTAGAGAATTATATAAACGATTTTTATCGTGATGAAACATTTTTACATATGGTGGCTCCAGGGATGCTCTATATCTCATTTCCTACGGAATATGGTACGATATATACTCTTGGAGAATTGGAAGCATTGAGCCGGGTGTGTCGTAAAGCGCAAATCCCACTCTATATCGATGGCGCAAGATTAGGTTATGGACTTGCTGCCACTGAATGTGATGTGACGTTCAAAGATATTGCACGATTGGCCGATGTGTTCTATATTGGTGGAACTAAAATGGGCGCATTGATGGGGGAGGCGGTTGTAGTTACCAACGGCACATTGCTCAAAAATATGATGCCACTCATGAAACAACATGGCGCATTGCTTGCCAAAGGACGTTTGCTCGGATTGCAATTTGATACATTGTTTACCAATGATTTATATATGCGCATAGGTCGTTATGCTGTTGAATTGGCAATAACGTTAAAAGAAGAATTCACTGCACGTGGATATGAATCAGTTGTAGACTCACCTACAAATCAACAGTTTTTCCGTCTTCCCAATGACCTTGTTGACCGTCTGAGTTGCCATGTGGGTTTTGAATTATGGGGACCTAAAGGGGAAACCAGTTCAGTAGTGCGTTTTGTTACATCGTGGTCAACGACAAAAAACGATTTGGATAAATTGATTTCGTTGGTATAGAATAATTTAGCATGTTTGGATGTGTAAAAAGTAAAATAATATGCAGCCAAGAAGATATATGACGCATTCAAAATCTATTAATTATATAATCAATGAAATTTAGAAAATTACATACAGTTTGGTTAAAATTATTGTTTTCTGTTAAATTTTAATGGAAAAAAGTTGTGTATATTAATAAATGTATGTATTTTTGTCTATCTTAAAGTGAACTTTGTGGAGTTTGGACATGTTGTATTGTGTGTAAACTACAAAAAACGTTATTAAGACTTTATAAATATAAAGAATATATTTGTTTAATTTAAATTTATAGAAATGAGAAAGAACATTCTTTTAGCCCTTGTTGCTTGTAGCGGTATGCTATCAGTAGCTAATGCTCAAGAAGCTGTTGTTGTTGAAGAAAATGTAGCAGTAGCTGAGCTTACTCCATGTAAAGATTATTATGACCTTTCTTCTGGTAACTGGTTTATTCAAGCAGGTGCCGGTATTAACGTTCCTTTGGTGGAAAGCTATTTGCCAAATGGTGAAGAAAAAATTCACATGACTGCCGCTTATAATCTTGGCTTCGGTAAATGGATGAGCCCTTATTTAGGATTGCGTTTTAGCGCTCTTGGTGGAGCTTTGCATTGGGACAATGGAGTTTACACTAAGTCTAAATATGCTAATCTTAACGTAGATTTGATGTGGGATATGTTCAATACATTTGGTAGCTCAAATTCTAACCGTGTAGTCAGCATCCTACCTTTCGTAGGTCTTGGTGGTACATTCTGTTGGGATTTCACTCAATCAGGTATTGCTGATACTGATGGTTCTGCTAAAGGTAACTCTTGGACTCTTCCTGTTTCAGCAGGTCTTCAATTCCGTTTCCGTTTGAACGAAAAATTTGACTTCTTCGTAGAAGGTCGTGCTCAAATGTATGGTGATAACTTCAACAATGCTGCTTATGGCGAACCGGTTGACGTTAACGTAACTGCAATCGGAGGTTTCACTTATAACTTTGGTGGTAGAGGTTTCAACACAGTTAACCCATGTGACTATTTAGCTCAAATCGACGCTCTTAACAGCCAAGTTAATGACCTTCGTGGTGCATTGGCTAACTGCAACAACCGTCTTGCTGCTGCTGAAGCTCAACTTCCATGTCCTGAAGTTAAATGTCCTGAATGTCCTGAAGTTGTAGCAGTTCCTTTGATGTCAAATGTTCAATTTACACTCAACTCTGCTAAAGTTCGTAAATCAGAAATGATCAACGTTTACAACATCGCTAAATGGATGAACGAAAATCCTGAAGTTAACGTTGTTGTTAAGGGTTATGCTGATGCTAAGACTGGTTCAAGCGCTTACAACAAAACTCTTTCTGAAAAACGTGCTCAAAACGTTTACAAACTATTGGTTGACAAATATGGTATTGCTGCTGATCGTTTGTCAGTTGCTGCTGAAGGTAGCGATAGCCAAGTTTACGATGAAAACAATTGGAACCGTGTTGTAATTTTCTCTGAAGCAAAATAATAACAATTAGTTATAATGAAATCCCTGTCGTACACCGGCAGGGATTTTTTTTGTCTTAAAATAGCGAAATGAAAAAATAATTAAGAAAAAGGGAAATTATTTCTAAAAACTATTGCAGATTAAAAACTATTGCTTACATTTGCACCATAAATACAAACAAAATGACACGATTTTACGCATATTACTTTTTCTTTTATTTTTATTTTGCAAAAAATAAAAACGGGATTTTATGTGCGTAACCTCTATGATTGAATGATTAACAGAAATATAAAATCCCGTGATAAACGGGATTTTTTTATTACGATAATTTTGTATGAAAAAAAGAGTAACAATTCAAGGTGTGGCAGGTTGTTTCCATGATGCGGCAGCGAGAGAATATTTCAGAGAGGAAGAAATTTCAACAATTCCATGTGATACGTTTCCTGAAATGTTTGACATGTTGTCATGCGATGCATCATTATTGGGAATTGTAGCCATTGAAAATACCATAGCCGGCAGTTTATTGCAAAATCACGAATTATTGAGAAATAGTAATTTGCAGATTATAGGAGAGCAGAAATTGCGCATATCACATGTTTTGGCGGCATTGCCCGGGCAATCGATAGAAGAACTTATAGAGGCAAATTCTCACCCGATAGCATTAATGCAATGTGAACAGTATTTGCGTAGGCATCCCAATTTGAAAATGATAGAAAAATTTGACACAGCCGGCAGTGCAAAAGAAATTGCCGAGGAAAAATTATTGGGACATGCTGCGATATGTGGCGAATATGCAGCAAACCTTTATGGGCTGAATATCCTTGAGAAGGGAATTGAAACAAATAAACGCAATTTTACCCGTTTCTTGATAATAGCTGATCCGTTGCTTGCATCAGAGCTAAAACCAAAAGAAGGAGAGATAAACAAATCATCAATAGTTTTCTCGTTGCCACATACACAAGGCGCATTGTCAAAGGTTTTGACAATTTTCTCTTTTTATGATATAAATCTTTCAAAAATTCAGTCTATGCCCATTATCGGTCGTGAGTGGGAATATCGTTTCTATGTCGATTTGACATTTGATAGCTATGTGCGCTATCGTCAGTCCATAGATGCTGTGAGACCATTGATGAATGATTTTAAAATACTTGGTGAATATAAAGAATGTACCTATGAAATATAATGAGCCGAATATCGCGCCTGCTGATCGCGTGATGGAGATACAAGAATATTATTTCTCAAAAAAATTGAGAGAGGTTGCGCAACTCAATGCACAGGGTGCTGATATAATTTCGTTGGGAATAGGTGGTCCCGACCGCATGCCCCATGAAGATGTTATTGCAACTCTATGTGAGCAAGCCCAAAAGTCGGGTAATCATAGTTATCAACCCTATGTTGGTATTCCTGAATTGCGTCAGGCATTTGCCGATTGGTATAAGCATTGGTATGGCGTTGAACTTGATCCGGCAAAAGAAATCCAGCCATTGATAGGCTCAAAGGAGGGTATTTTACATGTATCGCTTGCATTTCTGAATCCCGGTGATGGGGTGTTAGTCCCAAATCCAGGTTATCCTACTTATACATCGGTGAGCCGATTGGCGCAAGCTGAGATATATAACTATGATTTGACCGAAGAAAATGGTTGGATGCCCGATTTTGAGGCATTGGAACGCCTGCCCCTTGATAAAATCAAACTGATGTGGATTAATTACCCACACATGCCAACAGGGACTCCCGCAACAATTGAATTGTTCCGGAAAATTGTCGATTTCGGACATCGTCACAATATAGTTATCGCACATGATAATCCTTATAGTTTTATATTGAATAAAGAGCCGTTGAGTTTATTACAAGTTGAGGGCGCTCGTGAAATCGCTATTGAAATGAATTCCATGAGTAAATCTCATAACATGGCAGGGTGGCGTGTCGGGATGTTGGCATCAAATCCAACGTTTATAAATTGGATATTGAAAGTAAAATCAAATATAGACTCCGGTCAATTCAAGCCTCTGATGCTTGCTGCTGTTAAAGGGTTGCAAGTCGGACCGGAATGGTATGATGAACTCAACGAAGTATATGCTTCGCGTCGTGCGGTGGCTGAGGAAATTATGCGAGAATTGGGTTGCCGATTTGATGAAAAGCAACGAGGAATGTTCTTGTGGGGATGTATTCCCGATGATGAGACATCAAGTGAGGCTCTTGCCGATAGAGTACTGTATGACGCACGAGTGTTTATTACTCCCGGATTTATATTTGGTAGCAATGGTGAACGTTATGTGAGAATATCGCTATGCGCAACAGAGGAGAATATGCGTCGTGCATTGGATAGAATAAAAGAAATGAATAATAAATAATAAATAAAGATATGAAAGATTTACAACCCATCACCTTCGAAGGTGTTGATGCCTCAAAACCATTAATTATTGCCGGTCCTTGTAGTGCTGAAACAGAGGAGCAAGTGCTCACTACAGCAAGAGAACTTGCCGGAAATGGTATTAAAATATTTAGAGCAGGAATTTGGAAACCACGCACAAAACCGGGTGGCTTTGAGGGCGTTGGAGTTGAAGGCCTTCAATGGCTAAAAAAAGTAAAAGAGGAGACCGGAATGTTTGTCAGCACAGAAGTTGCGACAAAACAACATGTTGATGCTGCCCTTGAAGCAGGTGTTAATCTCCTTTGGATAGGTGCTCGCACATCAGCCAATCCATTTGCCATGCAAGAGATTGCCGATGCGTTACAAGATGCCGGAGTGGATGTGCCTGTATTGGTGAAAAACCCTGTTAACCCTGACCTTGAATTGTGGATAGGGGCGATGCAACGCATCTACAATGCCGGTATTCGTCGCATAGGTGCTATCCATCGCGGATTTAGTGCCTACGGAAAACATCTATATCGCAATCTCCCTCAATGGCACATACCCATCGAATTGCGTCGTCGCATGCCTCAATTGCCCATCATTTGTGATCCAAGCCACATCGGTGGTAAACGCGAACTTGTTGCATCGCTTTCACAGCAAGCTCTTGATATGGGCTTTGACGGATTGATTATTGAGAGCCATTGTGATCCTGATTGTGCATGGAGTGATAAAAGTCAGCAAGTAACACCCGATGTGCTTAATTTTATTCTTAATACGCTTGTTCATCGTGATGCAACACAATCAACTGAAAGCTTGACATTGCTTCGTCAACAGATAGATGGAATAGATAATGAATTGCTTGAGATTTTAAACAAGCGCATGCGTGTGTCTCGAGAGATAGGGCAATTTAAGAAAGAACATCGTATGCCTGTACTTCAAGCCGGACGCTATGATGATATCATGCAATCGCGCGTAAAACTTGCTGAAGATATGGGAATGAGTGGCGATTTTATGAAAAAGGTCCTTTCGGCTATTCATGAAGAATCGGTGCGTCAACAGATAGAGATATTAAACGACCGTTCAAAATAATTGTGTTATGAAGATATTAATTATTGGAGCCGGGAAAATGGGGTCGTTCTTTTGCGATTTGCTCTCATTTAAACACGAAGTTGCAATATATGATACCGACCCACAGCGATTGCGCTTTACATTTAATGCACAACGATTTGCATCACTTGATGAGATTGATGCATTTGATCCCAATTTGGTGATAAATGCAGCAACGGTTAAATATACTATTGATGCATTCAACAAAGTGTTGCCCTATGTGTCAAAAAATTGTATTCTATCAGATATCGCATCGGTAAAAACCGGGCTGCCTGAGTTTTATGCACAATGTGGACATCCATTTGTGAGTACTCACCCCATGTTTGGGCCCACGTTTGCATCATTGAGTAATCTAAGTAGTGAAAATGCGATAATCATCACCGAAGGAGATCATCTTGGAAAAGTATTTTTCAAGGATTTGTATAGCGAATTGCATCTGCACATTGAGGAATACACATTCCAGGAACATGACGAAACCATCGCTTATTCTCTTTCAATCCCGTTTGCTTCGACGCTTGTATTTGCTAGCATAATGAAACATCAAGATGCTCCGGGAACAACTTTCAAGCGTCACATGACAATTGCCCGCGGATTGATGTCAGAAGATGATTTCCTCTTGAGTGAGATTATGTTTAATCCTAATACGCCATCACAGCTTGAGCGCATACAGGAAAAACTCTCACAATTGCAAGAGATTGTATCGCGTCGCGACTCCGATGCAATGGTAAAATTCCTCTCAACCGTCCGCGACAACCTCAAATAAATATAAATAGTCATATAAATAATCCCAAGATGAAGCGTAGCTAATCTTGGGATTATTTACTCTAAGGTATTTAGCCGACCATAAAGTCTCTAAAAGCTTGAGCGGCTTTCGGTTAGTCGAAGACGCCTTCGATGCTTTCTTCGGTGGTTTCGGTGTATTCTTCGCCAAAGTTCTCTTTTTCACATAGGTCAATGTGAGAAGGGAATTTGAATGTAATATCTTGAGAATAGGGGAGCGATTTATCGGCATACACTTTGCTCATGTATAAACCATAGATGGGTAGCGCCATTGATGCACCTTGTCCTTGAGCCATGCTGTTGAAGTGGATGTATCGCTCTTCTCCACCTACCCACACGCCTGATACTAATTGGGGGGTGAATGCCATAAACCAACCATCGGCATTGTCGTTGGTCGTACCTGTTTTCCCACCTGTTTGAGCGGTGATGTTATAGGGCGCACGACGAATGCGGTTGCCTGTACCCCAGTCAACGACATTGAGGAGTATTGAGAGTATTCGGTAATAGGCTTTTTCACTGATAACCTCAGTGTGATTAGGCGTAAATTCCGAGATGATATTACCATTGGCATCGGCGATTGCTGTAACATATACCGGGTCCACGCGTATACCATTGTTGGTAAATGCTGAATATGCAGTAACCATCTCTTTTACAGAGACTTCGCATGGTCCAAGACACAACGATACTGATGGAACGATGCTTTGATTTGTGATACCGAAGTTGTGAATGTTGCGCACTAATGTTGCCGGTGAAAGTTTTTCCATTATGCGAGCCGATATCCAGTTGTTGGAGTTGGTGAGAGCCCAGCGCAAATCCACCATTTCACCTACACGCGCTTTTGATGCGTTGCGTGGCGACCATGGGCGACCAAGCTCGTCCAAGATTGTCGGTTGCTCATTGAGCATTTCATCGCAAGGAGTGAAGCCCTCTTCCATTGCGTAGGTGTAAAGGAATGGCTTTATTGTAGAACCTATTTGCCGGCGTCCGGTGGATACCATGTCATATTGGAAGAATGTAAAGTTAGGTCCGCCCACATAGGCTTTGACATGTCCGTTACGTGGATCCATTGACATGAAACCGGTGCGCAAGAAATGTTTGTGATATAATATTGAGTCAAGCGGAGTCATTGTTGTGTCAATCACACCGTTGTAGCTGAACACTTTCATGTCAACCGGCTTATTGAAAGCTTCTTTAATTTCTGCGTCGGAATAGCCTGCTTTGGACATAATGCGGTAGCGATCGCTTTGCTCCATTGCTTTATTTATGAGCGATGATAGTTGTGCCGACGATAATTCGACGCGATTAGTCGTGTAAGGCGCACCTTTAACACCTTTCTTTTCTTTGAAGAAATTAGGCTGAAGTGTTTTGCTGAAATGGTTTTCTACAGCGTCTTCGGCATATTGTTGCATGCGAGAGTCTATGGTAGTGTAAATTTTTAATCCATCGGTATAAATGTCATATTTTGAACCATCGGGTTTGGGATTTTTTTCAATCCAGCCAAATAGCGGATTTGTTTCCCATGCGATGGAATCGTCAATGAATTTCTGTTTTTCCCATTCGAAATAGTCGTTTATATTGGGCTTCTTAGCTCTAAGAATGCGACGAAGTTCTTCTCGGAAATATGGGGCAGGTCCCTCTTTGTGGTCAACGCGGTGGAAATTGAGCACTAAAGGCAGTTGTTTAAGTGAGTCTCGTTCGGTCTTGGTTATCATGTCGGCATTGCACATTTGGTCGAGTACTACGTTGCGACGCTCGCGAGTGCGCTCGCTTCGACGCACAGGGTTATAATAAGATGGATTTTTCACCATTCCCACAAGCATTGCGGACTCTTCGATAGTCAGGTCTTTTGGCTCTTTACCAAAATATACGTGTGCCGCCGATTTGATACCTACGGCGTTATAGAGGAAGTCAAATTGGTTGAGGTACATTCTGATGATTTCCTCTTTGGAATAGTATTTTTCAAGTTTGATGGCAATCATCCACTCGATGGGTTTCTGCATTGCACGGTCAAATAAGCCGTTTGAAGGGGGGGAATATAGCTGTTTTGCGAGCTGTTGAGTGATAGTGGATCCACCTCCTGCATTCTTTTGTTGCAGTAAAAGTGTTTTTACAATTACTCGGAACATAGCGCGCATGTCTATTCCTGAATGTTCATGGAAACGTACATCCTCGGTGGCAATCAATGCATCGATAACGTGTTGTGAGACATCGTCGAGGTCGACATATACGCGGTTGCCTGTATTGCGAAAATAGCGACCTAACTCCGGTCCATCGGCGGCATATATCACAGACGCATATTTGTCTTTGGGATTTTTTAAGTCTTCGATAGGAGGCATGTGACCAAAAAAGCCATTGAATGCTCCATTATAAATGAGAGTTAATGAGATAAATCCTAATATGAGCGCGCTGAAAAATGTTATCCACATCCAGCGAATGATTTTATTTGTTATGGGTTTGCGAGTGCTTTTTTCGCTTGATTTCTTCTTGTTGTTTGTCATAATCCTACGAGGGTATACTACCGCATAATAATTAATAAGACAAAGATAATCTCTTTCGCAGAATTATGCAACAGATTTAAAACTCTTAAAGGCGTTGAAATATTTGATAAAGTAAATTAACGGAAAAGGGAATTGTTTAATTTGCAATTACACGCAATTTACTCTATCTTTGTGTCCAAATTATCGAAAATAGAGACAATTATGAAAAAATATATTTTAAGCCTTGTTGTTTTGGTGTCAATGATGTGTGCTGTAACCATGAATGCGCAATTTCGTTATGGTCCTATGGCAGGGGTTAATTTCTCCGATTTAAAGTTTAAACAAGATATCGTCTCAATTGACCCGGAGGTGGGTGCCACAGTGGGTATTATGGGAGAAAAGATGTTTGAGGGTATAGGCTTTGGTATTGACTTAGGTGCCTTTTATTCAATGAAAGGTGCAACAATACATCTTGGAGAGAAAAAGATATGGGCATCCGATGGATTTGGAACCGAACGATGCTATCTTCATTATCTTGAAATCCCATTAAATTTGCGCTTTAAATATACTCGTCTCAATGGCTTTGAAGATTATTGCGCACCATTTATTTTCGCCGGTCCGTCAATTTCAGTTTTGGCAGCCAAAAGTAATATTAAGGCATTGGAGTATCCTTTTGGCGAAATAGGACTTTCTATAGGTGGCGGATTGGAGATATTGCGTCATTGGCAAGTGTCTTATTGCTATAATTGGGGTATGACTTATGCTCTTAAGACACGCAAGTTGAAAGACTATAGCGCAAAAAATCGCACATGGAGTATTCGTTTGGCTTACTTGTTTTAAGCTATAACTTTTCGTAGGGGGGGATCTCTTTTAGGAAATTATATGTGTGGTTGTCGTAGTCGATGCGACAACAATAATGTCTCATTCCATTTGAAACTATGAGATATTGTGCTTTAAGCACCATGTTATAACGCACTATCTGGTCAAAAACTTTTTGGGTAATTTCTACTGTATCAGCTTTGTACTCAATAATTACAATGGGTTTTCCTGTTCGGTCGTAAACGACAGTGTCGCAACGGCGAGATGTGCCATTCAGTGATAGCGAAATCTCATTTGCCATGAGAGATGCCGGGTATCCCTTGTGCTTAATCAAGAACGATGTGAAATGCTGTCTCACCCATTCCTCGGGTGTGAGCGCAACAAATTTGTGGCGGAGACAATCAAAGATTTTGTCACCGTCGGCAGTTTGCTTAATTTGATAGTCGTATGTGGGGAGATTGAGTTGCACTAAATTTTGGACATCGTTTATATTTTGTGTAAATTTACAAAAAATATTCATTATCACAATTAGAAATATGGCAGCACCCGGAAATGCAATAACTTTTGATGGTATCAAGACTCAATTGGCAAAACGTCAATATGCTCCGATATATCTATTACATGGCGAAGAGGGCTATTTCATTGACGCTTTAGTAAAAGAGTTTGAGGAGATATTACCTCCAGAGGAGCGAGATTTCAATATGTATACAATGTATGCCCCTCAGGTGAGTGCTGATGATGTGATGGATGCGTGCCGACGCTATCCGATGATGTCGGAGTATCAAGTTGTGATATTGAAAGAGGCGCAATCGGTTAGAGCCGATTATGTAAATCGGTTGCACCTGTATGCATCTCAGCCATCCTCCACAACAATACTTGTAATCTGCTGTCGTGGAGCGCAGGTAAAGGCTAAAGATTTGCTTGCTGAGATGAAAAAATGTGGCGGTGTCGTTTTTGAATCAAAAAAGATAGATGAACGCAATATAGGAAACATCATCAGCACGTTTATCAAGAATAAAGGACTGAATATAGAGCCAAAGGGGTTGGCGATGTTGCGTGATTATGTAGGTGCTGACTTGTCTCGTTTATATAATGAAATTGATAAACTGACAATAGTGTTGGGGGAAGGAGCAACAGTAACTCCAGAATCTATAGAGAGAAACATAGGGGTGAGCAAGGATTATAATAACTTTGAACTGATTGATGCTATTGCTCAAAAGGATTCGTTGAAGATGTATAGCATTGTAGAATATTTCAGAGCCAATTCCAAGAACAACCCAACGGTAATGACTATCACGACAATATTTAATTTCTTCTCAAATCTACTGTTGTTGCATTTCTTGAAGGATAAGAGCGACAATGCCATGATGGCTGAATTAGGCTTTAAGTGGCCCATTCAACTGAAAAGCTATAAGCCGGCGTTAAGGAATTACAATGCCTATAAGACAATTGAGATAATATCAGCAATACGAGATTTTGATGCCAAAAGTAAAGGGATTGGCAGTCGTCAAAATGAGTATGACTTGATGAAAGATTTAATGTTTAGGATATTGACAGCACAAGGAAACATTGCTATTTGAAGCGGTACATGTATCCGAGACTGATTAATATCGATGTGCCACGAGAGGCTGAGAATGTATCTTTTTTATTATCGGGGTATATGCTTCCAAGTCCGAAATAATAACGTCCTTCAAGAATTATTGAATGGCGTTTTTTTATGATGTATTCAAGTCCAAGCCCTCCGGATATCCCATAGTCAAATTTATGTTTGACATCGGTATATAGCTGTTCTGTCATTCTGTTTGCCGGAAAATTTGGAACAGATGTAGGGTTTTTGTAGTCAAAATCGGCTGTTATTTTATCGCCAATTAAAAATCCTATTTCGGGACCGAGATTTACAAATCCTTTGATCTTGTCATTGCCAAAATAGATGTGTGTGAGCAGTGGGATTTGAAAATATGTAAGGTGGCGTTTATAAGAAAAAGGAGCTTCTTCAAAATCCTCCTGCCAGCCACGTTGTTCAATATTAAATTCGGCAATCAGCCCAAAGTAATTCTCTTCGGTGTATTTTATCGATACCCCTGCCATATAACCCATGAGCATCGATTGCTTCACATCGGGAGAAAAAGACATTTGAGAAAAAGTAACTCCGGCTTTCCCTCCCACTGATATTTTAGGGGTATAGTATCGTTGAGCTGAAATCGTAGCGAAAAAAAATAATGTAATAAGTAGTAATATGGATTTTTTCATTGTTCTAATCTAAAAGTGTTTTGATGACGCTTCCGTCGGGGTTAAATTTAATAATATATAGAGTATTGTTTATATATCCTGCGTTGTCAGGTGTTTTAATGAAATTATACCCATGTTGGAGTCCGTCATATGGAGTGGTAGCATCAAATAGACCATTGTTTTTTTGAATGGTTTCAAAAATATATTTTCCGGTGTCATATCCCAATGTGCCTTGAGCCGGAACAGCGTCAATCATTTCCTCATTGTACCATTTGTGATAATTGTCGATAAATTCTATGGATTGATATTTATTTGCGTCATTATAAAATCGACTATATATGGATGTATTGAGGTTTAGCATGCGCTCTTTTGTGTTCCCCGTAAATGTTGTCCATTCCGGGAACCCAAATAGGTTGATGTTTTCATGAATTCCTATAGTGTTACGAAATTGTGTTATTGCAGTCATTACGCTTGCCAATTCGCTACGGCTTCCTGACATTGGGATAAACACATATTTTGTAGAGTCATTTAGTTTCGATAAATCATCATCAACTAATGTTCCGGCAAATGCGATTTCGGAGTATGATACATTTGAAGAGTCAAGTTGTGCTTTTAGTTCGGAAATAAAAGTCGCTTTATCGCTACGACGTTCTTTGTTCCGAAGGAATATTGGTGAGTGATTTTTATAAGTATCAATGAAATAGCATATAGCTTTTTTGTACATTAAATCTTGTGGAATGTTGGACTGAAGAACATTTGCGTTGGTTGTGTGAAGAGTGTTTTTTACATTGAAAATATTTAAAACGGTACAGTTATGTTCTGTTGCGAAATTTCCTATAACGTTTAATTGTTCATCATTGTTAGGGGCAATAATGATGTTGACATCTTCTAATTCCTGCTTTTTGAGAATTTCCTTAACTAATTCAAGGCTATCGGCGGTGTCGTAGGCATATATATTAATCGGATTTTCATCATTTTTGTGCTCATCTAAAGCGATAAGAAAACCTTTGTAAAATTCAGTATATAGTAATGCTTGTTTTGAGGGGTTATTGTCTTCATTCAACATGAAAGGTAACATTATTGCAATGTTAATGATATTGCCGTTGTTTTGGGCGATAATTATTGTGTCATTAACTGTAATAGAGTCATTTGATAGTATAATATCTGGACCGTTTTCAATATCTTCATTTGTGACTGTTACATTTTTTGTAAGTATATCAGTCTTTTGTTGAGGAATTTTTAGTGTAAAGCCTGTTTTGATTCCATCTTGTGCGTCAGGATTATGGGCAAATAGAGTTTCTTTTGAAATATTATATTTCTTGCATATTCCATATAGAGTTTCACCTTTTTTTATACGATGTTCAATATACTCCATTCCTGAAAAATCATTTGGATTAGAAGTAGCATTATAAGCCGAAACAGGGAAATAGAGTGTTTCATGAGTTCTCAATCCATCGGCAACCGATGGGTTGTATTTGAAAATCTCCTCTTTGCTAATTTTAAGTTTATGGGTGATTGAATATATTGTTTCGTTAGATTGTACCTTGTAGAAATAATAATCTTTGCCATTAATTTTTTTTATGGGCAGTTCAAGCACGCTTGCCGATAGGCAAGAAAACGATAGGATGGCTAATAGGAAGAACCAATTAAGTTTTCTGAATATCTGCATATTAATTGATGTGAAATGATGCATACAAAGGTAAGACGTTTGAATAAAATATGCAAGATTTAGATTATGCTGAAAAAGGTTGATGAAAATAAAAAGGAGAGCTGTTAAACTCTCCTTAAAGTAAGATATGAATCAAAAATGATTATAGCGTTCCAGCATTAGCCTTTTGAATCATTGTTTCGTTAGCTGAAATAAATATTTCAACGCGCCGATTTTGAGCACGACCTTCAGCTGTTTCGTTTGATGCAACATAGTCAGCCATTGGGATACCTGTGGCAGTGATGCGAGCGCCTGTAATACCGCTGTTAACTAAGTAAGTGCGTACAGCGTCAGCACGTTCGTTTGAAATACGGTCGTTTACTTCATATCCACCTGTATTATCTGTATACCCAAAGATTTGCACATTTGTATCAGGGTTGTTTCTTAGAGATGCGGCAAATTGAGAAAGTGAGTTTTTAGCCGATGCACTAAGATTTGATTTTCCTGTTGGGAAAAGAATACCGCCTTCGAATGTGACTTTGATGGCTTGAAGCCCGTTTTGGTCAACTGTTTCTTCAACTTGAGCATTTTGGATTTGTTCAAGTTCTTTTTGTTGCTTGTCCATTTTGTTACCGATGAGAGCACCTGCACCTGCGCCTACGCCTGCCCCGATTGCGCTACCGATGAGTGCGCCTTTGCCACCGCCGATTAATGCACCAAGACCTGCGCCAACTGCAGCACCACCGCCACCGCCAATTAATGCTCCTTTACCGGTGTTGTTCATTGATGCACAACCTGAAGAAAGTAGTAAGCAAACTGCAAGAATGGAAGAACCTGTAATTTTTAATAGTTTCATGTCGTTAATGTTTTAGTTTATGATTATTCTATTTAATACAAAATTAGTAATTAATTCTTGTAGATAGTCTCATATTATGAATATTTATTTATTAATAAATACAAATAAAGAGTTTAAATGTTTTCTCATGAATGAGAAATTTGTATTAAGTTTGTATTTAAATTTCAATTCAATGTAATGAACAGAAATATTAATATCGGAAAGTCGGGTCAATCAATGCTTTGGTTTCATTTAGGAGCTTTGTTGACCGTAACAGCATGGGGTGTGGCTTTTATTTCAACGAAGGTGTTGTTGGAGCATGGTTTTCGCCCTGCCGAAATTTATATTTATCGATTTATATTGGCATATCTGTTGGTATTAATAGCATGTCATAAACGCATATGGTCAAACTCATTCAGAGATGAGATGCTGTTTGTGATTTGTGGTTTGAGTGCCGGTTCAATATACTTTATTGCTGAAAATACAGCCATTGAGTATACGTTGGTGAGTAACGTTGCACTGATTACGTCAATAGCACCGTTGTTGACAACGTTGTCGCTTGGATTAATATATAGGAATGAACGACCGGGAAAAGGTGCTTATATAGGTTCCATAACAGCTTTTATTGGTGTCGCATGTGTAATATTTAATAGTAGCTTTGTCGTGAAGATGAATCCTATTGGGGATTTATTATCGTTATCGGCTGCTGTCAGTTGGGCTGTATATAGCTTAGTGTTGAGAAAGCTAAATGCTACTTATAGTGCAATGTTTATTACACGCAAGACTTTCTTTTATGGTGTGTTGACGGCTATCCCTTACATGTTGACAGAGCCTGAAATTTCACCTATAAGTAATTTGTGGAACGTAGATGTATTGTTGAATTTGGCATTCTTGGGGGCATTTGCATCTATGGGAGCATACATCCTTTGGGCAAATGCGGTGAAGAAATTAGGAGCGATAAAAGCGTCAAATTACCTATATGTGTCGCCAATTGTTACGTTGATAGCATCAGTATTTTTCCTCGATGAGACAATTACATGGATTGGATATGTGGGATGTGCCTTAATTCTTGGTGGAATGTGGCTCGGAGAGCAATTGAGCCGAAAAGAAAAGCACTAATCTCTATTCTTCACGTAGAAACTCTATTTCATTTATCAGACTGTGGCAAATGGAGATTGTCAACGGACAATTTCTGTTTAACTCTGCTCGAGCCTGTGCAAGTACTTGATTAATGTTGTGGGGCAAACGATTGAATTTCAATCGTAGGGCTGTGTAGCGTTGCATGTTGCTGTCAGATGATAGAATTTCATCGGCAAGTGTGTCGGCAAACTCGGTGTGTCGCAACAGTCGATGGCATAGAATATCGGCAACTTCAGCCGATGGCGTTTCGGCTATCCACTTGCGTGCTGTGTCGACAGAAAATTGCTCAATGGGGTATATCATGGGAGCAAGAAGCATACTCTCGCGAGTCGTCTTATTGTCCCAAAGTGCTTGTGCCAATGTGGCATTGTGGGGAGTCTCTCGTGCTATTTCAATGAGTTGCGGAAGGTTAACGCCGAAAATTATGCGGTAGTCAGCACCTTGGCGACGCATATTATCAGCCAATGCTCCGTTGCGCATAGTAAAAAATGCGCGTTTGACTTTTTGCATGTCATTGAATTCTGTTGCCATAGTAATCTTATTTGAGACTACAAAGTTACCCATTTTAGTTGATAATTAAACTAAGAATATTAACTTTGCGACAAATTATATTACTCTGCCATGAAAGGAATAAATTACATTCTCTCTGTATTGTTATCAGCGATTGCGGTAAACGCTTCAGCTGTGAGTATTTCAAAGTTCAGTGCAACAAAAGAGCCAACTACGCAATGGCTTTACTCTCCAACGAATGTCGCTATTAATGCCAGTGGAATAAAAAACCGACAATATCCCATTACAATACATCCACAATCACAGTATATAATATCGGTGCCAATTGCAGTTGTGAACTATGAGACGATAGGGGTGGATTGCAGTTATCATGTGGCAACAAAATCAACCCATCCTTTGATGGTTGAAATAATAGGGGATAATGAGAATGTGGATTATTCCTATATATATAATGGAACACCCAATGTTGAACTCGCAATGGGTGGATATGTTGAGGGTATTACTCCACAATCGACATTTGCGAGATTTAAGTTCAGCCTATCAGTGGCCTATGATGAAACAGAAATAGCTCATATTGATGAGGTGCAGGTGTATGGCACATTGAAGGAGTGGAACAAACGCGTTGTACCTGTGATTTCTCATGAGGTAACAACTGATGGCATTGTTGTGAAGTGGGCTTCAGTTGCTGATGCTGTAACTTACAAAATTACTTATGCAGAAAAGTCGGGTGGTGCTGAGCAATCAATGTCGTTAGATGCTATTTCGAATCAAAAAGAGATGAAAGCCATCTTAACTGGGCTGAAACCAGAAACAGAATACCAATACTCCGTAAAGGCTTACAATAGTGCCGGAGTAGAGATAAGCAGTAGTATCTACTCATTTAACAACTCTGCCGGTGTAGATAAAACCCAACTAGATGATACAAAAGTATATGTATCAGCCGGAGAACTTGTTATAGATACGCCTCAATCTTGCAATTGCCAAATTTATTCGATGGCAGGGGTGATGATTAAAAATCTATCATTGGTTGAAGGGGAAACCAGAGTGTCATTGCCGGCCGGTTTATATATACTAAATCAGCCGAGAAATTCCCGGCTGATTGTAATCCCTTAAAACTATTTTTGGGGTTTAGCTAAGTTTCTGAATGGCTTCTTCTACTGATAGAAGTTGTTGATTACCTGTTGCCATCTCTTTGAGCATCATTTTGTTTTCGGCAAGTTCGTTTTCTCCCACAATTGCTACATATGGGACTTTAAGAGCGTCGGCATATCCCATTTGCTTTTTCATCTTTGCATTTTCGGGATAAATTTCGGCTGAGATACCGGCAGCACGCAGTTGCTTAATCATTTTCATTGAAGCAGCTGCTTCGGCTGTTCCAAAGTTGGTAAACATTACTGTTGTAGCCGAACTTGTTTCTGCAGGATATAAATCGAGAGTGTTAAGCACATCATAAATGCGGTCAGCACCAAAAGAGATTCCCACGCCTGAAACATCGGGCAACCCAAAAACTCCTGTAAGGTTGTCATAGCGACCGCCACCGGTGATACTGCCTATCTGTACATCTTGTGCTTTAACCTCGATAATCGTTCCTGTATAGTAATTTAGCCCGCGAGCAAGAGATACATCAAGGTCAAGCGTAGCTTGTAATCCGAGAGCATTTACGCCTTCAATCACTTCGCGCAACTCTTTGACGCCGAGCATGCCTGTTTCTGATGAAGCAAGAACTGATGCTAATTTGTCTATGCGCTCATTGAGAGTGCCATCTATTGCAAGAATTGGTTGGAGTGTAGCAATAGCTTCTTCGCTAAGACCACGTTCACGCAATTCGGCATTTACATTATCAATACCTATTTTGTCAATCTTGTCAATTGCAACTGTGATATCTACAATCTTTTCTGGTGCGCCAATCAATTCCGCTATTCCTGCAAGTACTTTGCGGTTGTTGAGCTTTATGGTGATGTTGATTTTTAAGCGACGGAATACCTCATCGATAAGTTGTAACAACTCAATCTCGTTGATGAGAGAGTCAGAGCCGATGATGTCAGCATCACATTGATAAAACTCGCGGTAACGACCTTTTTGTGGACGATCGGCACGCCATACAGGTTGGATTTGGAAACGCTTGAATGGGAATTGCAACTCATTGCGATGTTGCACTACATAGCGAGCAAAAGGTACAGTCAAGTCATAACGAAGCCCTTTTTCGCATAGTTGAGATGTGAGTCTCACACAATCACCGGCATCAATTAACGAGCGATCGGCCTTGCTAAGGAAATCCCCTGAATTGAGAATCTTAAACAATAGTTTGTCTCCTTCTTCGCCATATTTGCCCATGAGAGTTGACAAATTCTCCATTGCTGGAGTCTCAATTTGTTTAAATCCATAGAGACGGAACACATCACGAATAGTATCAAATATATAATTGCGTCTTGCCATTTCGGCAGGTGAGAAATCTCGAGTACCCTTTGGAATAGATGGTTTTTGTGCCATTATAATTATTGTTTCGATTTAATTTAGTGCAAAGTTACAAAATAAAAATAGTTATCTAATATTTATTGGCCGTATAATGAGGCGAGGCGTTCTTCAAGGTCGGTAGATGAAAGGCGGGAGATTAGTTTGCCTTTGTTAGCGAGGGAGATTGTTCCGGTTTCTTCCGACACGACGATTGCGACCGCGTCGGTCGCTTGTGAAATTCCGAGAGCCGAACGGTGTCTCAACCCAAGAGAACGAGGAATGTTGGTGTCGTGGCTCACAGGGAGAATACATCCGGCAGCTTTAATCCTATCATTAGCGATAATCATTGCTCCATCATGAAGCGGTGAGTTCTTGAAGAAGATGTTTTCTATGAGTCGAGAGTTAACAGCAGCATCTATGGTATCGCCTGTGCGTTCATAATTATCAAGGGAAACATTTTGCTCAATAACAATCAATGCGCCGGTCTTGCTCTTAGCCATATTCATGCAGGCATACACGATGGGCATTACTTTGTGGCGATTATCCTCTGCCGGAGTGTCGTTTTTGCGATTGAATATTTTTTTGACAAATCGCCATCGACGATGAGAGCCGAGTTCAACAAGAAAGCGTTTGATTTGCTCTTGGAAAAGGATTACAAGGATTAATAATCCTATGTTCATGAATTTGTCAAGAATTGTTCCTATGAGACGCATCTCCAGAATTTCAGATGCAACTACCCACACAGCAATAAATGCCAATACCCCGAAGAAAATGTTTATAGTTCCCGACTCTTTCATTATGCGGTAGAGATAAAAAAGCAAAAATGCAACGAGAACTATATCGAGAGCGTCTTTTATTCCAAAAGGTTCCATATCAGAAGTGTTATTTATTGTTGTGTTGAGTGAGTTCTACAAGTTTTATCGCTTCTACAGCTTCTTTTACATCATGAACACGCAATATTGATGCTCCAGCAAGTAGGGCAATAGTATTTAGTACGGTCGTTCCGTTGAGTGCTTCTTGAGGAGTAGAGTTCAAAGGCTTGTAAATCATTGATTTTCGCGATACGCCAACAAGTAGCGGGCGGTCTAATTCATGGAAAATCTCAAGATTATTCAGTAATTCATAGTTTTGTTCTATGGTCTTGCTGAAACCAAAACCGGGATCGACAATAACATCATTAACTCCCAAGAGGGCGAGGCGATTGACTTTATCGGCAAGGGATTTGATTACCTCAACGGTAACGTTGGCGTAGTCGGTCATTGTCGCCATGTTCTCGGGTGTGCCACGCATGTGCATTAAGATGTAAGGCACGTTCAGTTGAGCTACTGTTTCAAACATCTTTTCGTCGATATCTCCTCCGGATATGTCGTTTATGATGTCGGCATCCAATTCCTCAATTGCTTTGCGAGCTACATCGGCGCGGAATGTATCAACCGAAACAAGGATATGGCTGTCAATGGAGCGTAATATTTTTATGCCGAGTCCCAAACGGCGATATTCTTCGTCGGCAGGAATTGTTTCAGCACCGGGACGGCTTGAATAAGCCCCTATGTCGATAATGTTTGCCCCTTCGCTAATGATTTGTTCAATACGAGATGCAATTGATTTTTCCTCGGTAGCTCTTGACTCGGCATAGAAAGAGTCGGGGGTAATGTTCAAAATACCCATAACTTGCGGACGGGAAAACTCGATCAATTCTCCTTTCCGATTTATAGAAAATGGTACAAATCTATGCACGTTCCGTCGTGTAATATTATTTATACTGCGAATTTAACAAAATCCCTTGTTATTCCCAAATCTCCCTATATGAGTTTTAAATATATAGAGTCAACAATCAAAAATTCCCCCAATAAAAATTTGGATTATCGGTATAAAATGCGTTACTTGCAAAAGTAAATTTAATACTAAAAACATGAAACACGTAATATCATTTATCATAGTATGTGCTACTATGTTGCATGTGATGAGTCAAACATTAGATGTATCAAGAGAATTTAATGTAATACCACCATCTCCGGATGTTTCACTATTGATGAAACAGATAGAATTTTCCGTTTCTAATTTTACAGGACAGCCAAATATCAATCTTCCTATTTACACCATAAAGGAAGGCTCCATAACAATACCAATCACAATCAGCTATAATGGCGTAGGAATGAGAGTAAATGAGTATTCCGGAGTTGTTGGTTACGGATGGAGTCTTAATGCCGGAGGCTGTATATCTCGCACAGTATATGGATTGCCGGATAATGTCGGTTCAAATCATAGTCATTATTTTAGGGGTTTACATCATATCGATAATATGACCAAGTCCATAAGAGATAATTTGTTATCCCGACCAACAGATCTTGATTATAATATACTATCTCCGCCCACAGATTATATTCTATTAGATGGACAGTGTAGATTGTTTAATGAAGGACTGAGAGATGTATCCAATGATGTGTTTCATGTAAATTGCATGGGCATGACCGGGACATTCATCTATGACCAATCGACTAAGATGGCGACATTCAGTTCTTCCTATCCGTTAAAATTACATGATAAAATATATTTTTCAGATTATCCATTAGAATATAATATAACGGATGATAGAGGAATGAAGTATATTTTTGGGACATCAGATAATATTGAATATACCAAATCATATCATAAGAATATCTATTCAATCAGTGAATTTAAAGATTCGATAAAGACGCAGTCGGCATGGCATTTGGATAAAGTTATAAGTATAACAGGAGATACAATAGAATTTTCCTATATAAAGGGAAGAAAGAAAAAAGTAGGATTAGGAATTTCGGAGTATTTCTACTATTCAACGCGTACCGATGCCGAAACGTCAAGAGTTAGTGGAACACAGTCTCCGGAAGCAGAATATGAGCCATTACATGTGTCGGAAATAAAATCTAAATCGGTAAAAGTTAAATTTAATTATAATTCATATAATGATATCTTAGAAAGTATCGAAATAATTCGGAATAATGCACAACAAAATTTGTTGCAGAAATATGAATTAAAACATGAAACAATAAATGTTTCATCATCAATGACAAAAATGCTATTGACAAAAATTGAACGTATTGGAGAGAACAATAATAATAAAATAGAATTATATAGATTTGTCTATCACCCCGGTAATGGTTTTGATTTGAACCCATTTCAGGCAATCGACCATTGGGGTTATTATAATGGTATAGATAATAAGACATTATTATATACCCCGGTAAAAGAAAATTTTGTAACAGTAGGAGATAGAAGCCCACTTGAAACTTATACCAAATGTGGAATACTCAAAACTATTTTATATCCCACAGGGGGATCGACTAATTTTACATGGGAACAAAATGAATATTCCTATATTAAAAATAGTCGATTAATTCCATATACAACTCGAGATACGACACATTCGCAGATGACAATTTCAGGGAAAAATAGGAATGTTCAAATTACAGAAATAAACCAATTGCCTGATGTTGAGAGACAATTATATGTCTCGTATAGCACATCAATAGAAATCGATATGTCTAAATATATTCCCAACGGATTAGAGTATGTGCTTCCATGGGACGAGTATACTCGTGTGCATTATGAATATGAAACGATAGATTTACCTAATTATCCTCGTTTTGAAATTCGAGATAGTAATAATCGGTTGATTGATTTTTGGTATATTGATAGCGATGAATGTAAAACTACAAAATCAAAATTTTTATCAGCCGGAACATATAAATTGAGATTATGTAATCCTGTTGGATTTGATGGCGCATTGATAAATAGTATAAATGGTTTCTTTGGAAATGGAGGAGATAGTGGAGGTGATTTTGGGTATATATCAATAAATGTAACAGCCATATCTGAAATAGAACATACTAATTACACAAAACCATGGGGTGGGTTACGTATCGCAAAAGTTTCATCATTAGCAGGAAATACTACTCCTATAGAAAAAGAATATTATTATAAAGATGGTTCATATCTATCATCATATTCAAGTGGAACGATTGCAGAGGAGCCACACTATAAGTCCACATCTTATAAAAGAGAACTGTTATTAATTAGCCAAAATTCGCAGTTTAGAGAAGAAACCACAGAGACACTGGGCTATCATTCTCATGGATTATATTCAACTCCTAATGGAGGTTCTCATATTGAATATCCTGAGGTGTGGGAGACCTATTCAGGTGATAGTTTGATGTTGAGGTATGAGTATGATTCACAGCGATATAATGCCGATATTGTGCGCTCGATTATATATGGATATATACCAGGCGGTTCACGCATGAATACGTCAATGGATCATCATCGAGGAAATTTATTGCGTAAATCATATTACAAAGGAGATAAAATATATAAAGTCGAGGGATATGACTATCGTATAGTTGAGGATAATAACACTCCTGATTTTTGTGGTGATTTCTATAGAATATTAAATGTTGAAGGAACAACACATCCAATATTAGGCGATTCAATAAATGGCGATTATGCAACATGTCTTTATAAATTGATACCATATAATAAAGGGTTATCTCGAAGTTATACGCATGAGTATCTAAATGGTATTGATGATACCTATGAGGATTTAACTGCAGATTTTAGCGATACGATAAGATATGCTTATTTTAATTCAGGCTATAGTGATAGCCCGATTAGTAATTCGGTGAGTAGTAAAACAATCAAAAATTCCAAAGGAGAAACGGAAACGACCTATTATACATATTTATATGTTAATAATTATGGATTTGTTTCATTACCGGAGACAGAGGTAACAGTGTGTAACGGAAAGATAATTAAGGCAATTAGGATGGAATATGACGAAAATAATCGATTGAAGAGTACATATAAGATACCATTTGGGGTTAATGTCGAGTCTCGTTTTTTACTTGGAAACAGTTGTGAAACTTCTCAAGCATTATTAGAAAAAATAAACATTCCCGAATATTCATTTAGGTATGATAATGATGGAAATATTATAGAAATATCCTATAATGGCATCCCACTTGCATCATATTTGTGGAGTTATCAAGGAAGCCATCCTGTTGTGGAAATTAAAAATATCGGTTATGATGAAATGGTGTCTCAATTGCCATCAGCATTAACACCCGCTATATTGTCAAATAGGTGTGACATAACCGAAAATGAATTAAACGCCATAAGATTATTGTTCCCTGAAAATGATGTTGTAACAATGACATATCATTGGTTGGTCGGAGTTACATCATTAACCGATTCGCGAGGAGTGGTAACAAAGTATAATTATGACACTTTTGGGCGATTAAATCAAGTTAAAGACTATAATAATTATTTTATACATCAGTATATTTATAATTATGCCAAATAAAATAAAAGAGATATGAAACATAGATTTATAATATTGATAACGATTATAGTAGGAGCTATGGAATTAGCATCTGCATCAGACTTTATGCTGACAAAGGAATTGAATTTTCCTCGTAGTGGAGACAGATTCCTTAGACAAGAATTGCAGTCGTTTAACAGTAAGATTTATGTGGGAGATAATTGTTTATGGGATTTCTCAACAACAAAAATCACGCCTGCGCAAGTCGAGACTCGTTATGTTTCTCGAGCAGATACAATGATAGTAGAAGTAGAAAATCGGGAGCAACGATTTTATTCAATAACACGGGATACGATATCACTTTATCGTCAGGCATCATCCGGGAAACTTATGAAATTTTATAGACATAAACCTATAATGAGTTTCCCAATGAAATTAGGAACTCGGATTGATGGTTGTTTTTGGGGAGAAGGGAGAATGGATTTATCCAAGTATGTGCGACATGTAGGAAAAACGACGATAGAAATAGTAGGAAGAGGGCGGATGATAACCCCGGAAATGGATTCATTAAGACATGTTTTGTTATTAAAAGAGACAAGTATTGGAGCCATAACAATAACTAAAGATTTTTCAATATCATTGGCCGAAACAAAAGACTCAACAATGTTAAGTAATGATACGATAAATACATGGTTGCATAATGATAGCATAACCGGAAAACTCGAGATATTAAAGTGGTATGCTCGAGGTTATCGTTATCCTATAATAGAGAATAGAAAAATAATTTCCTATTGTAAAGGAATTGCAATAGATTCAATAAATGTAGTATATTATCATTCTATCGCATCTCAAAAATATGATCTTAATGAAGATTTGGTAAATGATTCTTTGCGTCAAAAGGAAAATGAGGAGGCATTTGATTGTTTATTTGATGGTATGCCACAATCAAAATCAATAGCGCAAATAAAATCGTTAGGGAGCGATCTTTCTAAAAATAGAGCTTCATCAACAAATAGTGTTATTGAGCAAGAGACAATCAGAGGAGAATGGTGTGAGTTGTATCCTCGAGTAGTGAGCCAATCAACAACCCTAAGCTATTATATGACAAACGGAAATGATCTTGAAATAAGTATTTTTTCTCCTTCAGGAGTATTGATGTGGCAAAAAACTATATCTAATCTTGATAGTTCAGGCTCAATAGAATGTTCTACTGCTGAATTAGTTCCGGGAGATTACCTCTTGATTTGTGTCATAGGAGAAAAACGATACTCTTTCAAGTTTGTAAAGAAATAATGGTAATGATATAGGAGAATCGGAGAATAATCATTAAATTGCAAAACGGAAATCATAATGGGAAAAGGTCTATACATAAAAACGATTATACTGATTCTTTTGGCTATATCGGGAATAACGGTATATAGTCAGAGTTCGGAATATAATTATGTGATGCGTGTGAGTCCCTTGTCAGGGAGCACCTCCACACCGGGCGCATTTTATGATGTATCGGTAGTAGATGTCGATTATTATGATGGCTTGGGGCGTTTGACATCGCATGTATCGGTAGGGAGTTCCGGAGATTATATGGATATGTGTGATTACCGCACATATGACCATCGCGGACGCGTCAGTTGTCAGTACCTTCCGATATTGACGTCAAATAATGATGGTCGTATGCCTTCAGGCTATCTGCCTACGCTGTCTCAAGACTATTATGGCGACAGCTATGCTTATCGCGAAACAGAATATGATGTGATAAATCCCGAGCGCATAACCCGCGAGGTCGGACCGGGCGAGGCGTGGCACAGCGGAAATCGCACTCAAGAAGTACGCTATCGATATAATGATCAAAGTGTGACCTATGGATGTGTTCTGTATGATGTAAATGCCACAGGTCAACTTGTGAATAAAGGGAAGTACAACAGTGGCACCCTTCGCGTAACCGAGACAGAAGATGAAAACGGAGATATCACCCTTGAGTTTACCGACAAAGGCGGTCGCAAACTCCTTCAACGACGTCTCCAAGGAGCAACCACGGCAGATACCTATTGGGTGTATGACATTTACGGTTTGTTGCGCTATGTGTTAAGTCCGCAAGTATCTACACGCATGAGCGTTCAAGGTCAGATATCGGAAACCGATATAAATAATCTGTGCTATAAATATGTTTATGATGATCGCGGACGATGTATAGAGCGCAAACTCCCCGGAGTGGCAACAGTCTATTATGTTTATGACAAACTAAACAGAGTGGTATTTAGTCAGGATGGCGAACAACGACTTAATTCAGAATGGCGAGTAACGAAATATGACCATCATCATCGTCTTGCAGTAGAGGGGCGCGCCATCCTCACCGGCGAGACACGTGCCGGCTTGCAAAGCGAGTGGGGCGATAAACTTATGGAGGAGACTTATACACCTTCCCTTGGGATGGAATATCAATTGATGTACACCAATAGTTGCGGACCGGCAAACTTTACCGCCGATCGAGCCTACTATTATGATGACTACAGCCATTGGGAAGATTATGTCTCGATACCCACCGATAGTCGCTATCGAGATTGTACAACATTATCGGCCCAAGGGTATCTTACCGGCGAAGCCGTTACCGATTATACCGGCAACATCTATGTAACACTCCATGTCAAAGATGAAAAAGGGAACGAAGTCTTGTATGCCAAACGTGATTTATGGGGCCAGGATTATCTTTATGCCACATTTACACGATATGATTTCAGAAACAACCCAGTTTCACGCACCAACTTGTATCAACGATTGGCTGAGCAGGAAGCTTATGAGACACATACAATAGAAAGCACCTATGGTTATGACTTCAGAGATCGTTTAGTTTCTCGTAGTCATCGTTATGGTACCGGCTCCGCCTGTTACAACTACCTTACTTATGATGACCATGGACGGGTAATTCGCTCCGGAATCAGCAAGCACAGGTCGGAATATGGATATGACATTCGCAACCGTCAGACGAGCCACACATCTCCGAGCTTTTCCCAGATGCTCGAATATGAAAGCCCGAGTGTTGAAGGAGCACAAGCTCGCTATGATGGGAGTCTATCGGCAATCCAAGAGACACGCTATGTCGACACCATTCCGGAGTGGCATTATCGAAAGATTTATTATGACCAATCAGGACAAATCACAGAGATCGACGACAGCGACTCGTTGCGCATGAACGAGTCTTATGAATATGACTTAAACGGAAATATCACCCGCATACGTCGAGGCTCTTCCGGTGAGTTGTATGATGATGTATATTTAGGATACACTGGAAATCAATTGATATACGTAGTAGATGATGCCGATTATGATAGCTATTTAGGTGAAATTCCCCAATATAACAGTTCCAGCTTATTGGACACCTTGACGTATGATAGCAAAGGACGTTTGCTTAGCGACCGTTCACAAGGGATATGGGAAATCAGCTATTACCCCAACGACCTCCCTCGAGAAATCCTCATGACCAATGCCGAGAGATTGGTCAACACCTATCACAGCGACGGGAGCAAACACAGCGACTATCGCCGCATCCGTTACATGAAGACCGTTATGCAGATAGATGCCAACGGCGATACCGTTTATGTCGAACAACCTGCCTACAAGACCATATATCGTTACTATGTCGGGAACTCCGTCAGAGAGAATAATGCACCCACCCGATTCTATACCGAAGATGGCTATTTTGAATATTATCGAGGAGTCGCAACATTTCATTACTATGTGCGCGATTACTTGGGTAGTATCCGTGCGATAGTCAACTATGACGGCGAGGTCGAGCAGACAGTCGATTACCTGTCGACCGGCATCCCCATCAAAGGAGGAAAAGGAGAAATCATCGACGACCGCTTGCACACCGGTAAGCAGTATCTGAGCCTGAACGGCAGCTTGTTGTATGACAACGTGGCCCGCTACTACAGCCCCGTTCATGGCCGCTTCATTACCCCCGATGCCCTCTCGGGCGACTATCCCCACATTTCCCACTACTCCCATTGCGCCAACAACCCATTATCCATCATCGATCCAACCGGAATGTTTAATATCGATGAAATTGCGGATAATACAAATTATGGTGTTGTAATGGTTGTTCGTACAGATTATAAAGATGAAGATAAAAGGATGAATAGCACAGGATTAGGATTGTCTGTTAATACTGCAAAAAACAATAATATCCCAATTGTTATTGTTGACGATTTGTCTGATTTTAGTTTGGCATTGTCGGCAATTAATGCTATTGAGACATCAGTAACAACATATGTATTATTATCTCACGGGACAGAAGGTCAATTTAATATTGGGAACACCGCTATAACATCTAAAACTGATGTTAGCACATTAAAGCATGGATTAAGTGAGAAAAATGTCTTTTTATATAGTTGTCAGTCTGCAGCAGGCGAATCTGGCTCTAATTTATTAGAGAATTTTTCAGAACAAACCTCTTCAATAGTCATAGGTTCAGGACATAATATGCGAGGAGGATATAAATTTGACGGAAGTTCTGATTTGACAAAAATAAAAACAAGCATAATAGATGGTCTATTAAATGTTGAAATACAAAATGATTTCAAAATTTCCATAAAAGGAGATAGGTCAACAGAAATATATAATTTTAGATTAACAAAAGATGGCTCGCTAATGTGGGATCTTGAAAATTAATAAAGATGATATGAAAACTATTAGATTGATACTATTAATATTTTTAGCTATGTTTATTTGTAATGAGATGCCAGCGCAAAGTCGCACGGAAAAGACTTTGTTGTTGCAAGGCTATAAAAAATATCAGACATTCAATGAATTTAAGATGAGAGGCGAAGGTGTTGCAGTTGATACACCATTTGTATATGTCAAAAAAGAGGGACAAAAAATTACTACACGAATTTCCAATAATATTGATAGCGCAATTGTTTATGTAAAGGAGGGTAAGTATTGGAAAAATGTCATTTCGTGCGCTTTTAATAATTTCGGACATCCAGATTTGAATTGTTTATGTATAGATGGTCCTGAGACTCCACATGAATATATTCGATATATATCTAATGATACAATAATGTGTTTGTACTATTTCTTAGAAAGTCCACAAAAAGATATTGAACATAAGATATTGAGTATAGAATTAATTACTCCCGGGAAAATAGTTGAAATATTTAGAGACGAAGATCAAAAATTCATCCCATATAAAGATGATTTAAATATAATCTTGAGCGAGATAAAATCAGTACAAAACAGGTACGATTTAAGTAAGGCAACATATATTGATGATAAGGAAAAGATGATTTCTGTTTATCAAATAAGTTTATATCCCGATAAAATGATTATGATAAATCCAAAAGGAGATAAAATTACATATCGCTATAAGTCATTGAAATTATATGGAATAACTCCTGATTATGTAAGCAATATAAAAAAACTTATTAGGAAATATTATTCGGATTGATATATTATGGAACCTCAGAAAGAACAAGCGAAAATTATATTGCCAGAGGAATCCTTTTATTTAGCAGAGAGTAAAGATAAGGATGGGCAAATGGTGTTAATGGTTATAAATTCATCATTAAGACATAGGCGAGACGATGCTATATTAAAGCAAGTTTTTGGATATTATTGTTCTATATTTTTTGATTATGAAGATGTGGATGATAATCGTTGGCCTACATCAGAGGAGTTTTCTGTAATGAGGGATTATGTAGAACGAGTGGATAAAGCAATAAAAAATGATATGAATCACCCCAATGCTTTATTCGTTGCACGAATAACTCATGCCGGAACTTGTCAGATGATTTGGATGCTCAATAATCCGGATATCACCATTGAATATTTGGATCGAGTTATAGCGAATAAAGAACAAGAAAGAGAATTTGAATATCAAATTGAGTCAGATGTTGAATGGGATTCAATAGGGTATTTCTTGCAAGATTTTCCAGAGAAAGAAGAATAATCAACCTATTATAGTATGAAACGGATATGATTTTATAATACGATAAAGATATGATTAGGAAAATACTTAATATAGGCGCACTATTGTTAACATGTTGCACACAAAAGGAAAGCATCATAACGATTGCATAACGTTATTGATAATGTGCGAACAGAAATCGAGACAAAACCGAATATAAAAATTAATGATTTATATAAATAATAAATTTAATATTATGTATTTTATAATCAAAAGAGAAAATAATTCTAAAATAATAGGAACTGATTTCCCTCAAGCGTGGAAATTCACTAAGGAATATAAAAAAGAATGTGATGATGCTAATGGGATTTATTCATTTTTTAAACGAATTCAGAAAAATGAAAGACCTGATTTTATGCCAAATTTAGGAGGGTTTATTTTATCAGGACGAGCAAAACTTACCAACATAGTTTCCACTACTATACCTATGTTGCACATGGATAACGAAGCAAAAGAAGTATTTTCTGTCTGTAATTTAGGTGATAGTGAGTTTTATAAAGCACAATTATATATAAAACAGCGAAAGATATTTACACAAATCTTGGATTATTATTATCTATGTTCATTTATTGATATTTTGGATTATATATATTTCCCAGGAACAATATTTAGACATGAAATTAACCTGGTGGAAAAACAGAATGTTTATGTAACCGGATTAAGTTCATTTTCTGCATATGAAGAATATTGGCAACAAAACAATAAAGGTCTAATTTATCCCCAAACAATAACTTTGAAAGAAGGATTTGATAAAACATTAGATTATTTTATAATTCCTAAATTAAATATTTTTTATGGTATTGCGAGTGAAAAATTAAAAACAATGATAGAGGATAATGGCATAACCGGTCTGAGATTCGAGCCAATCGAAATTATATTCAAATAAAATTAGTCAACGATATAGAATCTCATGCGTGCAATAATGTCGGTAATATTAATGATTGTACTGTCGGTGGCATCAGCTACCGCCGGCATCCACCATTATTGCGATTATTTGGGCAGTACGCGGGCAGTGGTCAACACTGACGGGGAGGTAGAGCAGACAGTCGATTACCTATCGACCGGTATCCCCATCAAGGGAGGCAAAGGCGAGATAATCGATGACCGCTTGCACACCGGCAAGCAGTATCTGAGCCTGAACGGCAGCTTGTTGTATGACAACGTGGCCCGCTACTACAGCCCCGTTCATGGTCGCTTCATTACTCCTGACGCCCTCTCAAGCACTTACCCCCACATCTCCCACTATGCCCATTGCGCCAACAACCCATTGTCTATCATCGATCCAACAGGAAATGATATTGTTGTATTAAATTATGGGAATGATATAAAACATCAACATTTAGCAATGCTTATACAAAATGAGGATCATAAATGGCAATATTATTCCATAAATGGTAATAATGTATATCTATCAGGGGAATTTAAGGGCGGAAGACCATTTAATGATGTAGGAGTTGGAAGTTGGGATTCTCCTATTGATTTTTTTGATTCAGAATATAACGAAACACAAGGAGAAGCAGGAAAACAGAATAGAAATATTAATAATTATGGATTTTCAGAAGGTTATCATATTAAAACTACACCAGAACAAGATGAAATAATGAGAAATAGTTTTATACAAATATCTAAAACAGAGTATAAGTTATTAGGAAATAATTGTGCAACAGCAGTTCAAAAGGTTATGTTTGATGCAAATATTCCTGTCGCAGAATCTAAATATGAAACTATATCTATTCCTGCTAATAAATATTTAGGCGAATCTGGATATAAAATTGTAAAACCTAATTTTGACGTATATCCGAGTTCTTCATTTGAATCAATTATAAATGCTAATCCAAATGGAGAATATATAAAACATAATAACTACTAAGATGGAATTAGATAAAAAAAATATCCGGTTGTTATTAAAAATCTCAGCATGGAAATTCAAAAAGAATTGGCGGTATTATATTAAATACTCATTGTGTAGTTTATATTTAATTGGAGGCTTTACATATATATTATGGTATTTAAAAACATCACAAGCTGATTGTTCATGGCCATTAGGAGGTATAACTATAAGAGTCATAACTATTCTTATGTATTTATTATATGTTATATTAAATCATATAATAATACATAAATTAATTAGGCATGATTTTTTATTGCTTATTGAAGTAACACTTATAGTATCCCTGATTATAATATTATAAGTCTATCCTTTTTGCGAAATGTAAAGATGTTATGGGAAACGGTCGGTACATAAAAACACTGATATTAGCAATTCTGCTGTCGGTATTTTCGATAGCCGGGTATGGTCAGAGTGCGAGGTGGAATTATGTGATGACGATAGAGCCCGACAACGGAAACACTACCGAGCCGTTCCTTGACATGAACGGACTGGGCTACTACGACAACAACGCCCGCTTCTTGGATATCCTCGCCGGTGGCTTCATCTCGCGCGATGCCCTCTCGGGCGACTATCCCCACATTTCCCACTACTCCCATTGCGCCAACAACCCATTATCCATCATCGATCCAACCGGAATGTTTGTTATTGCTGACGTAACATCTCAACAAAATATAATAAATACATTAAGTCCTGAAGGAGCTAATTTTATAAGTTTTAACGAACAAGGAATGATTGATGTTGACTTACTAAATAAATCGGCAAGTATGTCGGAAAACTTTACTGCACTTAAAGCATTAGCAAATAGTGAGATAAATTATATGTTTCGTGTGCAAAATACAGATGATTTAGGAGAGGCGTTTCGTGAAATATCTGAAACATCAAATTATCGTGGTGTAACAGAAATGCCAGGAGCTACAATGAATCCATCCCCAGACGGAAATGTGCATATTATAGTAGGGAGTATTTTAAGAGAGAAACAACAAGTTTTAACAACGGCACATGAAGCATACGGACATGCCTATTTTTATGAATTGACAAGAGATGTATTAAAATCAAGTCATACATTTATCCAAAAGACAAAAGTAGAATGGGATTATGAATTTAATGTCCCATCATATACCTCTATAAAAATACCTACAAATATAGAATTAGAAAAACAAATTAAATTAGTAGTACAACAGGCATTGAAAAATTATGAAAACCGTTAAATATTATCTATTTTTAATGTTGATTATGTGTATATGCTTTGGTCAAGCGTATAGTGCAGATTGTGTTCCATCTATAACTACAGACACAATATATGTCCCTAATAATACAATTATTATACAACATCCATCACCAAGCAAGATAGGAATGCTTTCATACGAAGAGGGATGTTTTGAATGGTATACATGCTATAATGATTGCAATTTTTTAGATATATCGGTTATTACTATACATTATGGAGTAATGGTGAATTTACCTTTGATAGATCTTAACGATAAAGTTGTAACAGATGAATTTATTCTGGGAGAGGATATTCTTATAAGGCGAGGTTATTATATGGAACAAAATCAAAAAAAATATTTTAGAGAAGATAATTATTTTAAATGGAGAATCAATATTACATATGAACTCGTCTCAGAAGAGCATTTAAAAGACTATGAACGTATGTTGAATAACGTGAAAATATATAAGACTCCTTAGACGATTATGCAAATAAAAGTGCTATAAAGTACGTTTCGCCATGTGTTTTAATAATATATTTATATAAATACCAAGCATGTTGTAAATCAGATACGAACTTAAATGAAATAGAATGTTTGTCCTATGCGCGTAATAATGTCGATAATACTAATGATTGTGTTGTCGGTGGCGTCAGCTACCGCCGGCATCCGCCATTATTGCGACTACTTGTGCAGTACACGGGCGGTGGTTGACACTGCAGGGATGTTGTTGCAGACGATGAACTACTACCCCTCGGGGGTGCCGTTCAGCCGAATGGAGCAAGAGCCGATAACCGACCGCCTGCACACCGGCAAGCAGTATCTGAGCCTGAACGGCAGCTTGTTGTATGACAACGTGGCCCGCTACTACAGCCCCGTTCATGGTCGCTTCATTACCCCCGATGCCCTCTCGGACGACTTATCTATTTATCTTATATCAGTTTAAGAGAGGAAAGGAATACGAGGAGTATGCCTATGGGGGCAATGTATTTCAAACTGAAGATTATGATTTTCATTACGTGGACTTTTACATCGCCATCGTTGGTAAGTTGGCTTTTGATGATGTTGCGGTCGAGTAGCCAGCCTGCAAAAAATGCAATGAACATCCCTCCTGCGGGGAGCAGTATGTTGGATGAAACATAATCAAAGAGAGAAAAAATTGTGTGTCCAAAGATAGTCATTCCACTCAAACTGCCAAACGAGAGTGCGCATATCGAGCCGAAAATAAGTGCAATGCCGGTGTTGAGCCATGTTGCCTTTTTGCGACTCATTTTTTTCTCTTCGGTGAAAAAGGCGATTGAAACCTCGCTCATCGAGATAGTTGAAGATAGTGATGCTATGAACAATAGGAAGAAAAAGAGCGACGACCAAATGATGCTACCGGGTAGTTGGTTGAAGATGTTGGGAAGTATCTCAAATACTAATGTCGGTCCTTGCTCCGGAGATACACCAAAGGTAAATACAGCTGGGAATATAATGACACCGGCAAGAATGGCGACTGAGGTGTCGAGCAATGCGGTTGTTGTTGCACTACGCACAATACGTGTCCTATTGCTGAAATATGAGCCATAGGTCAACATTGTGCCTAATCCCAGACTTAATGAGAAAAATGCCTGTCCCATTGCTCCAATCATTACCGATGAGTTTATTTTTGAAAAGTCAGGTGTGAAAAGGAATTTTAATCCATCAATAGCTCCCGGCATCAATAATGAGTTTATGCAGAAGATAATGAGAATGAGGAACAAGCATGGCATCATGATGTTTGACATGCGCTCAATCCCCTTTTGTACGCCACGAATTACAATAATGAAATTGAGAAGAAGAAATATGATCGTCCACATGAGTGGTCGCCAATTCCCAGTACTGAAGGTGGAAAATTGCTTGTGGAATTCTTCAGCCGAAGAGAAATTTAATGCTCCGGTGATTGATTGGTAGAGGTATTCAAGGGTCCACCCGGCAACAACTGAGTAGAAACTTAAAATCATCAATGAAGCACCGATCCCAATGTAGCCCACCCAATGCCATTGCCCCGATGAACGAAGTTTGCGAAACGCGCCGAAGATATTGCTACGCGTTTGTCTCCCAATCATGAATTCGGCGCATAGAATGGGTATTCCAAAAAGGAATATAAAACAAAGATAGGTAAAGAGGAATGCTCCTCCGCCATGAGTCCCTGCTTCATAGGGGAAACGCCAAATGTTTCCAAGTCCTACTGCCGAGCCAACGGTCGTGGCTATTACTCCAAGGCGGGTTGTAAATTGTGCTCTATTGTTATTTTCGTTCATTGGTCGTTATCTTGTTTCATAAGGCACCGGTTGCGATAGCGGATCGCGTGTGGGTGTCAGTTTTTTCGGTTTATATTTTTTGTTTTTCTTTGTAGGTTTTGTCTCTCTTGCGGTGTCACTGCTGATGTGTTGCATATTGGCTGATATGGAATCAGTCAATGGCAATGTATCTTCTTGGCTTTGAGTGTTTGAAAAGTGCAATGTTGTGATTATTGCTGCCAAAATGAGCAACAATGCAATCATGCCACGTCGTTCTCCTGCAGTAAAATTTTTAGTCATTTAAGAATGAAGAGATGAGTATGCTTGCAATCAACACCGGCGCTATAAATCGGATTATAAATACAACAATTTGGAATGTGCGAGCGGTGATTGCTCCGTAGTTGGTAAGCTCGTTGTTTAAGAATTTTTTAGGCGCAAACCATCCTACATATACGCACAGCAATATTGAACCTATCGGTAGCATTATGTTGGCTGTTACGTAGTCTAAGAGATCAAATATGTTCATTCCAAACAATTTGATGTCTGACCACGAGCCTTGCGCCAAAGAACATGCTGTACTAAGCACGAAAAGAGGAAGGAGCATAGTAAGGCATGCTGCCTTACGAGACATTTTGCAACGATCTTGCATAAATGCAATAGAAACTTCGGCTATTGATATTGTTGATGTTATTGCGGCAACAGTTAGGAACAAAAAGAATAATGCTGACCACACTTGAGAATAGGGTAGTTGAGCAAAGACTTCGGGGAGTGTGGCAAAAACAAGTGTGGGACCATTGAGTGTAGCATCTTGTAGCCCAAATGAGGTTACTGCCGGGAAGATGATAATCCCCATCATAAATGCTACAAAAATCACACTTGATGATACTGTAAATGATGTCTTTATGAGTCGTGTGTCTTTAGGAAAGTATGATGCATAGGTGATGAGCACGCCCATTCCGAGGCTTAACGAGAAAAATGCTTGTCCCAATGCGCGAATGACAACTGATGGTGTTATTGCGCTAAAATCGGGGTTGAGGAAGAATTTCAGACCTTCGTCGGCTTTGGGTAGCGATAGTGATACAAAACAGAACGCAAGCAACAAGACAAAAAGCATAGGCATTAAAATGTTAGAGATGCGTTCAATCCCTTTTTGTACCCCAAATAGTAGTATGCCAAGATTTATCCCTATCACTACAAATGTGTGGATTAGTGGGTTTATATCGTCGCTGATATATTCTTGCATGCGCACAGAAAATTGACTACTATATCCATCAACATTCTCTATTGGCTGGTAAAGGTGTTCTGTGATTGATTCCCACATATACTCAAAGGTCCACCCTGCAACTACCATGTAGTAGCACAGAATGAGATAAGAAGTGAGTATTGCTAATGCCCCGGCAAACCACCATTTTTTGCCGGGGGCAAGGTTACGGAATGAGCCAACGGCATCAGATCCTCCGCCTCGACCAATTGAAAATTCGGCAAGCATCACAGGTATGCCTAACAAGAATACGCATGCGATATAAATTAGAAGAAACGCGGCACCACCATTGGCTTGTACCTCAGATGGGAAACGCCACACACTGCCTAAGCCAACTGCCGATCCAACGGTGGCAGCAATAAGTCCTATTTTTGTACTAAATTGAGCTTTAGATGACATTTTTGATTGGTTTATTTATTTGGGATACAAAATTAGCGAAAAAGTGAACAAGATGATGCCAATGTGCTTATTATTTTGTTGTTTTATAGTACTTTTGTCATAAATTATTTAATCCGATGAAGCAATTTTTGTTGAAACTACCGCCATATTTGCCAAGTGTAATTGTACTGATGTTATTATTCTATCTGACGTTAGTGCCACAGCCATTACCTCCAATGGAAGAGCCGTTTTTGAATTTTGATAAATTGGTTCATGTCGCGATGATGGCAGGAGTGTATTTGACTTTTGCATTTGATTATACAAGAAGAGAGCGACAACACCAGTTGCCACTCTCTGTAATATTCTTGTTATTAGTAATCGTTGTGCTACTTGGTGGATTTATAGAACTTGCACAGGGGACAGACTTTATCCATCGCGGTAGCGATTTGTGGGATTTTATTGCTGATGCCGTTGGTGCAATTCTCGCAAGCGTTGTAGCACGTCGAGTGATGAGATTTATTATTTCTTGAAATCAGTTAATTTTTCGTCGATAAATTTCTTCAAATCTTCACCACGCACATCGCGACCAACGATTTCACCTTCAGGATTGATAATTACGATACAAGGAATACCTGAAATGCCGTAAAGGTCAGTAGGAATGTTTTGTCCGTTGATAATGTGGTTCCAAGGTAGTTTGTGCTTTTCGATAGCTTCAACTGTGTTTTGAGGTTCGTCCCACACAGCAACACCTACGATGTCAAGACCTTTGCCATTCCATTTTTTGTAGATTTCCTTAAGAGTAGCAGTTTCGCGGATACATGGTCCACACCAGCTAGCCCAGAAATCAACGATTGTATAGTTGCCTTTACCTGCGTAGTCGCTAAGTTTTTTAGTAGCACCTTCGTGAGTGATTTCAAAGTCAGTAAACTTGTTGCCTGGAGATGTTGCTTTTTTGCATTTAGCTGCGTCAACAAGTTTTTGAACACGTTTGTATTTCAATAGGGTAGAGTCAGCAGCAATAACTGAATCAAGTTCAGCTGGTTCAAATTCATAAGCCTTTTGGATGAATAGGTAATAACCTATGGGGTTACCTTGATTGTTGGCACAAGTTGTAGAGTCAAGTTCTTCATAGGCTTTAATGATTGCTTCCATTTGCGCTTTTGCTGTAGTGTCTTTTGCTACTTTCATGTATTCTTGACGCAATGAGTCAGATGCTGCACTGAAAGCTTCAAAAGCATCGTTAAGGACAGAGCCTGAAGCTGTGCCAAGGCTGTCGATAGTGATGTTGCCTGCTTCAAGAATAAACATTGGACCACGTTTACCGCTGATGAGCAAGCGAGCCATGCGAGGTTCTTCGATTTTTCCTGCAAATACGGCTTTGCCATTTTCAACGATTGCGCTGTCAAGTTTTACTTCGCCATCGTCATAGTCCATAACATATACCATCTTACCTTCGTCCTCAGCTTTTGTGTTGAACTCAACGGTATAATCAGTGTTAGGAACTGTAGTACATGCTGCAACTGAAAGAGCTGCAACTGCATAAAGTAAATTTTTTTTCATCTCTTTGTGTTTAATTATTAGTGTATTACTGATTGCAAATGTACGCACAAAAATTCGCATAATTGATAAATATTTCGCTTAAACTTTGTTGTATAGCTAAAAATAGCTATTTTTGTTATCACTTAATGCTTAAATTTGTTATCATTTAAAACTGATTTAACATGGAACAAAGTTTAAATAAACTATTTCAAAATTCAATTAGAAGTAATTGGGAGACTCCGGCGTTGACCGATTTTAACGGAGCAACATTCCAATATAAAGATGTGGCACGCAAGATTGCTAAATTGCATCTTTTGTATGAACATTGTGGAATAAAGCCGGGCGATCGAATTGCTTTGTGTGGTCGCAACTCTTCTCAATGGGCTGTTGCGTTCCTTGCAACAGTTACTTATGGCGCAGTTGCTGTTCCTATTTTGCACGAGTTTAAGGCTGACAATATTCACCACTTGGTAAATCATAGTGAGGCTCGCATCCTTTTTGTTGACGATAGTATTTGGGAAAATCTTGACCCGGCGTTGATTCCCAATGTTGAAGGTGCATTGAAAATAAAAGATTTCTCTCAATTGATATCTCGCAAACCGGAGTTTGCCGACGCACGTGCTCACTTGAATGAATATTTTGGTAAACGTTATCCTGAAAGATTTACGGCTGAAGATGTTGTATACTATGAAGATAAAGTTGATGAATTAATGTTGATTAACTACACATCAGGCTCGACTGGGTTCTCTAAAGGTGTAATGTTGTCATATGGTAATGTGTGGTCAAATGTCCAATTTGCTGTTCAACACTTGCACTATTTGCATCCGGGTGATGGCATTGTGTGTATGTTGCCATTAGCTCACATGTATGGTTTGGCTATCGAATTGTTACATTCGTTTGCCAAAGGTTGTCATGTCAACTTCTTGACAAGAATACCATCACCACGTGTTATCATGGAGGCATTTGCTTCAGTGAAACCAAAGATTATCATTTCAGTACCTCTAATCCTTGAAAAGATAATCAAGACAAAGGTGTTCCCAATGTTGGAAAAACCATTGATGAAAATGTTGTTGTGTATTCCATTTGTTGACGACACATTGTTGGGTAAAGTAAAGGAGAAATTGCAGGAAACATTTGGAGGCAATCTCGTTCAAATTATCATTGGTGGAGCAGCGTTGAATAAGGAAGTTGAAGCGTTTTTGAAACGTATAGGTTTCCCCTATACAGTAGGATATGGAATGACAGAATGTGCCCCATTGATTTCTTATGCCCCATGGGACGAGAATCGCGAAGGCTCGTGTGGACGCGTGGTTGACCGCATGGAGGTGTATATCGACTCTGCCGATCCTTACAATATCCCTGGTGTGCTATGGGTGCGTGGTGCAAATGTGATGCAAGGATATTATAAAAACCAAGAAGCAACCGATGCTATCTTTAAGGATGGCTGGATGAGCACAGGTGATATATGTCAAATGGATGAAGACGGATTTATTTACATTCGTGGTCGAGACAAGAACATGATTCTTGGTCCGTCGGGACAAAATATCTATCCTGAAGAGATCGAGCAAAAACTCAATAATATGCCTTACGTTTGCGAGTCAATCGTTATTGATGAGGACAATAAACTTGTGGCTCTTGTTTATCCCGATATTGAGAACGCTACTACCCAAGGTATCAGCATGGCAAGTCTCGAACAGATGATGCAAGACAATATTGATGTCTTAAATAAGGAATTACCGGCCTATTCTCAAATTAAGAAAGTGAAAGTTCATCACGAAGAATTTGAGAAAACACCTAAACGTTCTATTAAGCGTTATCTATATCAGCACGGATAATCTGAAATTTCTTTATAAAATTGACACGCACATAGTATTTATGTGCGTGTCTTTGTTTATAGCTTGGTGATTATTTTGTAACTTTGCACCCTGAAAATAGATATCAGTATGCAGAAGATTAGAAACATCGCTATTATAGCTCACGTTGACCACGGTAAAACTACAATCGTTGATAAAATGTTGCTCGCTGGAAACCTTTTCCGCGAAAACCAAAATGCAGGTGAGCTAATTCTCGATAATAATGACTTGGAACGTGAACGTGGGATTACAATTCTTTCAAAAAACGTTTCTATCACATATAAAGATTATAAGATAAACATCATTGACACTCCGGGGCACGCCGATTTTGGTGGTGAGGTGGAGCGCGTGTTGAACATGGCTGATGGTTGTCTCCTTTTGGTAGATGCTTTTGAAGGGCCAATGCCTCAAACACGTTTTGTGCTTCAAAAGGCTATCCAAATGGGGTTGAAACCTGTCGTTGTCGTTAATAAGGTGGATAAACCTAATTGCCGTCCTGATGAGGTACAAGAAATGGTATTTGACTTGATGTTTAATCTTGAAGCTACTGAAGACCAACTTGATTTCCCTACAATATTTGGCTCGGCTAAACAAGGCTGGATGAGTACCGATTGGCAAAAGCCCACTGATAACATTCTTGCTCTGCTTGATGCTATTATTGAATATATTCCTGAGCCTAAAACTCTAGAGGGTGATGCACAAATGTTGATTACATCACTTGACTATTCATCTTATGTGGGGCGCATCGCTATCGGTCGCGTGCATCGTGGTGAATTGCGTGAAGGGATGGAAATCGCTCTTTGCAAGAAAGACGGCTCAATCGTTAAGCAACGCATCAAAGAGTTGCACACGTTTGAGGGAATGGGACGTAAAAAGGTGTCAAGTGTTAAAAGTGGTGATATCTGTGCGCTCGTTGGTATTGATGGATTTGAAATTGGTGATACTGTAGCCGATGTAACTAATCCAGAGGTATTGCCACGTATTGCAATTGATGAGCCTACAATGTCAATGACTTTCACAATCAATGATAGTCCATTCTTTGGTAAAGATGGTAAGTTTGTAACATCTCGCCACATTGCTGATCGTTTGGAAAAAGAACTTGACCGCAACTTGGCTTTGCGCGTAACAAAGGCTGACCATGAAGATGTGTGGACAGTGTTTGGCCGCGGTGTGTTGCACTTGTCGGTGTTGATTGAGACAATGCGTCGTGAAGGGTATGAGTTGCAAGTGGGACAGCCACAAGTAATCATCAAGGAGATTGATGGGGTCAAGTGCGAGCCTGTGGAACTGTTGACAATCAACGTTACTGAGGAATATTCAAGCAAAATTATCGATATGGTAACTCGCCGCAAAGGTGAGATGTTGACAATGAATGCACAAAACGATCGCATACACATGGAATTCCAAATCCCATCTCGTGGTATCATTGGGTTGCGTAACAATGTGTTGACTGCATCGGCAGGTGAAGCTATTATGGCTCACCGTTTCCTTGAATATCAACCATGGAAAGGAGACATCGAGCGTCGCACAAATGGCTCTTTGATAGCAATGGAAGCCGGTACTGCCTATGCCTATGCAATTGATAAACTACAAGATCGTGGTCGTTTCTTTATCTTCCCACAAGAGGAGGTTTATGCCGGTCAAGTAGTGGGAGAGAACGCTAAGGATAATGATATTGTTGTCAATGTTACAAAGTCAAAAAAATTGACAAATATGCGTGCATCGGGTGCTGATGACAAAGCTCGCATCATTCCTCCTGTGGTATTCAGTCTTGAAGAAGCGCTCGAATATATCAAAGAGGATGAATATGTAGAAGTAACTCCAAACCACTTGCGTTTACGCAAAATTATTCTTGACGAAATAGAACGCAAACGCGCAAATAAAGTTTAGCGGATATTTTAGTTAATAAATAATAAAACCCACAAACGTGATTAAACCATATGCGTTTGTGGGTTGTCTATTTTATTGATTAACCTAAAGTAATATATGTTTATGAAAAATTTCTCAAGATTAGTCGCTATTGTGACGTTGGTATTAGCAGTTGGTTTTACTGCAAGAGCCGATCGCCATGTTGATGTGTCTCAGCTCCCTGCTGAAGCACAATCTTTTATTAAGAAACACTATGCATCGGTAAATATTCGAGAGTGTGAACAAGATAATGGCTATTTTGATATCGAACTTAAAAATGGCGTTGATATGGCATTTGATGCTAAAGGCAAATTGCTAAAGCTTGAAGCCGGAAATAAAAAGATCTCTCAAGCAATCCTTAAGGAGATTTTGCCTGTAAAAATCTATACAGAATTAAGCTCTCGCAATCTATTAAATAAAGTAGAGGAGGTTGAATTTAATCAATCAAATATAAAGATTGAAACATCGGAGTGGTTTAAAGATGAATATCGCTTTGACCTTGATGGCAACCTTATTTCGGTAACAGATTAGTTTTCTCATAGGAATTTTAAAGAAAATGTCGCTACAACTTTTTGGGGTAGCGACATTTTTTTTGTTTCTTATTTGCCATATTCTTCAAGGTAGGCTTCGCAGGCGAGGCACAGCTCGTCATACCATTCTTTGCCAAAACGTCTAATGAGTGGCTCTTTCAAGAACTGATAGACTCTCACTCCCTCTTTGCGACCTAGTATCTCTGCACATTTGCATATTTTCCAACGATGATAATTTATGGCTGTGAAAGTTGGGTATTCAGTGAGTCTTAGTGGGTAGAGATGGCAAGAGATGGGCTTGTAGAAATCGGTGCGCCCTTCGCGATAGGCTTTTTCAATTGCACATTGGCACATTCCCCCGGGAGCATAGCAGGTGAACACACAATTGCGGTTGTTGACGATTGATGTAACGAGGTCTCCCTCTTCGTCGATATATCCCACACCATTGGCTTTTATCTCCTCTTGCGCTTGTGGCATGAGGTCGTCCCACACAATGGGGAGTATCTCTTTCAGTTTTTCATATTCCTCTTTTGTGATGGGAGCACCTGCATCACCTTCAATACAACACTCTCCGAGACAGCTATCAAGATCACACAAGAAAAATTGCTCGGCGAGATCAAGCGAAACAAGGGTATCTTTAATTTGTAACATTATGGTTTCTTCGTCTTTAGTTTCCAATTTATTAAAATCTCAATAGTTTAACGCCCTGAATATATAAATGTAGTTCCCACAAGTCGGTCATATCGGCTTCCCGGAGGACGATGATAAACCATTACTATATACTCATTTATTGTTTGATAAAAATTACCTTCCACGATTGATGTTTTACCTTGCATTGAGCCGGTAGGCACTGCAAGATATTGATAGTTATAAGCTCCTTGTTTTAGTAGAAGATTTTTTTCATAACAGTTTGTCGCTGGGTTGTATATCATGCGAGATTCCGGGGAAAAACGGCGATAGGTGAAATCTCCGTCAAGGAAAATATCGGTATTTATCAGCTCAGGCATTTCGAGTGCAAAATGTGCTACAACATAGTCGGCCTCGATATTGCTCATAGCAGAGTTATATTCGCGTATTTTGTATCGCCCAAATTGAGTTTGATCATATGTGTAGCTACTTGCATATCTTGGCTTGTCAATAGTCAACATTATGTGGTAAAGAGGATGAGCATAGCTGATTTCCTCAACGCCCATTCCGGGATATGAGGTTGAATTAATTTCCATGCGGCGATATTCATTACCTGCAGAGAAAATGAGTGGTTGAAGGTGCTCATAATAGGCAATACGCCCGGCAATGCGTAGAGGCTTGCTGATGATAACCTGATTATCTACACGTCCATTTTGTGTGACAACGAGCTTGAGGTCGTTGAACATGTCTTGCACTTTCACCTTGTCGGCATCGACTACAATTGATAGTTGCTGATGACGATCGTTATAGTCTATATCGGTGCGAGATGTAACTCCGCCCGACACTTTCATCGTGTTTTCGCTCACAGAGAAACGTGCTTGTAGTAGTGTTTCGTCTGGATTATCCTCTGGGAACACTTTTAGCAGGTAATTCCCCGAAATTGTAAATCTCACTTGGTTGTTGGGCAGAGCAATTGTGTAGTTGACGTAGTGAGTTGTTGTCATTTGCGAGAATTCATATTGCTCTACATCGCCAAGGTTAAAACCGTCGATATATTCGGCATCTACTAATCCTGATGGACGCCATTGAGCATCGCAATGAACGAGTGAATATCTCATGTAGCGTTGGTCTTCAGCTATCTCATCAAAATTGATGACGATGTGGTCGTCGCTATTGAGCATGATTACCGGCGGAGCATATTCGTTTCCTTCGACCTTTACCTGCAAAGAATGAAATGACGGGGCAAATATGCCGGTCATTGTATCCTCTTGAGCATGTAGAGTAAAAGCAAAGACGCAAGCGATGAATAATATTATCTGGCGGTAATTCATTAGTTAAAAATCATAGCTTGTTGTGAATGATTGTGATAGCATCTTCGATGAGAAACATGCATGGTTTGCGACCAGGTTTCAGTAGCTCACCACACACGATAGATCCATTCAATTCTTTAAATTCCGAACTATAATCCTGCACAGTTTTATACAAAGAAGGCTTGTCGGTGGGTTGGCTGAATTTTGTCATGCCAAGTACCATTGTCATTCCCGAAATGGTACCACACACTTGGCGTTGACCACCCACGCCACCACCAAATCCCGATGATACTCGTGCAGCAACGTCAGAGTCCATTCCATGAACGTCATCAAAAACCATAAACACACATTGAGAACAGTTGTATCCCTCTTTGTGTAATTGTCGAGCGCGATTGATGCGCTCCTCTAAGCTATATTTTACCATTTTATTTGTTCCTTTCCTTGTGAAGCGAGATATTGATTGGCTTTAGAGAAATGTTTATTTCCCAAGAATCCACGATAAGCACTCAGAGGTGATGGGTGAGGAGATGTGAGTACCAGATGCTTGTTTCGATCGATAAATGCCCCTTTTTTGATAGCATAAGAACCCCAAAGCATGAACACTAGTCCCTGACGATCGTTGGCAAGACGCATTATCACCTCGTCGGTAAACTCTTCCCAACCACGCCCTTGATGTGATGCTGCACGATGAGCCTCTACAGTGAGAGTAGCATTGAGGAGTAGCACACCTTGCTTGGCCCAACGGCTAAGATCGCCATTCTCTGGAATGGGGGTGCCTATATCATCGCGTATCTCTTTGAATATGTTGACAAGAGATGGAGGCATGGGGACGGCCGGTGCAACCGAGAAGCACAAGCCATTGGCTTGGCCTACATCATGATAGGGGTCTTGACCGAGTATAACGACTTTTACCTGATTGAATGGACATGCGTCAAAAGCGGCAAAAATTTTTGATGCCGGAGGAAATATTTGTTTTGTGCGATACTCTTGGCGTACAAAATCGGTGAGTCGCACAAAATAATCTTTGTCCCATTCTGAGGAAAGGCGTTCTTTCCAGGATTGTTCAATCTTTACATCCATGTCATTTTGCCGGTAATTGTTCTATTTGCAAAACTACAAAAAAACGACTAATTTTGCACACGATTTACGATATTTATATGTTCCCGTAGTTCAATGGATAGAATATTGGATTCCGGTTCCAACGATTGGGGTTCGACTCCCCACGGGAATACTTGAAATAAAATCGACCTTGCCAAGAGGTAAGGTCGATTTGCATTATGATGCAGCTGCTTTTATGCAACAGTGCCTATTTCGTATAGGAATTCCGGGGCTAAATCAGCTCCATTAGCCCACTCAATTGTAACTCTTGTTAAGCCATATTGGATGAATTTGTTCAAGTCAATAAGCTCGCCAAAAACTTCTCCGGTTAAATAGGAGCGTAAATCTACAATTTTAGTGATGCCATCGCTAAATGTTACCTTTAGCTGATAGTCTTTAATATAGTCAACATCTATAACTCTTAACATAGTGCGATTATTTTAAGGGCTCAATTTTGTTCAATGGTTCTCCTTTTTGTGCTTTTTCCAATAGTGTGAGGATTTCTGCTTCGTGTACATCTATCCATTCATTAACTTTTGCTATTACTTTAGCTGGAGCTTGTCCATCTACCACTCTATCGATAACGCTTATTGTACATTCATAGTTCCCATATGTAAAATGGATGTGAGGTGGATTGTAATCTCTCCAATATAAGCTGATAATGATACCAAAGAATCTGCAAATTTCGGGCATGACTATGATAAATTAGTTGTTTGTAAACATAATGGATAAATTGGTAATCTGCAATTTTATTTCGGAGGGTGGGGATAAAAAATCAGCCTCATCAATTGATGAGGCTGACCGGTATAGAGTTGAATTTAAATCAAATCTTATTTCAACGCTTCTTTTACAGCGTCATTGGGTACCATTTCTTCTTTGAATACATAAGCGCCGGTCTTAGGAGATTTTTCCATTTTGATGACCTTGCTATAGGTACGACCTTCACCTTTTTGAAGTGATGCAACGGTTTTCTTTGCCATATCTTAATGTATTATTTAATTTCTTTGTGAACGGTTACTTTCTTAAGAATTGGGTTATATTTCTTAAGCTCCAATCTCTCAGTGGTATTTTTTCTGTTTTTTGTAGTAATATAACGTGAAGTACCGGGCATACCACTTGCCTTGTGTTCTGTGCACTCAAGAATTACTTGTACACGATTACCTTTAGCTTTCTTTGCCATCTTCTTAGAATTCTAAAATTTTAATATCCTTTTCAGTTAAATAACCCTTTTCGGCTGCTTGCATCATTGCTGCATTAAGACCGAGTTTATTGATGGTGCGGAGACCGGCAGCAGAAATAGTGAGGCTAATCCACATTTCTTGTTCTACCCAATAGAACTTCTTAGAGAATAGGTTAACGTTAAATTTACGTTTTGTACGTCTCTTAGAGTGCGATACGTTATTACCTACCATCGCTTTCTTGCCTGTAATTTGACAAATCTTTGACATGGCTGTTATAAATTTATCTTGTTTTGTTATTGATTAACTTGGTATTGCTTCGTTGGCCGCCATCTCAGTCTCATATCATCGTTAATTGCATCATTTTTAACGACTTTCAGGATGAGCCACAAAACAGAGTGCAAAGTAACGAATTTTTCTTGGATATACCAAATTTCCAAGAGTATAATTTTGCTAATCGGCTGATTTTTTATCGTTTCAACTTTTTGAGTTGGTTGATGAGCATGATGATTGCTGTGGTGGATGCGCGATCAATGACGCGACTGCGATTGCCGGGGAAATGGAAGGTGTCGCTCGCAATTGCTTGTGGTGTCTTGACAGCGATGCACACAGTGCCAACGGGTTTTTCGGCTGTGCCTCCTCCGGGTCCGGCGATGCCTGATGTGACGATGGCACAATCGGTGCCAATGGTGGTGCAGACGCCCTGTGCCATCTCTTCGACGGTGGCGATACTCACAGCTCCATGTTGGAGAAGTGTCTCGTCGTTTACCCCCAACACGCGATGTTTCACTTCGTTGCTATATGCCACTACGCTACCCATAAACGAAGATGAACTACCGGCAACGCTTGTGATGAGGTGGGCGATATTGCCACCGGTACAACTTTCGGCAGTCGAAACGGTCAAGTTTGTCTCGTTGAGGTAATGTAGCAGTATCTCCTCAACGCTTCGGTCCTCGGTGAATAGAATGTCATCACCGAGCATATCAATGAGTTGGCGATGGTAGCGGTTGAGCTCGTCGTTGATGAAAGTTTTGTCGTGATGTGTGCCATCAAGTCGCAAGCGTATGAGTCCTGGCTTCGGGAGGTAGGCAAGGTGGAGATGTGGCGGTAGTGCGTCTTCCCATTCTGCTATTTTGGTTGCGAGTGCCGACTCGGTGTAGTTGATTACGAGCAATGTGCGATGCTCAATGGCGATGTTGCTGTGAAATTTTTCCAATAGTTGAGGTAATACTTCATCACGAAACATTTGTCGAGTCTCAAAAGGGACTCCCGGCATTGATACAAGCACTTTGCCTTCTTTTTCAAACCACATCAATGGAGCTGTTCCAACGAGATTTTGTATGACTCGACAAGATGAAGGTACGATGGCTTGCGATGCTGTGAGGTCGTTAAGTTTTATTCCGCGCTTGGACACAACCTCTTTTACGTTTTCAAGCACCTCAAGGTTCTCGTATAGCTCTCCGCCGAAGTATTGGCATAATACCGATTTGGTGATGTCGTCTTTTGTGGGACCGAGGCCGCCTGTTGTCAGTACTACATCGCTTACAGCAAATGCGCGGTCTATGGCACGATGTATTTCATCGGCATTGTCTCCAATGACTTGTACGTCGTTAACTTTCCAGCCCACAGGGTTTAACATGCGGGCTATATCACCTGAGTTGGTGTCAATGACTTGTCCTATCAGCAACTCGTCTCCTATGGCTATAATTGATACGTTCACGAAATAAAAATGAAAATAAAAATGAAAAAGTAAAAAGTAAAGATGAAAGATGAAAAATGGAATTAAATGTTGAGGTTTTGTTTCGAAGTCTTAATGCTTGCAGTAAGTAAGGCAATAATCTCTTTTAGGTCTTTTTTTATAGATTCGAATAAATCTTATTCAATATAATTCGTTTCTACCAATAAGTCCAACCAATAAGATGTTTCGTCGGCTTCTTTAAGTGCTATAGAAAGTTTGTGTATAAAATCTAATTTACTTTGAGCATTGTTGCTCTCATGGGTATTTGCACCTATGCTTGTCCCACATCTTAAAAGTTGTTTGGATAGGATAAACTCATGTTTCTCGTCGGTTAGAAATTTATATAAATGGATTATGCGAATAGCAAAAGCCTTAGTCTTTAGATGAGTAATGCTGTTATTCATAATCTATTTTGTCTTTTTAATTGTTGATTTTTCCTCTTTCCTCTTTCCTTTTCCTTTTTAAATTGAGACTCTTGCGTAGGGTGTGGCGTCGAGGTCACAGAATTGGTTATCGAGGAATTTGTAGTAGCCGGCAATGGCTACCATGGCAGCATTGTCGGTTGTGAATAATCGTTCGGGAATGAAAGCTTGCAGACCGCGTTGAGAGCAGTAGTCAGCAATAGCTTGACGCACACCTGAGTTGGCTGACACGCCTCCACCTATTGCAATCTGGCTGACACCTGTGAGGTCAACGGCTTTGCGCAATTTTTCAAGAAGAATTTCGATGATAGTGCGTTGGAGAGATGCGGCGAGGTCGGCTTTGTTGTGTTCAACAAAATCGGGATCGATTTTTTTTGCATCACGCAACGTGTATAGGAATGATGTCTTCAATCCACTGAAACTATAGTCAAATCCAGGGATGTGAGGCTTCGAGAATTTAAAACGTAGAGGATCACCTTCTGAAGCAAGACGATCGATGTGAGGCCCTCCGGGATAAGGAAGTCCCATGACTTTAGCGCATTTGTCAAAAGCTTCACCTGCGGCATCGTCAATTGTTTGCCCCAATACTTCCATGTCGTTGTAGCTTTTGACAAGAATAATTTGAGAATTCCCGCCAGAAATTAACAGGCATATGAAAGGATATTCCGGAACAACGTCGGTCTCCTCACGGCGTATGAAATGAGACAATACATGTCCGTGCAAGTGGTTGACATCGACGATGGGGATGTTTAGCCCGAGTGCTAACCCTTTGGCAAAAGAAGTGCCAACGAGTAAGGAGCCGAGCAGCCCTGGCCCACGAGTGAATGCGATGGCGTCAATATCATGTTTTGTGATGCCTGCACGCTTGATTGCGGTATCAACGACAGGAACAATGTTTTGTTGATGTGCGCGTGAAGCAAGTTCAGGTACTACTCCGCCATATTCTTCATGGACTTTTTGTCCGGCAATAACATTAGATAATAATATGCCATCTCTGATAATGGCCGCCGATGTATCATCGCAAGATGATTCTATGCCAAGAATTGTAATACTCATCGTGTTGTCGTGCTAAAATATAGTGCAAAGTTACTCATTTACCTTGATTGCGAGCAATATTTATCGACTGAAACCACCGACTAATAAAAAATTAGAGTAAATTTGTGCGAAAAATTGATGATATGCAAGAATTAAAATCAACATTACATACTCGTATCTCCCACTCAAGAGGGATACTTGCCATTTCTCCTATCATCCTGTTTTTGATATTTTATTTGGTAGTATCAGTTATAATTGGCGATTTTTATAAAATGCCTATTGCTGTCGCGCTTGTTGTGTCGTCGATGTGGGCAGTTGCTATCTATCGAGGAGTGCCGTTGTCAAAACGCATAGAAGTGTTTTCAAAGGAGGCAGGGAGTAGTAATATCATGTATATGATATGGATATTTGTACTTGCCGGAGCATTTGCTTCGCTTGCAAAAGAGATGGGAGCTATTGATGCGACGGTAAATCTCACGCTTGAATATCTTCCGGCACGTTTTCTCGTTCCGGGAGTGTTTATCGCGGCATGTTTTATCTCGTTGGCAATAGGAACATCGGTGGGTACGGTTGTTGCGTTGACTCCGTTGGCTGTGCAGTTGGCTGAGACATCGGGAGAGTCGGTGCCATTTTTTGTCGCAGTCGTAATAGGAGGTGCATTTTTTGGAGATAACATGTCTTTTATCTCAGATACAACGATTGCTGCTACTCGCACTCAAGGTTGCAAAATGAATGAGAAATTTAAGGCCAATCTATGGATTGCGCTACCGGCAGCCTTAATAACACTTATATTTTATATAATATTGAGTTCCGAGATTAGCTCTGTGGAATTACCAAAAACATCTAATCCTATATTGATATTGCCCTATGTAGTTGTAATAGTGCTTGCATTGTTTGGTATGAATGTAACAATGGTGCTTGTGTTGGGTATTCTGACTGCAATAGTAATAGCACTTGCAAATGGATATGCATTGCTTGAATTGGCCGGATTTATGGGCGCAGGTATCGACTCAATGGGTAATTTGATAATCATTACATTATTGGCGGCAGGAATGTTGGGAATTGTCAAGGCTGTGGGAGGTGTAAATTATTTATTGCAATGCCTCACCGCTCGCATTTCAGGTGTTCGATGGGCTCAAGCAGCTATTGCGGCATTGGTGAGTATTGTGAATGTGTGTACCGCAAATAATACGGTGGCAATAATAACAGTGGGCTCGCTGTCAAAAAATATTTCGGAGAAATATGGTATCGAGCCACGCAAAACAGCAAGTCTGTTGGATACATGTTCATGCATAACACAATGTCTTATTCCTTATGGTGCACAAACATTGCTCGCAACAGCACTTGCCGGTATATCGCCTATCGCTCCGTTCCCCTATATGTATTATCCTTGGGCATTGATTATAATGGTGGTTATTTCAGTGAGCTTTTATCGAGCAAAGCCAATGGATAAATAATGTTAAAAAGTAGCATTATAATGAAACTATTGGCGCTTAAATTCGTCTATATAAAATGTGAAATATTGTAATAATTATAATATTCTAAGGTAAATTCATTTATTTTGCATAAAAATTAGAAATAAAAAAATTAACTAATTATAAATCAAGATGAAAAAGACTTTTAAACTTTTGTTCTTGCTAATTGCAGGAATGATGATGGTCCCAACAATGGCTTCTGCTCAAATGATGCCTCCTGTTCCAGTGGATCAAAATGTGAAAATAGGCAAGTTGCCTAATGGTTTGACTTATTATATTCGCCACAATGAGTATCCAAAGGGTCAAGCTGATTTCTATATCGCTCAAAAAGTGGGTTCAATGCAGGAAGAAGATAATCAACGTGGTCTTGCTCACTTTCTTGAACACATGTGTTTCAACGGAACTAAAAATTTCCCTGGCAACCAAGTCGTTAGCTGGTTGGAAAGCATTGGTGTGAAATTTGGTCAAAACCTCAATGCTTACACCTCAATGGAAGAGACTGTTTATAACATCTCTAACGTGCCTACAGAGCGTGAAAGCGTACAAGATTCATGTCTGTTGATTCTTCATGATTGGGCAAATGACCTTCTTCTCGCTGATGAAGAAATAGACAAAGAACGTGGTGTAATTCATCAAGAATGGCGTCGTTCAATGGTAGGTCAAATGCGCATTTTTGAAGAAGTTCTTCCAAAAATGTTCCCTGATAGCAAATATGGTTATCGTCTCCCAATCGGGACTATGGAAGTTGTGGATAATTTCCCATACAAAGCATTGCGCGATTATTATGAAGCATGGTATCGTCCTGATCAACAAGGTATAATTGTTGTGGGTGATATAAATGTTGACCGCATTGAAAAGAAAATCATCGAAATGTTCTCTCCAATAGAGATGCCTGCAAATGCTCCTAAACGTGAATATTTGCCTGTCGCTGACCACAAGGGGACTATCTATGCAATAGGCAAAGACAAGGAGCAAACTAATAACATAGTGCAATTCATGTTTAAAACAGATGTGTTGCCTGACTCTTTAAAAAATACATTTGCTTATTATGCCCAAAACTATGTTGCAAGCATGATTACAGCAATGCTTGATGCACGTTTTACTGAAATGATGTCTAATCCTGATGCTCCTTTTGCTTACGCAGGAGCAAGTTATAGAAGCATCTTGGGTGTCACTAAAACTAAAGATGCGTTTACTCTTGTAGGTGTTGCAAAGGGTGGTGATATCAAGCCTGTAATTGAAGCAATATATCGCGAAGGTTTGCGCGCTAAACGTGGCGGATTTACCGCAACAGAATATGCTCGTGCTCGTAGTGAATATATCTCTCGCCTCGAAAAGGCATACAATGATCGTAACAAACAAGAAAATAATCGTTATGTAAATGAGTATGTCAGAAACTTTGTTGATGGCGATCCTATTCCTGGAATAGAGTGGGAATACCAAATGATGAGCATGGTTGCTAATCAAGTTCCGGTAGAAGCAATTAACCAAACATTCAATGCTATGTTTACTGATGATAACCGCATTATGCTTGTAATGAGTCCGGAAAAAGAAGGTTATGTAGTGCCAACTGAAGAGGAATTAGAAGCTGTGGTTAAATCGGTTGATGCTGAAACTATCGAAGCATACGTTGACAATGTTAAAACTGAGCCTCTGATTGCTAATCTTCCTGCTGCAGGTAAGATTGTTAGCGAAACTGAAAATGCACAATGGGGAGCTACAGAATGGACTTTGTCCAATGGCGCTAAAGTTTTGGTGAAACCTACTACTTTCAAAGATGATGAAATCCGTTTCCAAGCTATTGCTAAAAATGGTACTGCTCAATTTGGCGATGAAATGGCAACAAGTTTGTTGTTTATGCCATCTGTCCTTGGACAATATGGTTTAGGCTCATATACTTATGCCGACTTCCAAAAATATATGGCAGGTAAACAAGCATCTGTAGGATTGTCTTTTGATGATTATGCTCGTCAATTATATGGCTCTGCAACAACTAAGGATTTGACAACTTTGATGGAAATAATTTACATGGTATTTACTGACTTGAACGTTACAGAAAGCGAATATGCATCATTACAAAATATGTATGCTGGTATGCTTGAAAACCAAGCCGCTAATCCTCAATTTATTTTCCAAAAGAACTTGCAAGCTACACTTTACAACAATCCTCGTTTCCAAATGATCGACTCTGAGTTGATTAAGGTTGCTGATCGTACACAAATCCTTGATATGACTCACAAGATGCTTGCAAATGCCGCTGATTATACATTTGTATTCGTAGGTAATATTGATGTTAATACATTGCGCCCTCTTGTAGAACAATACATTGCTTCATTGCCGGGTGATGCTGCTACAGCCGTTAAATCAGTAGAACTTCGTCCTGATTTTGCAATGAATGGAGGCAAGAAAATTGATACATTTACTACTAAGATGGAAACTCCGCAAACATGGGTTGCTATCATTGCTTTCGGTGAAATGCCATACACGTCCAAAGATGCTTATCTTGCGTCTATTGCAGGTCAAATTCTTTCAGCTCGTTTAATTGCTACTGTTCGTGAAAAAGAGGGTGCAGTTTACTCAATTGGAGCTCGTGGTAATCTCTCTCGCATCTCAAACAATAATGTTCTGATGCAGACCTCATTCCCAATGAAACCAGAATTGAAAGAAAAAGTACTTGGAATGATTGAAGGAGAATTTAACGATATGACTCAAAACATCACATCTGAAGAACTTAACAAGGTTAAAGAGTTTATGGTTAAATCACAACAAGAAGCATTTGAAAAGAATGGCTCTTGGACAAGTGCAATGGCTCAAACACAATTGAATGGCGTAGATTCATTTAATGGAGCTATCGATGAACTTAATGCGGTTACAGAACAAGACGTTAAAGATTTCATGAAGCGTCTTCTTGACCAAGGTAACTATCGTGTTGTAATTCTTGATCCTGAAAACTAAGTCGAGAACATCGAAAACAAATAATACTACATCAAGCACCCATGCTCGTAAGAGTGTGGGTGCTTGTCTTTTATTAGAAAGGGAAGAACTGATATTTCTTTTTTTTGAGATAATTGTGTAATTTTGTGCTGAAATTCAAAAAGTTGAAGCATGAGTATAGTTGAATTGCTATTAATAGCAATGGGCTTGTCAATGGATGCATTTGCTGTTTCGATAGGGAAAGGCTTGTCGGTGTGTCATCTGCGTCCACGCCATAGTATGAGTGTCGGTCTATGGTTTGGCGGTTTTCAAGCTATGATGCCATTGATAGGTTATGCATTGGGTGCAAGTTTTGCTTCATTAGTGTCGGATTACGATCATTGGATTGCTTTTGTTTTGCTTGGAATTATCGGTGCCAATATGATAAAAGAGGCATTTTCAAAAGAAGAGAAATCTGATCCTGATTTCTCGTTTAAGACGATGCTTATAATGGCTATTGCCACAAGTATTGATGCATTGGCAATAGGCGTTTCTTTTGCTTTCTTGGGTGTTAATATATTTACTGCGGCAATAGTTATAGGAATAACTACATTTTTATTCTCAGTTGCAGGAATAAAGATCGGCAACCTATTTGGCTGCCGATATAAGTCTAAATCAGAATTTATTGGTGGAGTAGTACTTATTATTATTGGTACAAAAATTTTAATGGAACATTTAATGTTCTAATTCCTGAATTATTTCATCATTTCTTGATAAACCATTTCAAATAGGGCGGGGCGAATGTTTAATTCGTTAAAAGCTTTATTGTTGCGTGTCGGTACGACTCTATTACACAAGAAAATAAATATCAATTCGTTGTCTGGGTCCACCCAAAATACTGTACCGGTAAAGCCAAGATGTCCAAATGTCGATGCTGTCGCTAATTCTGTAGTCGGCGAATTGTCGGGATTTTCCATATCGGGTTTGTCAAACCCTAATCCACGACGGCATGTAGGGCTTTTAGATGTAGTGAATAGCTTTACTGTTTCAGATGAAAGAATTTGTTGTCCTCCATATTCTCCTCCGTTAAGCCACATTTGGCACAACTTAGCAAGATCGTTGGCGTTAGAGAATAATCCGGCATTACCTTGTACGCCACCGGAGAAATTAGCTGTTTCGTCGTGGACATATCCGTGTACTGTTTGGCGACGTAGATATGTGTCGTTTTCAGTTGGTGCAATATCGCTAAGTTCCCATTTAGAAAGGGGACGATACATTGTGTGATAAGCACCGAGAGGAGCATATATATTATTCTCTACCCATTCATTGTGAGGCACTCCGGTGAGACGCTGTTCCATATCCATCAGTAGGCAGAAATTGAGACAACTATAATTATATTTATTAGTTGGGCGTAATTTCGCGTTGTAGATATTTGCCATAATTGTGTCAAATGTCTCTTGGGAAACAAATAGACCTTTTGCCGCTTCAATGTTATATGTGCTTGAACGAGAGGTAGAAGTAATGTCTCGACGCAGTTTTGCATCCTTATGACCATAGGCGCGATTTTCAATCTTTATAGTGTGGAGAGCATCTTTGCGTCGAGTAATGAGTTTTCCTTCATAGGTGGTGGAATCCATCATTAGATTGAACATGTTGAGTGATGCAGGCATCCCCGATTCATGATAAAGCAGTTGCTTGATGGTAATGCTGTCTTTGTCGGTACCTTGTAATCCGGGAATGTGCTTTGATGCAAAATCGTCAAGAGAGAAAAGTCCCTTATCATAGGCAAGCATAACGCCGGGAAGCGTACCTGTGGCTTTTGAAACAGATGCGAGGTCGTAAAGTGTTCCCATTGTAACTTTTTGCCCGTTTATGAAATCAAGTGTACCATAATTTTTATCAATAACGACATTTCCATTCTTTGCAACTAATATTTGGCAACCGGGAAATGCTTTTGTGCGCAATCCCACTTTTATGATGCTGTCAATGCGTGTTGAAAGTTTGTTGGAAAACCCTTCTGATGTAGGTGATGAGAATCCTAATCGGGTTTTCTTTAACATAACGCCTGTCCCCATTGGTGCTATGTGCTTGAGATTAACCGGTAATTTCCCAGTAACATCAATGCCTCCAAAGATTGCTTGAGCAGCATATTCTCTTATGTATGGGGTATCGTCATAGGCGAGTACCAATGTTGGCTCATTGCGAAGTGAACTGCTGAATTTGTTCATCTTATAGGGATTCATAAAAAATACCGGAATGAGTCCTGCTGTGTTATCAAATTGAGCAAAAACATTTCTTGCCCAAGCCTTGTCAGAGAACACCCCAACGATTATGATGTCATGATTTTTTATGTCGGTAAGTGTCGTTTCGGTAAATGATGAACTTTTGGTGAAATAAGTTTTCACATTGGCATACTTTCGGCAATATTGAGCAAAAACATTGTTCTTGTCTGCTCCTATGCTCACAACTGCGATAGATTTGTTTTCAAGGTGGCTGATGGGAAGCAATGATTTTTTATTGAAAATAACCGTCATGAGAGCTGCTGATAACCGGCGATTAAGATCTTCGGCATCGGCTGAATTTATTTTTTGAGACAATCCGATGGTATTAACAGGCTTTTCATTTTGGAGATTTAGAGCATATTTATAGGCAAGTATTTTGCGACAACGGCGTTCAACTTCCTTTTTAGATATTTTCCCTGAGTTGACAGCTTTCTCAAATGCGATGATGTCATTCATAGGAGCGGATGATGCGAGAAGCATATCGGCTCCGGCAATGAATGCTTGAACACAGTTATTTACTCCGGGGACTTTTGCTCCTTTCATCTCAAGCGCATCAGTGAAAATGAGCCCTTCAAATCCCATTTTCTTTTTCAATAAATCAGTAGTGATTTTTTGAGATAAAGACGCCGGTGTGCCGGAATTGTCAAGTGCAGGAACATTTAAGTGCCCCACCATAACACCTGAAAGACCGGCATTGATGTATTCGCTGAAAGGAATTAAATCGGTAGTATCAAGTCGAACGACATCGTGAGTAACAGTTGGAAGTTCTTTGTGAGAGTCAGTTGAGGTGTCTCCATGTCCCGGAAAATGTTTCCCTACCGATAACACTCCTCCATCTTCAAGACCTTTGGAATAAGCAACTGCCAAGCGTGAAACTTTTTGAGGATCTTCTCCAAAAGAACGATAGCCTATTACCGGATTGGCAGGATTAGAATTTACATCAAGTACAGGTGCAAAGTTAACATGAATACCAAGCATACGACACTCTTCGGCCATGCGACGACCATAATCGTAGAGTAGTTTTTCGTCAGCGATGGCGCCAAGTCCCATGTTGTGAGGATATCGAGGGGTGTTCTTCATGCGCATGGATAAACCCCATTCTCCGTCTAATGTAATCATTAATGGAACTTTGGCTATTGATTGCGCATAGTTAATAGTAGAAGCATATCTTTCAATTGAGCCATGTCCAAACAATAACCCGCCAATGTGGTATTCTTTAACTAATCGGCTAATTGTCGCTTTGTATTTTTTGTCCTGCGAGAAATAGATAACAGGGACAAATAGCTGACCTATGCGTTGACGAGGAGTAAGGGATTTGTATACCGAGTCAACCCATTTATCGCGAGCTGATATGTCGCATTTTTGCAAAATTGAAGGAGTAACACTACTTGCACTAATAGTTATTAATAGAGTAAAAAGTAGAAGAATATATCTTTTCATAAAGAAACTGTTTTATTTTGGATGAATTCGTTCTGTAGATGAGGGATTAAGTTTTTTCTTGTATGAGAGGAGATATTTGATAAGATCTTCCGATAACGGATTTTTACTTGTTAAGATTGTTTTTCCGTTAATTAGAGGACTGAGATAGTCTCCACCTCCGGCAAGATAATCGATTGTTGCTACTCTATATGTTTTATTGTTGTCGATAGGTTTTCCATTGATGAAAATATCGGTAATCTCTTTTGTTTGTGAGTTAAATATTATCTCTGCTCCTTTACTGATGCCAGCATTGTTTCGTGTAACGATAATGTTAAAAGTCTCTGCAAGATCTTTACCGGAGATTTCCATTATCGTAATGAAATTCTCGAATGGGAATGTCATCATTATATGCCCTTTTGAAATATCTCCTTTGGGTAGGCTGTTTCTAATTCCACCTTTGTTCATTATTGCAACATCTATTTTTTCTCCTGATAGTTCTTCTCCATTTTTGTGGATAAAATCGCTAATGAGGTTAATTAGTGGACTCCCTTTCTGTTCTAATTTTATTGCTGATGTAGCCACTTTGATTGACATTAGAGAGTCTACGGTATGCCTATAAGGGTATAGAATTGCTTCTGACTTTTTATCTATATGATTATCTAAACGCTTATCTACAGAGATCAAGCGTGATGATGCTTTTTTGTTTTCTATATCAAGTGAAATTTCTCCAAGATATAATCCGTTTCCGCCTGTTTGTGCAATCAAGACGGTGTCCCCTATAAGGTTTGTTACTTTATTAATTGGAAAATTCTGTCCTTGTGCATTAATTGTTGTGTGGGAATGCCCTCCTATAATAATATCTATGTTTTCGGTGTTACAGGCTATTTCGAGGTCATTGGGCGTTAATGGAGATTGGCTATCGTAACCAACATGTGTGAGAGCAATTACAGCATCGGTGTGTAGATGATGTTTTAAATGCCATGCTGTTGCGTTTGCTGCTTTTATGGCATCGAGGTATTCTACTCCGCGACAGTTTCGAGAAGATATCATCCCTTTTGGGGCTATACCAAGTCCGATTATCCCTATACGTTTCTCGTCATATTCTTTAATTGCAAATGGGACAAAAAGAGAATCAAGCAATGTTGCCGATAAGTCATAGTTAGTTGAAACTTTAGTGGCATTTAGTGTACTGAGTTGTTTATGCAATAAGTCCAGCCCATTATCAAATTCATGGTTGCCGAGTATCGCAATTTCATATCCGAGTTCATTCATCATTTTGCTCTCTACCTCACCTTTGTATAAGAGATAGTAGAGAGTCCCTTGTACAGCGTCTCCTGCATCAACGAGTAATACATTCCTTTCGCATGCGCGCACACTATCGATCAATACTTTGCGCCGAAGTATTCCTCCAAGATTATTTTCGTCGGGATCTATTTGGCTATGAGTATCATTAGTGTGTAATATTACTAACTTGGTTGCATTTGTAAATTGCGTACATACTATCGCTATGGCAATCAGTAATAATAAAGTGTATTTATAACGTGTCATATGCAATTATATTAATTTCCAAATATAGTGATTTTTTGTCGTAAAAATAGTAGCTATTGCTCATTATTTTCTTAACTTTGCGCATCAAAAATAAATTATAACCAAAAAATTTATGGTCAAGATGAAACAGGACATGATTGTAATTTTGGATTTAGGTAGTCACGAAAATACAGTGTTGGCTCGCGCTATTCGTGCACTTGGTGTGTATAGCGAAATCTATCCACATGACATCACAGTTGAAGAGTTAAAGGCATTGCCTAATGTTAAAGGTATTATAATCAATGGTGGCCCAAATAATGTTATTGATGGTGTTGCTATCGATGTAAATCCTGAAATTTATAATGTAGGAATCCCAGTTATGGCTGCCGGTCATGACAAGGCTCTATGCGAAGTGAAACTTCCTCAATTTGCTGATGATATTGACGCAATCAAAGATGCTGTTAAGTCTTTCGTTTTTGATACATGTAAAGCAGAAGCAAATTGGAACATGACCAATTTTGTTAATGACCAAATTGAATTGGTGCGTCGCCAAGTCGGTGATAAAAAAGTGTTGCTTGCTCTTTCAGGTGGTGTTGACAGCTCAGTTGTTGCAGCTTTGTTACTAAAAGCTATTGGTGATAACTTAGTGTGTGTGCATGTTAATCATGGTTTGATGCGTAAGGGTGAGTCAGAAAATGTTGTTGAGGTGTTCCGTAATCAACTTTGTGCTAACCTCATCTATGTTGACGCAACAGATCGTTTTTTGGGTAAGCTTGAAGGTGTTGCTGATCCTGAAGAAAAGCGTAAAATCATCGGTGGCGAATTTATTCGCGTGTTTGAAGAAGAAGCTCGCAAACTTGATGGTATTGATTTCTTGGGACAAGGCACTATCTATCCCGATATCGTAGAGAGTGGAACAAAAACCGCTAAGATGGTAAAATCTCACCACAATGTGGGTGGTCTTCCTGAAGATCTACAATTTGCTCTCGTTGAGCCATTGAAACAATTGTTCAAAGATGAAGTGCGTGCTTGTGGTGTAGAACTCGGCTTGCCTTATGAAATGGTATATCGTCAACCATTCCCCGGACCGGGACTTGGTGTGCGTTGCTTGGGTGCAATCACTCGCGATCGTCTTGAAGCAGTGCGCGAAGCCGATGCAATTCTTCGTGAAGAATTTGCAATTGCAGGTCTTGATAAAAAGGTATGGCAATATTTCACTATTGTTCCCGACTTTAAATCTGTGGGTGTACGCGATAATGCTCGTTCTTATGATTGGCCTGTAATCATCCGCGCGGTGAACACTGTTGATGCAATGACTGCTACTATCGAAGAAATCGATTGGGCTATCTTGAAGAAAATCACCGATCGCATATTGAAAGAGGTGAAGAATGTCAACCGCGTATGTTACGACATCTCACCAAAACCCTCAGCAACAATCGAGTGGGAGTAAGTCGAGAGCCTCGACTCGCAAGAGTTGAATCTCCACTTATTGGATAAACAAAACAGCCATGCTCTTGCGAGCATGGCTGTTGTTTTTTAACATGAGTGGAATTGATATGTAAAAAGGTGAGAATGTATCGCTATAAACCGATGCGAGTGTATAATTTATTAATGATGTTATTAAATTGAAACAATATGTTATCTAATAGATGTTTGCATAATAAATTCCATGTCCAAATCCGACCTTTGTCTAATACAACACAACAGAAACCATAACAAGTAGCAAATATAATAGCAAATACTATATATAAACCGCCACCCAGAAAATCATATGCATTTCTCATTAATTCCTTAAAATGTGGAGCTATTATAGGATGGCAGTGTATGAGATATATTGAAAAAGTTGATACTGAAATATAGTTGATCGCTTTACTTGAAAAGTGCATTTTTGTAAAAGCTAAGAAAAAGAATACCGAGGCTAAAATTACAAATGGAGAAGAATAAGCAATAGTCCCCAAATCATGTTTTGTTGCGAATAATAATATTACTGGAATAATTGTAAATAATAAATATAGTAAAAGATTTTTAGATGTATTTAGATTGAAAATTTTAATCTTTGACGAATATTTATATAGAAATCGAGCGAGAAGGTATAAGCCAATAAATGATATTGTGGTATAGCCACTATTGAATGCTCCGAAATTAAATGCCCATCCATATGTAAATTCAAAGAAGAAATATATTGCTAACACAGATACATATAGCCTTGCATTAGCTGTTTCTGCAAAAGCATTCAATACCGGAGAAAGTGTGTATAATATTAAGTATGATACAACAAACCAATATAACGCACCAAAATAGAATCCCAATATAATTGAGGAAATTGAGATTGTTTCTCCTAAACTAAATAGGAATAAGACTATTAATATATGGAAGAAAGCTATTTGATATAGTAATGAAAGTCCTCCTTTAATACTCGGACGAATTCCAAACCACCCTGAAATTAGAATAAATACATTTACGCAAATTATGCATAATTGCTCAGCGAAAGTTTTAATGAATAAATTTGGTGTAATTACTTCAATATCAGAATTTTTACTCCCCCAAGTGAGAAATAATTGGCATGCAACAACACGACTAAAAGCATTGCAATAATTCGCAATAATTCTATATTAGATTCTCTTTTCATTTGGCACGATGTAAAATTACAGATGTTTATTTATGCTTGATTAATTGATTACAAAAGTAATAGTTTTATATTAGAGTTGCAATAAGATAAAAACGGTGTCGGGAGCCGACACCGTTGGTAGTATATAACTCTATGAAATTTGGAGATTAGAGGCCTTTGCCATGGCAGGCTTTGTATTTCTTGCCACTACCACATGGACATGGGTCGTTGCGTCCGATTTTTGGCCCGGCTTTGATGGGCTCAGGACGTGGGCGTTGTCCTTGTTGCATGCCTGCAGCTTGGCGTTGAGCAGCTTCTCCAGGAAGATTCTCTTCCTTAGATGTGCGATAGCGAGAGTAGTCAGTAGGACGCTCAGGCATAGCTTCACGCACTTGAGGTTGGCGTTGTTGTTCCTCATCGGCAGGGCGTTGTTGAACATGGATTTGTCCACGCATCAATGTAGACAATGCTTTAACGTTTAGATTGTTGAGCATTGCTTCAAACATGTGGAATGACTCAACTTTGTAGATTACAAGAGGGTCTTTTTGTTCGTAAGACGCGTTTTGTACTGATTGACGCAATTGGTCAAGTTCGCGAAGGTGTTCTTTCCATAATTCGTCGATAGTTACAAGCAACACCGCTTTGTGCCACTCTTTCACGATTGATTTACATCCTGATTCGTAAGCATCTTTGATATCAACAGGGAGGTTGAAGAAACGGCGACCATCAGTAATGGGGACAAGTATTTTGCCTTTTAATTCATGTGTTTCAGCCCATTGATTGATCACAGGGAGAGCAACATCGATGATGTGCTGGCCTTTGCGTTGGAATGACTCGTTGGCAGCAGCATGGATCTTGTCGATAACATCATCTTTACTCATGTTCTTGAATTGCTCTTCGGTAAATGGAGTTTCGATTGTGAGAACTTTGAACAATTCAAGAGCAAGGTCGGCATAATCGTTAGGTGAGTCGTAAGTATTTACTATGTTTTCGATTGTGTCATATAACATATTGGCAATGTCAATACCCACGCGTTCACCGAGCAATGCGTGATTGCGTCGTGAATAGATGTAGGTGCGTTGCTTGTTCATAACGTCGTCATATTCAAGCAAGCGTTTACGCACACCGAAGTGGTTTTCTTCTACACGTTTTTGCGCATTTTCAATTGCACGAGTTACCATCTTTGACTCAATCATTTCGCCCTCTTTCAATCCGAGAGTGTCGAGCATCTTCATCACGCGGTCGGTAGCGAAAAGACGCATCAATTGGTCTTCAAAAGAAACATAGAATACAGAAGAGCCCGGGTCTCCTTGACGACCTGAACGACCACGCAACTGACGGTCAACGCGACGAGACTCATGGCGTTCAGTGCCGATGATAGCAAGACCGCCGGCATCTTTTACTTCGGGAGTGAGCTTAATGTCGGTACCACGACCGGCCATGTTGGTTGCGATAGTAACAGTTCCTGCGCGACCGGCAAGAGCTACGATTTCGGCTTCTTTTTGGTGCAGTTTAGCATTAAGCACTTGACATGGAATGCGACGCATGTCAAGCATACGTTTCAACAATTCAGAGATTTCAACCGAAGTTGTACCCACAAGCACAGGGCGACCCTCTTCTCTCAATCTTACAATTTCCTCGATTACGGCAGCATATTTTTCTTTCTTCGTTTTATACACGCGGTCATTGAGGTCAAAACGAGCGATAGGACGATTGGTGGGAATTGTTACAACATCAAGTTTGTAGATATCCCAAAACTCTCCGGCTTCAGTTTCAGCAGTACCAGTCATGCCGGCGAGTTTATGATACATGCGGAAGTAGTTTTGTAGCGTGATAGTTGCAAATGTTTGTGTAGCAGCTTCAACTTTAACTCCTTCCTTAGCTTCTATTGCTTGGTGCAAGCCATCGCTATAGCGACGACCTTCCATGATGCGGCCTGTCTGTTCATCGACAATCTTGATCTTGTTATCATCGATAACATATTCCACATCTTTTTCAAATAGGGTGTATGCTTTCAATAGCTGAGTAACAGTGTGAACACGTTCAGCTTTGATTGCATAGTTTTGCATCAGTTCGTCTTTGCGTTGTTGACGTTCAGCAACATCGGTGATTGTTTCAACTTCTGAAAGTTGAGCTGCGATATCGGGAAGAACAAAGAATTGAGGGTCATTACTTTTACCTGTTAACTCATCTATACCTTTGTCAGTAAGCTCAACACTGCGATTTTTTTCATCAATAACAAAGAATAGAGGATCGGTAACTTTAGGCATTTCGCGACCATTGTCTTGAAGATAATAAGCTTCAGTTTCAAGCAATAAAGGTTTAATGCCTTCTTGACTTAGGTATTTAATTAATGCGCTATTTTTTGGTAAGCCTTTGAATGCACGGAACAATAATAAAGCTCCCTCTTTGCGTGTCTCTTTATCATCAGATGCGATTTTTGCTTTAGCATCGCTGAGAATTTGGGTAACAAGACGACGTTGAGCTTGCACTACACGTTCAACGTTTCCACGATATTCCATGAATAGTTGGTCATCACCTTTGGGTACAGGACCGGAAATGATGAGTGGTGTACGAGCATCGTCGATAAGTACCGAGTCAACCTCATCGACAATAGCATAATAGTGCTTGCGTTGCACCATGTCAAGAGGCGACATTGCCATATTATCACGAAGGTAGTCAAACCCAAATTCATTGTTTGTTCCAAATGTGATATCGCAATTATATGCTGCACGGCGTTGAGGAGTGTTGGGTTGGTGTTTGTCGATGCAATCAACAGTTGAGCCATGGAACATATATAATGGTCCCATCCATTCAGAGTCACGTTTAGAAAGATAATCGTTGACAGTTACAACGTGAACACCTTTACCTGTCAATGAGCGAAGGAACACCGGTAGAGTAGCCACAAGTGTCTTACCTTCACCGGTTGCCATTTCGGCAATCTTACCTTGATGAAGTACAGTACCACCAATGAGCTGAACATCATAGTGTACCATGTCCCATTTTACCTCGTTACCACCGGCAATCCAGTGGTTGGTGTATATCGCTTTATCGCCTTCGATAGTAACGAAATCACGTCCTTGAGCCGCAAGGTCGCGGTCCATCTGGTTAGCAGTAACTTCTACAGTTTCGTTGGCAGCAAAACGAGCCGCTGTTTCGCGTATTGCTGCATAAACAACAGGAAGATGGCGGTCAAGTTCATTGTCGAGGGTTTCGAGAATGTTTTTTTCTCGTTTGTCAATATTATCCCATAGCGGTTGGCGTTCCTCAAAAGGCAGTTCCTCGATTTTAACTTTTAGGTCGTCTATAGCCTTTTGATCAGCAGCGATGCTATCGGCAAGAGCTTGACGCACCTCTGCGATTTTAGTACGAAGCTCATCGTTAGAAAGCTCTTTCATTGCAGGACCGAGAGAGTTAATCTTGTCAACGATGGGTTTAATCTCTTTGAGGTCGCGTTGCGACTTATTGCCAAAGAGTTTGTTTAATAGTGATGTAAATGACATTTTATATAGTTTTTATTATTTCAAAAGTTGTAATAGAGATAAACCACAAAAAATGGTTTAACAACTGCAAAGATAGTTTAAATCATTGAAATATAAGATGGTTGAAACCGATAAAGTGTTATAGGCGTATCGGTTTCATCGATGATGCATTGGGAGAGCGTATGCGCAACAATCGAGCGACTGTTGGCGATATGAGACATGCATCTATTTCAGTATTAATTGTTTGGGGAGTAATTCCCGGGCACAAAATATAGACGGGAGCGTTTGTCGCAACGCTTCGGGCTACGGTGCGTTTCTCCTTTCCGTTGTGCGTTTCAACGGTTTCCCATCCCGGATTTATTGTAACATAGAGGTCTCCTGCATGTTTTATGTGTGTGTTCTGTCGCAATGCAATGCTATTCTCTGCATTACCAGATATGATATCATCGATTGTTACAACATTGCTCACTCCACTCATGCGAGCTAAGAAATCAGCAGCATCGTTGCGAATGTTTTTGATGTTTACATCACGTTCCTTGATGAGTTTGTGATTTAAATAAAATTTGTTGTCATGATATCCGTTAACCCACTCGCCATTACCATGAATAGCCATCAGATACATGTTGAGCAGAGAAATCGCCTTGCGAGGAGAGAACTCTCCCGAAGGAATATTCCATTTTTCATCATCACGACGACCGGTAACTGATGCCGGTGTACCGGCAAGGAATATGAGCGAATTATTTAATCCTACGTTTTTGTCAATCGCTTTAAATAGTTGGTCCAAATCTCGGTCAAGTCGGATGTAACTATCCATTAACTCAACACGATTATCGATCTCTTTTGTATAAGGGTAGGGAGTTACGGTATATGCAATATTGAGCATATCCATTACATCACGTTTGCCAAGAGAGAGGCTTCTGATATATTCAGCGGCAACAGCTGTAACCTCGCTATTTACCGGTGCTGAGACTTTGTAGGCGCGATAGCGATCCTTGTCGCCCGGCATGAATATATATTTGAACGGATAATGCTTTTTGTATTCCGGAATGTCGGGATATTTATTGAGAGGCATTGCCGGAGTCCATGACAATGTGTCTAAACGCTTTGATAGAGGAATACGATAGTTGCGAGTCTGAATGGGGGTGGGAACATCCTTATAATAGGTTGTTGTAGCCCATCGACCGGTGATATCGTTAATCCAAAAAGCGCTATTTCCCGCATGTCCTGCCATTAATATTGCTTGAGTAGCATCGGGGGCAATAGAATAGACATATCCTATTCCACCACCATCGATGCGTATCTCATCGGCAAGTGTTGATACCAATAGTGCCGATGGCGAATAAGTCTCATTGGTGTAATTGCCTATTTTTGAGGGATCGAGCAGTATCGGATAGTCAATTTTCTTTTCGGTGTCATAAACCGTTGATGCTGAAATACCATTGACCGAGGCTGTTGCTCCGGTAAAAATCATTGCTGTTGCCGATGATCGGTCAGCACCGGGGCCATATTCGACATTCTCAAAGGTAACGCCTTCGCGCATGAGCTTCTTAAACCCACCTTCGCCAAAATATCCTTTAAGTAATTCAAGATAATTGCTATTCAGTCCGTCAACCATGATGCCCACAACGAGGGTAGGGCGTTTTGCCGGTGCTTGTGCGGCAATACCCATGGTTACCATCGATGCGATGATGGCAAGAGCTATACGGCTTGTTATGCGGTTTTCTTTATGGCGCATTTATTTATATAATAGTAATTGAATGAACGCATTATACTGCACATGATTAGTGGTATAAAAGCAATGTTTGCTGATTGTCCCAACCAATGCCATGCAACAATTAATGCTAATAAAGCTACAAAGTTAATAAAATGATAGCAGATTAGGATGCTCTTGCATTTTTTTAACCATATACCAATTGCAGCGATGAAGCATAATGGGTTTAGCCACACGTATAGATAGTTGGGCGATGTGGCTTCGTGAACAGAGATAAATATCAAAAAGGTGAGCAGACAGCCCATTACCCCAAAGAGTGTAAATATCACACAGTCAATCCATCGCGTAACCTTTTTACGGTGAATGTCTTTAATCGTAAATGCAAGAATAATGATAAACAATAGCGAGCATGTAGCCATAGGGGTGAGATACCAAGGTGTTGGCTCTAATTGTGCTCCATTGGGGTTCCCATTGTTGAGAATGTGAGTTTCTGCAACGATAGGTATCTCGTTGCCGATGGAATCGGTTATTATGGCGCCATGCATCATCTGTTCAAGGGCTTCAGGTGCAAACATTTTCTCACGAAGTGTCAACGTGTAGTCAAGTCCCACGCCCAGTGCCAAGTCAATCCCAAATTGATACCATGGGTAGTTGCGATGGAAGTGTCTCATCTCGTCGCGGAATGACCATTCTTCTGAGCCAGGGATTGTGGGTGCTGAAAAAGCGATGCTATCGCCAATGGCTTTCTCTATAACGCCAATGGGGAGCGTGGCACAATTATTTTTTACATAATTGTATCGGTAAACGCGATTTTCGGGGCGTAGGTTGATAGAAAGTAGCTCTATAATCTTCCACGCTTGTTGTGGAGTGATGTTTAGTTGCTGTTCCACCACACGACGATTGTCGCGACAATATTCTCTCATGAAATAGGCAAACGGATAAGCTCCCACATGATAGTCGGTCTCACCTTTTACAAAGCGATAGACAAAATTGGGCGAGTCAAAGTCAAACAATCCATAGTTTACCACATCGTCGCTACCATTATATTGAATGCGTATAGCGGTGTGCCCACATAGCTCATACACATCTTTGCCGGCATGGCATGTGATGAGGCTGATGCGGGGGATTGTATCGGTGTTTTCGGCATTTAGACGAAAAGTCGACACAAAAATCAAAATCAGTATTATAGATGCAAAACTGCGTAATCTCATAATTGGGATTTATATTTCCCACAAAGTTACATTATAAAAATGAGAAAGGAGAGCAGAAACAACAAAAATGTCTATCATAGTAAAAAGATCTTTCAATTTATATTTCTCTATAGAGATAATTTTGTACTTACTCGTTGACTCTACATAGGATTGTAGAGTCAATATTTAGGATAATATTGTCGCCGTTTAAGCTATTTTTTATATTTTTGCAATTGTGTCACAGTTATTTTGTGGAACTACTCCAAAGAAAACTCTATTTGAAATGAAAGTAGAGAGTGCGATTTGTCAGGTAAGTGATTCGTTTGTCAATGGAACAAACGACCGCGAAGCGTACCCTAAACGATGGGTTGCAGCTCTCGTTCAGATGAACTGCGAGAAAAAAGTTGCAGCCAAACTTGACAAGATGGGAATAGCAAATTATGTGCCAGTTCTGCCTGAGGAACACCAGTGGAGTGATAGGAAGAAAAGGATAGATAGAGTTGTAATTCCAATGGTGGTATTTGTTCGTCTTGCCCAAAATGAAGAAGACGAATTTCGCCGATTATCATTCATTCTCAAATTCATTACCTATCCCGGTTCAAATGAGTTGGCTACTCCAATACCTGATGAACAAATTGAAAAACTAAAGTACCTTTTGCATAATGCCGATGCAAAAGTTTCAATCGTAGATAATCTTAAAGTTGGTGATAAAGTCCGCATCGTAAGAGGTCCGATGAGAGGTCTTGACGGTGAATTAAGTTATATAGAAGAGAACAAGCCTATCGTAGCAATCAGAATTGATGGTTTGGGATATGCTTGTGTGAGTGTAGAGAAAATTAATTTGGAAGTAATATGAAATGGTCATTTGAGAAAATAATGAAACATATAGATTGGTGGATAGCCATTCCTGTTGGATTATTAGCATTAATTTTATCTATGTATGGTGATGATTGTGTTTGTCTTACATGGGTTGCAGGTTTTTTATGTCTCATCTATATCATATATGTGGTATATCTTATAATAGATAGCCCTAAATTTGATTGGCATTTACTACATGGTCATTATCTTAGGAAAGTCGTTGCATTTGTATTACTAACCCCATCGTTTATTGCATCGTTATATCTACTATTTTCCCCCAACTATTCACCTAAAAACCTTGTGTTTGATGATGATTTATACACATATGAGAAGTCAGACTCAATTTGTTTTGGGAACATTAGAAGTGAGATATTTGCGGATCCTGTTTATCTTAAGGCACATAATCTTTATGTGAAAAGTGATACAGTCGTAATGCCAAAGAGTAAATTACCGGATAGTATAATTTCGACTCAAACGAATCCATCTATATTTTGGACTGTATATTACCACTTTATAGATCCAGGTAATCAACATATGACAACATCCTCAAGTGGTCGAGGATGGGCTGCGTTGATTGCTATTCTTGGAGTATTTCTGTTAAATGGATTATTAGTTTCTTCAATTATTGGTTGGGTAGATCGTAGAAAAGAAAAATGGCTAAAAGGAGAGGTCAAGTATCCTTGTCTTCTTCGGAGAAAGAAACACTATGTTATTATTGGGGGTAATGATGTGGTCGCTGGAATTGTTAAGCAAATTATTTCTAATGGGGAATATATACTAATTCAGACATCAAGAGACGTTGAGAGTTTCAGACGTGAGTTGTTCTCAAATCTTACAGTCGAACAGCAAAAACTTATTATTATTTATTATGGGAACCGAACTTCGGAAGAAGATATTAACGTTTTGTGTATCGAGAATGCTGAAGAAGTGTATATTATCGGGGAGGATATTCGTACCGATGATATTGAATCATATCATGATACGATGAATATGGAGTGTCTGAAGCTTCTGTTTAACTATTACAAAATAACTGAAGAGGGTATAAAAATAACTCAACTATTGAATGAAAAGGAGAATATAAATAAAAATATCTCAGAATCAAATGATGACAGACAAAAATCTGCATTGGTAGAACGAAAAAGAGTAATTGAAAATGAACTGAAAACAAAAAAGCTACTGACTTGTCGTGTAATGTTTGAGTATCAAACAACATTCTCAGTTTTTCAATTTTACGATTTGGATAAAGAATTGTCTTGTTATATAAAATTCAAGCCATTCAACTACTATGAAATGTGGGCTCAGAAAGTGTTTATCAATAAGGAAATACACGAAGAAAAACTAAAAGTAATAGAGTCTAACGGAGGATATCTGCCTTTAGAAGGGTATAAAGGTATAAAAAGAGAGGATTTGGATTATGTGCATTTATTCATTGTAGGAATGTCACGTATGGGGATAGCTATGGCGATTGAAGGTGCGCATTTGGCTCATTATCCCAATTATACCGAAGAAAATAAAATACGTACTAAAATTACTTTTATAGACAAGAATGCTGCAGAAGAGAAGGAATTCTTTATAGGTAGATTCAAGGAATTGTTTAGTTTGTCGCATTATCGTTATGGAGAAGTTAGTGCTAATAATGATTTGATGTGGCATATGCCTCATATCCCATTAGATGTAGATTATTTAGGAGGAGATTTTATTGATATTGAGTGGGAATTTATAAATGGTGGAATAGAACAAAAAGTTGTTCAGGATTATATACTCGAAACAACAAACTACAACGCAAGGATTACGATAGCAATTTGCTTGCCCGAATCCAATCGTGCGCATGCTGCCTCTTTATATTTACACAAGAAAATATTTGCTTCTGACGCAGTAAAGCAAATATTGGTATATAATCGCTATGGAGATTCTATTATAAACGCGCTACATTCAAAGGAAAAAAGATTCCCGTTCTTAAATAAATTAAAATCCTTTGGTGCTCCTGAAATTTGTTTTGACGCAGAATTGCTGGAGCAAAGTGAAAAAATAGGCAATGCTGTAGGAAATAGATATAATGAGATAAATAAATTATACATAGAACCTGCAAAATTAAAAGTCGGTCAAGAAGATACAGAAGTTAAATATAAAGGGAAATCACAAATTGCAAACTTCTTTTCTGATACATATAACGGCAATATGACATGGACGAAGTTACGTAGTATTGAATATAAGGGTAATGGTTTAATGTTATTCCCAAAACAAATATCTATGTTGTCAGATGTGGAGCATAACAGATGGAACATAGAACAATTGTTAATGAATTTCCGTCCACTTACAATAGAAGAGCAAGAAGATGTGATAAATAAAAAGAAAGATAAAGAGGTTTTAAAAGGAGAAATGGCACACTTAAATATATGTTCAAATAAGCGTTTACTTGAATTGAATTTTGTAGATGTTGCGGCAAGAGCTTATGATGAAGGTTTAACAGCATTACTCCCAGATATATATTCTCAATTGCTCAACAATAATGACTGACCAACAAATAATAGAAGCCTTGATTGCTCGGGATGAGCGAGTGACTAAGCAGTTCTTCCTCGGGAATTGCCGTCCGCTCTTCTTGAGTATAATTCGCTATGTGTTCTCATACGAGGTGGATTACGATGAGTTTGTAAATGAATTCTATATGCACCTTATGGAGAATGATGCATATCGTTTAAGACAGTTTCAAGGTCGCAGCACTATCTATCAGTGGATGAAAGTTATAGCAATTCGCTACTTTATCGCAAAGCGTGAAAGTATGATAGATAATGAGTCTAAGGATGCTCTTTTAGAAAGTGTTGTACAAAATGAGACTGTTGACGGAGAGAAGGAGATGACGGCTAAGATGGATATTGAACATCTGTTTTCACTAATGCCGAACAGGCGCTATGTCTATGTCATCAGAAGATTGGTTTTGCAGGAGGCTGAGCCCAAAGTTGTTGCTCAAGAACTCAGGACCAATGTCGATAATTTGTATAACATTAAAAAGCGTGCTATTGCAGCATTGACGGAGATAGCACTGAAGGAAGTAGAGAAATATGAAAAAGAAATCGGTAAATAACATCTCGGCAGAGGTATTGGCTGCATTCCTTGAGGGCAATGCTACTGCGCAGGAGAGCAAAGAGATATTGGGTGCTCTCGCTGAGGATGCTGAATTGAGAGAAATGCTCCATATTTCTCAATCAGTAGATGTCGAGTTGGGGTTGATACCACAAGATTGTGAATTTATCCCTATGACAGCACTGGTAGCAACATGTAATGAAGATAATTATTGTTGCTTAGAGTGTGAAAAATTCATTCTCAGCAAACTGAATATCGAATTTGACGAGGAGCAACTCTACCAAAATACAATTAAAAACGGATGGCAGAAGGCGAATGGTACTGCACTTCATAATGTCGGACGACATTTAGAAAATAAAGGATTGCTCGTAACTCGTCAATATAATGCTTCAATAGAAGATATTGCTACAGCGCTGAAAGATGATGAGAGTGTAATTGTGGCGGTTGACGGAGGCGAACTGTTGGGAAATAGAGCCGACGAAATCATTGAAGACTTTGTAATTGGTCAAATACCAGACCATACGGTTGTTGTATTATCTCTCAACACAAGCGATGATACAATAACCATATACGATCCCAACTCTTCAAATGCGGAGGATACATATCCAATAGAGCAATTCAAAGATGCGTGGGATGACTCGAAAAATTATTTAGTAACTATAACAACAGACAGTACGAAAACCTACACCCCGAAACCCATAGATGTGTCAGATGTTGTGTTGGGTGCTGAGTTTGATGATTTGCGAGAAGCTATCGCTGAAAACGCACACGAAGTATGGGCTATGGAGCGTCAGGCACAAGGTTGGACATATGGACCTCAGCGTGATGATGCCCAAAAACAAACTCCATGTATGGTACCATATTCTCAGCTGCCGGATAGCGAGAAGACATTTGACCGCGATATGGCAATGAACACCATAAAACTATTGAAGAAACTCGGCTACGACTTAGTGAAGAGAACGTGAAAGAGTGCTGATATAAGATTTTTGAGCAAGATTAATAGAAAATCTAAAATTTATGATAATAACGATATTAATCATATTAATTCTATTAGGTATATTGATGTCATGTATACCTAGCCTCGTGTGGCATAAGAAGTATGGAATGAAATATATTGATATTAGTTTATTGCCATTACGAAAAAAATATCGAATATGTTCAGCATTTGGGCTAATATTATTTCTTACAGCAATTTTATCTTTTGCAGAATATATTGGAATAATTGAAGACACTTGGATTTTTATCGTAGCTCCTACTATGTTTATGAAATATAGTAGGGTGTTTTTTGAACCATATTACACTTCAGATATTGTCTCAGAATTAGATGAATTATGCTTATATCTTAGACCCTTTGATTTGACTGCAAAAAATAAAAGTTATTGGGCTTATGATTATATAGGTATTCCTGAATCTCTCGAGAAACTTTTATGCGGAGAGTTGAATAATAAAATAGCAAAAACTTTTTGCATTGGAGATCCAAATACAGCAGTTCCTACAACTATCAGCTCCTCAACGATATATGCATCTGATGCAGAATGGACTTCAGTTGTAGAAGAATTATGCTCAAAAAGCAAAGTTATTGTTCTTCGAGTAATGGATACAGAAGGGTGCATATGGGAACTAAAGCATTGTGTAAATAAGCACATAAATCAAACAATCTTTTTGTTAAGTGATAATAAGCAATTAGAACTATTACGAGAATATTTAGATGAAAAGAATTTAGAACTTCCTAATATTGAGATTAAAAAAGATAAATGTATTGCATTATATGTTGATTATGAACAGAATAGATGGTGCCAGATTGTCTTAAATAGGAAAAGAGATATACAGAACCTAATTAATAATTATATAAATTCTCATAACAATATAAAAAAAGAAATTCAAAAAAGGAACATGCTTAAATCCTTAATTAAAGAACCATTTAAGATAAAAACAAATTTTGAATGGTCTCATTGTTTTTCTTTTCTATTTCAACCATTTTGGTATGTTATTTTTAATAGGTGGTCAAAATTATGGATTGGAATATGCGTATTGTACAATTTAGCATTTTTAATATTATGCTTTTTCATAGATAATCTTATAGTGGCTCTTTGTGCTTTTATAGTGGCATTTATTGTCTGGTTATGGTTGGCTCCTCGTATATCTATAGCTAAAAATTTTTGGGGTACTGAGAAATTAACAAAAGAAGGTAATATCGTCTTATGTAAATGGGTTTTTGTGTATATGTTTTTTACAATACTAATATCACTTTTTATTGAGTATAATTCTCCAAAGAATTATAATGTATCAGATTTTGTAAGATCCATTATGGAGGATGATTATAAATATCAGAATTATGTTCCTTTAGAGTTAAATGTAGATAGTGCTTTTACCTCGATTTATACAGATGAGAATGTCAGAATCTCATTAGTGGATATCCTTTTTACAAGTGAAGATATTGAAGAAAGTGAATTTAGAGATAAGCTTATTACCTTTTATGATGCTGTTTCAAATGTTGAGGATTCAAACTTCTGTGGCTGGAATATAACACATAGATTTTCTTGTCAAAATGAATTTGGTGAGTATGAAGAAAATCTTTGTATAGTATTAGCTGATGAAAAGTTTACAAACTATTTTGTCTACTCTTTAGATGATAATGAGTCTTTTTTTAATTACTTTGAATTAAAAGAGAATATAGACTTTCTATTATCTTTTGAAGAGCAAGAGAATGAATTAGATTTTTATAATAATTAATTGAGGATTAACATATGCAATATGATGTTTTCATAAGTTATAGAAAATCTTCTTCTGTAAACGCAGATCTTCATTTCTTCCAGGAGATGGTAATCAAGGACGGTATGAAATTGCTATAGAAAAATTCAAAGAATGGCAGCAGAAACACCTTGAAGAATAAAAAACATTGTCACAAAATATTCATAATGGCAACCTCAAAGAGATATTTTGATCTTGAATATTCAATTCGCAATCAAAGGACAAAGCTGAAGTTAATCCAGTATTCATCACCTAACGAAATTCGCGATGCTATCCGCTGGGTTATGCGAGACAATCCTGATATATTCTGGTTTGCTCATCAATATCATTATGACAAGGCTAATTCTACCATACATTTTCAATACACATTTTCTGAAGAAAGGGTAAAAACTATTCAGCAGAGTATAAATGATGTTATTGACAATGATTTTTGCATTGGATATGTGAAAACATTGACAAGGCAACAGCAAATTATCTATGTATATAAATGGTTGGTGTCTTATTGTAATTATAATGCCAACTCTGCCTATAATCAAAGTATCTATAGTGTCTTTGTTCGTAGAAATTCTGTCTGCACCGGATATGCAAAAGCAGCTCAATATCTGTTTAACCTATTAGGTTTAGAATCACGCTTAGTCTTTGGCCGACTTCATAATGACAAAGAAGATGGCAGGCATTGTTGGAATTTTGTAAAGGTTGATAATGGATACTATCATTTCGATGTTTGTTTTGGAGATAGTATATTGGATAATGTAGCAATCAAATCAGGAGTTCAAAAGTTATTCAAGATTGATGGTATCAACTATAATTTTTTGTGTGTTTCTACAGATGAGATCTTAAGGACTAGAAACATTGAAGATATTACGACTTTGCCTGACTGCCCCAACTCTTGGTCAAAGACTTTGATAAATTCATTAGCACTAATAAAACTGAAACAACGTGAAGATATAAAGGGGTGTCTGTTGTCTCATATTGGTAGTTCGGCAGATATTTATTTATGTTCAAAAGATAAAAATACGGTACTCAAGGTCTTTCGTCCTGACAGCAAAACGACAAGTTCGGCTGAATACCATTATATGCAGCAAACAAAAGGCTGTCGACACTTACTGCAATGCGATGAGCAATATACAGACATCACTCAAAACTCAGTAGCAATTGAACAGTCCACACCTATTGTTGATTTGCTGTGTAGCCACTACTATGAACTTTCTTTGAAAGGGCTAATAAAAATGGCTACAGATGTTGCGAAGGCATGGAAAGAGTGTCAAAAAAGAGGTGTACTATATCGTGATATTCATGTTTGTAATATCTATCGCTCGAATGACGGCATATTCAAGTTGGGTGATTTTGGAAGTTGTACAAATAAGTTTGATCTAAAAGAGACTGTAGGTAATCAGTGGTTTATGGCACCTGAGACCTTTGTATCAGGGATTTTTACAGAATCCTCTGCCATTTATTCTTTATCAATGGTTATGTACTTTATCTTAAACAACTTGCGTCCTGTATTTTGGAGGCCAGGGTGTGAGGATGAAGCTTTGCGTACAAGAATGAATGGGCATGAATTACCTACACCTATTGGTTGCATCAATATTCCATCCCATCTTAAAACGAAACTTGACAATTTCTTCAGAAGCACATCTGCATCTTTGCCGAAAGAAAGAATAAGTAGTATAGAAAAATTCATTTATGAATTGGAAAAACTTACTTCCTACTGCGGATATCAGGATTATGTCATTCATAGTAAAGGTATAAGCTTAACTCTTGATTTAGATGCAGGGAATAGCCATAGACTGGATGAACGTTGGGATTATATTCATCGTGATGCTCGTCATCGATATGCAATGGGAGACGAAGTTGAACAAAAGTGTACAACTGCAAGATTTACGTTTAAATCAAAAATGAAGGAGTGTGAAAATGGTCATATTTATGATAGTAATATATATGGGAGTCAATGTCCTTTTTGTCCATCAAAAAACATCGGTCCAACAAAAGGTAAAAATAGTTGGTTTATTTGGCGTTGGAGTATGCCAGATAGACCTACGGTAGTAGGAAACATTGCACATGCTGATGAAGTTGAGAACTTCGCTCGAACAATGGCTGCCAACCCTGATGTACCATCGACCATAACACCAATTATAAATATAACTGACGAGGTAGAGTCATATTCTAGCACGATGGGATTTTGCGAGAACAAGTGTGCTACATATAATGCCACCGTGCAAAAAAGTAAGAAATCTATATGGAGTAAATTGTTTGGGAACAGATATAATGAAGTCTATTCTTCTATTTTTGCCCCGGCAGAAGTAAAACGCAAATCACATTTGCAAGTACAAGTGTATCTACATTTGTATGAGGAGTCAGAAAAAGTTAAATCGCTCGCTCAAGAATCTGACAAAAACGCAGAAAGAAGAGACTATATACCTCTATCACTTAAGTTAAAGAAAGGTGATAAGGTTGATGTCGAGTTCAATGTTTATGGAGAATCTCGTTTGATGTCTGAACGTAAATCTATTATATGGCAAGGAGCTTTTACAAAACGCTCATTTGATTACTTTGTCCCAAAAGATATTGATGTAGAGGAACTAAGTTGTGTAGCGTTGCTCTCTGTGAATGGTGTACCAATTGGTGAGATGCGTTTTATAACAAGGGTAATCGAAACGCCAAGGCAACTGAATCCTGAGATTATCGCTCACAAATATAGTAAGGTATTTATATCATACTCACATCAGGATGAATCGAAGGTGAAGTTCCTGCATGAAGGTCTGGAGCTTGGTTCTGTACCTCATTTCTTTGACCGCAAATATTTAAAAGCAGGTGATGTCTTTCCACAAGTGATACAGGATTACATCAACTAGCAGATTTATTTATCCTCTGTTGGTCAGAGAATGCATCGAAAAGTGAATATGTCCAAAAAGAACGATTGCAGGCTCTTGAACGTGCTTTCCCGCAGGTACAGCCAGAAAACGCAGCTAAGCTCAGGATATATCCCATGAACATTGAACCACGTGCAGAACTGCCAAGTGATATGAAAAATTATTATCATTTTGGAGAAATCTAAAGCCAGTGTATAGCATATGAGTAGTATTCAATCGGTATTAAACAAAATCAAGGATGCCTTTTCATTGTACACTATTTCGATTTTCCCATTACCTACAGAAAAAGGAATAGGATTATTGAAAGGCATCCTTGATACCTTTTTTCACGATGCTTTAGGACATTCGTACGAGGAAGAGCATTGCGTATGTTATGTCGACATAAAAAAGTCTATAAAGATTAAAGTTTACGATCAGTCAAAATACGCTGTTACAGTAAACGATTGCATTTTATCGTGTTATAAAGATGATTTGGTTATATTTGATGCTTCTATAGAGGGCGATAATCATGAAATAAATAACTATAGACTTGCTAATGCCCTGCAATCACCTCTCGAGCATGTGCTGGTTGTGAGTAGAACATATCTCCCACTAAATATCTATACCTATAAAACAGGCGGATTCCCATCATATAAACAACAATCTTTGTCCAACGAATCGATTCTGAAATGGTTAGAAAGCGAATTATCAAGAATAGACTTTCATATATTAAGAGATCGCAGTACAAAAGGAATAAAGAATGTAGTCAACTACCTAAAAGCAAGTAAAGCAGAGCATGATTCCATTCGTGCTACTGAAACTTCTGTGTTTATCAGTTTCCGAACAAAATATGCACAACTTGAGGAAAACAGCGAATACAAGTATTCCGTTTCCGAACTTGCCAGAAGAATTGAAACAGGTTGCTATGGGGAACCTCGCACTGTAAAATATTTAGATAATGGTAGCCTTGTGTTTAACACGGAACTGCTGACTCAATGGAAAGCCTGGCAATTGCTATGCATAATAGATAAAGAATACATTTCCTATTGCGATGAAATGTGGATATATGCAAGCGACGATTATTTAAATTCATGGTGGACAATGGGTGAGCAAATACTCTTCTCGTATTTGGTGTATCAAAAGATAGATAAACGACCATCGCCATGTGCTCTTAAGAAACTTATGGTGTATTACCCAAAAGAAGACCGAGTTGAAGAGATTAAGCCTGTCCCTATTAATGATTCTATTGCTAAGAGTATTCGTACAATATTAGCAGATTGCCATCCACAGGATTTAAACCTTTATTCAAAACTTTCTCTCATTGCAATGCGTCAGATTGTCTTTGGAAATGAACGACAATTCCAAAATGGTCTTCTCGAACAAGGGAAATTCGTACTCAAAATAATGGTAAGAGAGTTATATAAAGCAGGAATGAGCCAGGAAGAAGTGCAGGAAAGAATAAATCAATTATGTGAATCAGAAGAGTTTTGGAGTGATTTAAACAATAAGTTTGTGGACTTCCGGAATAACTTCCACAATAATCAATTGACAGAGGAACAGATAGAGCCTTTTTTGAAAGCAGTCAACCTGATGCAAGAAACCACAGAAAAACTTGGTGAAGTGATTGACATACCAGACTTTATGGAACGCTATGTAGATATGCTGTCTGATAAGTTTTTATCAGAGGAGTTTTGGGAACAGGTTGTCTACAATGATAGTTTGGATGGTAACGGACATATCAGCAATTTACACAGAATACTGACAGAAGATCGCATAATGAAACATTTATCCATGGATTTTCCTGGGCACAAGGTAGTTTCTAATATTTTCGACATAAAAGAGGGAGATATTGTCAATGGTAAAAAAGTGGTGAAAATGCCATCCCGTTATATTTATATGCCCCTATTGCCTAATGAGATAGATCCTTCACCAACAAATAATAGTTTATATGAAATGCCAGTTTATATTTTGGAGTAATATGGAAGAGAATAATGTGATAGCAACATGCAAGATAATAGATGGAGACCAAGTGATTACAGCATGTCAGAGTTTGTAATGCTTTGTTCATAATTTGATAAAGATAATTCGTATAAAACCTCAAAGAATACTCATGTAATTGTAAACTTAAATCAATGAATAACTATATAATCCTACTAATCGCACTACTTCCAGTAGTCATCCTAGTGTATTACATATACCATAAGGATAAGAAATCACCAGAACCAACAGGACAATTGGTTAAAGCATTCCTATTTGGAGTTTTGTCTGTTCCATTGTCGTTTTGCATATCAATACCATTAGGTATAATTGGGCTATATCAAGTTGAGGCAATAAGTATATTAGGAAGTATCAGTACTGCGTTCTTTGGAGCTGCGATACCAGAAGAAATCGCAAAATTTATTATGTTGTGGCTGTTGTTACGAAAGAACCCTTGCTTTGATGAGAAAATGGATGGTATTGTCTATGCAGTTTGCGTATCCCTCGGTTTTGCAGCGTTAGAGAACATTATGTATCTCTTTACCAATGCAGATAGTTACTTGTCAGTAGGTATTGTTCGTGCAATCTTCGCTGTGCCAGGGCATTTCTGTTTCGGTATTCTGATGGGATACTATTATTCATTGGCAAAATTCTATCCCAAGACATCTACAAAGAATAAAGCTCTTATATTAGTTGCGCCTATCATCGTTCATGGACTCTACGATTCCATATTATTCATAATCAATGTGACTCCAGCCATAAGTGGCATCCTATTGATTGTATTCGTGGTCTTTTGCCACAAAATGTGGAAATATGGGAGAAAGCGTATTGAGGAGCATTTAATGCGTGATTCGGAAGCAAAAACAGGTTTAGAATAAATGACACTATATTAATGAAAAAGTACGATATATTCATAAGCTATCGCAGGAAAGAGACTGCAGATAAAGCGGAACACCTTTTTACTCTTCTTGAGAATGAAGGTTATATTGGACGGGTAAGTTTTGACAGAGAAAATCTTGATGGCCGATTTGATATTGAAATTCTAAAGCGGTTGGATAATTGTAAGGATTTCATTGTTATCTTAGCCCCTGATACACTATCATACCTTCAGCGAGAAGAAACCGGTTGGTATCATAGATTGGCTTATTGTACTATTGAGGAATTTCCGCATATTGAAATGGAAATGAAAGCCGCCGCCGGAACTTTAGATTTTGTCCGACTTGAAATTGCCAGAGCGTTAGCAAAAGGTAAACATATTATTCCTGTTGTGCCAATCAATTCCCTAACCTATAATTTCGATAATTTAAGGTTGACTGATGACATCTGTTTATTGACAAAGCAACATGCGGAAAGATATCAAGACACCAAAGACTTTTTGTTTAAAGATATTCTTCCGAGAATAATCAAACGTCTCAACAGTCGTCCAACTAAATTCCTGTTGGCAAAATATGTTGTTACTGTATTATTATCTGTTGTCCTTATTGGTTGCATAGGGGGATGGATAAAATGGGATGAGGAAAAAAATAGATTTAAGAATTGTCGTACTCAGGCAGACTATGAGTCTTTTGCTCAAAATACTTATTTCTTCCGCTCAGAATGTGAGGATAGCTTATATTGTTTCAAAGAGTTAACCAAAAATAAAGTCCCAATTAATGATGCAAAAAATACAGGTAGTAACGATTCTATTTGGGTAGATTGGGGCAAGAACTGTTCTCTGAAACAATTGCGTACATTGCACGACGTGATTAATAATATGATGTATGTCGAGGCTGGTACTTTCATAATGGGAGCTAAAAATCCGATTGGATTGGAGGATTTTGAACATCAAATAACCATTGAAAATGATTTCTATATCGGGAAGTTTGAGGTGACAGAACGTGAATGGAATGTGATTATGAAGGATTCCATCGTTGGGAGCGCTAAGTTGCCTATGACAATGGTATCATGGAATGATTGCGACAAATTTAGGCACAAACTTCGAGCATTGACAGGTTTAGTATTTGAATTACCTACTGAATCACAATGGGAATATGCCGCAAAAAAGAATGGTGAGAAGGACTGGATCTATGCTGGAAGTAATACTCCAACAGATGTAGCTAATTACATAGAGTCTTCAAAAAATGGTACTATTGAAGAAATAGACTCAAGACGCCCCAACGCCTTGGAACTCTATGATATGTCGGGTAATGTAGCAGAATGGTGTAGTAATGGAGATGATAAGCGTAAACGAATACGTGGAGGCTCGTTTATGAGTTCAATAGAAGAGATTGCAGTTACATATTCCGATGTTGCTTCGGTAGATACCAAGAGTAAAGCAATTGGTCTTAGATTATTATTAAAACATTAAATATATGACATATGAAACAGTTTTTTTTCTTGTTAATTTTGTGCTTACTGCACATAAATTTGCACGCACAAAGTGAGGATTTTAACAAAGTGTTTGACGCATGTCAACTTGCTCAATCTTCGATGAGTTATGGTCAAGGAAGTCAATCTGAAATCCGAGAGGCAACGAATATACTTACAAAAACCCCATGGAGTCCATTGATTCTGCAAGATGTTGATGTGAAACACGAAGCGTCCATCAAAAATCACTTAGTGTTTTCCCCTGAATTTTTGAAAGCAGTTGTAGATAATCGTAGTGTGTATAAACGTGCTAAAAAGTATCAAGAAGAACAAATGGCTACTCAACGAGGAGGAGATGTCCGGCTTTGTACTAAGTGTGTTAAGGCACAAAAGAGTGTCGTTTATGCAATTCGCCATACCGGTGGGGATTTTAATATTGCAGCTGTAGCCGAAATCAATGGGTTTATCAATATGAGTGTTGTTGTAAAAGATCAGAATGGACAAGAATCTAAACCCTATAAAATCACTTCAGACGAATTCAAAGGAGCATCTGCACGTAAACTGCAATCAATAAAAGTCCCACAAGGGAATTCAATACTTTATATTACTATTGAAAACAAATCTAAGAAAGATAAAAGCGTAGCAATTATTGTTGAATAAAATAGATTTCGATGAGATGAAAAAATTAATATTTCTATTGGTTTGTTTTTTGTCGGTATTAACTTCTTTCTCTCAGACTGAAACAGCCCAAGCCATGTATGCTGAGGCCACAGCCGGAAAAATGACAGTAAATCAATATTTAAAACAAGATTTTGCATCAGTGGATTCTGTTACTATGCATGATTTGGCTGTATTATTCTACCAGGCAAATGATTATGCTTCAGCCGGAACTTGTTGGGAAATAGCATTGGGCAAAGTAAAGAAACATGGGAAGGCATATGAACAAATAATTAATTGTCTTTATTTGGTATATGAAGATAATTACGAGAAACTACAGTGGTTGTTGCAAATAGCAGAAGAACATTGTCAACAAGAACTTTTGAAAGATTGTAATGACTATAAATGTAAACTTGAACGTGCTCAATATTATGTTACGCATGGAGATGAAGTTAAGGCGAAAGAGCATATAAAAGAATCTATTGAATTATGTCAAACAGAGGAACAACGTATAGAGGTAGAGGAGGCTTATGCAAAAATTCTTTTTCAAATAAGAGATTTTGAGGGAGCGGCACAATATTTTCATTCAGTTGCAAATCGTTGGAAGGGACTTGAAAATATAGAGAAGTATGGCGATGCGATGTATTGGTCGGCACAAAATTATATTCTATCGTCAAAATACGATGTTGCAGAAAATCATTCTCGCAAAGCAGTAGAGGTATCCCAAAATGATACTACAGCTGAAGGAGGGAAAAAGTATATAAAACATCTTGTTTGCTTAGGAGATGCTCTATTTTGTCAACAGAAAAACGAGGAGGCATTAGAAATCTACATTGTTGAATTGGAAGAATGTAAGAAGATATTGCCTAATACCGAGGAACATGCCGATGCATTAGAAGATATCGGTAAAGTGTTAGTGCGTTTGAAACAGTTTGATGAAGCCGAATTGCATTTACAACAAGCTTGTAATATGTATAAGACACTCAATCTTGATAGCAAATATTCTAATACATATAGTGAGTTGTTGATATGTATGCGCAAATCCGGGAATAATGATGTTGCCGATGAAATGGAACAAGATGCAGATTTAAAACGTAAAGAGGTCCACCAACGTATACTTGATAGTGAATTAAAAAGCCTTGCAATAACAGAAAAGTATCTTGGAAGCATAGTTTATACTAATTCATTGAATACTATTGCAGGTTGTTATTATGGCCTTGATAAATATAGGGATGCAGCCCATTATTTTGAGCTGTATACTGAAAATCTACGAAAGATGCTCCAAGAAAAATTCCTTTTACTTACTGATGTCGATAGAGAAAGGATTTGGAGTGAACATCAACAACATATAGATGACTACCGATTCAATGTTGCAGCATTGCCAGACTCTGTTACTGATTTAATGTCATTATATGTTCCTATTTTATACGATATGGAACTTATTTCTAAAGGTATTATGCTTAACTCTGTCATTGAATTTGAAAAAGTCTTGGAACGTACTGGAGATATAGAACTTTTAAAGATATATAACCAAGTCAAAGCCAACCAACAACAGATAGAAGAATTACAATCTATAGTATCAGATGAAAACTTACAAAAGGTACTCTCTTTAAAGCAAATTAATACCAATCTCCAGCGGACGCTTATGACCGATTGTGCGACTTATAGCGACTATACAAATTACCTCTCATTTACATGGCGAGATGTTCAGGCAAAATTAGGAGTAAATGATATTGCTATAGAATTTACAACAGTTCCATTATCTCCGTTAGACAAAGATAATTATATCTTAGCACTTATACTCACTTCCACCGGTGAACCCACAATGGAACTCATAAGCACTAAAGCGATTATTAAGAATATGGTTAGCAAGGATGACTTGTACGATAATAGCCAATATTATAATTTGTTTTGGGGATTTATGCAACGACACCTTATAGGTAAGAAAAGAGTATATTTTGCTCCGGATAATAATCTAAGTAATATTGCAGTTGAGTATTTGTTAGATGGTGATTTGTCATTTTATGAAAAATATGAGGTTTATCGTCTGTCTTCAACAAAGGAACTTTGTCGTAATTATTCCGAAAAATCATCACAAAAGACTATAGCAATTTTTGGAAATATAGATTACAATACTCAGAAGACAAGTACTCAAAGAGGTTCTCTATCATACGGTCAGTTAAAATATAGTAAGGAAGAAGTTGAAAACATAGACTCAGCAATGAGGAAAGTCTATAAGGTCAGTGTATATGAAAAGGAAAGAGCCACAGAACAAAGTTTCCGAAAGCTTTCAGACAATACACCAACCATACTTCATGTATCTTCACACGGGGACTATGACGGAAATGACAAAACCTCTAATGTAGATGCTATGAATAATAGTTATCTTGCTCTTAGTGGAATTAACAACATCTTTTCTACTGATATACAAAACGATGGTAAAATTACTGCTGCTGATATAGCTCAGATGAACCTACGTCAATGTGATATGGCAGTTCTTTCGGCCTGCAATACTGGTTTAGGCGGTAAAGGAAGCGATGGCATATTCGGTCTTCAACGAGGCTTTAAGAATGCAGGAGTCCGTTCTCTTTTAATGAGTCTCAAACCCGTATATGATGAAAGTACGGCAAAACTTATGACGGCTTTTTATGAGGGTTTATCTAAAGGTAAATCTAAGCGTCAATCTCTTCTTGATGCTCAAAATGCAATAAAAGCAATGGGATGCAAAGACGATAAAAATTACAAAGAAGGTAAATATTGGGCTCCATTTATTTTGTTAGATGGGTTAAAATAAACACTGTACCAAACATTACCATAATATGATTAATGAGTATTTAGCTTTCATCAGTTATAAGCGTGAGGATGAAAAGTGGGCGAAATGGCTACAACATAAATTGGAACATTATAAATTACCAACTTCGGTAAGAAAAACAAATCCATCCCTACCAGAACGTGTGCGTCCCGTATTTAAGGATACTACGGATCTAGCCGGAGGAGTACTCGAAAAAGCCATTAAAGAAGCACTGTATTTCTCAAAATATTTAATCGTTATATGTTCGCCTCGTGCAGCACAGTCGCCTTGGGTATGCAAAGAAGTACAGGAGTTTATCAACTTTGGTCGCGAGGAATTCATTATCCCATTCATTGTTGATGGAGAACCGAATTCTAAAGATCTTAATAAGGAGTGTTTTCCTGAGTCATTACGTACTCTGATTGGAGAAAAAGAGTTATTAGGAATAAATATTAACGAGAATGGACGAGATGTAGCTTCAATTAAGGTTGTTGCTAGAATGTTCAATATACAATTTGACACACTTTGGCAACGATATCAACGAGAATTAGCAAGACGAAAAAGGATTGTTATAACAGGCATTATCATATTTATCTCATTAATATCATTAATTGCAATGTTGATTGGAGCTCAAAATATTGAAATAAAAAATAAAAAATCTGAGATAGAAGAAAAATACCGAATAATAAATGAGCAGAACGAACAAATACAAAAAAGCAAAGAGCAGATACAAAAACAACTTGATATAACAGAACAGCAGAGAGATAGTCTTGAGTATTTGGCTTCAGAACTCAATAAGAAGAATCGTATTTTAAAAGAAGTCAATGATAGTTTAGTAAAAGTAAAGACTGCAAATATAGAAATTACTGCTAATCTTAAAGTTGCAGAGCAATTAAATAAAGAATTTCAATTAAGAATTAAAGAAGTTCAAGCAGAGCGAGATGAGGCAAACAAGAAAAGGGAAAAAATTCAGATAGAGCGAGACGAAATAGAAAAAAGGAGGCTTGAACTTCAGAAACAACTTAACAATCAGAATATAAAGTTTAACTTACAATAAATCTTTACACTCTTGCATGATAGAATTGTATAGTATAATTGTTCTATAATTAAAAAGTTAAAAGTAAAGAACAATGAAAAAGAATTATGTACCGCAACCAATGGATACAAGTGATGTCCTGTTGCCAGAAGAACTAAATGTATTGATAGAGCAAATGGCGAAGAATGTTCACGAAGTGTGGGCACAAAGCCGTATGGAACAAGGTTGGACTTATGGAGAGGAACGTAGTGATGTCTTGAAGCAACATCCGTGTCTAATTCCCTATGAGGAACTTCCCGAAGAGGAGAAGACCTATGACCGTGATACAGCTCTTGGCACATTAAAATTGATATGTAAACTTGGTTTCAAAATTTCTAAATAATAATGTTCATTGGCGATACAGTGATATAGAGAAGATTAAGACTAAAATATTATTAGCGAGCAATAGAATTACATGATAGATTCAGTTGCTCGCTTTTTTTATTTATGAAAAGGAATATCATGGACAGAAAAGGTCTTTATCATTTGTTGAGGCAAAAAACAGTATTTAGACTCTGATTTGGATTATGGAATGATACGACAGGTATGAGTTTTTATATAAGGTAAAGCATGTTACGTCAATTCTTTTTTAAGATTTGGCGTTTTTTTATTTAATGCTGTGATAGATATTGCTTGGAAATATTCTCTTTATGAGAAAATAAGCTAAAACATCATAAATGATACTTATAACAACTTGCATTTTTAGATGATGTGCTTTATATCCAAAGAAGATTAAGGATAAGATCACTCCTGAAATTAATGCTAAAGTTGATGATATATTAATGAATGTTTTAGAGAGGAATATGAACTATATAATTATTGAAACATATAAAAGTAACCTATGAAGACAAGAATTATCAACCTCATTATTATCGATGAGAGTGGCTCTATGCAGAGCATCAAGAAAGAGGCTATTGACAGTGTAAACGAAACTATCCAAACGATTCATTCGGCACAGAAAAAGCACGAAGAGCAAGAACACTATGTGAGCCTTGTGACGTTCAATGACGATGTGAAGACCATCTACGAGTGTGTACCAATGGATGAAGTCAAGGAACTTACAGCAGAGACCTATCAGCCGGATTGTTGTACTGCATTGTACGATGCAATGGGCATTTCACTGAATGCTCTTCGCAAGAAGGTGGCTGAGGATGATAAAGTTCTGGTAACTGTAGTTACCGATGGTTATGAGAACGCATCTAAGGAGTACAATGGTAAGGCAATTAAGGCACTTGTTGATGAACTTAAAGGCAAGGGCTGGGTGTTTGCCTACATCGGAGCAAATCAGGATGTAGAGGCCGTTGCAGCGACAATCTCTATTACCAATGTGATGAAGTTCGAAGCCACACCACTTGGTACCGCTGCAATGGGGGCGAGTGTTGCGAGTGCCCGTGGTCGTCTCTTTGACCGTATGGCAAACTGTTGCTTTAGTGCAGCCGAGGCTAACGAAGATTTTTTTGATGAGGAAAAGTAGTTTAACAATAGAGAAGAACTGATATGGAAATAAAAGTAAACTCAAACGCAAAACGCACAGCGATAAAAGTCGGTCTCGTTGCAGTTGTGTCACTTCTATTGCTGATCCCGTTGGCAATGATTAAGGGTATAATTGAAGACCGCGAACAGACTAAGGATGCTGTTACTGAAGAGGTGGCAAATTCCTATGCAAAACCGCAGACAGTTTCGGCTCCTTATTTGAAATCATATGTAGTCGAAGAAAAGACGGTCGATGAGAAAATTGATACGAGTGGTAAGCAAAAGGATGTAGAGACTTATGTTACAGACTGCTCGCAAGTAGATTACAAGGCTGATGTTGAGATAGATAAGCTACATCGCTCTATTTATGATGTGATTGTTTATAACTCAAAGGTTAAGATATGTGGCAAGCTACCAATCACTGAGAAATCAGTTATTGCAAGGGATAATGAGTTCCGCTTTAAGCTTACTGACATTAAAGGGTTCAGCAATCCATCACAGCTGACTTTTGGAGGGCAATCCTTTGAACTTCGCCGTCAGTCGGAAGAGTTTGTTGCCAATGTCGTATTTCCAAAGGGTGCAAAGGCTGGCGATGTCATTGAATTCGCTATTACCTTTGACTTGAAAGGTACAGAATCTTTATTTTTCCATCCATCGGGGGATGGTAACACAACGCTTGCCATAAGTTCGTCATACCCACATCCAAGTTTCCAAGGAGCTTTGTTACCAAACCATAGAGAGGTAAAGGAGGATGGATTCAATGCTACCTGGAGCGTGTCAAGTTTCAATAGTTCGAGTTACGACGATATGGGAGTCAAGTTCGTAGATCCTGCAAATCCTTATCAGCAGTCTATGCGTTCGGCAAAGTATGGAATGCTCATTATCATTCTGGTATTCGTAGCAGGCTTGTTCGTGGAGTTCCTGACTCGCAAAGAGATTAATCCTATCCAATACGCTGTAATAGGTCTTTCGCTCGTATTGTTCTACTCATTGCTGGTTGCTTTCTCGGAGTTTATAACATTTGGCGTTGCGTACATAATTGCAGCTTTGATGACGACAGGAGCACTAATGTTCTACTTCAGAGCCATCTTGAAAAACCGTAGTGCTTATGTACTTGGCGGATTTGTAGCAGTAGTCTATGCTCTGAATTATATGTTGCTTCAAATGGAAACTTACGCGTTGCTCGCTGGCTCAGTAGTACTATTCCTACTCCTTTGCATAGTAATGTATCTTACGGCTAATATTAACAATAACAAAGACCTTACAAAAATATCTAAAATACAATGAAACGACTGACTCAAATTTTTCAAGCACTGATAGGTGTTGTCGCCTTGATGCTCACAGCCATTGTGGCTGCTGGTCGCCTTGCATGGCGCACAATTCGTAACTGGTGGAAAAACCGCTCCAAGTGGTTGCGCCGCTCTATTTCTACAATTTTTATTCTGATTCCGGTAGGCTTTGTAGCACTCATTGCTTATGCCTACTACGATAGCGAGTATGGCAGATGGTATTGGAAAGATAATTATCTATCAAAAAGTGTAGAGGTTCACGGTTTCCGAGACTATAATGTTCGTGTATATAATTACCGTACAGGCAAATATACAACACCGAAAGTTAACTGGGTTGCCGGTAGTCCCACCAATGATTCTTTGACAGTATATGCAATCCATGGCAAACGTGGCTACATAAATATCAAGAATGGAGAAATCGTGATTGATGCCGAGGCTAACGACTACCGTAAAGCATGGGTATTTTCTGAAGGTCTTGCTGCTGTTATGAGAGATAACAAGATTGGCTTTATTAATGCAAATAATGAAGTTGTTATTCCATTCCAGTTTGATTACTCAGATGGGTGTCGTATGTACAACTTTGGCTATCTGTTTCATAACGGCTATTGTATTATGACAAATGCTGATGGAGACCTTGGCTTGATTGATAAGAGTGGTAATTGGGTTGTAGAACCTTCATACGATGAAATCTGGTCGCCTTATAAGAGCGGTTATCGTGTAGTTGTCAGGGATAGCAAGCACGGTATTTTGGATTCAAATTGCGCAGTTGTTTATCCTGCTGAGTATGGTTATGCAGATGTGTTGTCTGATGGCTTTATTCTCACCAATGGTGGCAAGAAATGGCAGGTTGATTTTGACGGTAATATTGTTCAACCATTTATGTTTGATGGTACATATTATCTGAATTATCCGACCGGTTACAACGAGAGTGGAGATATTCAATATGCTTTTGCCGATTATGCCAAATATGAGGTTATGAACCGTTATGGTATAATGAATCGCATAACAGGCAAGCCGATAACTCTTGCACTATATTCAGATATCAATATGCTCTCAAAGGATTTATTTGAGGTGCAAGATCCTAAAAGTTACGATTGGTACGTGGTGGATACAAATGGTAATATAGATTAAAATAGCAATAATAGATCTGAAGAAAAATGTCGATATCCTTTTCTGATTGGGTATCGGCATTTTATGCTATATAGAATATTGCTTAAAATTAATTCATAACTCTGTAATAAAATAGGCGTTCTTTTCAATAATGCAGAATAAGACATATAAGGGAATTTTGCTCGTGTCTAAATCGTTACTTGTTATGAATTTAATTCTGTAAATCGTTTGTTTTCAGCGAGAAATAATACCTATTATGTCTCCAATAATTAGAATCTTAGTTGGGGCGGACAATCAAATTAAAAAAACAAAAGCTATTGTCAATGGAAGATGATTAGGGATTATAAATAAAGGAGACTATGTCAAAAATTCAATTTTTGACATAGTCTCCTTTATTTATTGTTATTGTTGCTTATCGCAACTTATTTCACTTCTTCGAAGTCAACGTCGGTTACGTTGTCGGCACCGCCTTGTTGTTGGTTGCCGGGTTGTGCGCCTCCTTGTTGAGCGTTGGCTTGAGCTTGTTGTTGAGCATTGATGATATCTTGTTGAGCAGCACCAAATGCTGTTTCGATTTCTTTGATTGCTGCATCGATACCAGCGATATCTTGTGCTTTGTGAGCTTCTTTAAGTTTCGCTACTGCAGCTTCGATAGGAGCTTTCTTGTCAGCAGGAATCTTATCGCCAAGTTCGCTAAGTTGTTTTTCTGTTTGGAAGATAAGTGCGTCAGCTTGGTTGAGCTTGTCAACGCGTTCTTTTTCTTTAGCATCGGCAGCAGCGTTAGCAGCAGCTTCATCTTTCATGCGTTTGATTTCAGCATCGCTAAGACCACTTGATGCTTCAATGCGGATGCTTTGCTCTTTGCCTGTTGCTTTGTCTTTAGCAGAAACGTTAAGGATACCATTGGCATCAATTTCGAATGTTACTTCGATTTGAGGTATTCCGCGAGGAGCTGGTGCAATTCCGTCCAAGTGGAAACGTCCGAGAGTTTTATCGTCTTTTGCCATTGGGCGTTCTCCTTGAAGTACATGGATTTCAACTGATGGTTGGTTATCGGCAGCAGTTGAGAATACTTCGCTTTTGCGAGTAGGGATTGTCGTGTTGGCTTCGATGAGTTTAGTCATTACACCACCGAGAGTTTCGATACCTACTGACAATGGAACAACATCAAGAAGAAGAACGTCTTTAACATCGCCTGAAAGCACACCACCTTGGATTGCAGCACCCACAGCTACGACTTCGTCAGGGTTAACACCTTTAGATGGAGCTTTTCCAAAGAATTTTTCTACAATTTGTTGGATTGCTGGGATACGAGTAGATCCACCTACAAGTATTACTTCATCAATGTCGCTTGCAGAAAGACCTGCGTCTTTTAGTGCTTGTTGGCAAGGAACAATTGTGGCTTGAATCAAGCGGTCAGCAAGTTGTTCAAATTTAGCACGAGTAAGTGTTTTAACCAAGTGCTTGGGTATGCCGTTAACTGGCATGATGTATGGCAAGTTGATTTCTGTGCTTGTTGTACTTGAAAGTTCGATTTTTGCTTTTTCAGCAGCTTCTTTAAGACGTTGAAGAGCCATTGGGTCTTGACGCAAATCAATACCTTCATCTTTAAGGAATTCTTCAGCAAGCCAGTCTATGATTACGTGGTCGAAGTCATCACCACCAAGGTGAGTGTCACCATTGGTTGATTTAACTTCAAATACCCCGTCACCAAGTTCAAGAATTGAGATATCAAATGTGCCACCACCAAGGTCAAATACAGCGATTTTTTGATCTTTGTCGCTCTTGTCAAGTCCGTAAGCAAGAGCGGCAGCAGTTGGCTCATTCACGATACGTTTAACTGTAAGACCGGCAATTTCTCCGGCTTCTTTAGTTGCTTGACGTTGAGAGTCGTTAAAGTAAGCAGGAACAGTGATAACTGCTTCAGTAACTGATTGTCCAAGATAATCTTCGGCTGTTTTTTTCATTTTTTGAAGAATCATAGCTGAGATTTCTTGTGGGGTATATTCGCGACCATCGATATCAACACGAGGGGTGTTGTTGTCGCCACGAACTACCTTGTAAGGTACGCGGTCGATTTCTTTTGCTACTTGGTCGTATGATTCACCCATGAAACGCTTGATAGAATAGATTGTGCGTTTAGGGTTAGTGATTGCTTGACGTTTTGCAGGGTCACCTACTTTGCGTTCACCACCATCAACAAATGCAACGATTGAAGGGGTAGTGTTACGACCTTCGCTGTTAGGAATAACAACGGGGTCATTACCTTCGAGTACAGCAACACATGAGTTGGTTGTTCCTAAGTCAATACCAATGATTTTTCCCATAATAATTGAGTTTTATAGTTATTAATTTATTTTTCAGTTTTATCGGTTGAGCTTGTTTGCTCAACTGCCTATATAAAAACAAATCTTGTGCCAAAAAGGTTGCGCGTGTTGTAATTTGTTTAAATACAGTGCTTTAAGTTGTGTTTGTTGTGCTGACATCTAATATGACACTTTGTCAGATTTATGTTATTTTATGAATCATCTGTGAATTATTAAATTCAAAGACTTATTTATATAAACAGAGTAATGGATAATATTAACAAATTTAAACACAAAAAACATTGGTATAATGCATTACTCTATTTATCTTTGTAAATAAATTTACTAACTTGAAAAAACATAAATTGTAATGAAAACAAAATTTGTCAGTTTAGCAACGTTGTTTGTGTTATGTGTTGGGGTGGTTTCATGTAATGATGATGATACTCCATCTAATTCGTATGCGAATGATAATGATTATAACCAAGTATATGAATTAGTTAAGGATACCTGTTCTACTGCAGATGCAATGGTTGCTGTTGATTTGGGTTTATCTGTTAATTGGTCCGCAAAAAATTTAGGAGCTATCAGTTCAGAAGATAATGGGACCTATTATGCTTGGGGCGAAATCTCTGCAAAAGAAACAAATTCTAAAGAAAATTATGCTTATAATGGAGTTAATTTAGGCGATAATATCAGTGGGACTGAATATGATGCCGCTACACAACGTTTAGGAGATGGTTGGCGTATGCCTACAAAAGAAGAAGTTCAAGAGCTTTTGGATAAATGTATTTGGATTTGGGAAGAAAAAATTGTAATAGAGCAAGATACAATTCAAGTAGAAGAAAAAGATACAATTGTTGATGTCAGAGTGAAATATACTCATTGTGAGGTTGTTGGTCCTAATGGTAAAGCAATATATTTACCTGCAGTAGGAACTGAAACAGACGTAACAACACAAAGACTCCCAACTAAATTTGGATGCTATTGGACAGCTTCTTCATCTGGAGAGTTAGATGCGTGGACAATGCAGTTTTCAAAAGATACTCACATAATTAAATCGGAGGGTTATCGTAGATTTGTTGGACAAGCGATACGTCCGGTGAAAAATAAATAATATATATTATATATTTAAATAGGGTGCGAGTTCGTGCCCTATTTTTTTGTATTTATGAGGTTTAATTAAAGGTGTTATAAAATAAGATATATTTCAAGGTTATTAGAAATATATTTTTTAAATTTGCAACGAAGAAGAGGGAAAGGGGATAGTGTGCCTTTTCGCTTTTTCGTGTGTTATATGTAAAAATATTATCAAATTCAATAAATTATTCATTATGAAAATTTCTCACATTGAACACATTGGTATCGCAGTCCCAAGTTTGGACGAAGCTATACCTTTTTATGAAAACGTGTTAGGCCTTAAATGTTTTGCTATTGAAGAAGTTGCTGATCAAAAAGTGCGTACTGCATTTTTTAAGGTTGGTCAAACAAAAATCGAACTCCTTGAAGGAACAAGCGAAGATAGCGCGATATCTAAATTTATTGCAAAAAATGGTGGACGTGGAGGTATCCAACACTTCGCTTTTGCAATGGAGGATGGTGTCGCTAATGCTCTTGCTGAAGCTGAAGAAAAAGGATGTGCATTAATCGATAAAGCTCCTCGCAAAGGCGCTGAAGGATTAAATATAGCTTTCTTGCATCCAAAATCAACATGTGGAGCTCTTGTAGAACTCTGTGAAGATCCTAATAAATAATCATTCAAATCTCTATAATAATGAGTAATCAACTTGCAAAAGTACAAGAGCTCATCGCTTTGCGTAATGAAGCTCGTCTTGGTGGCGGTGAAAAAGCTATCCAAAAACAACATGAAAGAGGCAAATATACAGCACGTGAGCGCATTGCTCAATTGCTTGATGAAGGTTCTTTTGAAGAACTTGATATGTTTGTAAAACATCGTTGTACAAATTTCGGTCAAGAAAAGAAAAGCTATCTTGGAGACGGCGTTGTGACAGGTTATGGTACAATCGAAGGTCGTCTTGTTTATGTATTTGCTCAAGATTTTACAGTATTCGGTGGGTCATTGTCAGAAACAATGGCATTGAAGATTTGTAAAGTAATGGATATGGCAATGAAGATGGGTGCTCCTGTAATTGGTCTTAATGACTCAGGTGGTGCTCGTATTCAAGAAGGTATTAACGCTCTTGCCGGTTATGCTGAAATTTTCCAACGCAACATTATGGCATCAGGTGTGATTCCTCAAATTTCCGGGATCCTTGGTCCATGTGCCGGTGGTGCAGTGTATTCTCCTGCATTGACTGACTTTACTATTATGGCTAAAGGAATTTCTTACATGTTCCTAACAGGTCCAAAAGTAGTGAAAACAGTAACAGGTGAAGATGTAACACAAGACGCCCTTGGCGGTGCAGAAGTTCACTCAACAAAGAGTGGTGTTGCTCACTTTGCTGCTGAAGATGGCGAAGATGCAATTAAAATTATCCGTAAGCTATTTAGCTACATCCCACAAAATAACTTGGAAGAACCACCGGTTGTTCCTTGTACTGATCCAATTGATCGTCTTGAAGATGCTCTTAACGAAATCATTCCTGATTCTGCTAATAAACCATACGATATGTATGAAGTTATTGGAGCTATCGTGGATAATGGTGAATTCCTTGAAGTACAACGCGACTATGCTAAGAACCTTATTGTAGGTTTCGCTCGTTTCAATGGTCAAGCTGTGGGTATTGTTGCTAATCAACCAAAATTCCTCGCAGGTGTGCTTGATAGCAATGCATCACGCAAGGGGGCACGTTTCGTGCGTTTCTGTGATGCTTTCAATATCCCATTGGTAACACTCGTTGACGTTCCCGGATTCCTTCCCGGTACAGGTCAAGAATACAATGGCGTAATCCTTCATGGCGCTAAATTGCTTTATGCTTATGGTGAAGCTACTGTACCTAAAGTAACTGTTACTCTACGCAAAAGCTATGGCGGTAGCCACATCGTGATGAGTTGTAAACAACTTCGTGGCGATATGAATTACGCATGGCCAACTGCTGAAATCGCTGTAATGGGTGGTGCCGGTGCTGTTGAAGTGCTTTATGCTCGCGAAGCTAAAGAAGCAGAAAACCCAGCTCAAGTACTTGCTGAAAAAGAACAAGAATATAACAAATTATTCTGTAATCCTTACAATGCGGCCAAATACGGTTACATTGATGATGTTATTGAACCACGCAATACTCGTTTCCGTGTGATTCGTGCTCTTCAACAACTTGCAACTAAGAAAGTTACTAATCCAGCTAAGAAGCATGGTAATATTCCTCTATAATATACGGAAGATTTAATATGAAAAAGAATATATTATTAGTAATCATCGCTGTAGTTGCATGTGCAATGACTTCTTATGCCCAAGGGCGCAAAGGCTTGTGCATAAATGAGGTGATGGTGCAGAATGATAGTAGCAGTATTATTGACGAATATGGCTTATATCATGCATGGGTTGAGTTGTTTAATTCAACTCATGCCCCGATGGAAATCTCAAGCGTGTTTTTGACAAATGATCCCAATGTGCCTAAAAAATATCCTGTGCCTCTTGGTGATGTCAAGACAGAGATTCCGTCTCGTCAACATGTGATTTTCTGGGCTGATAATGAACCTAACAAGGGAACATTCCACTTAAGTTTCCAACTTGAGGCAGGAAAAGATAATTGGATTGGTATTTATGATGCCGATGGAATTACACTCATCGACTCTGTAACAGTTCCTGCTAATCTTGCTTCAAATACGACCTGGGCGCGAATTGCTGATGGTGAAACCGGCTGGGAAGTTAGAGATGGGAGTGAAGCTAAATACATTACACCAAGCAGTAACAATATCATTGTGGATACTAATGGTAAGGTTGACATGTTTGCAGAAAAAGATGCAAATGGTTTTGTGCTGACCTTAATGGCTATGGCTATTGTTTTCAGCGCATTGTTGGTGTTAAGTATATGTTTCTATATTATTAGTAAGACTGGTGAAAAAATCTCTAAAATTAATAAACTTAAGGCGCAGGGGATTGCTCCTGAAGAAGTAGCAAAGGGCGAAAAAATCAATGATTCCGGTGAAGAAATTGCTGCTATCGCAATGGCATTGCATGAACACTTGAATGCTCATGATCAAGAAAATACTATTCTTACTATAAACAAGGTGAAACGTGCTTATTCTCCATGGAGTTCAAAAATCTATGGCTTGCGCGAATTGCCTCGTCGTTAATCATCTCAAACTTAAAAATTAATAAAAATGAAAGAATATAAATATAAAATCAATGGTAACTTGTATAAAGTTGCTGTAGGAGATATAGATAATAATGTTGCTCAGGTTGAAGTTAATGGAACGCCTTATGCTGTTGAGCTTGAGAAGAAAGAGGTGGTTACTGTTGTAAATAAACCACGTCCTTCTGCTGCTCCACGTACAGAAACAGGTGCAAAAGTAATTTCTAAACCAGCAGCAAATACTGCCGGAGGAACAGGAATTAAAGCTCCACTACCTGGTGTTGTATTATCAATTAATGTTAAGGTTGGAGATGCTGTAAAAGCTTCTGACACAGTCATTGTACTTGAAGCAATGAAAATGGAAAATGCCATTCATGCAGGTCGAGATGGAAAAATTGCGTCAATCAACGTAAATGTTGGTGACTCTGTGCTTGAAGGTAATGTATTAATCACTCTTGAATAAATTGTAAATTATGGGTGAACAATCATTAAGTGAATTTATGTTGCAAAACCTTCAGCATTTTTGGGATCTGACAGGTTTTAACAACGCAACATGGGAGCATTTTGTAATGCTTGCTGTGGGTATGTTCTTTTTATGGTTAGCCATAAAGAAGAATTTCGAGCCGATGTTGCTTGTTCCTATTGGCTTTGGTATTTTAATTGGAAATATTCCCTTTGCCGCAGGAACAGAAGTTGGCATTTATGAAGAAGGAACAGTATTAAATATCCTTTATAATGGTGTTAGTGCCGGATGGTATCCTCCTTTGATTTTCTTGGGTATTGGTGCGATGACTGACTTTACTGCATTGATAGCTAATCCTAAGTTAATGCTTGTGGGAGCTGCGGCTCAATTTGGTATTTTTGGAGCCTATATGGTTGCTCTTGCTCTCGGATTTGCTCCTGATCAAGCGGGTGCTATTGCTATCATTGGTGGTGCGGATGGTCCTACAGCAATCTTCTTGTCATCAAAACTTGCTCCAAACTTAATGGGTGCTATTGCAGTTTCGGCTTATTCATATATGGCTCTTGTACCTGTAATTCAGCCTCCAATCATGAGATTGCTTACAACCAAGAAAGAGCGCGTTATCAAGATGAAACCAGCTCGTGCTGTTTCTCAAAACGAGAAAATTATTTTCCCAATTGTTGGTCTATTGTTGACTTGTTTTGTGGTGCCAACAGCTCTTCCTTTGTTGGGAATGTTGTTCTTTGGTAACTTGTTGCGTGAATGTGGTGTAACAACCCGTTTGGCTAAAACAGCGAGCAACGCATTGACTGATATAGTAACAATTCTACTTGGTATGACAGTGGGTGCATCAACACAAGCATCAGAATTCTTGACTGCAGAAACAATTGGTATTTTTGCTCTTGGATTTATGGCATTTATCATTGCATCTACATCAGGTGTGTTGTTTGTTAAGTTGTTTAACCTCGTGTTGCCAAAGAGCAAAAAACTAAATCCGCTTATCGGTAATGCAGGCGTATCGGCAGTTCCAATGTCGGCACGCATCTCAAACAACCTTGGTCTTGAATATGATCCATCAAATTACTTGTTAATGCATGCGATGGGTCCAAATGTGGCAGGCGTAATTGGCTCGGCAACAGCAGCAGGTGTACTTCTTGCGTTCTTGGCTTAAACGTTTTTTCAATATAGATGGCGGCGATTTCTTAAGAAATCGCCGTTGTTATTTAAAAGCTGCAAGGAAGGTGAATTAATGTTAATAAATAAAACAAGATAGCTCTTTAAGTGTTATTCTTGTGTAGCTGATAGCATCACATGCATTAACCTATAAATGTGTAGTATTATGATTACCGGTAAAGTTATACAAGAAATTTACAAGAAATACCGAAAATGCCCACCTACTCTTGATTGTATTGATTTTAATTTATTGAATAATAGAGTATCTGAAGTTCATAATGTCGAAATAAAGGATAATCGTTTTATCATAGGTAGTATTGATGAAAAATCGCCGTTTCATTCATTGCCCCTAAATAAAATACATGGAATAGTTAATTTTGAAAATTGTGTGGCAATTGTGCTACATTCTTCTATATTGTTCCTTGACAAGAAAGAAAATAAAGTTCAGATACATCTGAAAATGAAAAAGCCGAATATTTGGCAACGATTAATGATGTGTTTTTATCGAGAGAAGTAGTCGGAGTTAGTAAAATAGATGAAATTCTTGTGTTGAGATTTTCTGTTTACATCTAATTGCAGTATCTTTACACAAAATTTAGTTACATTCGAATTAAAATATCCAACAAATATGTATAGAAGTAATACGTGCGGAGAACTCCGTCTCAGTGATGCCGGCAAAATAGTAACTCTTGCCGGATGGGTGCAACGTAGTCGCAAAATGGGTGGCATGACATTTGTTGACATGCGTGATCGTTATGGCGTTACTCAAGTTGTGTTTAATAACGAATCGGATGCAGCCTTGTGTGACGCTGCTAATCATCTTGGGCGCGAATTTGTAATACAAGTTACTGGTATTGTTGCTGAGCGTTCAAGCAAGAATATGAACATTCCAACAGGAGAGATTGAAATTATCGCTCAATCGCTCACTATTTTAAATAAGTCAGATGTGCCTCCATTTACTATTGAAGATGACACTGACGGAGGTGATGATATTCGCATGAAATATCGTTACCTTGACTTACGCCGTCCTGCTATTCGTCGCAATCTTGAATTGCGACATAAAATGGCATTTGAAATTCGCCGATATCTTGACGAAAAAGGTTTCATAGAGGTGGAAACACCGGTGCTGATTAAGTCAACACCGGAGGGCGCGCGTGACTTTGTTGTACCATCACGCATGAATCCTGGTGAATTTTATGCATTGCCTCAATCGCCACAAACATTCAAACAATTGTTGATGGTGAGTGGCTTTGACCGCTATTTCCAAATAGTAAAATGTTTCCGCGATGAGGACCTTCGTGCCGATCGTCAACCTGAGTTTACTCAAATTGACTGTGAAATGTCATTTGTAGAACAAGAGGATGTGTTGCAAATGTTTGAAGGATTGGTAAAACATATTTTCAAATATGTAAAGAATATAGATTTTACCGAAGCATTCCCGCGCATGACATGGGCCGATGCCATGAAATATTATGGTAGCGACAAGCCTGATACTCGTTTCGAAATGAAATTTGTTGAAATCAAAGATTTGACTGAAGGAAAAGGGTTTGCTGTGCTTGACGACGCAGAATATGTAGGAGCTATATGTGCAAAAGGCTGTGCAAATTATACTCGTAAGCAACTTGATCAATTGACTGATTTCGTTAAGCGGCCACAAATTGGCGCAAAAGGCATGATGTGGGTAAAAATGGAAGAAGATGGCTCAATAAAGAGTTCCGTTTCTAAATTCTATACTGAAGATGAATTGCGCACTTGGGCAGATCGTTGTGGCGCAGAAAAGGGCGATTTGATTTTGATTCTTGCGGGAGAAACAATGAAAACTCGCAAACAACTTTGCGAATTGCGTCTTGAAATGGGTAGCCTATTGGGATTGCGTGATCCTCAAAAGTTCTCATGTTTGTGGGTTGTTGATTTCCCATTATTCGAATGGGATGAAGAAACACAACGTTACTATGCAATGCATCACCCATTTACATCTCCCAATCCTGAAGATTTTGATAAACTTGAAACTGCAACAGGAGAGGTGCGTGCAACAGCCTATGATATGGTTGTAAACGGCAATGAATTAGGTGGTGGTAGTATACGTATTCACGATGCTGTGCTTCAAAACAAGATGTTCCGCTTATTAGGATTGACTGAAGAAGATGCTCAGTATAAATTTGGTTTCTTGATGAATGCGTTCAAATATGGAGCGCCTCCTCATGGAGGTTTGGCATTCGGATTTGACCGTTTTGTATCAATATTGGCTGGCCTTGATTCAATTCGTGATGTTATCGCATTCCCTAAAAATAATTCAGGTCGCGATGTAATGATAGATGCACCTTCAACAATTGACCAAGCACAACTTGATGAATTATTTCTTGCAACAGTTCCCCCTGTTAAAGAATAAGAATATATGCTAATTGCCGATATAATATCAGTCCTTGAGGATTTTGCTCCGTTTCCATTGCAGGAAGATTTTGACAATTCCGGATTGCAAGTAGGGGATAAGAGAGCAGAATGTAATGGAGTATTGTTGTGTGTAGATGTAACGCCTGCAATAATAGATGAGGCGATAGAAAAAGGCTGTAATTTAGTAGTGTCGCATCATCCGTTATTGTTTAAAGGATTAAAACGCATAACAGGAGCAACATTAGTAGAGCGTACGATATTAAAGGCTATTTCGGCTAATATTGCGATATATTCGTGTCACACATCAGCTGATAATGCGTTTAATGGAGTGTCATGGAAGATGGCAGAGCTACTTGGATTGACAGATGTTAGAACTTTGTCTCGACAGAAGAACAAGATGATGAAATTGTCGGTAATGGTGCCTGTTGATCATCTTGAAACAGTTAGATTGGCATTATTTGATGCCGGAGCAGGGACATTAGGCAATTATGATTCTTGTAGTTTCTCAACAAAAGGGGAGGGGACTTTCCGAGCATTGGATGGTGCTAATCCTTATGTGGGTAACATTCATGAGTTTCATTTTGAGCAAGAAATCCGGCTTGATGTAATATTGCCGGTATGGTTGAAAAAGAGAGTTGAAAGTGCGTTGTGTATGGTTCACCCTTATGAAGAGCCAGCCTATGAATTTATCTCCCTTGAAAATGATTCTCCCTATACAGGATTGGGAACCATAGGACAATATGAAGATCCGATTTCGCCATATGAGTTAATTGAAAAGGTGAAAAAAGCATTTAATTCTCCTATCACAAGATGCACAGCATTTGATGATGAATTGATGGTGAAAAAAGTGGCGATGTGTAGTGGCTCAGGCTCGTCGTTTATTAAGGATGCAATCGCATCGGGAGCCCAGGCGTTTATAACATCAGATACCCGATATCATGATTTTATTGACTATACCAACGATATATTAATTGTGGATATAGGTCATTATGAGAGCGAACAATGCACAAAAGACATTTTTTATCACGTAATTACAGAAAAATTTCCTAACTTTGCAGTCTATTATTCAGACAAAGAACAAAATCCGATAAATTATTTGTAAGCAATGGCTACTGATAAGACTAAAAAAGAACAATCACTAACAGTAGAACAACGTCTTAAAGCTCTATATGAGTTGCAGACAATTTTGACTGAAATCGATCGAATCAAGACAATCAGAGGCGAATTGCCTCTTGAGGTAAAAGACCTTGAAGATAATATTGAAGGTTTACACACTCGCGTTGAAAAATATCAGAATGAGATAGACGAACTTCGTCGTAATTCAGTTGCTGAAAGTGAAAAGATAAACGAGGCACAGGCTAAGATTGCTCGCTATAAAGAACAACTTGACAATGTGCGCAATAATAGAGAATTTGACTTGTTGTCAAAAGAAATCGAATTCCAATCACTTGAAATTGAATTGTGTCAAAAACACATCAATGAATATTCTCGTGTAATAGACAATAAGAGTCGTGAAATTGCCGCAACAGAAGAAACGCTTGTTGACCGCAATCACATCCTTCAAGAAAAGAAAACAGAACTCGAAGAAATTGTTTCAGAAACACGCCAAGATGAAGAACGACTTCGTGAGCAAGCAAAAGCATTGGAACCAAGTATTGACGCTCGTACACTGGCAGCATTTAAACGTATTCGTAAAAATGCTCGCAATGGGTTAGGAGTAGTTTATATTCAACGTAATGCATGTGGCGGATGCTTCAATCGTATCCCTGCACAAAAGCAAATGGAAATTAAAATGCACAAAAAAATTATCGTATGCGAATATTGTGGTCGCATTATGATTGATCCCGAACTCGCAGGAGTGCAAGAGCAATTTTAAAAAAGATATTTTAAATAAAGGAATAAGAGTCCTGTTTAACAGAGACTCTTATTTTTTTTGCACATAAACTTAATTTTGTGCAAAATAGTGTTGCTTTTATAATAAATTGTCGCTATTATTTAGTATCTTTGCAGTTCGAAATATAGTATTTTTTCTAAGGTTTGTTTATATAAATTTCATAAAATAAAATGAAGCTATTACAAGCTAAACTTGCAAAATATACAGCACCACAAGAAGCAAAGGCACTTGGAATATATCCATATTTTCGTGCTATATCAAGTGAACAAGATCCGGAAGTTATCATTAATGGAAAGAAAGTCCTGATGTTTGGCTCTAATTGTTACACTGGACTGGTTAATGATCCTCGTATTAAGGAAGCGGCAATTGAGGCGACAAGAAAATATGGCACCGGATGTGCCGGCTCTCCATTTTTGAATGGGACTCTTGATCTTCACAAGCAATTGGAAGCTCGCATCGCTCAATATGTGGGAAAAGAAGATGTAATGATTTATTCTACAGGTTTTGGTGTAAACCTTGGTGTCGTTTCTACATTGACAGGTCGCGAAGACTATATCCTTTGGGATGAACAAGATCACGCATCGATTATTGAAGGTCGTCGTCTTTCATTCTCTCAACAATTGAAGTATAAGCACAACGATATGGAGTCTCTTGAAAAGCAACTTCAAAAATGTGCTCCTGATAAAGTAAAATTGATCGTAACCGATGGCGTTTTCTCTATGGAAGGTGATGTAGCAAATCTTCCTAAAATCGTTGAACTTGCAAAGAAATATGATGCAAGCGTAATGGTTGATGAAGCCCACAGTATCGGTGTTTTTGGTCGAGGCGGTCGAGGAACTTGTGACCACTTTGGCGTAACTAAAGATGTCGACTTGATAATGGGTACATTCAGTAAGTCGTTTGCATCTTTGGGCGGATTTATTGCTACAGACAAAGAAATTACAAATTTCTTGCGTCACCACTCTCGTTCTTATATTTTCACAGCAAGTATTACTCCTGCATCAACAGCTGCTGCATTGAAAGCGATAGATATCATGGAACAAGAGCCCGAGCGCCAAGAAATGCTATGGGAAATGACAAACTATGCTCTTGATGGATTCCGTAACATGGGATGTGAAATAGGTAATACATCAACACCCATTATCCCACTATATATCAGAGATAATAACTTGACATTTGCAATCACTGCTGAATTGTTCCAAGAAGGAATATTTGTTAATCCTGTGGTATCTCCTGCTGTGGCACCACATGATACACTCATTCGTTTCAGTTTGATGGCAACACACACTAAAGAGCAAGTAACAACAGCTCTTGAGAAAATACAAAAAGTATTCCGCTCACACAATCTCATCCCTTAAGAAATTAGATTAGCAATATAGCAAACAATAAACGCGACTGCATAAGTAGTCGCGTTTTCTGTTATTGTATAATTTAGTTAGATTTTAATCAAATTTTGGGAAGCTCGTTTTATCGATTATTTCTCCTGTGCGTAACCTTATCCAAGTGTCAAAATATCGTTCATTTTCTTTTAAAACAATAACCCTAGCACCATTTGTCCCAAGACTATTATATACTGTTTTCCCTCCGGAATATCTACCATAGGCCAACATTATGTCGTGGTACATAACTGCATAGTCATTATCATGGTCGTGTCCGCAAAATACACCCATTACATCGCCTTGTTCTTTAATAGTAACAAACATGCCTGAGTTAAACGCCGGATGACAGACATTCTCTTTGTTATTGCCTTTAATTTTCCTGTTTTTAAGAGCATCTTTAAACTCGTGTAATGGAATGTGAAAAAACATTAGGGATGGTAATGGCATGCTGTCATTTGCTGCTTTATAGGCATTGCTTGTTGTGCGGTACCAGTTTATCTGGTCATGTTTAATCCAGTCATATTTACTTTCTTTTCCATGTTTTTCCGAACATTTCATTTTATTTGTGTCATGAGAGTCAATACAATATAATACCGAGGCTGTGCGCATCCCATCGGAAGATAGAATGGGTAGTTCATAATCTGGACTATCTACATCTAAACGCGGTGGCTGTACATTATAAGGCATTGCCTGTATTATATCGTATATTTCCGGTAGAGTACAATCAAAATCATTATCGTGATTTCCAAATACAACGGCAAATGGAGTTTGGCTATCAGATATACTTGACAATAGAGCCGGAAGAGATGCTCTTACAGAATCGGAATAAACTAAATCTCCGGTAATGATAATAAAATCGGGTTTTTCCGTTTCAATTACTGATTTTATACATTCTACGGCGGAATCTGATTTTTTTTTATTGTTCCATTTATAATGAGTGTCAGTAAATTGTACGATTTTAAATTCTCCGTTTTGATTAAATCGTAAAACATTATCACCTTGTGCGCTTGATGTGAGAATTGCGCACAAGGTGATAGCTATTGTATAAAGATATTTTTTCATATTATTTTGACGGAACATCCATTACTAAGCGGAATCCTACGTTTTTGAGAGCAACATCTTGTTCTGCGCGACGACGGAAGCCGGTGCGGAGTTGATCAACTTTTTCACTCTCCCATGAGCCTCCACGGCGAACACGATTTTTTGATGAATTTGCGCAAACCGGGTCGGTTACATCTTCTTTATCATAATTTCCTTTATTGTCAAAACAGAATTCCCACACGTTGCCACTCATATCATAAAGACCAAGTTCATTAGGTTTTTTGGTTTTTACGATTTGAGTAGAGTTGCAATTTTTGTAGTACCATGCCACATCTTCGGGATTGTTGCTACCGCTGTATCGAGTTTTTTTGCTGTTATTTCCTCCTTTAGCAGCATATTCCCATTCTGCTTCAGTAGGTAGGCGGAAATTATATCCGGTAATTGAGTTTAGTCGTTTGATAAATTCCTGACACTCAACCCAAGTGATACTTTCTACTGGTTTTTGTGGATCGATAGATGCTGATGGATTTTCATACATGACATACTCCCAAAGCTCTTGTGTTACCTCTGTTTCTCCCATATAGAAATCTTTACTGATAGTTACCCAGTGAACAGGCCTTTCATCATCATCACCACCTTGTTCTTTGGGAGTTCCCATTTTAAACATACCATTTTTTACCAAAATCATGTTGAACTTTACAGGCATTTTCTTCTGTCCCTTTAGTCCTCCTCGTGGCTCAAGTTCTATTTTCATGATAGGCTCAAGTGGTTTGTCCTCGCACAATCTCATCTCATAGGTGTTGTTGGCTTGTACGGGTTCAAATTCATATTTTACAGGGAGATAGTTATCGCTTTTGATTGTTAAATAGAATGTTTCAGCAGTTACGTATACCCAATATTCTCCTCCTTTATCTTCAGAAGTAACAATATTTCCTTCAAATGAAGGGTTTGTTGCTGTAGTCCCTACTTTAATCAATGCGCATGGATCACCATTGGCATCTTTTACTTGATATATAGCAGCACTGACATCATCGGGTACATGTTTGAAATCACACACAAAGAGTTCTTGTGCTGATATTGTACAGAGAGGTATGAGGGTTAATATAAATGCAATTATTTTTTTCATTGTTCTTTTTATTAGAATTTAAATCTTAGTTTGGTTGTATCATTTAGGTGTTGCCAAGCACGTACTTGGATTTTTGGTTGATCTTCATCTCTAAAGTCCCATACAAGTGTTACAGTACCCACGTCGCTATATCCTCTTGAGTTCCATTCTTGTTTAAGTGTAACGTAATAGAAATCAGGCTTAGCTCCATCACGTTTGATTGAATATTCAGAGAATACAACGTTTATATAGCCATTGTGTCGTTGACGGTCAAAAACACCTCTTAACTTTCTGAGATATTCAGCTTTTGTTTGTTGAACATATTCAAATTGAGCCCCGGAAAATCCTATATCACTTTTTTGGCGTCCACTGATGCGACGACCTGTAATAATGAGAGCATCATCGCTAAAGATATTTTCCATAAAGTCGATGTCTTTATCATTATAGGCTTTTTTGAATTGCTCACACCAGTTGATGATTTGTAGACGTTTTTCAAAATCTCCAAGTTCTTCACCTAAACGCAATTGTTTGATATATTCGTTCTTTTCGATTGAGAAATTAATATCGACAATGCGTCCTGTGGTATTAAAATCAATACAAATTTCACGACGCATTTCACTATTGTAAGAGTCATCAAGAGGAATCATTGTAACTCCGATATTTCTTACTTGGTAGCCTTTGATTGCTCCACTACTGCGACGACGAGTCAAGCAATGGTCGATAATTAAATCATCTTCAGTGCGGAAATGAACATTGTTCCATGTCGCACCTAAACTACCTGATGCATTGAGGTCAATATCAATGCCGGTGTAATTGATGTCGTAATTGCGTGTTGCGGCAGTATTGATAGCCGTAAGCAATTGAGATACCTGGCGTTCCATTTTGGCTTTTAAAGTAGGATTAGTGACGCCGTCAGAAAATTCAAATGTTACTTGGTCTTGAGCCTGAGTAACGGTAAAGCAACAAAGTGCTAATACAGTAAATAGTTTCTTTATCATAGTTATGTAATTTATTATCCTATAAAATATATTATTCGGTTATATCTTCCCATTTTAATGTTTGAAATTTAGGATTCGTTGCATCGCTAATGTCGCACATGAGATACATTATACCACTATCTCTGTATGCCGTTTTGGTTTCCCATTCGTGAGATAATTTTACAATGTAAGTATCCGATTTTGCTTTGGAAATAGAGTAGTCGAAGAAATTGATATTTATATTTTCGTTGCGCTTGAGAATTTTAGCTAATGTGTGCACATATTCTTTTGCCTCTTTATGTCCGGAGTAATGTTTGTTCCCCTTACTTATACATTGTATCCTATTTGTAGTATATATAAAAGTCTCTCCGCTAAAAATATTTTCTAAACTTTCAATATCTTTAGTTTTATAGGCTTCTTTGAGAGATTCGCAATAGTTAATGATTTGTATACGTTTTTCAATCTCAACAAGATCACTGTCATTTCTTTGATCTGCAGTTTCGTTATTCTCTTGTGCTTGAATAGCAGAAAAGCAACATAATGCTAAAATTGTAAAAAATTTCTTTATCATAGTTTTTGAGATTTATAATCTGAACCAAATCAAAATATGTCCGGTATATTTTGAGAGTGAATCGTATTGTGATGTTTTTAAATTTGTTTTATCATTTCCTGTGCTGAGAATTGTATTCATGCTCATCTCGCTATCACGATTGAGTACAATCCAATAACATGATGCAATATTGGGACAATCATCATAAGTGCCGTATTTTTTTACTCTGTATTCATTTCGCAAGCGACTTAGTTTGGCTGAAACCTCATTTAAGTTTGCGCATTGTAGTAGGATGTCAATAATTCCTTGATGAGATTGATTTATATCCGATACATGAGTTGTTGGTGTCGGCTCAGGGGTATCTTGATGTTTACTCATTTGAGCTAATCTTTCGTTTTCACGGCGTTGAGCGTCAAGTTTATCTTGTAATTCCTTTAATTGTCTATCTTTTTCAGCGAGCTCTTGTTGTAATTCATCGTTTTTAACTGCTGGTTTATTATCTATAACCTCAGTGGTTTTTTGTTTAGTTGTTGTAGGTGTTGGCGCAGGAGTACTTGCCGGTTCTTGTGCTAGTTTTGGTTGTGGTGCTTCGGTTACTTTAACAGCAACGGTTTTGCCTCCATCTTTGCGAGCGTAGGCAAAAACACGATAATATTCACCTCTCATCATTTGAAGATATTGAACATCAAGAGCGTTGAAGTCAATAGAACTTCCTGATTGTTTATTGTGATCTGATACTATACTTTGCAACATAACAGTTGCGGCATCTTTAGCCTCGGCTTCTGATGCACTTGTCGATTCAGCATAAAAATAGGTCTTGCTATCTCGTTTTATTTTATTTATACTATCTTTTACGTCTGAAGTTTGAGCATAACCGGTAAAACATAAAACTGACGCTACTAATAATAAGATTAAATTTTTCATATATAGTTTAGTTTTCATATTCTTCATATAATGATTTTATGCGCGACACCGGAATATAGCTGACGATGCGAGCTTTAAAATTGCCGGTTGAGTTATCTAATATGTCAGTGTCGGCAGTTACTCTGATTGTGTGGCAGTAACCTTCGGCACGATTGAGCATAATGAGCAGCCCCACAATCTTTTTATCGGTATATTCCTTTAATCCAAAGAATGCTTTGCATCCTTGTTCAAAGAAATAGTTGACAAAGTTATTTGCTGGAATAGTAAATTGAGTTTGTTTAAAACCATATTGCTTTAAAGTAACATCAATTTTATAATCGCAATTAATTTCATTGGAGGTAAATAAATTGCTTATGCTTTCAATGGGGTAGTGGGGTGTAAAGATTAGACTATATCCGCCATTAACACTATCTTGTTTGTAATATTTATTTGAATTTAAGTTGTCTAAGTAATAACTTTCTCCCGGTAATATATAGTAATTGATGAAAAAATTAGGAAGAAGTTGTTCTTTTGCAACTTGTTTCGATTTGCATTCAACTTTAGGTGCCGATTTTAAATCTTCGGCGAGACGTCGCTCATTTTCCGACATCTCTGTCCCATGCAATAAATCATAGCTTGCAGGGAATTCTATACTAAAAGTTGGGACATTATCTTTTTCCCAGCTTACATTGTATTTTTTGTCGTCAACGAGGCTAACACTCAGATTGAGTGTTGAATCGTTGTAAAGATGAGGCATAGAGGAAATTTCTCCGCCAGAGAAACTGATCCCATCCTCTGCCAATTGATTGTTTATTGGCTTTACTCTTTTGAGTGGTAAATCAAGAGTTAATACATATCGTTCAAGGAAATCAAAAACAGGAGATTGCATTGATGAGCGTTGCTCCGGAGTGAATATGCAATATCCAATGTGATTAACTCGGTTGTTTTTTGTGCGAACAATAACATCCTTGCCTTGGTATTTTATGTATAAAGTATCGTTTGGAGATAAACTATCAAGCTGAGCCGACAGTTGCATTACTTGGCTCATCTCTTTTAGTTGATCCGTTGCGAAAGAGTTAATATGCGCTCTCACTACGGATGTAGGTATCCATAGTGAGAGACATAGTAACATTGTTATTTTTAATGATTTAATCATTTGGAATTATACTCCGATAGTAAATGTTTTTTGTGTTCCGTCAGTGCGAATAAGCACACCTTGAACAATTTTACCATTTGTGATTTTGATGTTTTTGATAACATCACCGGGATAAACGTCGATAACTTCACCGCGAGTGTTTCCAAGATCGATTGAATGTTGGCGTGTTACTTTTAGCTCGCCACCGAAACCTTCTGTAGGGCCACTATATTTTCCCCAAGAGAATTTTGGTCCTACTGGTTTTGGATCAGGTTTAATTGTATCTGGTTCTACAGGAGGGATAGAGTCAGTTTCTCCATTACCACCATCCGGGAAAATAGGAGGGATGGAGTCGGCTACTTGTTCTTGTGTTTCTGATGATCCACCAAATAATCCGCCAAACCATGCTCCGGCGCCACCACCGATTAATACTACTGCTACAATGATGATGAGTAACATTTTGTTTGACCCACCATTTCCACCGTCAGTGGGTTTCGTCCCACCAACTTGTGTTAGAGGCTTGCCACATTCCGAGCAGACGAAATTTGATTTTTCGGCTTCTTGTTCAACTTTGTCGGCTGCTAAATCGCAACCATCGATATTTTTACAGATACCTTTTAATTTTGCCATAATTTTTAATTATTATAATTCTTTTAATTCATTTTCCATTATCTCACGTGCAAGTGCTTTGTATTTAGCATATACAGGACTGAACTCATTGTTCTCACATGCTGCTGATGGGAGAATTTTTTCTTTCAATAATGTAACCATGGCTTTGCGCATAGCCACTTTTTGGTCGTTGCTACGACATTGAGTTTTCATGTTTTTATCTACTAAAGCCATTACTTTTTGAGCCAAATTATAGTCATTTGCCAATACATCGATAGTTGCCATCAAGTCTTTGCCGGCTTTCACCCAATTATCTCCGTCTAAATCATCGGGGAAATTGATTGCATCGAAATGTGCGCCTGTTGTAGGATCGCTCTTCTCTACAAATAATCCCATGGCATAGGCTTTCAATACGTATGGAGTAACCATTTCTTTGATTTCAATGATGTCCATTTCAAATAATGATGGTAATGGTTTAGCGAATGTTTCGGTGTGAAGCACCATTTTGTTTAGATCGCTATCGGGAGCTGCCAACATATCTTCATAGCGTTTTTTGAGGACTTTTACGTTAGAAACATAGCGCAATGGGAATCCTGATGCGGCGGCAACCACAACGATTTGGTTGTTTTTATAGTTGATAGAAACGTCTTCTTTAGGATTGAAACCGGGGTAAATTTGAACAAATGTATTAATCAATTTATCACGGAAACCGCTCTTATCGTCATCAAATTTAGGGATACATAGTTGTACCATTGACATCATGTTGCCTCCACCTTGGAAACCTTTACCTTGTTCTTCGGCATTGAATTGAAGATATGGTTTCGCTGAATTGATCATTGAGCGAACAAGTTGTTCCAATTTTTCTTCAGTATTATATTCTTGTTTAAGTTTTTCCAAGATGTTAACACCGAGCATTTTGTTCAATGGATCGGCTTGAGCAGCATTTTCCATTGCAGCACGTGCAGTAGTTTGACACACGTCAAGGATAATATCACTTGCTGTTTCGTAGTCGGTTCTGTCGCAAAGGTTGCCAAATGAACGTTCTCCATCTTCGCCAAGAGCTTTAACGAGTTTGTTACGGATTGATAGAGCGTTGTCGTTTTGAGTTTCTTTATTTACGACACAAGCTTTTGTGAAGCGTTGAACCATATCAGGATCATATTTTTTCTGTATTCCTGTTTCGTCGGCGTCTTCCTTCTTACATTTGCTATCTGCTTGACGAGTAACCTCTTCCAAAATGGCAGTCAAGATAGATTTATATTGAACAACACCATCTTTCATCAAGCCAAGTTGCTCGATGACAGCTTGCATCAATTCAGTTGCAAAACGATAGGCCTCGATGCGAGTGGCAGTAGTGTATAATTCGCATTTAGCTGTTTTGTATGCGCTGAATACTTTTTTTGACGCACCTGTAATCGCATCTCTCAACCAACCGATATTATCCCATTCGATATTGCATTGACGGATTCTTTCGTTGCAGTCGTCCAACTCTTCCTCCATTTTTGCAATTTGTTCTTTAATATCGTTGATGCGTTCTGTACAATCAGCAATCAAAAGACTTGTATATTTTTCAATTTCAAGGATACTCTTTTGACCACTTTGCCATTCTTCAAAAAGAAGAGTCTCGATATGGCGGCGAATAGCTTTTGCATATGCGCCACGTTCACCGCGTTGAGTTTCATAGAACTTCTTAACACCTAATGCACGGAAATTCTTTTCATAATATTCTGTACATGCATCGCTGAAGATTGCCAACCAACTTTTCTTTTCCGATTCGGTTTGTGCATCATCGGCAAATCCTTGTGTACGTTCTTCCCATGTAGAGTCGATGTCGTGCCAACGTTTAGTCCCTGCGCTTTCAATGATGGGTTTAGAAAGCATTAGGTAATTGTTAGAAAGCATTAAACGTTCACGATTCTTGCGATCCTTGATTTCAGAAGCAAATCCGCTACCCACTTCTTCCAATGATGTTTCGGCATAACCGATGCCTTCTTGCCATAGGTTGAATTGCAATTGGCGAGCTGCTTGGCGAGCAAAATTGTATGTTACAAATTCTTCGATTTCGGTTTCGGGATATTCGATGCGTTTGATACCGAAAGCAAGGAATTTGCGACTGCGAGCAGGTTGATTTGCACGATCCATTTCAGGACCTGCACCATCATTTTCGCAACCTACAAGGCGGTTCATTTTACCGGCATCGCCCGACATTTCGCTTGCTACGATTTTTTGGAACATGAAATCGGCAACTGAAGCAGGAAGACCTACGGCTAAGTCTAATATCTTGCCGGCTTCATTTACATTTGAATAAAGATAAGCCGCTTCAAATGCGTTGATACCATTTAAGAGACGTTGAACTTCGCCTGTGTAGTTATCTTTTTTTCCTGTTACGTCAAGAGGAAGATATTTTCCGATGCTCATTGCATTTAATTCTACCAATGCCGCATAGCCATTAGCTTGATAGAATCCGCTATCGTGGTCAGAATTAACAAGATTCATTTCCGGAACATATAGGTATAGATTTACTTTGAAACGGTCTCCGTTTGCTCCGGGTTGTGGTGGATATTCTTTGCGAATTTGGCTGACTGCATCGATGATTGAGCCCGATCCTGTCCCTCCGGCAAGACCTGCGCAGATGTGGAATGTGACAGCAGAATCATTTGAGGTTTGGGTAATGCGTGTAACTGCTTGCTTAACGCGAGAAACGAAATCGCTGTTTGCATCTTGCACGCTCATGTTGTTTGCCAACAATGTGCGACCCAAACGACGACGTTGACCACCAATGCCGGCAGTGATTAGCGGGCCTAATTTGCTTGTCATCAGGTTTATATCATCGGAATTAAGGAAACATTCTACTCCGGGATACATTGAAAGATTAGAGAACATGCTTGCGCTTACACCATGGATAGAAACTTTTTGAGCTTCTTTCAAGTGAACTGATTTTCCCATCACTTTCCATCCTGTGCGATTGTCCAAATCGGCAGGAGATGAATCTACATAAATGTATTCTAAATTAATGTTGTTGGTGGGCTCATTTGAATGGAATTCTTCATAAACCCTTTTTCTCATTTCGCGAAGCACCTTTCCTCCGGTACCTCCCAAGCCAATGATTAAATGATTTGCCATAGTGTTTTATTTTATTGTTTTAAGATTAAAAATCGTCTCTGCGACTGCGCCTCCTTGCTGTAGAGGAAGACCGTCGTGTTGTTTTGTGGTAGGCATCCATGGTTTTAATGACAATGAACGTCCCTATTGCGATGAATGCCACGCACCATCCTAAATGTTTGAGGATAAAGATATTCATAAATTCATGGCACTCGTCAATCATTGCTTGAACAATTGTTGATGGTGTGTGATTAGAGAAATCTCCGGAACCTACATAACAGGCAAATAGCGGATAATCGTCTCTTAAAGAATTTATAATGTCTTGTGTTTCTTCTTCGGTGAAATAGTGGTCGATATTGTAGACGCTGATATATTCAGTTACGCTTACTCCAATATCATCAGTCATCCCTTTTATTTTGAATGCTCCACATATTAAAATTGAGTGATAGGCAAGCAGAATGAATAATATTGCCCCTACTATATATGTAATAGGCGTAAATGTGTATTTTGGGTAGAAACTTTTTACTAAATAAAAAAGCAACCCAACTCCAATTATAGTGATAAATACACCTAATAGCATGCTACCAAAAGCATAATATAAAACATCGAAAGCAAGATCGATATGCATAGTTCCTTATTGGTATTATTAAGATTAAATTAATAGTATCTAATGTGTAGATATTGCCGTTTGGCGAATATATAAATGCAAATATAAAACATATTTATGGAATAAATGGCAATGTTTTATTAAAAAAAGTGCCAAAATAAGCAATCTGTTAATGTCGAAAACTTTTTTGAAAATAGAGAGGGACAAAATTTGATTTGTTGTGATAAGTTGATTAATTTTGCAAAGATGATTTCGATAAATGAACATATAGAGTATTTGATAACGCGACATGATTGTGTCGTTGTACCGGGTTGGGGTGCATTAATCGCTCAATATCAATCAGCGCAAATCGATGAGACAAATGGAGTTATGTTGCCTCCGATGCGCACGATTGGGTTCAATCGCGATATTAATCATAATGATGGACTTATTGCGACATCAATAATGCGTCGTGAGAAGATACCCTATGAAACAGCAGTGAAAATCGTTAATGATGAAGTCAATGTCATGAATCATCAATTTAATATCGATGGTGAAATTTCGTTAGGAAAGTTGGGCGTTTTTCGTAAATCAGAAGATGATACTGTAGTTTTCGAACCATTTGCTTCGAAAATAGAGTATGCCGGTTTACCTTTACCTGTGTTGAATATTGAAGAGAAACGAATAGAGAAAGAGCCGGAAATCAAAAACGATGTTGTCTATATTCCTGTCAGTCGTAATTTCTTCAAGTTTGCAGCATCAATAATTTTGCTAATAGGATTAGGACTGACTTTGTCAACACCATTGATTGTTGACGAAGCGCAAATGAATTATGCATCAATATCAACACCTAAAGTTGTTGTCTCGGAAACTGTTAATCCTCAATTTGTTGAGCCGGCTGTTGATGCTGAGTTGTTTATAGCAATGCCCGACGTAAATGAGGCGATGACAGTAGTTGATACAACAATGACAATGATGCCGATGGGTGATACTATGATGGCAATGCGTTGCAGTGAAACAGATGCTTATTGCCTTATTGTTGCGTCTCTTGCCACACGCGAACTTGCTGAAGAATATATCGCAGAGAGGGGAGATGTGAGAATGCGCATTTTGGAATGTGATGGCAAGTATCGCATATATGTAGCGACAGGTGCAACTGCTACTCAAGCCATGAGACCTATGCAATCGGTCGCATTTGCCGAAAAATACCCTGCTGCATGGGTGTGTCGTAGATAATCTAATATCCACTTAAATAAAATCATTATGGGAAATTTTCATGATTTGCTGGTCAACCGACGCAGCATACGTCGTTATACATCGGAAGAGGTTAGTGCCGAAAATGTCAAACTTATTCTTGAAGCGGCATTGATGGCTCCAACATCTAAAAGTACTCGTGCGTGGCAATTTATCGTTGTAGAGGATAAAGATATGCTTGAGCGATTGAGCCATTGTAAACCTGCCGGAGCCGCTCCTATTGCAAAGGCTGCTTTTGCTGTTGTAGTTGCAGCTGATCCTTCATTGACTGATCCATGGGTGGAGGATGCTTCAATTGCTGCCGCTTATATGCAGTTGCAAGCAGAGGATTTGGGCTTAGGCTCATGCTGGATCCAGGTCAGAGGCCGATTTGCCGGAGATAATACACCGTCAGAGGAGTATGTTCAAGAGTTGTTGGGAATGCCCGATACATTGCCAGTGTTGTGTGTGATGGCATTTGGGCACAAGGATGAAGAACGTCGACCATGTGATACATCAAAGCTGTTGTGGGAAAAAGTCCACATTGGCACATGGAAAGAGGTGTAAGACATAAAATTGCTATAATAGGCGCAGGAAATGTGGCAACGCATTTAGCGCAAGCATTCGCTTGTGCCAATGATGTTGTGCAGATTTATAGTCGCAATCTTGATAACGCCACTTGCTTGGCATCTAAAATACAAGGATGTGAGGCTATTAACGATTTATCGCAATTAAGTAGTAATGTAGATATATATATAGTTTCGGTTAAAGACGATGCAATAATCGATATTGTATATGGAATGCCGGAAACTTGCCGAAATGGGCTATGGGTGCACACATCCGGTAGCGTGTCTATGGATGTGTTTAGGAACATAGCTGAAAATTATGGCGTGCTTTATCCGTTGCAGACGTTTTCTCGAGATGTCCCGGTAAATGTTGGAGAGGTCCCCTTTTTTATAGAGGGGAATAATGCGGTAAGTTTTGGGCGAATAAAAGATGTGGCATTGAGTGTTTCTTCGATTGTCAGATGTGCCGATAGCGATAGTCGCAAACTTATTCATGCATCGGCTGTATTTGCTTGTAATTTTGTAAATCACATGTGGTCAATTGCTGATGAAGTGTTGAAAGCCGGCAATTTTTCATTTGATTTGCTGTTGCCATTATTGAAAGAAACGCTTGCCAAGGCGTCTAAAGTTTCTCCTTTTGATGCCCAGACAGGTCCTGCACGGCGAGGAGATGTTGAGACGATGGCAGGGCATTTAGCTTTGCTTGATGAAGATAAAAAAGAGATATATAAACTGCTTTCGCGCAGTATAATGAAACAATATAATATTCCTATAGATGAGCAGAATAAATTATGATTTGCGCTTGATAAGAGCTATCGCCTTTGATGTAGATGGAGTGCTATCTCCTTCTACGATTCCATTGCATCCCAATGGCGTTCCAATGCGCATGGTAAATATAAAAGATGGATATGCTATACAACTTGCAGTGAAACATGGATATAAGATTGCAATCATTACAGGTGCCGATACAGAGGCTATCAGAGTGCGTTTTGCCGGACTTGGGGTAGAGGATATCTATCTGAAAGCAGGACAGAAAGTGCCATGTCTGAAGGAATGGATGAGCAAATATGGTTTAAAATCAGAGGAAGTTGCTTATGTCGGAGATGATATTCCTGATTTTGAGGCGATGCAGATGGTCGGATTGTCGGTAGCACCTGTCGATGCAGCAGATGATATTAAGGAAATAGCAACGTATATTTCTCCTTGTCGAGGAGGTGAGGGTGTTGGACGAGACCTCCTTGAGCAGATAATGAGAGTGCGTGGCGATTGGATGTCAACAGCAAAAGCCTTTGGGTGGTAATGAATGTGCTGAGAAATCTAAAAGGATATAAACTCTTGCTTGCAAGCGCATCGCCTCGTCGCAAGGAATTGTTGGCTATGCTTGGACTCGAGTTTGATCTATGCTCAGGGAAAGATGTTGATGAAAGCTATCCTGAGGATATTGAAACAGATGAGATTGCTAAATTTCTTGCGCAAAAGAAAGCCGATGCCTATGTCAAAGAGTTGGCTTCCGATGAAATCGTAATTACTGCTGACACGATTGTCGTTAATGACGGGAGGGTTTTAGGAAAACCGGCTGATGAGATTGAGGCGAAGACGATGTTGAAATCTTTGTCAGGGCATAAACATAGGGTAATAACCGGAGTAGCTGTTACTTCAAAACAAAAACAGGTCTCATTCTCGGTAGGGACCGATGTGGAATTTGCCACGTTGGATGCCGATGAAATAGATGAGTATGTTTCGGTGTTCAAACCTCTTGATAAGGCCGGTGCTTATGGTATTCAGGAATGGATAGGGTGTATAGGTGTGAAGAATATTAATGGAAGCTATTATAATGTAATGGGGTTGCCATTACATCGGCTATATACTGAACTGAAGCGTTTCTGAATCTCTTTTAGCATCTAATGTAATGTGAAAATTAGTTCCCGGTGGGATGAGACTAAGCGAACCTTCAACTAATTTTTTGTCCTCAAAAGTTGGGACTTTTTTAGAAGAGGAATCCTTTCCATACTCAACGCGCATGATTGCTTTGCTATCGGGCGCTAAATGGTTGTGATATAAATGCCATGCGACAATACCCATGGTCATTCTTAAATTGATTTCAATACATGGAGCTATTTTATTGGCTCCGTTTTTGTTGTATATGAGCATATCAACACCAAAGAACCCTGTGTATTTTGATGTGATGATATCGGTTAGCGCATTTTCAAGAGCGCAAGATGTGTTGTAAAGTTGCTCGATTGAGATCATTGTTGATAAATGATTCTCTATAATGGTATCGCTTGTTGTAATATTACCTGAATAGGCAGTGCTGTTTCCGGTATAAAACAAAGAATATCCTATTTGCTTAACGGTATTTCCATCGCTATGGAATAACATTGCAAAATCTGCCAATTTATTTAAAGGCACTTCGCACATGATAGAGCCTTGTCGTTTAATTATCCCTTCGGCACGACGAATTAACTCACGTTCTGATAAAGTTGATGCATTAACAACCCCACGCCCACTGCTTGACCATGGCGATTTTATGAAACAGCCATTATGCTTTTTTGCAAATGCGATAACATCGTTTGGCGTTTTTGCTTCAAAGGGGAGAGGTGGCAACTGAAATGATAGAAACTCATTGAGTCGAGATAATATGTCTATTGTGGTACGGCGATGGCTTAGTTGTCTGATATTCTCTATTTGAGAGTGCGAAATGAGTGCATTATTGTCAACACCGGCGTTTGTTAGTTGTCTCAATGCATCAAGTGACCATCCCCATGGGCGAGCTTCATAACATTCATTGTGTAAGGTAGGGATGTATATTGAGGCTTTGATGTTTGTTCTAGTTTTTATGTGTTCAAGCCATTTTATATCAATATTAGGTGCAATAACAACATCATTAGGATTTGCATACCAAAAAGGTAATGCTTCTCCTGCTTGATGCAGAGCCATTGCATTTGGAGGTGCAGTGTAGTTGCTTTTGCCATGAGCAAGAGCAAGGTCATTTTCCGGATTGAATAAATGAATGAGAGACATCCTCTATTGGATGTAAGCGGTAATTATTTCGAGATCATTACTGTTTGGCGTAATATCCACCCAGTGAGTTTTTGCCGGAATGAGAATAGTCTCTCCCTGGCTGATTTTTGCCTCATTGCCGAGATTATCTTTAATTATGCCATTTCCGCGAGTTGCTATAATGATGCGGAATGAGTCATATCGAGATACTTGTAGACGGAAATTAGTGTCTATTGTTATTAGGGTGGCAGTGAAGAACGGACATTCTTTTAGTACAATTTCTCTGTTGATGAGAGGATTAATGTGTCTCATGTAGTCCTCATGCACTCTGAAATCTATTGCATCAAGGGCTAAATCAACATGTAATTCGCGCTTTTCTCCATTTAGGTCTGTGCGATTGTAGTCATAAACACGATATGTGATATCTGATGTTTGCTGGATTTCAAGAATTAAGTTTCCCGCTCCAATGCTGTGTATGCGTCCAGCAGGAAGGTAGAATAAGTCACCACGACGAGGCGTAAATTTAGCAAGGACATCGCTAAATGTATTATTGGCGATGTGTTGTTTTAACTGAGTAGGGGTGATGCTTGATTGTAATCCTGAGTATATATATGCACCTGGTTCCGGATCAAGTGTGTACCATAGCTCGGTTTTCCCCCAGCAGTTGTGGCGCTCAGCGGCAAGGCTGTCATCGGGATGTACTTGTATTGATAAATCTTTGCTTGCGTCTATGAATTTTATGAGAAGAGGGAATTTATTTCCATATAAGCGATGGATGCGACGTCCAAGTATATTGTTTCCATGCAACTCTAATAATTGCTCAATTGTTTTACCTGAAAATTCACCTTCAGATACTATTGATTCAAACCCTTCAAGACCTGAAATCTCCCAACTCTCACCAATTGGCTCTTGGTGAGAAGGAATGCCTTTAAATGATGTTATGCGACTGCCGCCCCATAACACTGTTTTAAAATATGGTTTAAATCTTAGCAGACCTAAATTATTCATTTCTTTAGTAATCTTTTGACGCAAAATTTAACGCACTAAGATACAAAAGTAATATAAATTTCCCATCTGTAAAAGCATTTAGAAATAATTCTCAGTTTATCATAATTTGACTATGTGGTTGTTGTCTGATGAATGAGTAATGCTAAATGTGTATAACTGGTTAATCATTAGTGTGATACAAAAAACGTGAAAAAATAATTGACAAAAAACTTTGCTAATAAAATATTTTACGCTAAATTTGCACTCGCAAACAAGCAAAATGGCTCCGTAGCTCAACTGAATAGAGCATCTGACTACGGATCAGAAGGTTACAGGTTTGAATCCTGTCGGAGTCACAATTTTGTTTCATATTTTTTTTGAGGGCTCCGTAGCTCAACTGAATAGAGCATCTGACTACGGATCAGAAGGTTACAGGTTTGAATCCTGTCGGAGTCACAAAACGAGGAAATTGCATTGCAGTTCCCTCGTTTTTGCTTTTTCGGCCTATTTTGAGTAATAGACCAACAAATAAGAGTAACCTTTTTTTATTTAAAATGGTTTGCGATATTTATCGGAATCGGAATCTTCGAGGATGCTTAGATAGGAGTTGTATCGCGATTGTGATATTCGGCAATCGTTAAGGGCATCAAGAACTGCACATCCCGGTTCGTGGGTGTGAGTGCAGTCTCCATATCGGCAATCATGTGATATATCAAATATTTCAGGGAAGAAATGGGCAACTTCATGTTTGTCAAAATCAATAGTGCCAAATCCTTTTACTCCCGGAGTGTCAATAATGTAACCCGACTTGTCGGGCAGTGGAAACATTTCTGAGAATGTTGTTGTGTGCATTCCGGTGTCGTGGGTTGCTGAAATCTCGGCAGTGCGCAATTCAAGTCCGGGTATAAGAGAGTTGATAATAGATGATTTTCCAACGCCTGAATTGCCGGAGAATAACGAAATATTGCCATGTAACATCTCTTTTAGAGTGTCTATTCCTTGACCGGTCAAAGCAGAAACTTCTAAAACTTTATAGCCGATTGAACGATATAAATAAGAGACGGCTTCAAGAAATTCTTTGTCGTTCTCATCAGTGAGGATGTCAACTTTATTAATGACAATTACAGCAGGTACCCGGTAGGCTTCAGCTGTAGCTAAAAAACGATCAATAAATGTAGTTGATGTTGCAGGGTGGACAAGTGTAACGATGAGAAAGGCAACATCTACATTGGCTGCAATGATATGAGATTCTTTGGATAAATTGCTTGCACGTCGTATGATGTAATTTTTTCTTTGCTCAATTGTTTTAATGAATGCTGTGCCATCGGGAGCTTCGTCTGACAAAGTAACGTGGTCTCCTACAGCGACAGGATTAGTGGTACGTATCCCCTTGAGACGGAAATTCCCTTTGATTTTGCAATTTATCTCATTCCCCTCGTTGGTTTTAATAACATACCAACTTCCTGTATTTTTTATTACAATCCCTGATTTCATATAGTATATATTGCACAAATATACTAATATTTACGCTTTTATGAGTGTAAATGCTTGAATATTTAGAGAAAAAATCGTAAATTTGCACCCGAATTTAGATATTTGAATTATTTTATAAACAAAAACGCAACTACACAATGAATGTAGAAACAATTGGTACATGGGCAGGTCTTGTATGGAATGCTCTAAATGAAACAGAAGTTTTAGGTAACAAAGAAATCAAGAAAATAACAAAACTTAAAGACAAAGAACTTTATGCTGCTATCGGTTGGTTGGCTCGTGAGGGTAAACTTAACATCGCAGAAAGCGAAGATGGTAAAGAATTAGTTCTTTCTCTCGTTAAGTAATTATAACCTCTATGTTATACAGAGGGCGGAATAATCATTCCGCCCTCTGTTTTTATTTGTCTAATTTGTAAAATAATTTAGCTCTATCAGGATTGGCCCCAAGTTTGATTGCTTGTTTAAGATCGGCTTCGGCATCTTCAGCGCGGTATCTTAATTTGTTGAGGTATGCTCTATAGAGATAAAATTCTGAATCGGCAGGATTTATTCTTAAGCCTTCGGCTATATCTGCTGCTGCTTCATTGAGCTGTTGTGTAAGTAAGTAGCAAGCTGCTCTCCCGCTGTAATACTCGATGTCAGGATTGTTGTTAATCAACTTAGTGTATTGGATAATTGCATCAAATGGTCGATTTGTAGCAGTATATAATGCAGCTAAACCAATGGCTGTATTTTCACTGTCGGGGTCAAGTCTTTGTAAAATAGCAAAATCTTTTTTTGCAGTGATGGTATCTCCGCTATATACCGACATTATGCCATGCATGAAACGAGGTTCAATTGCAGTAGAATCAATGTTAAGTATAAGAGAGTAATCGTTATATGCTTCAGATTGTTGCCCCATTGCTTGAAGAACTTTTGCTCGATTACTTAATACGATTACCGAAGTGGGAGCAATACGATGAGCATCATTCAAAATTGCAAGAGCAAGGGAATCTTCCCCTGCATTGAGTCTCACAAGACCGAGGTTTGACATTAGTAGTACATTCGTTGGATTTCCCGGCTCAAGACGCATTGCGCTTTCAAGATGTGCTGCAGCATCATACCATCGCTCTTCTTCTATGGCCTTGTCGGCTTCTCCCACAAAATCCAGGTATGCCGAATGGTCTTGCTCTTGTGCAATAATTTTAATTGTGCAACACACAAATATAATTGGAATAATATATTTTGCCATTATTAAATCATGTATTTTGAGTTGAAAATGTTTTATTAAAGTATAAAATAATTAAGATAGACAATATAATTATGTAGTGGTATTTGCTTTTATCTCGCAAAAATAATCTTTTTTTATGATATAATGATTTTTATACTCAGAGATAAAATTATTTTTAATAAAAGTTGAAAAATTTCTCAAATTTCTATCTATATTTGCAAATAGAACATTAATAAAATTGCCTATGTAAATAATAATATAAAGACATATAAATAAAGAGCGTTAGCTTATATTCGTGTTTCTTGAAATCGCCAAATTTTAAATGAAACGTCCACGAGTAAAAGTTGATGCTCACGCTATCTTTTAGCGTGGGCTTTTACTCATATTTGGACGTATGGTGTTTGGCGATACCAAAGAAACAAAGATGAGGTTATTAGTCCACGTTTTTTTATTGTCTATCCTACCGAAACGGACTATAAAAATTTAGGTTTTAATTAAAAATGGAGAAAAATGAAAAAAATACTTGTTATAGTATTCGCGCTTTCATTTTCAGCTATTTTGTACGCACAGCGTAAAATAGAAAAAGTTGAAAATATAAATAGCGTATCAACTACCGAAGAATCTGTATCAAAAATATTAAAAAGGAAAGTTGCCATTGGACGTTTTTCAAATGAAACACAATATGCAAAAGGTCTTTTCTATGATAAAGAAAATGATCCTATGGGAAAACAGGCAACAGATATTTTGACAACTAAACTTGTTTCTTCTGGAAAGTTTATTATGATTGAACGAAATGATATATCTGCGATTATTGAGGAAATGCAATTAAAAGGAGATAGTTTATCAACAATCGGAGCTGATTATTTAATAATTGGTTCGATAACGGAGTTTGGGAGAAAAAACACAGGAAAATCTGGTGTATTTTCTAAAACAAAGATTCAAACTGTTGAAGCAGCGGTATCAATACGATTAGTAGATGCTTCAAGTGGTTTGATTATATATTCAGATGAAGCAAAAGGTGTTGCAGAAATAACGTCAAAGACAACTTTAGGAGTAGGAAGTAGTGCTGGTTTTGATGCAACATTAAGCGATAAGGCAATCTCAGAAGCGATTGGGCAATTAGTAGAAAATATTATAGCCAAATGTACAGATAAACCATGGCGTACTTATTTCCTAAATTATGAAGATGATGCAATATTGATAGCGGGTGGAAAAAGCCAGGGATTAGAGGAAGGGATGGTTTTATCTCTTAAAACAAAAGGAAAGAAGGTGAAGAATCCTCAAACCGGAATTATGATAGAACTACCTGGAAAAGTAAAAGGAACTATAACTGTTCTATCTGTGGGAGGAGATACACCGGAAACAGAATATTCTTTTGTCTCTGTTGAAGGATTTGTAGATAAGGAAAATTTAATGGATTATATAATTGAAGAAAGATGAGATCAAAAATATCAATATTTGTTTTTTTCTGGTGCTGATTTTATTTTTTGGATGTAAATCGAATATTCCAGTATCTCAGGAATATGGGTATGGAGATATTGCATATTTGCTTTTTGTGAGTGCTAATGATAAATCTCTTGGATTAATTGATGTAATAATAGACGAAAATACATCATTTAAGGCTAAAGTCGTTAAATCGAAAGATGCTAATCGAAAAGGGACATCATATGCTGTTTCTACAGGAAAAAGAAAGGTCGTTGTATATAAAAAAGGGAAAATTTTATATAATAAAGAAATAATTTTATCAACTCAAGAAACTCAAAAAATTATTTTGTAATGAAAAGGATAAATTTAATAATAGTGATGAGTGTCTTCATATTATCATCATGCTCATCATCGAAAACACTATACTCGTGGTATGATTACGAAGATAAAGCATATCAATATCAGAAGAAAGGCAAGGATGAACTATTGCCTAAAACGATGAAAGAATGCCTTAAAGTAATAGAAAAACAAAAAGGAATAAGAAATACTCCACCTCCAGGATTAAATGCAGAGTATGGATATATGTTGTATAAATTAGGGAAAAAAGAAGAAGCGCTTAATTTCTATAAAACAGAAATTTTATTATATCCAGAATCTGAAATTTATGTGTCACGAATAATTAAACAATTAGAACAATGAAACAGATAGTTATAATAATTATAGGTATAATATTTTTATCTTCATGTTCATCAAAAGTCATAACAAGAGGAGAGCAATATGCAAAAATGTATGAAGACCAACCGTCTTCAATTGTAATTATGCCTCCAATTAATCAAACTAATGAAGTTGAAGCAAAAGATTATTTTTATACTACTTTATATATTCCATTGTGTGAAAAAGGTTATTATGTATTCTCTCCTTATATGACTATGGAAATGTTTCAATCTGAAAGTGCATATGATAGTGAACTATTTTTGGAAGGTAATCTGTCTATATTTAGAGAGGTATTAGGCGCTGATGCTGCGATGTTTACAATAATAAAATCGTGGAAGCGTAATGTGCTGATGAGTAAAGTAACTGTAGGTATTGAATATATTTTACGTTCTACCCAAACGGGAGAGGTTATATATAAGAGAGAGGGACTTATTAGTTTGGATACAGGTGATAGTAATAGTATACTTGCATCAATAATAAATACAGTAAGCACTGATAAGATAATTGTTGGGAGACTTTGTAATAGTTATGTTTTAAGTGACATGCCTGAGGGAAAATATTCTATAAATTATACAAAAGATCAAAGTTTTCCTGCTGGTAAAAGTTATATTAAAACGACAGTGAAAAAATAATTATTAAAATAAACAATAAAAAAAAGGAAAAGAGCCCTGATCGTCTGTGAGTTATGTTTTGAATCGGAACATTGTATGGGTTAAGAAACAATCTTTTGGCAAAACTAAACACATGTAGAGTTTCTATATTGCTACTGGACGGTCAGGATGTTTCTTGTTCGTAATGTTATAGAATTCAAAGGTATGCATATTAAACTCGGTTTGCGGTATTTTGCGCACGCTACAATAACTCATAAAAGAAATAACTTTGGAACAAAAAAATTAGAGAGGATGAGAAGATCTGTTTTACAATTGTTAGCGATGTAAATCAAATTCAGCAATAAGATGGATGTTAAACCATAATATACAGAAAGAATGTTTTAAGTCAAATATGCTAAAAATAAAAGAATTGCTTTACATGGATTTTATTTGGTAAATTTTGTTATAAGTACTACCTTTGCCGAATAAAAATGCGTATTGACGCAGAAATATTCAGTGATATATGGAAGTAAAGCGTGATTTATACCTAAACAAACTCATCAGGAGTATGCACAACGGAATGATAAAGGTTGTTACTGGAATTCGTCGTTGCGGTAAGTCGTATTTGCTATTTAATCTGTTTAGTAACTATCTGAAAGAACAGGGGGTAGATGATGAGCACATGGTCAAAGTTGATCTGGAAGACCGTCGTAATAAGAAACTCCGTAATCCCGATGCTTTACTTGAATATATTGATGCTCGTATTGCAAAGGATGGCATGCACTATGTGATGCTTGATGAGGTACAATGGGTGGATGAGTTTGAAGATGTGCTGAATAGTTACCTTAAAATTCCCAATGTCGATGTATATGTAACTGGCAGTAACTCCAGATTTTTATCGAGTGATGTTATTACCGAATTTCGTGGGCGTGGAGACGAGATAAAGGTTTCCCCTCTATCGTTTAGCGAATTTTTCTCTGTCTTCAATGGATCTCGCGAGGAAGCAATGGAGGAGTATATGACCTTTGGCGGGCTTCCTATGATTGCAACGATGCAAAGCAATGAGGAGAAAATGACATATCTTCAGACGCTACTCAAAAAAACATACATTACCGATATATTGGAAAGATACAAAATTAAGAACGAAGAGGAGATGGTGGAACTTATCAACATCCTGTCATCTTCAATCGGAGGTCTTATAAATCCTAATAAATTGGTAAATACATTCAAATCGGTCAAAAATGTATCTATCTCTCCAAATACCATCAGTTCCTACCTTGAGATACTGCAAGATGTCTTTATGGTAGAAAAATCTATACGATATGATATTAAGGGTAAGAAATATATTGACACTCCAGCCAAATACTATTTCGCTGATCTAGGATTACGCAACGCTCGTATAAATTTCCGTCAGCACGAGGTAACACATTTGATGGAAAATCTCATATATAATGAGCTTCGCACTCGCGGATTGATGGTTGATGTGGGTGTTGTTGTGGTAAATACAAAAAATGAGGAGGGCAAAAGCCAACGTAAACAATTAGAAGTCGATTTTGTATGTAACGAGGGCAGTAAACGATGTTACGTACAATCAGCTTTGAGATTACCCAATGAAGAGAAACGAGAGCAGGAATTACGCTCGTTGATAAATATATCGGACAGCTTTCAGAAGTTTGTAATCACCGAAGATCCTATAAAGCGTTACCAAGATGAAAACGGTGTGGTATTTATGAACATCTATGAGTTTTTGCTTGACAGAGATAGTTTGACGGTTTAAGTTAAATCAATGATAAAAAAAGCTATAATAATGAAGTGCCCCAAAAAGTTGGATAAAAAACTTTGGGGGCACTTTACAACAGATAGGGGTATTTTTATAATTCCATCATTTTATTAAGACTTGATGTCGAAACCTTGTTGTTGTAGGGCATCGAGCATTTTGTAGTCCATAGCTATTTTGTAATAATCGATGATGTGTGAAGCCCAATCGTTGTCGGTTTTTGTCCCGGAACGATTGCTGTTATATTCCAATATAATTTCGTCATATTTTAATAATAAATTCGCGACGCTATCGTTTTTGTAACCATTTTGATGGATGACAAGCTCTGTCGGTTGTTTGGGCTTTAAGTCGGGTTGTTCGCGAGGCACTCCAATGGCGAGTCCGCATACAATGAATACGCCTGCCGGTAGTTGGAGTAATAGACCTATTTCTTTCGGTGCAGCTGTGCGTGTATAGCCTATGCAACAGGTCCCTAACCCGCAAGATTCTGCAGCGATGAGTGCACTCATCATGGCTAATGCAGCATCAACTATCCCCACGATAACACCATCACCGGTTTTTTCAAATGGGGGCATTTCTATCTTTTTTGCATTGGCGATTGTGCGTATTTTGTTATAGTCAGCACAAAAGACGAGGAAGTGATTACAGGTCTTTATTTGCTTTTGCCCAGTGAGTTCATATAGTTTCTCTTTTAATTGCTGGTCGGTAACATCAATTACCGAAAACTGTTGCCCATTATAACTTGTTGGGGTGTTGCGAATGGCTTGATAGATGAAATCCATATCTTCAGCCGAAATGCTTTCTCGTTCATATCGGCGTATGCTTCTTCGTTGTAGTAAAGTGTCTTTTACGCTTTTCATATAAAGAAATTTAGTACTAATATTATATAACGTATTATTGGGAGATAATGTTCTATCGTTTAAGTTTTTTTGAGATTTTTTTTGTGTATAAGACAAAAAAAATAGGCTGTATATGACAGCCTATTTTTAGATTTATCAGTATAGGATATTAATTACTTTAAAGAAATCTTAGCAGTGTAAGTATATCCGTTTACGTCTGTTGCTTTTACGATGTAGATACCAGAAGCAAGAGAGCTGATGTTTACATTTGTATTCGCTTCTTTAGCTACAAGGACACCTGAGATTGAGTAAATTTCAACATCTGCAACTTCGATGCCTTTTATTTCTATGTTAGTAGCACCCACTAACACTCTAAAATCTTTTTCATTGCATGCTATATCATCTATTCCGACTGTTGATGAGTGTTGAAATTTATAGTAAGTAGCTCCTTGGAATGGTGCCAATACCCATAAGTTCAAATTTTGATTATCAATATCAAAACAGATTGTATTACGGAATGAGGTATTGCGACTTGTACCAAGACCAGTTTGTGGATATGTACCAATTGCGGTTGCCGATGAGACACCATTTGTTACATCCATTAGCATAAATGCAGCATCAGTCAAACCATTTGTTGCATCTGTTGTATTTAAATATTTTGTTGCAGCAACATATTTTTTAGAGCCTAAATTTAAAATTTTTAAATCAGTCCCTTGCTTATTGCCAATAATATCAAGACTTAAATCCTCTATCCATTCACCTGTTGCGGCAAAGTGTGCTGCGACATAATCTTTTGATGAAACCCAAAAACTTCCATCACTTTCTACTGTTATGTTTGGAGTTGCGCTTGTGCTGGAAATTGCAAATTCTGAACCACTCTTAGTTAGATTAATCACTGTAGGTTCAGTTGAAACAACAGCTCCGTTTGCAATTGTATAGTAATACACTTTACTTCCGTACGCAAACCAAATACGTCCGTTTGACAAATTACCGCTCACCGACATTGCATCTCCTGCGCGAACATCGCAATGAGATGTTGTTGATAACAATGTCGTTGGTGTTGCAGCATCATTATCCCATAGATAAACGTTTAATTGACTTGTAGCTGATGCAGCAAGATTTGAAGCTATGATTTTACCACCGATTGCTTCTATAGAACTTAAATAATAAGTCCCCGTTGTACATGGAGACACGTCCAATGTTCCGATCTGAGCACCATTAAAAGCATCTACTATATAAATCTTATTATCAGAGTTACCACCATTACGATGAACAACATATAATTTACCATTAGCAAATGCCATATCTTGAGTAACTTGAGAGCCGTTTGTTATCCAATCAGCTGTATTTCCTGATTTTTCAGAATAATTCCAAACCTCAGTCAATCCTGAAATAACATCAGTTGTAGGGGTTATTGTTGTTCCGGGCTCCGGATCTACTGGATTTTCAGATGTTGGCTCTGTTGCGATACCATTAAGTGCGATCCATTGATAAACGTCATTGCCATCTACGTCAACACTATTGAATGTAACGAAACGTTCGTTCCAAGTATTGCTTGCGTCAGTATCTGCCAGGTAATTCCCTGCTACTTTTGGCGAGAATGTAATAGTTACAACGGGCTCTCCATCAACAAAGTTATAGTTGGGGTAACCATCTACTGTTAGTCCGGTAGGATTTACTGTGAACACACCATCGGCATCTTCTACTGTAATGTAACACCATCCGTTGAGTTTGTTTCCTTTTACTGTTACTTGTGTTGAAACGCTTTTACCTGCTTCACATGTCAAGGTTACTTCGTTTGAACTTACATCAATGTAAGGGGTGCTTGAAGATGAGCCACCACCGCCTGTGAAGTAGGATGGCTCTGTTACGGAATAACCTTCGTAGGTTGTTACATAGTCATATATACCTTGTAGATGTGCATCAACCCAAGTGAAAAAGCCTGTGCTTGAAGTGTCTTGAATGAGTTGCCAGTCGCTATAGCAGTCAACGAATAAACTTTCTGTCAAAATTGAAGGATAGGCTTCTCCGGCTGTGATAACTGTATAGTTGGCCGATTTTACTCCGCGGTCGATTAATTCATAGCCACCTGTTCCATCTACAGTGCTGAAACGAGAAATCAAGGCTGTTTGCATAGCATAGGCTAAACTATAGCTATTGCTACTATAATCGGCAGAATAATATGTTTCTGTACCATGAGCCGATGCGTTAGCTGCATTTAAGTGGAAAGAAACAAATACATCTGAGTTATAGGTGTAACAGAATGCACGACGAGGAGACAAGTCTACTTCACCGGAGAAATCATTTTCAAAACGTGTCATGTAAACGTTAGCTCCAAGACCAGAAAGCGTGTTATATACATTACTTGCACATTGAAGTACGAGCCATGCTTCTGTGTAATTGTTTACTGATGAACTGGCGTAACATGCGCCGGGGTCATCTCCACCATGACCTGGGTCAAGAACTATTACAACATCGCTCCATGTGGCATTAATGTGTTGTGGTGCAACAATGCTGAGCGATAAAATCAGTGCTAAAAATATTTTTTTCATGTGTAGAATATTTTATCGTTACTTTAAATGTTATTTAAGATCGGCAGTGTAGATTTGACCATCGGTAAATGATGTAAATACTATTTTGTTGCCGTCGGGAGATACGCATGGACACATTTCCATTTTGTCGCTTGTTGCGGTGATGGCTTTTAATCCTGAGCCATTTGCATTAATTATATACAAGTCGCTTGAAGTGTAGTTGTGTCCGTCATCAGTGCTTTTTTCGAAAATTATTTGGCTGTCGTTTGCCCATGTTGGATTGAAACCACGAGCCAATAGTTTTTTGCCTGAGCCGTCAATGTTAATAATATAGATATCGTTTAACTCGTTAAATACGATTTTTGACCCATCGGGAGAAAGAGCAGGGCAGAATGAAGGTTTGTTGTTGATGAGTGTTTTAACACCACGAGCATTAACTACAGAAAGACCTTCTTTGTTTACAATGAGGCTGATGTTTGCACCTGCTTGCTTTGCTACTGTTGTCGCAAGAGATTTTGTTAGGTATCTTGTTGATTGAGTCGTCGTTTTTGCATCAAGAGAAATGACTGTTTTTTCTCCATTGATGCCATAACGCCATGCAGCAGGTTCCATGCGTGTAACATCTTCAGTCATACGAGTTTTATTCCCTGCCATGTCAATTGACCATGCTGCTTGAAGACGTTTGATTTGACCACTAACGTTTTCATAGCGAAGGTCTCGAACAAGAATTTCGCGAGAGTCAGCACTCCATTGATACATGAAACCAACACCTTTGTCGCTTGAAATTTGCGCTTTATTAGTTCCGTTTTGATTGATTACGAATAGGTTGTTGTAACCATATTCAGTAAATGCAATTTTAGACCCATCGGGAGACCAACGAGGATTTTCATACTTTACACCATCTTGTGTGAGACGAGTTACATTTGAAAGTTGACCAACTTTCAAATTTTGTGCTACACAAACTTGGGATAACACAATCGCTGATAATAGTAAAAATTTTTTCATGTGTTTTTGGGGTTAGGTAATTATATTTATTTAATTTATATCACAGATTATGAGTATGTGAAATGTATTGAGGTGCAAATGTAATAAAATTTTTTAATAACTATGGTGATTGTAAATAAAAAAGTTAATAAAAAAAGTTAATAAAGGCTTTCTAAATTAAGATTACATGGGAAATAGCCGAGTTAGTCTATTAAATTGAAAAAAATGTCCATGAAATAGAACAAAAGGAACTTAGCGTTGTGATTTTGGGGAGATGATAATGTTGTTGCGACCTGAGAAGATGTGAAAATAGCGGTTTTTATGAGTGTGTTTCATGATAGAATTGATGATAGAGTCGTAATTCATTTCTCTGTCATCGATAATAATGTTTATAGTATCGTGAGTTTGTGTTAATTCATTTAGGTTACTTATAATGTGTACGTTTTCGCTGAAACCCTCTTGATGTAGTATTTTGATAATAGGAGAGGGGTTGAGGCTGACGATATATGTGTCGTCTGCTTTGTGGGAGCGTTTAAGCTTTTGTTTAATGGGCTTGATAATGGTTGAGTTAATGGCACCAATAACCATGCGCATACCTATCGCGCCATTGACAAATATTTTGCTCATGAAACTGCGACGAGGATAATGCTTGCGATAAAAAATGTGCATCGCTTCATAGAATATCTTCACATAGTTTATCGACTCGGTCTTGGTACATTCCCCTTTGTAGTGAATGATGGGTGTGGGAAGATAATAACATGCTTTCCCATTGGCACTCATGCGATATGAGAGGTCCATATCCTCGCCATACATGAAAAAGTCTTCGTCAAATCCTCCAATCTTCTTGACGATAGAGGTGCGTAGCAGCATAAATGCACCGGCAAGTGTTTCTACAATGTGAGGTTCATCTTCTGAAAGATATCTCAAATGGTAACGAGCAAAAAGTCGAGATTTGGGGAATATGGCTGACAATCCAAATAGCTTGCAGAAAGAATTCCATATCGATGGAAATGAGCGTTTTGATTCCGGAAGGAAGTTGCCATTGCCATCAATCATTTTTACGCCTATTGCTGCGCAGTCATCATGACTGTCCATCCATTCGACGGTGTCTTTTAGCGTGTTCTCGCCTATGATTGTATCGGGATTGAGAACAAGGATATAATCGGTATCGGCAAGGTTGAAACCTTGATTGTTAGCTTTGGAAAATCCTACATTTTCAGAATTGCAGATAAATGTAACGTCGTCAAATTGTTCTTTCAGATAGTCGATGCTGTCGTCTCCAGAATTATTGTCAATGACAATAGTGTGTCCTGAAACCTTTTGATAGGCTTCTCTCACCGACAGCAAAGTTTGTTCTAAAAAATACTTTAAGCGATAGTTTACTATAATCGTCGTAACTCGACTCATCGTTGTTAAGAGTTTACATTATTTAAACGTTTGCGATGAGCGTTTATTACATTTTGTTAAGGCTTTTAGTCGTAGATGTAGATAACTTTATCGCAAAGAGTGCATTGCGTCGATCATTCCTTGAAGTTCGGCACGCACATGCTTTAGACGCTCAATTGCTTTGTGTTTGCGTGAAACGTTTGAGTGATTGTGCTTTATCTGCTCTTGGGCAGCGTCAAGTTTCAACCCTTTCTCTTTTACAAGGAAATACACCATGCGAATGGTCTCAATGTCGCTTGGTGTGTAAAAACGTGTACCATGTTCATTGCGTTTAGGTTTGATAATGGTAAATTGGCTTTCCCAAAATCGTAGTGTTGATGCCGGAATATTGAGGATTTCAGCAACTTCGCGTATTTTGTAATATTTCTTTGTAAATTCCATATCTTTAAATTGAGAATTGAGAGTTGAGCGTTTAGTCCATAACATGACCGGCATTTTCGGCACGTTGTATCATTTCGTTATATTGTTCGGGGGTTAGGTCATAAAAATAGTAATTGACAGGATTTTGTGGCGCTCCTTTATATCTCACCTCATAGTGAAGGTGTGGACCTGTCGATTTGCCGGTATTGCCTACTTTCCCAATAAGATCGCCACGTTTCACCATCTGTCCGGTGACAACATTCATCTCGCTTAAATGGGCATATCGAGTAGTGTAATTGTATCCATGGTCAAGGATGATGAGGTTGCCGTACCCTGAGTGCCATTTGGCAGATTCGACGCGTGCATCGCCGGTGGCATATACAGGAGTACCTCTATCAGAAGCGAAATCCATCCCTTCGTGGAATTTCCCTGTGCCATAAACCGGATCGACACGATAGCCATAGCCTGATGCCATTTGGCGCAGATTCAATTCTGATATAGGCATGATTGCAGGAATGTGAGCCAATCGGTCTTTCTGCTTTCCGGCAAGTTCTCTCAGCTCGTCAAATGATTTAATTTGGGTGTATATTTGGCGGTCAAGCATATCCATTTTATTGGATACGTTTTTTATCAGCTCGGCATCGGAGAGCTTGTTGAGATGCTCATATTTGTTTCCTTTTTCGAGTCCGGCATATCTTTGTGCATCGGAAATGCGGTCGGCCTGCATCATCACGCGATAGAAATTGTTGTCGCGATTGGCTATATCTTCCATTACTGACAGCGAGCGGTCAAGTCGTTGGTTAAGGATTTTAAGCTCGTTGACAAGCTGTTCGTTCTCTTGTTTGAGCATCTTCTCGCGAGGGAAATCTATCCAAAAATAGACAGTAACAAACGCGAGCGCACCTATCGCAATCCCCACAATCAAGTGGCGAGCAAGCACGCGCACGCGGTTTTTCCATGAAGGATAAACTCGCTCATAGTTGTCAGTAGCCGGATTATATCGATAGAATACTTTTCTGCTCATTTGTATGGGAGATTACACACTCTCTCTGCAAATTTCGTCATAATTTCCGTAATACCAAACAATCAGAGCATTAAAATGCAGTGGATAATAAAGACGAATGAGTCGAAAAGAAGCAATTTTATAAAAATACTTATAACTTAAAGGTAATGGGGAGTGTGTACATGCAATCGGCGTCTTTACCATTTATTTTGCCCGGAATGAACTTGTTGGGTATGGATTTAATAATACGAATGGCTTCTTGGTCAAGTTCTGGACTTTTAGAGCGTACAACCTTAATGTCTTCGATATCACCTGTTTTAGTTATAACGAATTGAACAACAACACGACCTTGAATGTTGTCCTCCTTCGCTTTTTCAGGATATCTAAGGTTATCGTAGACATATCTCATCAATTCAGCTTCTCCACCAGGGTATTGGGGAAAGAATTCACATTCAATAAACATTCTATTGATGTCCAGAGAAGTAGTGTCCTCTTTTGGCGTGGTGGCAATTTCTTTTTGCTGCTTTTGTGCACACGAAACAAAAGATAGGGCAATAAATATTGTCGCAAATAAAATTTGTTTCATAGGTTATTGTTTAACGTGTTTCTTTGAGATCATAATATTACTCACAAATGTAGTGATTTTATTGATAAAAAGGAATTTAAGCCGAAAAATTTTGATAAAAAAAGAGGCAGTGTCAACACCGCCTCCAATTATTTAGGATAGGAAAGTCTTATTATTTGTTGAGGGCGCAGGCTTTGCATTTTTCAGATATTTCAACGAAGAAATCGTTGCCTTTGTCATCAACCAAGATGAATGCAGGGAAGTCTTCAACCTCGATTTTCCAGATGGCTTCCATGCCGAGTTCAGGATATTCGAGACATTCGATTTTCTTGATGCTATTGTAAGCCAAGATAGCTGCGGGACCACCGATGCTACCAAGGTAGAAGCCACCATGTTTGTGGCAAGCGTCAGTAACTTGTTTGCTGCGGTTGCCTTTTGCGATCATCACCATTGAACCACCAGCAGCTTGGAATTGGTCAACATAAGAGTCCATGCGACCTGCAGTTGTAGGGCCAAATGAGCCTGAAGGCATTCCTTCGGGAGTTTTAGCAGGACCTGCATAGTAGATGGGGTGATCTTTGAGGTATTGTGGCATTTCCTCACCACGATCAAGACGTTCTTTAATCTTAGCGTGAGCGATATCGCGACCTACGATGATAGTACCTTTCAATGATAGACGAGTAGATACAGGATATTTGCTAAGTTCAGCAAGTATTTCAGACATTGGACGATTGAGGTCAATGTTTACAACTGCGCCTTCACCTGCTTTGCGGTAAGATTCTGGAATTAGTTCGCCTGGGTTGCTGTCAAGTTTTTCAATCCAAAGACCATCTTTGTTGATTTTTGCTTTAACGTTGCGGTCGGCAGAGCAAGACACGCCAAGTCCAACAGGACAAGATGCACCATGGCGAGGCAAACGAATCACGCGGATATCGTGAGCGAAATATTTACCACCGAATTGAGCTCCAAGACCGATTTCGCGAGTTTCTTCGAGAAGTTGGTTTTCGAGTTCGATGTCGCGGAATGCGTGTCCGAGTTCGTTACCTTCAGTAGGAAGATTGTCGTAATATTTTACTGATGCTTTTTTAACTGTAGCAAGGTTCATTTCTGCTGATGTACCACCAATTACAAATGCAATGTGATAAGGAGGACAAGCTGCAGTACCCAAAGATTTCATCTTTTCAACAAGGAAAGGAATGAGAGTTTTAGGGTTGATGAGCGCTTTAGTTTCTTGATATAGATATGTTTTGTTGGCAGAGCCACCACCTTTAGCTACGAAAAGGAATTTATACTCGTTGCCTTCTGTTGCGTGTAGATCGATTTGAGCAGGAAGGTTGCATCCTGTGTTCACCTCGTCATACATGTTAAGAGGTGCGTTTTGTGAATAGCGAAGGTTATCCTCGGTATATGTTTGATATACACCTTTAGATAAGAATTCTTCATCGTTGCAACCTGTGAACACGTTTTGTCCTTTGTTACCGTGGATAATTGCTGTACCTGTGTCCTGGCAGAATGGGAGTTGACCTTTAGCTGCAACTTCGGCATTGCGCAACATTGTCAACGCAACAAATTTGTCGTTTTCGCTTGCTTCTGGGTCATTGAGTATTTTAGCTACTAACTCGTTGTGCTCGCGACGCAGCATGAATGCGTTGTCGTGAGTAGCTTGGCGAGCAAGCACTGTGAGCGCTTCGGGATCAACAACAAGCATTTCATGACCATTCCAGTTCTCTACTTTTACGTAGTCAGAGGTCAAGTGATAATACTCGGTAGTGTCTTTTGACATCGGGAACATTTCCTGATATTTGAAAGGTTTTGCCATATGTTTATAGTTTTAATGTTCTATCTACAAAGTTAAATCTTTTTGGCTAATAATGCCACATTTTGATTAGAAATATAAATTTCTTATTTGCGCTCAGGTATAATTATGGGTTGGCTTTCAACTTTGGTGCTGTCGGTGGAAACAATTGAATCATTGTTGTTTTCTTGCTTGTCAACTCTCCTGATGTTTAAGAAATTAAATAATTTGTCAAAGTCTCGGCGGAACACGATACCAACTCCCTGTGTCGTAGGTGCTGTTTTTAGATAGTAGTTTTGGTCGTTGTATCTGTTATAGGCTTTCAGTCTTATGTTGCCGGTTCGGTTTAAAAGGTATTCAATATCGAAATCGCCAATAAAGGCATTTTCGTTCATCGTTTTGTCGCGATAACCAAAATTACCATTGAATAGTAGTCGATTGTTGAGTAATCGGCTTGAAAGAGCAAGATCGACTTCAACATCAGAGAAATCACCTTTGTCGCTTCTGAAATTAGGCGAAATGCTCCAGTTATCGCTTAATTCGCCCAGCATGCTACTGAGTTGAGATGAAATAGTTGATGACGCAACTGATGCGAGTTCATTCCCTTTAGTGGTTGAACTCATATATTCTGGTGTATAGAAACGATTTAGAGCAAGCAGATAGATGATTTGGCGGTTCATCATGTCTTTTGTGCTGATGATACTATTGACTTTGTTTTCGACATTGTTATCGGTTATTGACGGGAAACGTAATTTGAAATCAATGTTGGGCTGTCGCATATCTCCATTAACTAAAATAATGGCATGGACAGGAATGTTTGTTCGAGCAAGGTCTTTGTCTTGAGCAAATGACTCGTCAAGATCGGTGAGGTTGGCATTCAGTGCGTATGCAGCCTCGACATCCAAAATTGCGGCATAGGGGTCTCCGTTGAATGTAATAGATGATGTGTTGTTGATAATAAATTCTTTGACAATAATATCTTGAAGAGTAAAGTTGTATTTACCTTCTTCAATTTGATATTTGCCGGAGAGGAATATGTCTTTTTCGTTATCAGAGTCGTAAATCAAGTGTAATTTACCATCACCTCTCGCTTTTATTCGGTCTCCTCCAACGGGATCCATTACAAGTATCATTTCGGCATCAGGGTTTGCATCGACTTGAATATCTAAAGTGTATTTTGTTTTTGAGGTGGATTGTTTTTGAGTTTGAGCGATGCGATCTTCTAATTCTCTCACCTTAATCAATGTGCTGTCGACAGGGGAGCTGTTGACGCTGTTTAATTTGTCTCTATCCCGGAATGTGATAAAAGTGTATTCGTTAGCTTCGAGTTGATCAGACAGAACAAATGTAAATGTTGATTTTGGCGCAGTATTCATGTCAACAATGATGTTGACTTCACCGGGTTTCCCTTTTACTGATGCTTCGCCATTGCCGAAAATACGACCATACCAAATGGGATTTCGCTCAGGAGTTTCATCATAGCTTAGGAAATTGCGCGCTTTTGTAATGTTAAACTCAAATTCGGGACGTTTGAAACATGTGTGCTTGAGGTAACCTCCAAGGAGCGCATTATTACCGTAAGCATCAGTTAGTTTCACATCTTTAAATCCTATATATCCGGGCTTGAGATGGATAGAGTCGGTTGCAGTATAGTAGGTGTTGGTAAAGTCAATTTTTAGTTTAAGATCTTCAGCATAAATGTCGCCTGTCATGTCAATGGTTTTGAATTTACCCCACAATCGGGCATTACCAGATGCGTATCCGTTGACCTCTTTGGCGAATGCCGACATGAATGGCAACATGAACCCTACATTAATCTTTTGTGTTCTGAATTTCAAATCAAGAGAGTCATTCATAGGGAATATGGCACCATTAATATATGATTTGTACCCATTAGACTGGCTGATATCGGCGTTAATGGCTACACCTTTTTCTTCGGCATCCCAATGACTTTCAATAATGGCGTCGCCAAGAACAGAGTAGTTGTAGCTTAGTTGGTCAACTTTAAGCCCGGGTGTGCTAAGGCGGGGTTCTTTGCTAAAGAGATTTGAAGCATAGAATGTTCCTGTTGCATTACCTCCAAATGCAACATTATTGATTGCAAGTGTCTCAAAAATGTAATCAAGGTTGACGTCTAATAGTTGGAGGCATATTTCATCATCGGGATTTTCCGAAGCTTTGCCATTAATTTTGATGTATTGGTTATCGCGATAAGCGTCAAAACCGCTGACTGTGACACTTTTGTCATTGACTACAATGTGAGCCGGACTTATGGTCCATGCTGTATCGTTAAATACAAGTTTGCTTGGATGTATATTGATATTGGTAAATAGTGTGTTGTCATCATTTCGTTGGAACAAAGAGGAAAACATTATGTCTCCGTTAAATCCTCTGGCATTGTTGATCGCCCAATCGATTTTGGTGTCAACTCGATCATTCGTCCCATTGCATTTTAGATTGACTAATGTTTCTCCTTTTTTTGATGGTATCTTTGTTGTTGCAAAGAGTTGGCACAAATTGTTACTCTTGTCAATATTGACTGACAAATGAGTATCTTTTATCAGTTTGTTCTTTTGTTGCAAATAGGGTACATCGATGTCTAAATTCATTTTGTGAGCCAAGTGATTCATATCACCGATGATTTTTATTGGGTGAATAAGTCGGACCGGAGCGTTAATGAAATCAAGAATTTCGTTGTTATCTTTAATTGTAAAATTAAAATTGAAGTCATTTAGCCTTTTATGTTCCTTCTCGTTGTGTGTAGCCTCAATACATTCGGCTGAAATGAGAGATGGAAGATAGTGAGAAATAATATCTTTGGCAGAGTGAACTAATGAGGAGAAGTCATAACAGCCTTCAACTTCACCGTCGATGATATCTGAATTGAGTGAGATGTATTGATGTGTGTTTTGGTTGTTTAATTCGATGTTGATGTTCTTAATATTTATCCCATTCTGTTCTTGTGTAATAAATTTTAAGTCATTGACTGATAGATTGGCAATGGCATTATTAAAATTTCCCCCATTATATTCGGCATGTACAGTTGTTGATAGATGGTGTTTAGGATATTTGTTTAAGAGATTAAGGTTATATGGGACAATATCGTTGGCTTCAATGTGGATGTCTAATGATGGTGTTTTATAGTTGAACATTGCTTCTCCTGCAACAACCATGTCTATATTACTATCGTTTACGATGAGAGAGCCGTTGATTTTTTTGTCATCAAGGTCAAATAGCGTTTTAATTCCTTGATAGGTGTAATTCTTGAATTGGAAATGAGAAATATCACCTACGAAAGAGCCATTGATTTTCGATTTTGCAATAGACGCATTAAATTCTGTGTTTAAACCAATGTTGCCTAATAGTTGATTATCGATAAGTTGCCCAATATTAAAATTTTCGGTTGAAACTTCACCTGATAATTGTATGGGGGAATTGTTATGGCTTTTGTTAAAGGTGATGTTTATTTTCGCATTACCGGGAGACGTGGAAATGAGGCCATTTAATAATGCTTTTTTTAGTGTGCCTTTCGCGTTGATGTTTATTGATGTTTTGCCTAAATTAGATATTGTTTGTTTGTCTTTAGGCGAAATGTTTTTGAAATTAGAGACAATAGTTGCAATGTCTTGACCATATCCATGGAGGTTGATGCGAGGGAATTCTATTATTGCATTTTCTTTGTTTGTGATATTTTGTATTTTACCACGACACAAGAGCCACATTTTGTCATTATCAATAGAGATGTCAAGTTTTTTTAGTTGGATATCGTTGACTGTACCTGAAGCAAATAGTTCGAGATCTATTCTATTATTGATTCGTCCTAATTGAGGAAGTAATCCCTTAAAATCAGTAGGGGTGATGTAGCTACCGGGGATGATTGATAGATTTAGCGGAATTGAGTGATAATTTTGTTTTAAATCATTCCAATCGGTGTAATTTATTGTAATATCAGATAGATATAACTCGGAGTTAGGCATAAGAAGTTCAAATCCTTTGACTAATGTTTCGTAAGAAGCTATGTGAAAAAGACCTTTAAGAGAACTCAATTCAAGACCTGATTTTTCTTTTAATGCAAAACGTTTTATATCAACTGTGAAATCATCATTCTTGATGCGAGGTAGTTGTAAGTCGGCATTAAAATCATATATGTGCAGGTGATTAGTGTCTAACTTTGTACTATCCTTTTCAGTATTAACAATGTCATATTTTAACTGCGTATTTCGAATTACTACCGTATTGATTTTTAAGTTAAAAACAGTTGGAGGTTTATTCTTTTCTTTAGGTTTTAGCGCATCAATAATCGGCTGGATATTCAAGGGTGCATCAGGTGCCTCTTTTGAAATGCGAGCATCAAGCCCTATGAGTTCTGTGTAATTAATCTCAATGTTTTGATTGTTAATTATTTCTCTGATATTTATGCCTGCTCCAAGTCGCTTGATGTAAGCGGCAGTGTCGCCTTTGGCGTCTTCGATAACGATATTTCGTAATGTTACACGATTAAAAGGAGAGAATATTATCGAACCTATTTTGACATTGGTGTTCAGTAGTTTATGGAGCTCTCTTTCGCCTATTTCTTTAGCTTTGTTTTGGATTGGAGGTAGTGTCATGACGACATATAACGTCGTAGGGATTAGTATCACTAATGTTAATAATGACACTAATATTGCTCGAAATATTTTATAACTCCACTTCATCGTCAAATTCTAAACTACAAAGATACGCTTTTTTAGTACATATATCCAATCAATAGTGTATAATAAAAACGAAAATTATTACTTGATTTCAGAAACAAAAGTTAGACAAGGTTGTTTTATAGGGTAGTGATTAATATCAAAGAAAAAGATGCTATGAAAAAGAAAATTTTAATGGGAACAATGGCAATTTGTTACGGGGCAATGCAGGCGATAGCTTGTACGGGAATTTCTCTAACAGCAAAGGATGGCGCCTATGTGCAAGCACGCACGATTGAGGCGGCTGCAGGAGCGTTAAAAAGCGAGTATGTTATAATTCCACGAGGAGAGAAGATTACATCATTCACTCCATCGGGCGTAAATGGTTTGACTTTTACAGCTAAACATGGAGTTGTGGGAATGTCGGTAGTGATGAAAGAGTTTATTTGTGAAGGAATAAATGAAGTGGGGCTATCAGCGGGATTATTTTTCTTCCCTCATTATGGAAGTTATCAAAGTTATGATAAGACAATGAATAGCGTGTCTCTTGGTGATTTACAAGTCCCAACGTGGATTTTAACTCAATTTGCCTCAATAGATGAATTGAAAGCAGAGATTGGCAATGTGAGAATTGTGGGACTTGATGCTGCGTCGGTAGTGCATTATCGCATAGGGGAGCCGTCAGGGCGTCAAGTTGTGTTAGAAATTGTAGATGGAGTGCCTCATTTTTATGAAAATACTGTAGGCGTGTTGACAAATTCTCCGGGATTTGAGTGGCACTTAACCAATCTTAATAATTATGTTAATCTTTTCCCGGGAAATGCACCCGAACAAAAAATGGGAAATATTACATTAACTCCAGTTGGTGGTAATTCGGGATTTCTTGGATTGCCGGGAGATGCTACTCCGCCATCACGATTTGTGCGCATAGCATTTTATCGAGCAACAGCACCGCAACTTGCATCGGCATTGCCCACGGTGTTGCAATGTTTCCATATCTTAAATAATTTTGATATCCCCATTGGAATAGAACATTCGCTTGGAGAAGCTCCCGATATCCCAAGCGCGACGCAATGGACATCAGCAATAGACTTGACTCATCGCAAAGTTTATTTCAAAACTTCTTATAATAATTCAATACGTTGTATAGACCTTGCAACAATAGATTTTGAGAATGTTAAATATCAGTCCCATTTAATGGACCCTATAAAAGAACAACCCATTGAATATATTAAGATTAAATGAAGATAATAGAATATGATTATATTGATAAGGAGGCGCAAAAATGATTTTTTGCGCTTTTTCTTATAAATTACTTACAATATGCCGTTAAATCAATAATTTTTGTTTACATTTGCGCTCAAATAAAGAAAAATTATAAATTTAACCTTATATAAAATGTCAGTAGTAAAATTTTACAAAGAAGATCAACAAGTACCTTTGGAAATGCATAAGGTGCGTGTTGTACAAAAACTTTTTCTCCCAACGGTAGAGGAACGTGTTAAATGTTTAAAAGAAGCCGGAAACAATACATTCTTGTTGCAAAACAAAGATGTGTTTATGGATATGTTGACCGACTCTGGTGTTAACGCGATGAGTGATAATCAAGTTGCCGCATCAATGCAGGCCGATGATTCGTATGCAGGATCGGAAACATGTAATCGCTTAATGAAAGCGTTGGAAACAGTGTTTGGAACAAAATATTTCCTTCCGGCACACCAAGGACGTGCATGTGAAAACATTCTTGCTGAAACATTTGTTAAACAAGGGGATGTGATTCCTATGAATTTCCATTTCACTACAACAAAAGCCCACATTACTCGCATGGGTGGACGTGTTGAAGAGTTGGTTACAAAAGAGGGACTTGATCCTCACTATATCCATCCATTCAAAGGAAATTTTGATATTCCTCGCTTGAAAAAACTTATTGAAGAAGTAGGAGCAGATCATATCCCATTTGTGCGTATCGAAGCAGGTACAAACCTCATTGGTGGTCAACCTCTTTCAATGGAAAATATGCTTGAAGTAGCACAAATTTGCCGCGAAAATGGTATTTTATCTGTGCTTGATGCTTCATTGTTGCAAGACAACCTATATTTCATCAAGACTCGCGAAGAGGCTGCTAAAGATATGACTATTGCTGAAATTATGCGTAAGATTGCCGATGCAATGGATCTTATCTATTTCTCTTCTCGTAAACTTGGTTTCTCTCGTGGTGGTGCTATTGTGTCAAACAACAATGACCTCATCATGAGAATGAAAGAATATATTCCATTGTATGAAGGATTCTTGACTTATGGTGGTATGGAGGTTCGCTCAATGGAAGCTATGGCTGTAGGTTTGCTTGAAACTCTTGATGAAGAAATCATCAACCAAGGACCGTTGTTTATTGAGTATCTTGTGAAAGAACTTGATGAATATGGCGTGCCTATGGTTAAGCCTGCCGGCGGTCTTGGTGCGCATATTAATGCTTCAGAGTTTTTGCCTCATATCCCACATGAACAATATCCTGCCGGTGCTCTTGCGACAGCTCTTTATATTGCCGGAGGTATTCGTGGCATGGAACGAGGCTCGATTTCAGAACAACGCAACCCTGATGGCTCAGAACATTATGCCGAACTTGAATTGTTGCGTCTTGCATGTCCTCGTCGTGTGTTCACTCTTTCTCAAATAAAATATTGTGCCGACCGTGTTAAATGGTTGTATGACAATCGTGAACTAATCGGTGGGCTCAAATGGGAAGAGGAACCAAAAGTGTTGCGTTTCTTCTTCGGTCGTTTGCAACCATTAAGTGATTGGCAAGATCGTCTTGCCGCTAAGTTCCGTGAAGACTTTGGTGATAGTCTATAATTGATAGCAATACGGTTTATATATGTTAATCCCTTGCCTTTTAGGTGAGGGATTTTTTGCTATAAATATTTTTGCTAAATTTGCATAAACAATAAACAAGATATTGTTTTGTGTAGATTATGAAGAAAGTACTAATAAGAATATATTCAGTTGCTGGGATATTGGCGAGTCTGTTGTATGTGGTGTATATGACTCGAATGATTATATTGGCAGAATGTGTAGAATGGAGTGATTCGGGTAATTCTGATTATCAGAAATACTTAGGTAGCTCATTTGAAAATATTGATTGGGGAATAGTTATAATCTGCGCTTTTTTGTCGTTCTCTTTTGCGTTGCCATGGTTGAAATATTATAAAGATTTGTGGTGTGGGTGTGAATATCGCTTTTGGCTTTTTGATGTCAAAAGCGTAAGGGCTAAAATTGCATGTTCTATTTATGTGCTATTTAATCTGTTCTTAGTATTTATACTTTTTAAATTGTTTCAAATGCCTGAACTTGACGGGAATGAAATAGCATATAGGGATTATACTTATGAGATTTTCTCTTTAGTACTGTTGTCGCCTGTGTATTTAATTGCAACTATGGCTATATCTATGAAATTGGAAAAAATAAATAAATTTAATAGCTATGATAAAAGCGAAGATTAAAAGTTTGTTATGCGCCATTTTGTTGATGGCAAGTGTTAGTGCGGTAGCAACTAATAAAATTCAGCGTGTGGCTCCGACGTCGGTGGGAGTTGAACCGCAACAATTGACTTTGCTATATGATTCATTGTTGACAAGTGAGCTTACCGAATTACATCATTTAATAGTGATGGTTGACGGTAAGATAGCCGGAGAATTGCATCCTGCGCCATTTAAGGCAGAACATCGCCACACATTATACTCTGTGTCAAAAACATTTGCTGCAGTTGCTGTGGGGCTGGCAATTGATGACGGGCTGCTGTCGATTGATGATAAACTGTCTAAGTTTTTCCCGGAATACGCCTCAACGATAGATGCTGTGTGCATAAAAGATATGCTCACAATGCGTTCCGGATTTAAAACGGAAGGTGGAATGCGCAACAAGCAGCAAGACTGGGTGAATTACTATCTTTCTCGTCCGCTTTTTGCCGAGCCGGGGACTCGTTATTCCTATGACTCAATAGAAACATATTTATTATCGGCTGTAGTTCAAAAAGTAACAGGCAAAACAGTCCTTGAATTACTCAATGAAAGGGTGTTTCATCCAATGGGTATAACTGATGTTGAATGGGAATTATGTCCTAAAGGTATTGTAACCGGAGGGTGGGGGATATATATGTCGGCTCACTCGCAAGCGTTATTTGGTCAGTTGCTATTGCAAAAAGGTAATTGGAATGGAAAACAGCTCGTGTCGGAAAAATGGATTGACGAGATGATGACAGTTTATGTTGTGCGCGATGCTAATGACTACGGCTATCAAATATGGCTTTGTGAATATCCCGGTGCATGGCGTGCCGATGGTGCATTTGGTCAGTATATAATTATTGTTCCACAAAAAAACATGGTAGTTGTTCTTAATCAATGCTCTCGCAGTAAAGGTTGGCCCGAAAGAGGATATATCTGGAACACGGTAGTAAAAAATTGCTATAATTGTACGATAGAAGCTACTCCTGCCGGATTGGATGCGTTGCAAAAATATGAAGAAACAGCATCTTTACCATTGTTGAAGGGTAATAGCTACAATGATTTAGCAAAAAAATATAATGGCAAAACATTTAAGTTGCCAAAAAACAAATTGGGGTGGAAATCAATCAAGTTTAATTTCTCTGATAATTGTTTTGCTCTTGATGTCGTTGATGCAGAAGATAAAGAGTCGACAATATCAATGGGTTATGACGAATGGATAGAATCGCAGCTTGCAGGCTATCCACATTATTCAATTGGTGCGCAAAATCGCTTTAGTGGTATAACAGGTCCATTCTATACCGGAGCTTGTTATGCGTGGCAACCCGATAATACATTACAAGCAAAAATACATTATACCAACTGGGTTACATCAATTCTATTGACATTTGATTTTTCTGGCAAAACTCCGGTGATAACGGTTTCTGAAAATTTCCCATCAAAACCATTTTCAATTACCGCAGAATAAAGATAAACAAAATCTTGTAATAGAGCGAGGAGGTGTATAATTCCTATACACCTCCTCGCTCTATTTAAGAAAAACCTTTTATTGTTTGATTAAAATGAGTACTTGATTGTTTCGGGTTAGCATCAATGTGTTTCCTGTTAAATTAACAGTATATCGATAAACAGTTGTGTCTCCCTCTGGGTATAGTTGCAATGATTTGCTCTCTTCATCATAGGCATAAACGAAGCCCCATGAATCAGTTAAAGTCATTGATCCTGATGTATATTTTTCAAAACATACGCCAGAACCATCTGAATCAAATGTGTACGATGTATAGTTAGTGTCATCGGAACCTTCTACAACCCATGTTCCTACGATGTTGCTCTCCCCGGTTCCGGGTTCATCGTCATCACTACTACAGCTTGTTGATGTAACACAAAATGCAAAAAGCATTAACATTAGAGAAAATAATTTTAATTCTTTCATTTTTTTTGAATTTTAATTAGTTATTATGTTAATAAGTCTTTTGCAAAGGTATTGCCTTTTATTTGTATTGTGAACTGATGGGTGTTGCGGGTTTGCTTCACTTTTGTTGCTGATTGCGAGACTGCTGTTTTTGATGTATAATAGATGATATTTCAGACGAGAAATCTCGGTTAAGAATTATTGATATGCGAATTAATAGGTCGGTTTCGATGCTGTGTTTATGAAATAATCTATAAACGTTTGAGCGATCGCAAGATAACTTGCGGGCAAACCAAGTAACAGAACGTTCTTGCTTTTCTAATTCTTCCTTAATTAGTTCTCCGATTGTTTTCATTTGGATTATTGAGCTTACTTTATCGCTAACACCCCCTTGCGATGTATTGTGTCGTTCAAAACAATGACGTGGGTGTATATACATTGCTTATCCCGACTTTCAGGCCTTCGCATTGCCTTCCACAAGGATAAGCAACGGCTCGCCCACGTCAAGATGTATATACATAATATCATAATCCCGACTTTTTATAAAAGAGGATTTCTGATATTAAAGTATGAACACATCAACATGACCGTTTCCGCTGCTATATCTTCTTGTGGTATCAAAGTTGCGAAGTTTGAAAGTCAGAAGATAACGCTTTGTAAACGTCGTATGTATTTAAGACAATATCTCTTCGATATGTGTCTTTTGCAAAATTACGTACAATTAAGGAATTGTCAAAATCTTATGTAAAAAGAATAAAATCAGAACTTAAATAACGTAAACATTTCACGCTGTTTCTATAGCCGTGTTTAAGTGTTTAGTTGAGGTTTCGGGTTTTATAGATGCGGTCTTTGGCTTCGTTGATTTTTCGGAACTTATCTTCGGCTGCTTTGCGTATATCTTCTCCTAATGATGCAACACGATCGGGGTGATGCTTTAGTGCAAGTTTGCGGTAGGCTGCTTTGACTTCGTCATCGGTAGCAGTTGGTGCTATTTCCAGAACTTTATATGCTTCTTCCAGTGAATTCCCTCCGAGATTTAACATTGATTCAACCTCTAAAGTTGATAAACCCATCGCAATTGCAGTCTCTTTTAATGCTTCAATTTCAGCTTGGCACACATGACCATCGCTTTTGGCTATCATTGCAAGAAAATTGAGCAATTGTAAACGTTCTTCGTGGCTGAGATTTATTCTTATTTGTCGCCCACAATTGAAGATTGTATTTTTGAACGATGAAGGGTCTTGCGCATCCATCTGTTTGCGTTGCTCAAATAGATTTAGGAGTATTCTATTCCCTTCTATGGCAGCTTCTTCACCAAAATTGGTGCGGAGGAAACGGCGTACAAATTCCATTTCGCTGTGCATGACTTTCCCATCGGCCTTGATGATGTAGGATGCTAATACGAGCATTGAAAACAAGAAACTATTACGTTGTCCGTATGCGTTATTGTTAATTGGCTGTTCGTAAGATGTGGCGCTTTTTTCAAATAAAGAGCCTATTGCATATCCAGCCAATGCTCCAAGCGGTCCTCCTGCCATAAAACCTACTATACCACCTATCCATTTACCTAATCCCATGATGAATCAATTTGTTAAATTATGGTACAAAGATAGCAACAAATGCTGTATAAAAAATAAAAGTTGCAGCCATTGACTGCAACTTTTACTATTATTAAGTTATTCAGATGAATTAGAATGCCCAATACATACCGAATGATAAGTCGTTACCGCCTACGTTGAGGCCGTAGTTAGACTCAACATCTTCAATTGATTCATATCCAATGAAACCAAGTTTAGCCACAAAACCAAGATTGTCGTTAACAGCAAGTTTAATGCCAGGACGGAAACCTACATACATTTGATCTGGTTCAAAGTCGCCGGTTTTGTAACCAAGACCTCCATCAACGAAGAATGAAACTTTGTCCATTTGGGCGAAAGTGTAACGAGCATATGGCTCAATACCCCAAGCATTTGCAGTTTCTCCATCACAAGATACGAAATCGAAATTAAGAGCTACAGCTACATCCCATTTTTCATTTAAAGTGTACCCTACTTCTGGAGCGATAGCGATTGCAGTGGTAGATTCTCCTTCTTCAGGATCATTGATTCCAAGACCAAGTGAACCACCCACCCAGATTTGTGCGCTTGCAGCAAGTGAAGATACTGCTAAAACAGCTGCTAAAAAATACTTTTTCATAATACAAAAACTTTGAATTAATTTTCCCTACTCTGTTATAGATTTTCGGGTGCCTCTTTTGATATTATAACGCAAAGTTATATTCTATAATGTAATTGTGCAAATTATTGTGAAGAAAAGTTGATATCTGTAGCATCTTTAGAAAAGAAAGATAAAAAAGGTCGATGTAATAGAATATACTTTTATGATGAAGGTTAAAAAACGTGTTTTAACTGATAGCTAAAACTAAAAATATAAAAATATTATCGGTCTAATTCTAATATGTGTATAACTGTTATTTAACGCGAAAGAACGCAATTTTGCAACCCAAAAATTTTGATAGTTGAAAATATAATAATACATTTGCAAAAGCGTTTCTATGTATAGAGATGATTTTTATAGTAATGACAATAAATCAATACCGATAATTCAGTGATCGAAATTGAAAGATGTTTTATTATAACATGTAGTCGCGATTGAAAGAGATTCTCTTCCTGTCGTGGCATTTGTCGTTTGTAAAAAGAGATTTATTAACTAACTATTTTAATAACATTAATCACTTAAGTATTTTATTTAATTATGGAAGCTCAAAAGCAAGCTAAGCCTGCAAAGGCTCAAAAAGGTTTAAGTAACGTACGTGGTATCAAGAACGCTTTCTTGGTAATCGTTGCATGTTTTGTAGTAGCAGTATGTTTCTACATGTTCTTCTTAGGAGATGCATCTAACTTCGATGAAGCAGGTCACCCACAAAATATTTGGGGTACTATCTACATGGGTGGTGTAATCGTGCCTGTTCTTCAAACATTGTTCCTTACAGTAATCGTCCTTTCAGTTGAACGTTGGATTGCTATTTCAAGCGCTAAAGGTAGCGGTAACATCTCTAAATTCGTTGCAGGTGTGAAAGCTGCTCTTGCTAAAAACGATATCGCTGCTGCTCAAGAACTTTGTAAAAAACAAAAAGGTTCAGTTGCTGCTGTAGTAGCTGCTGCTCTTAACCGTTACAAAGAAATGGATGAAAACACAGTCCTTTCTAAAGAACAAAAAATCACTACTATCCAAAAAGAACTTGAAGAAGCTACAGCTCTTGAAATGCCATCATTGCAACAAAACCTTCCTATCGTTGCAACAATGACAACTCTTGGTACTCTTATCGGTCTTCTTGGTACTGTAATCGGTATGATCAAATCATTCCAAGCTCTTGCTGCATCAGGTGCTCCTGACTCAACTGCACTTTCAACAGGTATCTCTGAAGCGCTTATCAATACTGCATTTGGTATCGGTACCGGTGCTTTGGCTGTTATTTCATATAACTTCTACACTAACAAAATCGATAACCTTACTTACGCTATCGACGAGATCGGTTTCTCAATCGTGCAAACATTTGCCGCAACTCACTAATCCCAATATTTTCCAAAATAGATTGTATAATCATTTAAATTAAAGGTAAATATGGGAAAAGTAAAAATTAAAAGAAAGAGTACGCTCATCGACATGACCGCGATGAGTGACGTGACTGTTCTTTTGCTTACTTTCTTCATGTTGACTTCAACTTTCTTGCAAAAAGAACCCGCAACCGTTATCACACCATCTTCAGTTTCTGAAATCAAGGTGCCAACAGCCAACCTTGTTACTATCTTGGTTTCAGGTGCCGGTGTTAAAGACGGAAAACGCGACACATCAGTTGAAGGTAAAGTGTTCATCTCTATCGCAGGTGACGTTGACTCTACTTATTCAAGTGAAAATGTGCGCGAAGCGGTACTTCTTGAAGCAGTGAATAATTACAACAAATTGCACAAGAACAATCCAATCAATCTCACTAACTCTCAAGTCCAAGCATTCTCTAAACTCAATATGTTTGGGATGAAGCTTTCTGAGCTTCCTAAGTTCTTGGATATGGAAGTTGCTAAACAAGATGAATTGATGAAGGATCTTTCAAACCCAATTATTGGTATACCTGTTGATGATAACAGAGATATGGAAAGACCAAATGAATTCCAAATCTGGATGCGCGCTATTTATAACGTTGCTGAAAATAATAAAGATTTAGGAAATGATGCATTTGCTTCAGCTCTAAGAAAAACAGGTGAAGGTATTGCGGTGAAAGCTGATAAGGATACTCCTTATTCAACAATTCATGATGTACTTGATAACTTGCAGACACTCAAATTGAATAAGTTCTCTTTGATGACTGCTCTTAAAACAGAAGAAGATTAATCATGGCACAAATAGAACAATCCGACAAGGGTGGCAAAAAGAAAAAAGGCGCCCAGAAAAAGATGCAGATCCACGTGGACTTTACTCCGATGGTGGATATGAACATGCTTCTGATTACGTTCTTCATGCTTTGTACAACCATGATTAAGTCTCAAACTTTGCAAATTGCTCTTCCTTCAAATGAAAAAGTAGAGCAAGAACAGCAAAATAAGACAAAGCAGTCAGAAGCTATCACTTTGATTCTTGATACTGAACGTGATGCAGATGGTAATGTTAAGATTGATGCTGAAACAGGCAAACCTAAACATACTGTTTACTATTACGAAGGTAAGCCCGTAGTAGATGATGAAAATAAAGACGGTGTTATTGATAACCCCAATATCAAAGTTGAAAAATTCATCGGAAACTCTAATGGTGAAGTATTTGGTATTCGTAAGATTCTTCACAATCGCAATAAACAAGTTCTTGAAAAAATCAACGTTCAAAAAGAAAAGTGGAGAAATAAAGAACTTTCAGATGAAGAATATCAAGCAATTGCGAAGGAAATTCGTAACGACTCAACTTTGACTCGCCCTGTAGTGATTATCAAAGCCGGTCCTAAAGCTTCTTACGAAAGCCTTATCGGTGCTCTTGATGAAATGCAGATAAACCAAATTTCACGTTATCAAATCGATAATATCAATGGTGTTGACTCTGCTCTCATCATTTCTTATAAGAAACTCAACAACATTCCTGTTGAATAATGTGATGATTGACTATATTATTAACTGTTAAAACTGAAAAGATTATGGCAAAAGATGTAGATCTTTCATCAAGAGAGTGGCGCGACCTGATTTTTGAAGGTAAAAATAAAGAATTCGGAGCTTATGAAATGCGTAAGAATTCTGATGCTCGTCACAATAAGGCAATGATTGTTGTTGTTATCATCATGGCACTCGCTTTCGCTCTTCCATTTTTGGTAAATACGATGTTACCTAAGGCAGAAGCTAATATCGATGAAGAAATTGAACAAGCAATGGTTAACATCGAAACAGATGCTGCTGAAGAAGAAGAACCCGAAGAAGAAATCGAGCGCATTGAAGAGCAAAAACCCGAAGTGCTTCCTGAAGAAGTCCTCAATACTGTTAAAGTAACTGAGCTTGCTATCGTTGATGACGACCAAGTAAAGGCTGAGGATGAAATCAAAACACAAGAAGAACTTCAACAAACAGAAACCGCTTTCGGTCAAACAGACTTTGATAAAGGTACTGACGACTTGAATGTAGTGCGTGAATATAAAGACGAACTTGTTGTTGAAGAAAAGAAAGAAGAAAAAGTATTTACCGCTGTAGAACAAATGCCTCAATTCCCGGGTGGTGAAGCTGAATTGATGAAATATATTTCAAACAACATTAAATACCCGACAATGGCAATGGAAAATAATATCCAAGGTCGTGTAGTTGTTCAATTCGTTGTAACTAAATCCGGTAAAATCGGCGAAGTTAAGGTTGTGCGTTCAAAAGACCCTGACCTTGATAAAGAAGCTGTTCGTGTGGTAAAATCACTTCCTAACTTTATCCCGGGTAAGATGAATGGACAGGCTGTAAACGTTTGGTATACATTGCCTATTACATTTAAACTACAAGGTATTTAATAAAGAAATTATTTAATACTTGATAAAAGAGCTGTCTGCGTTAGTTCAGGTAGCTCTTTCTCTATTTTTAATTGTCATAAAATATTTCGTAGAACCATAAAACATTACTATATTTGCATTATCTTTGGATTGCTTTGTGTTGGATTATAAGGCATTTGAATGGCAAAAGATGAAAACATCATTAGTAATTAGATTTATATGTATTGCAGCACTTTGGCTAATATTGTGTTACCTTATGTTGCAAGGACGTGGCTTGAACTTTTATACACTATTTGTTATAATAGCTTCGGGAATAATTGTATTCCTGCCATTATATAAGAAATATTTTAAGAGCAATGATGAAACAAAATCATAGCGAAAATATAAGTGATAGAACATCGGAATATCCGTTGTTGGAAAAGATTAATTCCCCTGAGGATTTACGTAAATTACCATTGGATGATTTACCATTGGTGTGTAGAGACATACGCAAATTTCTGATAAACTCATTATCATCCAATCCAGGACATTTTGCTTCAAGTATGGGCGCTGTTGAATTAACAGTGGCGATGCACTATGTTTTTAATACGCCCTATGACCGCATTGTATGGGATGTGGGACATCAGGCATATGGTCATAAATTATTGACCGGACGTCGCGATAAATTTGTTCAAAATCGCAAGTTTGAAGGATTGAGCGGTTTTCCGAATCCGGATGAAAGTCTTTATGACACATTTACAGCCGGTCATGCCTCTAATTCGATTTCAGCCGGTCTTGGTATGTCGGTTGCTTCAGAGATGCAGAAAGAAAATCCTCATCGCAATGTAGTTGCTGTAATTGGCGATGCTTCAATTGGCGGAGGATTGGCTTTTGAAGGGATTAATAATGCGGCAAATACACCTAATAATCTACTTATTATTCTCAATGACAATGATATGTCCATTGATAATAATGTTGGTGCATTAAATTCTTATCTTGGAAAGATAACGACATCAAAAAGTTATAATACAATAAGATATAAAGTATATAAATTCCTAAAGAAATGTCATCTTGTCTCTGAACGCAAGCGCGGTTTTATTTTACGTTTTAATAATTCTTTGAAATCATTGTTGTCAAGACAACAAAATATTTTTGAAGGATTGAATGTGAGATATTTTGGTCCGTTCGATGGTCATGATATTCATAGAATAGTGAGAGTTTTGCGTGATATAAAGGATATGAATGGACCCCGTATATTGCATTTAAGGACAATTAAGGGAAAAGGATATGAGCCGGCAGAAAAAGATCCGGCAACATGGCATGCACCCGGAAAATTTGACCCTGAAACAGGAGAACGAGTTACCGGAGATTTCGGAGAGAAAAAAACATTGAAATACCAAGATGTTTTTGGTCGAACACTTGTTGAATTGGTGGAACAAAACGATAAAATTGTTGGGATTACTGCAGCGATGCCGTCTGGGACATCAATGAGTATTTTACAAGAAAAATATCCCGAAAAGGTGTTTGATGTGGGAATTTCTGAAGGTCATGCGGTTACATTCTCAGGAGGATTGGCAAAAGATGGCATGCGTCCTTATTGTGCGATATATTCATCGTTCTTGCAACGTGCTTATGATCATATAATTCATGACGTTGCAATCCAACGTTTACCGGTTACGTTCTGTATTGACAGAGCCGGGATCGTAGGCGAAGATGGAGCCACACATCATGGAGTCTTTGACTTAAGCTATTTGCGCAGTATTCCCAATATGATTGTTGCTTCACCTCGAGATGAACAATCAATGCGTAATTTGTTGTATACTGCACAATGTGATAATTATGGTCCATTTGCTATTCGCTATCCTCGTGGCTCAGGCCGAAATAAAGAATGGCAAACACCAATGAAATGCATTGAAATAGGCAAAGGAGAAAGACTATCGGCAGGTACTGATGTTGCTATTCTTTCAATCGGACCTATCTGTGATAACGTGAAAAATGCGGTAAAAAAAGCCGAAGCAGAAGGTGTTTCTGTTGCGCATTATGATATGATGTTCTTGAAACCTATTGATAATGTAATATTGAAAGAGGTTGCCGAGTTGAAATGCCCGGTAATTACAGTTGAGGATGGTGTAATAAGTGGTGGTTTGGGCTCTGCTGTCATGGAATGGATGAATGATAATAATTATCCTTCAATAGTGAAACGTATAGGTATACCCGATAAATTCATAGCACAGGGAACTGTCGCTCAACTATATCATCAATGTGGAATGGATGAAGATGCGATATATAATGCTATTATATCAATAAAAATGTCTCAAATATGAAAATTGTAATAGCGGGAGCGGGAGAAGTGGGCTCACACTTGGCAAAGTTACTGTCGCGTGAGGAGCAAGATATCATACTTGTAGATAAAGATGCCGATAAATTGGCTACTATTGACGCAAATTATAATCTCATGACTTTGCGTGGTAGTCCAACGTCATTTACAGCATTGCGTAATGCCGGAGTAGAAGATTGTGATTTGTTTATTGCAGTAACGCCTTATGAGACATCTAATGTTACAGCATGTGCAATAGCAAAGAAATTTGGGGCTAAAAAGACTGTTGCTCGCATCGACAATTATGAATTCATGGTTGAACAAAATAGAGATTTCTTTACGAGTCTTGGCGTTGACTATCTTATTTATCCTGAATATCTTGCCGCTCAAGAGATAATGACAGCGTTAGAACGCACATGGGTTAGGCATTGGTTTGAGTTGCATAATGGTGAGATTATACTGGTGGGCGTTAAATTGAGAGACAATGCACGTCTCATCGGTATGCAGTTGAAAGAATTGGCTAATACACAGCAAACATTTCACGTGTCAGCGATAAAACGTAATCATGAGACAATTATACCTCGAGGAGATGATCGCATTAGAATAAATGATATATTGTATTTTACTGTGACGCGTGATCATGTCAATGATTTATTGGAGATATGTGGAAAAAAGCAATATGAAATAAAGAAGGTCCTTATAATGGGAGGTAGTCGTATTGCGGAACGACTTGCCGCGTTGACCGGGGATAAATATAAAATTAAAATTATTGATAATAATTTGGATGTATGTAAAAGCCTTCCTGAAAGATTCCCTGATAGCGAAATCGTATATGGTGATGCACGCGATATTGAAGTTTTGCGGGAAGAGGGTATCGAAGATATAGATGCTTTTATTGCATTATCCGAAAGTTCCGAAGCAAATATATTGGCATGTCTTACGGCTAAAGAATTTGGAGTCAATAAGACGATAGCAGAGGTAGAGAATATTCAATTTATTTCGGAAGCCGAAGGATTGAATATAGGTACAATTATAAATAAAAAATTGCTCGCATCAAGCAAGATATTTCAGATATTATTAGATGCTGATATAAATTCATCAAAGTGTCTTGCGCTTGCTGATGCCGAAGTGGCAGAGATGGTAGTCAAACCACGTTCAAAAATTACGAAAGGAGCAGTTAAAGACCTTAATTTATCTCGTGATATGACAATTGCCGGTCTTGTAAGAGATGGGAAAGGAATGCTTGTAAGAGGAAATACCGTAATACAGGCCGGAGACCATGTTGTCGTTTTCTGTTTAGCAGGAGCTATCCACAAAGTAGAAAAATTGTTCAATTAATAGGCTATGTAGTGCATGTTCAAAGTTCATTCAATAGTAAATTTCCCAATGTTGCTTAAGGTAATGGGATGGCTACTGATGATAGAAGCCGCTTTTATGATATTTCCGCTGATCGCAACAATTGTGTATAGAGAGACAGATTTTTATGCTTTCTTAATTGCTACGATAATAACCGGAGTAGTGGGCGCTTCAATGACAACATTCATACAGCCATCTCGAACAGATATGGCAAAGCGTGAAGGCTTTCTTTTAACCGCTATGATATGGGTGGTGTTTTCTGTGTTTGGAATGATTCCATTCATCTTGTCTCAAACACCATTTACAATTAGTGATGCGTTTTTTGAAGCAATGTCGGGATTTACTACAACAGGTGCAACTATTCTTAATTCGGTAGAACACTTGTCTCATGGATTACACTTGTGGCGATGTTTGATGCAATGGATTGGTGGAATGGGGATAATATTGTTTACTCTTGCTGTTATTCCTATGCTTAATCATTCCGGGGGAATGCAGATGTTTAATGCCGAAGTAACAGGCATAACACATGATAAAATACGTCCACGTATTAGCCAAACAGCAAAAGGCTTGTGGTTGATTTATTTTCTGTTGTCAATACTATTGTGCGTGTTATTGTGGGCAGGGCCTATGGGCTTTTTTGACAGTATGTGTCATGCGTTGAGTACAATGTCTACTGGTGGATTTTCAACAAAGGATGCAAGTGTGGGAGCTTGGGATTCTACATATGTCAAGATTATAATGACAATATTTATGTTTCTGGGTGGCGTCAATTTCGGATTGCTATTTAAAGCTTGTTTGGGAGAATTTGGCAGTTTATTCCGAAACGATACATTTAGGACATATTTAAAGATTATTGCAATTGTATTTGTGTTGTTTGTTATTGCAATAGTTATTAATGGGCAGGCTATATCGATATCATCTGTAACAATAGATCCATTGTTTCAAATTATATCAACTATGACATCTTCAGGATATACTGTTCTTAATTTTGAAAATTGGGGTACTTTCGTGTTAGCAATAGTGTTTGTCCTAATGTTTTTTGGCGCTTGTGCCGGCTCTACAAGTGGTGGAGCGAAAATTGATAGGTTATTGTATTTGCTTAAAAATTTGCGCAATGAAATTCACAAATGTATTCACCCTAATGCTATAATGTCGGTACGCATCAACGATAAAATAGTGCCATCAGAAATAGTCTCAAAGGTTATCGCTTTTTTGTGTCTTTATGTATTGCTTATTATGGCTGGAGGGATTATTTTGACAGCCATAGGAATTCCGTTGGTCGATGCTTTCTTTTCGGCATTTTCATGTATAAGCAATACCGGACTTGGAGCCGGAGTGACCGGATATGGAAGTTCCTATGATATAATTCCAGATATCGGAAAATGGGTATTATCGTTTTTGATGCTTATAGGACGTTTGGAACTGTTTACAATCTTGATATTGTTTTCACGCAGTTTTTGGCGTAAATAGCGATGCGATATTAAGGGAGCAGAGATTTAAATCCTTCAAGAAAAATAAATTCATCACATTCGTTGGATAAACATTCAATTATCTCAGTGATTGAATGAGGGACGATTGATGCTTGATTATGTGATATTTTTTCTGCATCAATCAATGTTATTGCCATTTTAAATCGAATTAAATCAGTACGATGTTTACAACAACAATCACTATTTTTTAACGCATTGATAATCCCACGATATAGGTGGTTAAATTCGCGGTCGGAAATTGAGATATGGCCGTCTTCGCGCATGTCTTCGGTTCCGAGGCAATAGAAGATTTCATTGTGAGTAATACAAATGTCGGCAAATGCCCTCTCGTTATCAGAGATATAAATGTCGATTGTTTTGATACGTTCGCGAGTTATATCGGATAATTCATTAGATAAAGTTGTCATAAAAAATATAAATGGTTTATAATAATAACGTTTAAGATTCAATATAGTTGTTCTGAAAATAAGTAAATTTTTTAAATAGATGTTTTTTGCCTTTAGAAAGAAAATTTGTTCTAAAATATTTGCGAGAGTAGAGAATAAACGCTAACTTTGCACTCGCAAATCAGATTAATGGCGGGATAGCTCAGTTGGTTAGAGCGTCGGATTCATAACCCGGAGGTCACGAGTTCAATTCTCGTTCCCGCTACCCGAAAAAAGGAAGCTTATTAAGCTTCCTTTTTGTTTTTTAGAGATATAAGCCTAATAAATATAAAAGCCAATATTCCTATTATGAGAAAAATCGGCTTTTAAATGTTGTGTTATTTGTGTTTTATTTAGAGGAACGGCGACGAGTTGATACTTCAGGGGCATGGAAGAGGTCTTTCATCTCTTGTGGTATATTGAAGATGTCCTCTTGATTTTTGGGCCTAATAGCCTCATACCATTTAAATTGAGGGAGATAGAAGATTGATTTTTTTGCAAGATAGAGTGGAGTCATCTTAGCAGTAACCTCAGGCCATATTTTGGAAAATACAATTTTGTTGTTCTCAATGTCGGCTGATAGAAAACTGCTTTCTACGTTTGCAATTTTGTTATAGGTAGAATCACTCTCTTGAGGGAGTGTGATTATTTGTACATTCCCACTGACATCGACGTGAGATAGTTTGCTATCGGTGAAATATGCTATCATCTCTTTGCCACTTATTTGATTATAGAACTCTTCTTCGATGTGTTCGGCAACAAAACCAAAATCAGGAAGCTTAGCCCAATCGACAGTCGAATCGTTCATGTGAACATGGATGACGTTACCAAAAATTTGTCTTACTCCACTCCACACGATTGGATGATTGTGCATATAAAGGATTGAGTCTCGTTGCATCAGGCTAAGGGAGTCGCACAATCCTTGCAGGTCAGAACGGTAAAAACGCACATTGGGGTGTGCTATCATCACTCGAGATGTATCCTCTTTTAAAATGTAAGTCCTAATGACCTTGCCATGAAGGTATAATGTGTCTTTTTTAGAATATTCTTTGGCACATGCTCGTCCTGTGACGTAGGCACTATCGGTTAACTGGTTATAAAATCCGTAATCACCTTGAATTGATGATTGTCTGACGGAGTCAGTCAATATCATGTTCCCAAAGGCTTCTCCATATCCTTTGTTCCTGTCATAAAAGATGGTGTCTCCGGTCAATGTGTTGCCATCATTTGTAATGATGGTAGAGCGTTCATAAAGGTCGGATATATTTGTTTCTGTGTTATAAGTGCCACTTTGTGCAATGATTTTGCCATCTTTACTGAAAATGTGAGTGAGACTGACAAGTTCGGCAATGTGGGTATTAGTGTTGTATGACAATGTATCGGTGTACATGTCGAGAGTATCACGCTCCGATGAATTATTTAGGTGTACATCAAGATAGAAATTTGCATCTTTTGTTGTTGGGCTATATTCTCCTTGTTGTGACTCGAGGCGATTTTCTTTGTCTGTCAAAACTCCTCCTACGTCGTAATAGCCGAGATCGATGGCAAGGTCATAGTTGAAAATATCGGTTTCAAGCATGACATCTTTGTTTATTAATTTTACTTTTTTGCCTTCATCGGCATAAAGTTTGGCTAATTCAATTTCTCCATCATAGTTTAGTTCATCGGCATATACAAATAAGGTGTCTCCTTGTTCCATCTTAACATTTCCGTAGGCATCAAGAGAGTTGGATTGATCATAAAAGTGGGCACTATCACAATACATAAACATGTCGCCTTTGCGGAATTGTACATTTCCCACAAGCAATTGATAATTTTGTCCGTCTTTCATTGATAGTTTGTCGGCATATTCAAGAAAGACTTTATTGCGTTGATGTCGATTGGCTGAAGGAATTGATGGTTTAACATTATTATCGGTTGTGACTTGTGCTATAATGTTAGGGATAAATAGTGTAATACAGCAAAGGGCGATAAAAATCGCCCCAAGTTTTTTGCTATTTTTGTGTTGTTTTTTTGTCATTTACTTTTTTGCTTTGTTCCATCCTTTGTGCTCAAATTCACAGTTTTGCCACCCATCTTCTATGCGCACATAAGTGTCTTTGATTTTATTGTCAAGCCATTCTTTAAGGATTTTGTTTTTTGCCGCATCTTCATACATGCCTTTAATCATTTGATAATCATCTGAAAGATTTGCTCTGTGTGCCTCGATGCGATTTGTTAGTTTAACAATGGCAACAATGTCACGATTGTTTTTAGTGCTTTTCATGATGAATGGCTCCGAGATTTCGCCAACTTTCATGTTGTTTACAACTTTAGCAATTTCTTGTGGTAAATGTGACATTTCAAAACGTGTAGTGTTGTTGTTTTCATTGCTCATTACGCCTTTGCTAAAGCGAGTATCTTTGTCTTGAGAAATATAAGGAACAGCTTCTTCAAATGTGAATTTTTTGTTTAAAATGTCGGTGCGTATAGAATCTAAACGATTTAATGCAATTTCGAGGTCTTTGTCTGATACTTTAGGGCGTAACAGAATGTGGCGAGTGTTGATGCGGTCGCCTCGTTTCTCTATCAATTGAATGATGTGAAATCCATATTCTGTCTCAACAATCTTAGATACTTTCTTTGTGTCGTTTAGGTTAAATGCAACAGCTGCATATTCGGGTACTAACGCACTTCGTCCGCGAAATCCAATCTCTCCGCCATGTACACTGCTGCCATCTTCAGAATATAAAATTGCAAGTGTAGAAAAATCAGCTTCGCCACTATTAATTCTGTTTGAGTATTCGCGTAGGCGAGATTTAACCTCATCAATTTCTTCGCGTGGTATTTCAGGGTTTAATGTCATTATTTGCACTTCGACTTGCATAGGTACAAATGGGATACTATCTACTTCAAGTTTGTCAAAGTATCGACGCACATCTGAGGGCGTTGTTTTAAGGTCCTTAGTAAGAGAGTGTTGTACCATTCTGATTTTTTGCGTATTGCGAGAATTCTCTTTTAGCATTTCTCTTAATTCGGGAATGGATTTGTTAAAATATTCCTCAACTTTCTCTTTGGAACCAAGATTGGTGATGAAATAGTTTATGCGTGAATCCACTTCTTGTGAAATCATGCTCTCTTGTACCTCAACGGTGTCAAGTTCGGCTTGATGAAGATAAAGTTTCTCTACGGCAAGTCGTTCGGGGATTACGCAATAAGGATCTCCATTAATGGGGATGCGCTCATATTGCATCTGTTGATACATTTCTTCAACTTCAGATTTCCAAATAGGTTGGTCTCCTACCACCCAGACAACTTCTTCAGCAATGTTGTTTTGTGCTGATGTATATGATGCGTATCCGGCGCATGCTAAGCAAAATGCAAGTACTTTAAGTTTCACGCTTATATTTTTTTTAATGAAATACAAAGGTACGTTTTTATTACTAAATTATCACGATTCTAAATCACATAAAATCTTAATTTCTCCTTCCTTTAAACCAATATTGAATAATTCGTTGCGCAATTCTTGGTCATATTTAATCCGATTCTGATTTATGAGGATTTCTTTTATTGAATTAATGGCAACTTCAAGAGGTATTGTAGAGCCTGTTGGGATGTAGTCTGAAATGCTTAAAAAATAGGTAAAACCTCCAATTGATGTTTCAATGTTTTTATTCTGTTTGATAAATGCATCGGGGTTGTTTCCGAAGTCATAAGGTATTCTTGATTCGATTTGTTCCCAATCTACCCATTTGTCTCTAAAGTAATCATAATGAGTGGCTTCAGAAAAACATAATTTTTCAAGGTGGTCTATTTCTTGAGTTTTGTTGGATCGATATAATTTTTTTAATTGATTTAGATGCTCAGCATTATCAGGTATCTTAATATATATACCTTTGATATATGGACGTGTAGCGACAAAATCTTTTTTGTGGGCTTGGTAGTAGGCTATGATAGAGTCGTCTGATAGCTCTTTGTCCGCATGACTTTCATACATTCGTTGTCGATATTCCCACATTATCAATTCATTACGATATTTAGCTACCATAGCATCAATTTTTGACATGTCGCTGATGTTCTTGGCTGCAATTTCACCAACGAGTTTGCTGTCAATCCATGCTTTTATATAGGCACGAGCAAATTTTGTACTATCACTTTCTGATAGCCCATAAGGAAAATCTTTTGCTAAATCATTTTTAGTGAGTATTTCATTACCCACTTTTACCAATATATCCCCATCCTCAATTCTATCATTTTTGCCACATGAAGAGGTTATAAATAATAGAACTAACAGAATGGGGATATATTGAGTATAGATTTTCATTGTTTTATCGCTTAATATTTATCCCAAAATTAGTGAAAATAGGGGAGTTAAGCGATATTCTTTTGCAGAAAATAAATACTGTCTATTGTTTTTTTATTTTATTAAGAACCTTTTTGTTGATTTTTACTGGATATTTCTTGTGTAGAGTTTTAACCCATTCTTTTTCAAGGACAGCTTGATAGTCTGATGTAACAGGTCCGCGTACATCAGCAGCTTCTTCAGCCCAACTGATTTTGCGACCATTGTAAGGAATGAAGCATTTCCATTTGCCTTTTATTGTGGGTGTCTTGCCATTGAATGCGATATTATCGATAATCTCGTTTTCTCCTTCACCTGCAATCACGCGTTCAACTTTTACATTGCGACCAAATTCTTTGCGTAATACTTTTGAAATAGAATCGTTTTCAAGAGGGTTGGCGCTGAGGAATTTTTCGACTTCGTTTTTGATGGAGTCGTTGGTAGTAAAGATTATATAGCCTTTATATTTAGGTCCGTCCCAAGAGTATTTGTATTTGTTCTTTTGGAAAAATGCCTCAAGCCCTTCTTTGTCTTTAGATGCTTTTTCCCAAACGTTTCTGTTGCTGATCTCAAATAACAACATGCCATCGCGATACTCGTTGATGAGGTTGCGGAAATCGGCATGTTTAGAGGGAAGGATTGATGCTTCATATTCAAGTGTTTTAGCATCCAATAGGCTTTCAGTACGTTCTCTCAACACATTATAGCCACTTTCTGGAGTAACGCGAGCGATTGTAGGCATTGCTTTGACCACTTCAGCAAGAGTCAACTCTAATTGGCCAGCTTTACCCACAACGAGTGGATTATTGGTATATTGACGAATGAATGTTGAGTCGTAACCATTATTTTCTGCCAACATTTTTTTGATTTCCTCCATTGATGACTCAATGATGTGAGTTTTATGCTCTGATTTAAGGGCAGCAAGTTTTGTGCGATCAGGAAGTGTTGAACGTTCATCGCCGGCGATTATATTCAAGATGTCTTGGCGAGCTTCTTCAATTGTAGGAACTGCTTTGCTGTCGATTTTGTGGATGATGTGATAGCCATAAGAAGTTGCAAAAGGTTTAGAAATCGCACCATTTTCAAGTGCAAAAGCTGTTTGTTCAAATTCTTTTACCATTTCGCCTGCTCCAAACCAAGGGAGCATACCGCCATTGCGTTTGCTACCTGGGTCATCGCTTTCGCGACCTGCTACTTCCGAGAAATCAGCACCGGCTTTAACCACTTTATAGATTGAATCGATTTCGGCTTTTTTAGCAACAGCTTTTTCAGGGGTAAGCCCTTGTGTAAATTTCAAAATGTGTTGAGCAAGCACCTTGCCACTGCTTGGACGACGACCATGCACCTTAACGATGTGCAAGCCAAATGGTGACTCTATTACTTCAGAGATACCACCCACGGGAGTGTCGTAAGCAGCTTCTTCAAAAGCATATGGATATTTGTTTACCGAGATGAAGCCCATGCGACCATTGTTAAATCTCACAGAGCCATCAATAGAAAATTTTAGTGCGTTATCTTCAAAGCTTGCGCCGTTGAGGATTTCTGTGCGTATGCTGTCAAGTTTAGTTCTGTAGAATGATGACTTGGGGACGTCGAGAGGCATCATGATGTGACTTACATCAACATCCTCTTTCATGTGGTCATGTACAACTTGAATTAAACTATCTTCCACCGATGTATCGCGAAGATATGGGCGAGCCAAATCGTTGCGATATCCTTTAAATTCTTTGATGAATGTTTTTGTAGTGTCTAAACCTGCGGCTTCGGCATCGGCAACTTTAAGTTTATATGTAACAAACATATCCACATACTCGTCAAGGGATTGTTGTTGCATTTGTTGGCTGTTGTTTTTGTTGTAAAGATATTCAAACTCGCTTTGGTGAACATCTTTACCATTGATAGTCATTAATACAGGGTCATTGTTTTTTGCATTGGCAGTCAATAATGTAGCCGCAACAATAGCCACTGACAATAATTGTTTATTCATCGTTAATTAATTTAAGCTATAAATTCATTAAAAAGTATAGAGATATAACGGAAATCATATTGATTTTATTATATCTCTATATTGTATTTTAAGCGTTACGCATCAGGCGTAGCATCTTAGTTCATTATTGGTGAGAGGCACTATAGTTGGGCGCTTCACTTGTGATGGCAACATCATGCGGATGGCTTTCTGCAACACCGGCATTTGTAATGCGAGTGAATTTTGCTGTGTGAAGTTTTTCGATGTTTTCTGCACCGCAATAGCCCATACCTGCACGCAATCCGCCAAGCATTTGATACACCACTTCATACAATGAGCCTTTGTATGGCACACGAGCAGCAATACCTTCCGGTACAAGTTTCTTAGTATCAGCTTCTCCGGCTTGGAAATAGCGGTCTTTAGAGCCTTTTTCCATAGCCTCAAGAGAACCCATGCCACGATAAGACTTGTATTTACGGCCATTGTAAATGATTGTGTCGCCGGGAGATTCTTCAACACCTGCGAGCATTCCGCCAAGCATTACAGAGTAAGCACCGGCAGCAAGAGCTTTTACGATATCGCCTGAATAGCGAATACCACCATCGGCAATCAAAGGCACCCCTGTTCCTTCAAGAGCTTTTGCTACATCATAGACAGCACTTAACTGAGGAACACCCACGCCGGCAATCACGCGAGTTGTACAGATTGAGCCGGGACCAATACCCACTTTCACTCCATCAGCACCATTGTCGGCAAGGTATTTAGCAGCTTCGCCAGTGGCGATGTTACCCACAACAACATCAATGTGAGGATATTTTTCTTTTACTGCACGCAACACACCCACAACGCCACGAGTGTGACCATGAGCTGTGTCGATTACGATAGCGTCAACGCCTGCTTCAACAAGAGCGTCAACACGATCCATGCTGTCGGCTGTTACGCCAACACCGGCAGCCACGCGCAAACGACCGCGAGAGTCTTTGCATGCAAATGGTTTATCTTTAGCTTTAGTGATATCTTTATATGTAACAAGACCTATCAAATGTCCATCGTTATCAACAACAGGGAGTTTTTCAATCTTGTGCTCTTGCAAAATTTGAGCCGCTTCCTCAAGGTCGGTTGATTGATTGGTGGTGACAAGATTTTCCGATGTCATAACCTCGTCGATAAGACGGTTTAAATCAAGTTCAAAACGAAGGTCGCGGTTTGTTACAATACCCACCAACTTGTTGTTGTCGTCAACAACAGGAATACCTCCAATGTGATATTCAGCCATCATGTTGAGTGCATCTTTAACGGTGCTACCACGTTTGATGGTAACAGGATCGTAGATCATCCCGTTTTCAGCGCGTTTCACAGCATGAACTTGACGAGCTTGTTCAGCAATCGACATGTTTTTATGAATAACACCGATACCACCTTCGCGAGCGATAGCGATAGCAAGTTGCGCTTCAGTAACAGTATCCATTGCGGCTGATACCAAAGGCACATTAAGGGTTATGTTACGAGAGAATTTTGTTGTGAGATTAACGCTTCTTGGAAGCACTTCCGAATAGGCCGGAATCAATAGGACGTCATCAAATGTGAGACCATCCATTTTTACTCTATCTGCAATAAACGACATATAAATGTAGCTTTAGATTTTATTGCACGCAAAGATACAAACTTTTCTTGATTATTTCAGCATTTCCCCAACATTTTTCACTCCCACCCCCTCGAAAAACCACTACTACGCAAAAATCGCCTTTCCTCACCGCTACATCGCCCCACAATTACCCCTACAATCATAAGAAGGTATCTCAAAGTTTTTTATATATCAACTTAGTTATTCCTGGGAGGGGATTCTTGGAATGACAGTTGCTATTGAGTCTATTGTGTTAATCAATAATGTATTATCACTATTATTTATATCAATTAATTCATTCGTTTTATTCAAGTACTTAGTGAGTTGTAAAAATTGCTCGTTGTTTAACTTGGAATCGAAAATAAAAGGGTTTATAATTGCTATTATTAAACCAACAAAGGCAAGAGCGAATGATAATTTTGTCCAGAATAACTCTTTTTTGAAACGAGTTTCTTCTTCTGATATAAAATTCCGATTTGTTAATGATACTAATTCTTGACTAATAAAGGGGAGTGACCCGATTAATTTGCGAATTGGAATTGATTTTTCATCAATTCCAAATGCTTTAAATTTTAAAGAATCAAATTTGTTAAACCAATGTAAATCGCCATTTCTAATATAGTCTCCATCCGCCATATATATAATTCGTTTTTCATCCCCGTTTTTTAATGTCCCTTTTGGAATACCTATTGCCTGAACTTCAGGAGAGTCATCACCTTCAAGACAAATTATCAGACCATTATCTCTTAATTTTAGTAGCAGTAGAAAAATTTCAGAAATAATAAATAGTCCCTCTCTCAATTTTTCATCAGTATTATAAACATTAGTATTAATATACATCATGTTTTTTGCTTGTGATTTAAAACAAATAGTAGCTAATCCAGAATCCGGAGTCAATATTTCATCTTCAAGAAATTTTCCAAGTGTATTTAATTTTGAGAAATTATATTTTACTAATTTTGAAATAATTAATTGTTCACGCTGATTAAATTGTAGCATATTATTGAAAATAAAAGGGTTTTACCTAATTGGCAAAGTGACGATTTTGAATAATTTAAATTTTGTATTTACGAAATATGAATATAATTAGTTATCTCTTTTTTCGATAGAATTTTTTACTGATTCAGGCAGCTTGTTATATAGTTCTGCGATTTCTTTTGGCTCTGATATCATTCTTTCGACAATGATGTTTAATAGGTGCATTAGCATTATTGCAGTTTCTGTATCGTCAACATCAAAAGCAATTTGACCAGGATGTACCGCCTTGTTGCCAATTACGCGCACAACATCTAAAGCTTGTTGAATAGGTATCGGTAGTCCTTTTTTTACTAATTCTCCAATATTTTTATTTATATCCCTGTCAGTTTCCCCTAATTCATTACATAGTCTGTCAATCGCAAGACGCAGTAATGCGCATGCAGCTCGTGGTGATTTAGTATAAATCAGACTCGCTTCATTATATAGCTTTAGAACATCTTCAGGCATATCAGGATTTGCTTCTTCTGCTGCAATATCCGGATAAGTATAGATGTTGTTAATCCATATAATTTTCTTTTCACAATTATGACATGAAGCAATATATACCCAATTATCTCCTACCGGAGAAATAAACTCATCATGTCTAATCATTCTATATTTGCGAAAACTGAATGTATCGTAATGCATTAAAGATAGAGTGCCACAATGAGGGCATGTGAAAGATGCTTTTCCATAATCAGGCGAGATATAATTCTGTTTCATGTTGTAATATTATTGTGATAATGGTTCTAAATAAATGAAAATCATCAATGTAAAGGCTACTACTACAAAGGTAATGAATATTTTTCAGATTAATTCCTTTCCGATTGAATAATTATTCTATATGAGGTTTGGAATATGATGCATAAATAACTATCATTGAAAATGAAGAACGCAGATCACAAGCGGTAATGTTTGGATGTCCGAAATGGAATTAGTGGAGTTGTTCGGGGTAATCACCCCGACACTCCGAGCCACTTTTTAAGCAATATTTTTTATTTACACAATATTTTGGACGCTGTCTATTATTAATGTCCCCATCCTGACAACAGTCCTCATTTTATTTATAAGCAAGTTAAAATTATTGTTTTTAGGTGTTCTAACCTATCTAATTTACAATATTGGGCAAAATTAAATTTCCAAGCCTCCTTACTATGACCTGTATTGTAATTTAATGATTTTTTTGCATGGCATGACATTAAATGAATTAAGTAATCTTTGCCAGAAATTATCTTCAAAAAAGTATCTGCATTTTCGGGAAATTTTTGTTCCATTAATTCTAGCTCCGCAATTATCTCGTGCTCTGATAATCCAGCTTGTATGAGTCGATTCTTTATACCATCCTGTTCAGCTGTTATAATGCTTTGGTCCAAGTTGTTACTTCTATTATAATATGTTGCCAATGAATACAAATTAAAATAACCTCTATGTTTTTGTTCCAGTGCCTTATGATAAAACAATGAAATTAAAGAATCTTTATGTTCATCAATTAGCTTGTCAAAATTAAAATCATTCCTGATGTCTTCTAATTCTTTTGTCCCTATGAAGTTGCATAATGTATTACATACCGCGTCTTCATCGATAATAAAATTCTCTATACAATACGCATCTAAAACGTATAAATTGGGAATAGGCTGTTTGGGTGAAAACATTAAATAAATGTCTCCATCCACAATGTATATTTTCTTCCTTTTTACATCAGTGTCTTTACGGCAAGCTTTTATTACATCATCAGATGAGCCTAAAGGATATACATCATTTATCCTAAGACCGGTTCCATTAAGAAGTCGAGAAAATAGTTTTTTGTAAAAAACTTTATCTTTCAATTCATCTTCCGTATATATATCAACATCATTCCTATAAGCCGTAAAAAGTGATGAAACCTGTTGTTGCTCGCTATTGAATTCTAGTCCCATTATTTTAATTCAGATTTGTTAGATCTATACAATTATCTCTTCTCTCAACATGTGCTATAATAGCTGGAGCATGGGTTGCTAGAATATATTGAGCATTTGGACTAGCTTTCAATAAGGCATCAACAAATAATTCCTGCCAACTAATGTGTAATGACAATTCAGGCTCGTCAATTATAAGGATGGACGAGTTCTTATTTTTGTAATTAAATGCAATATGAGCCAACATAATAATTAACTGTTTTTCTCCTGAGGACAATTCAAAAACAGTAAACCTCTTCTTTGTATTCTCGGCTTTAATTATAATCTCACCCTTATTGTCGATTTCAATTTCTTTTCTGCTTTCCTTGAAAAATAAATTAACACTATCAACAAATCTATTTATAGGTTCCTTAAGGCGTTGAATACTATTTGAATACTCATTTGCATAACGAATAATATTATCAATCTTCTCTATCTGAGAACTCTTTATCATCCACTGAAGCAAAGCCTTCACATACTCTTGATTAGGCTGTCCCGTTTCATCTAAAGAAGAAGTTGAAGATAAGATTTCTAATGCTCTTTTTATAGAATCAAAATATTCAGCAAATTGTTTGGATAAATCTTTTACATCAAGATTATCTATCGCATTATTAAGTTCTTGCCTTCGTATTTCTAATTTTTCTAATTCCTGTGAATATTCAATATTAGATATCGGATAATTTTCTTCAACCTTAAACGACTCTGCGAAAACTTTTTTCCTAAACTGTTCAGAAATGGCATATTGACTTTGGGCTTTTTGTCTGACATGATTATGAAACATTTCTTGTATCTCATTTAATGCAGAATCTACAGAATCGTACATAAAATCAAAATTTGAGAATCTGCGTCTTGAATAAAAATCCCTCTCAAATTGTGTTATTTTATTTTTATCAACAGTTCGTCTATTTAATCCAAGGAAGAGTGGGGTTTTTAGTTCTTTAATATAACGTACTACATCTAACTCTTCGAAATCATAAACTACTCGATGCAACTTTTCTACATCAATAGGCTCTCTTCCATACGAGTTCATAGATGAACTTATTTCATATAATTGAAATTCATTCTCAATCTCTTTTGACTTTTCAGGTTCTTCAATCTTTAATTTGAATTTATTATTAGCTTTGTAGCAAGATAACTTTATTATTTTAGATTCCGTGTTAGAAAACTTTTCACAAACTAGTTCAATTTCAGTAAAATCTATTTGAGCAAGTTCTATATATGATGGTGATAATAGACCCGCAAGCAATTTTAATATAGTTGTTTTTCCTGTGCCATTTATTCCTATTAAGAATGTTAAACTTTCATCAAATTCGATGTCAAAATCCATATAACCTCGAATCTGTTTGCCCTTAAATTTTTTCAGTTTCATATCTGAGAATCTTTAATATTTATTATGAAAAGTATTTAATTTTTTATTGTAATCTTAAACTCTCAAACTATCCTTATCAAGCAGGAATTCATAGATATTCATAAAAACAATCCCATTCTCATCTTGATAACGCTTTATAGGGTCTTCTGTGATTACAAACTTCTGGAAACTGTCCGATATATTTATCAATGAGCGTAACTCTTGCTCCCGTTTCTCTTCATTGGGTAATCTCAATGCTGATTGTATGTAACATCGTTTACTACCTTCGTTGCATACAAAATCAACCTCCAATTGTTTACGTTGGCTTTTGCCCTCCTCATCTTTGGTGTTTACTACTACAACACCAACATCGACCATCAAACCACGAGTGCGAAGCTCATTGTATATGAGATTTTCCATTAAATGTGTTACTTCATGCTGACGGAAATTGATACGGGCATTGCGTAAACCTAAATCTGCGAAATAGTATTTGGCAGGAGTGTCAATATACTTTTTGCCTTTAATGTCGTATCGTATAGACTTTTCAACCATAAATACCTCTTGTAGTATTTCAAGGTAGAAACTTATGGTATTTGGAGATATAGAAACATTCTTGACCGACTTGAAAGTGTTTACTAACTTGTTTGGATTAATAAGGCCTCCAATTGAAGATGAAAGAATATTGATAAGCTCCTCCAATTCCTCTTCATTCTTGATTTTGTATCTATCCAATATATCGGTAATATATGTTTTTTTTAAGAGTGTCTGAAGATACTTCATCTTCTCCTCATTACTCTGCATTGTTGCAATCATCGGGAGTCCGCCAAAGACCATATACTCTTCCATAGCCTCCTCGCGTGAGCCATTGAAAACTGAGAAAAATTCGCTGAACGATAGCGGTGCAACTTTTATCTCATCACCACGACCACGAAACTCGGTAATAACATCGCTTGATAGGAACTTGGAGTTACTGCCCGTTACATATACATCGACATTGGGAATTTTAAGATAACTATTCAACACATCTTCAAACTCATCCACCCATTGTACCTCATCAAGCATCACATAATGCATACCCTCTTTTGTTATGCGGGCATCAATATATTCAAGTAAGGCATCTGGATTTCGTAGTTTCTTGTTACGACGGTCTTCCAAATCAACTTTGATTATGTGCTCATCATCTACTCCCAGAGCTATTAGATAATCGCTAAACAAGTTGAAAAGTAGATACGACTTACCACAACGGCGGATTCCAGTTACGACCTTTATCATTCCGTTGTGCATACTCCTAATGAGTTTGTTTAGATATATATCACGCTTTATTTCCATAATTCCACTGAATATTATTGCGTATACACGCATTTTTGTTCAACAAAGATAACACCTATAAAGAGAAATACCAAATAAAAAGTACTCAAAATGAAATTTTCCCATCTAAACACGAAACAGCCTACATTGTAGGCTGTTTCGTGTTTAGATGCTTTGTTCGATGATTTTTATTTCGGTATCGGTTAGTCCATATATGCTATAAACAATCTTATCGATTTCAGTCTCTAATATGGAAGTATTTTGTTGAGTTCTCTTCAAATCAATAATCTTCAAAACGATTTCTGCGACTTTGTTTTGTACATCCACAGTTGCAGATGCTATGGGAATATTTCTAATATGTTCGGGTACAATGTGATAGTCTCCACTTCTAATGTTGGTAAGTAATTGTGCTGCATATTTTGAATTCAAGATTCCAAGTAAATAGTACATATTAAATGATGTGGAGATTTTTTCCATTTCACATCTACTCAAACGAGAATATCGTTTAATACTTGTAAGAATACTTCTATTCTCAACACCATGGAGATCATTCCATAGCAAGGCGACACGAATGCCTTGTTGACATACAAACTGATTTGAATAGTCAATCATCACTTTCATCTTGCCAAGGCAATTGAACATCAATTTTGGTCTATCATATAGTTCTCTAAAGGTAGGACGGCTAACCATGTCAGGAACTCGATGTGTATCATACTCAATATATCTGATGTTATTAATTGCATAGGTATCCATATCTTTAGCCTCTAAATAAGGTCTACAATGTATAGAATCAGGAGTATTACTGATCAAATCTTCATTTGTAAACAACCCATCTTCAGAGTATAACACCATACCTTTGCTGATATAGCATAAGTCACCTAATGTCAGCATATCAGAATGCCTGTTTGAATCTCTGTTCTCGTTACTAACATTCCAAATATACGTTTTTTCATCCTGTATTAAGTCTTTATAACTCTTCGTGAACGATGGAGTAATATGCAACTTTTCATCAATATTAGATATTGTCGTATTTTCTCCTTTTGTTCGTTTAATGAAAGGTATGCAATTGCTAACCGTAGCATTGTTAAAAATCTTAGTTCCATTTAAGTCAACTAATTCAAACAGATGAAATTTCGTCAAAATCATCTCTCGTAATTTCTGAGCATATATTTGGTTAGTTAGTGGATAAGGAACAATCATTGCACAAACCCCATTCGTAGAACAAATTTGGTTTATGCCGAATTCTATAAATGGTATATACAAATCCCACTTTTGATAAAGGCATGAGTATTTTCCTGATGCAACTAATGAGTTTCTTTGTTCAGCTAAAATAGAATTAGATAATTGCGTTTTTGAACTTATATATGGTGGGTTGCCAATAACAATGTCAAAACCTTCTTTATCATCTCGGTTAAAGACATCGCTGAACCAAGTATGCCAAAGGAAGAATTTGTTATTCTCAGCAAGATTGATGGTTTTGAGTTTGGCAAGAATAGTCGGGTCGTATGCTTGTGCCTCCAACTGCTTGTTGATGGTGTCGGAAATTTCTTGTTGCAACTTAACCTTTCTGTCGTGGTCGCTGCAAGAGTAGTATGAAGATAGCAGGTGCGAAACAGTCTTTTGTAGGCGGTTCTTCTCATCATCGAAGAGAGAGATTTCGCCCTTATCTTTCTTGTATTCCTTTTCGTATGTCAGTTTGCTTAAATCCACACCCATGAAGCTTTCAATGAGTGAGTTTCCTTGCATAATCTTATAGTCGAGGTTTGGCAATGGCGATGGAGTCTCTTCATCTACCACAATAGAGAGCCAAAAGCGCAAACGAGCAATATCCACCGCACCTTTCTCAATATCCACACCATAGATATTGTTTTGGATAATGCTCTTTTTGATTTCTGCTCGGTCGTAATGTTCTCCACTCAACACCTCACGACAATGCAAAAGTTCATTGAGCAAGCCCATTGGGAATGCTCCCGAACCGATGGCAGGGTCGCAAATCTTAACCTCTTCAAGTGCTGCGAGGAGTTTAGGTTTCTTATTCTCTGGTATATCCACGATACCCTCTTCGGGCGAGAGTACAAATTTGCGAATCTTATCCTTTGCCACGCTTGTATTGGTTTCGAGGTAGGCAATAAGTGATTCCTGGCACATATAGCGTACAATCTCTTTTGGAGTATAGAATGCGCCTTTGTCCTTGTTGTCTTCGAGCAAGTTTTCAAATATTTTACCAAGCATTTCGGGATCGACACCCACCTCGGCATCGTTGGGGTCGTTCTCGTCGATGGTAAAGTTGTATTCGCTGAAGAATTGGAATAATTTAGCAAAATATTCTGCCGGGAACACGCTGTCGGGCTCATCCTCCTCATCACGCTCAAACAAACCACCATTTAGGTACGGAATATCTTTCCACTCATTAAGCAGAGATTTATCCCAACCGAGTTGCTCAAACACACCAATGCGTTGTAATGGTTTGGTATTCAAAATTCCAAAGAAAAGAGGTTCAAGCACTGAATCAAGATAATCATCCTTGTGCGATGAGTTCTCAAACATGTTTTGCATATAATTCAAATCGCCATTCATCCACCCTTTGCGTTGCAAGAAATGTAGAAACGTGATGCGTCCCATCAACTTTTTGATATAGTCGCGTATGCGTTTCTCGTCGTTGTCGAATGCTTGCATAAATGTCGCATTGGGTGCCGTTACCTCACGTTCAACCCACTTGTTCCCCGATTTCTCCACTCGTTTGCCTGTAACATATTGAATAAAGTTGGCATATTGCTCACGATACTTATCAAAAAACTCATCTGAAAGTGCTTCAACCGAGAAGGCGGTTTTCAGATTCTCAAACGATATACCTTTCTTCTTCAAAAAGTTAAAACGCTCGATAGGCGTTCTATACAACAAGTCATCACTGCCGAAGACATAGGTGTATCGTTTAGGCGATGTTGACTCTCCCTTAATATCACAAATGAATGACAAACGCCAATGGTCGCCACTATCAAACACCACCAATGCCGCATCAAACTCACCCCAAGTAGGGTTGATAAATGACTTTACGAGATTGCGAAGTCCCACACGCTTGTTGGCGACAGAACCTTGTCGGATATTATAGTGAAACAAACCGATACGGTAACTATCAGTAGTGTCTATATTTCCCAAATAGTAGCCCTCATCCGAAGTATTCTCAATGATTCTTTCAGGCATCTCTTTCAATTCACTTGCATTGAAAAAGTGTTGCAAGAAATTATACCACTGTGCCAAATTGAATGATGATTGGAACAGGTTTCTCAAACTATCGGGTGTATATGCAGTTGCCATAGTAATGTTTACTTAAAGGATTCTGAAATTATGATTTGAGGATTGGAAATATCTTGGGCATCGTGGCGTTGATCCTTGTTCATCGTCTGATATTCGCCAAGCAATTCCGAAATTTTGTTTTGTAGGATATATTCGTCCTGCTTCATCTTAACACGATCATTCTTATACTCTCGTGACAAGGCTTTCAAGTAGCGAGGAAGTTGAGCATAGATACCTTCATTGATATATCCAATCAGCACATCGCATTGCGATTTTAATTCGCTATCGGTTGTTATCTGCTTGATGGTACGTAAGAACTTGTTGGCCTCGAGTGAAGTCTTATCAAGGTCGGTACGGTTAATAGATGATGTATCGGCGGCCTCTACATATTCAGTCGTATATTGAGCCAACGCACTATTTACATGCTTGTAATGCTGCTCTTCATTTGCGAATGGTACGGGTTGCTCCTCTGGCTTTGCTTTGAGGTATTTTACCGCTTCGAGGAAGTCGATAATTTCAACACCTGTTGAAGTAGCCAGATAGAACTCGGTCTTAACATTAGAAGAAACGAAGATGACTGACTTTTCGCTATGTTTGCCTGTATCACGCATTACTCGACTCTTCATTGGCAGAGCCTTGATTTTGCGATAAAGTTCTCGGTCGCTGTTATAGAGTTCACGCACCTCACGCAATAGAGCAATCTTCTTGTCAATACTGTCTTTTACATTGTTGTCAAACATTTTGAACTCCTTTACAATCTCCTCTTTGGAGTAGATTTGAGCATCTTCACCAAAAGCAGAGTGGAAACCTTGCAACTTTACAAGAGCATTTTTGTAGAGTTGGATTTCCTTGTCGCCCTGTTGTGATGGGTAGAACATATAGTTGTAGATATTAGGAGCAACTGAGCCGATACGGTTTACACGACCAATGCGTTGCATCAATCGGGTGGCATTCCAAGGTGAGTCGTAGTTAATGATTACATTAGAGCGATGTAAATTCACGCCTTCAGCCAATACATCAGAGGTAATAATGATGTTGTACTTCATAGAATCGCTGTCAAAATTGGCATCGAAATTCTCTTTGATGGTCTGTTCTAAGCGTTTGCGATTAGACGCAGTTACCATCAGCACATCAGTGCGTCCTATTTCTTTCGTGAGTTTGTTATATATGTAATTTAGTGTGTCAACGCTTTCAGAGAATAGCACTAATTTGCCTGATGGATTTATCTCTTTATTAAAGAAATTACTGATGAGATATTTTTGGAATTTATCAAATTTGGGGTCGCTGTATTCTTGTTCCCAATCGGAGTTAAGATATTCCAATATTTCTTTGTCGTGGTGCAACATCTTGATAAATTTTGGATCAAAAGAATCAGCAGTAAAAACGATTTCTTCAGCTACATATCCCTTGGCAACAGCATATTCTATAATCTCATCAAGTTCCATATTTTTTGCTTGCAGGTCTTTGACTTTCAGGTCGGGGGCAATGATTACTTTGTTTTCATCAAACATCTTAATCATGTCGGTAGTGATACGAAGGAGTGTGCGGAGCGATTTTTTGAAAGCATAGAAACTGCTTTCCAATCGCTTAACCATGTGAACACGATAAATGGCAGCCAATGTCTGACCTATGTGTTCGGCATTTTGATATTTATTGCGATATTCGGGCTTTAGAAACTCAACTGCACGATAACGGGCATAGTTTAGCCCATTTCCGTTTGAGTTTTTATCAGACTTTCCATCGGTCAATTGTTTCAACGTCTCATAGAAACGATTGTTTGTATCGGAATCCATCACATACTCCAATTCATTTGGAGGTAGGATGTTGGGGAATATGATGCCTTGCGATTTGATATCGGCTTTATAGTCGGGGTCGTTGAGAATGTTGTTGCGTGTACGGCGAACTGTTACTTTGTCGATAACCTTGCAGCGTATCTGCTCGTAGATTTTATCCACGTCGACAGTAACATCGCGCTGATCACGCTCGCGCATCAATTTTTTGTAGTCAGAGATGAGCGGAGCAAAGAAACTTTTGAGATTTGGAACTCCGTCAATAGTACAGCTTTGGCTGTTTTGGAATAGCAATAATTGATTTTGAAAGTCATCGGGACGATTGGCAAGTGGTGTAGCAGAGAGTAACATCACTTTTTTCTGTGTGCTCTTTAATAAGCCCATATTCACACATGGAGACTTGCATATCTTTTGCAATTCATCATATTTGCCCGAACTATCGCTACGGAAACCATGTGCTTCATCGACGATGATTAGGTCAAATTCCTCTTTGTCCTTGTAGTTGTCTTTGCCATCAAGAACTTTGGAGAGACTGCCATTGGTGATGAATTGCGCTTTCTTGTAGATGCCAAAAAGTTTGAAAGTGTTTCGCCAGTTATCTTCCAATGCAGGGGGATATACAACAAGAATATTAGTGTTATTGCCGTTTGCTTCAACAAAACGTTTGGCTATCATAGTGGCAATCATTGTCTTTCCCAACCCGACAACATCGGCAAGGAACAGCCCGTTATGCTGCATCAGCATCTGATAGCCTTGAATTACAGCATCTTTCTGATATTTTAAATCCTTGACACCATCGGGCAACTGAATGGAAAAATCATCTTCCACTTGATCTCCAAATGTGTCAATAAGCACTTTGATGTATAGCTCGTATGGAGTGGGTTGATAGCCTAAGTATGTTTTCTTCTTGTACTCTTCAATATCATCAGCGCTCAATGGAACAGCCTCGTTCCATAGCGTCCAAAATTCATCAGAGCAATATTTAACATCGTCATAATCTTTCATCGCGACATTAAGTTCATATTGCTGTGGCTGTTTGATGCCCAATCCTGAATCGGAAATGTTAGACGATCCCATTATTACCCAGCCATCGCTGTGTTCGTCGTGTTCTTTGGGTAGGCATAAATAGAATTTTGCATGTAGGTTTTTAGTGGCGTGAATACGTATTTGCAAGCGACCGGCAATCAAATCTTCACACAGTTGAAGAATTCCTTCTTCGATATCGGGAGAGTATCGGGCATTTATGATGTCGTCTTTGAAACCATTTTCATAGATTTTTTTAGCTTTTTCGTTATCACCAAACATTAACAATGCTTTGTTATGTTTTCGGAAAATATCGTCAATATTTATGCCAACTAATATTTTGATTTCAGAAATATTTCCTAATTCCCGACGGAGTTTAAAATAGCCTGATGAACGAAAAAATCCAACGACAGCAAGGAATCTGTCGAATGTTTTCATCCCAGAAGCAATACCTTTCAACTTATCAAAAAGAGTATTACCGGGTGTGTTGTTAAAAAATTTGGAGCTCATAGCCCAAGTTTAAACCTATTTATTGTGGCATGGGCTCACTGCCACTATGTTTTACATGAATTGTTTAGGCATAAAAAAGACGTGAAGCCCTGCACTGTCGCTCGCTTCACGTTCTGAGGCTCGTAGGATGTGGCCTATAAGTCAAAGCGAGCAACGCTAAAGCCCCACGCCGATATGTATAACCCCCAATCTATGCCTATGGTTGTCATTGGTGTATTATTACACCAATGACAACAAGACACAGTTAGGGCTGTATATAACATACCCATAGAGGCATTTATCGTTGCTTGGTTTTGGACTTATAATTGAAATTTTCCTACGATTTCAGAACGTCAAAACCGAAGCGTCAATAAACGCTTTATTTTATGTCTGCTTTACCCGCTACTCATGTTGAGTCTCGGTGTAGAGCACTACAAAGCTAAAAAATCTATTTATTTATTCCAAATTGTCCCCTGATAAAAGTTTGATTGGAGATAGTTTTTGGATTAGTCGAGGTTTTCGCAGAAAGAGATGATGCGAAGAATTGAAACTGTTAGCCCGATTACGATAAATGAAATGTTCAAAATGTTGTTAGGCTACTTTTCGTCATAATGGCCATAGGCAGTAAGAACGAGGACAATGACTTCCATGTCTTGAATCTCGTAAACTAATCGGTGCTTTTTGCTGATGCGACGACTCCATTGTCCGGAACGATTGCCTAAAAGTGGCTCTGGCTTTCCTGTGCCGGTACGAGGGTGTTCATAAAGTTCTGCAATTAATTTCAGAGCTTTTTTATAGGCAGTCGGCTCATTTTGGAGAAGCCTTTTAAGGTCGAGTTGAGCGTCTTTTTTAAGAATCACTCGATAGGTATTCATAGGCTTCTGATGTGTTTATCAAGTTCTTCGATACTTGAAAATTCTGTTGATGAACCTTCTTTTGATTTGTCAATGCGAGCAAAGAATTCGTCCTTAGTGAAAAGTGAAGAATCTTCTTTCTCTGCAACGAGTTTACGCATGTATTTTGTCGCTCGTTTCAAGAGATGCTCGTCTTCAGCAATGATACTCATATTGCGAAGAAGCTCAGCGTTCATTTGTCCCACGTTCATATTTGCTATTATTTTTATTATAACAACAAAAATAGAAACTAATTTTTGTAAGACAAAATAATATGGGAAAATTAACTATACAGAATGGTATGCTTATTAATCCTATATTAGTCGAGGTTTTCGCAGAAAGAGATGATGCGAAGGATTGAAACTGTTAGCCCGATTACGATAAATATTGCCATCATAGTTTTAAGTTTTAAAGTTTGACTTTGTTTTTCTGATGACACAAAGGTAATGGAGTATATGGGCAACAATATGGATGCGTTAAATTTAAAATTGTTAAATTGAGAAAATTAGAAATCTGACGGGCAAGTGATTTTGACAACCTCGCCGGTTGAGGGGTGGGTGAATTCGATGTGTTCGGCATGGAGGCAAAGACGGTGGGCAGGTGTGCCATATAGCTCGTCGCCCACGATGGGGGTGTTGAGTCCGTCGGGGTGGGCACAGTGTACGCGGAGCTGGTGTGTGCGTCCGGTGATGGGATAGAGTCTCACTCTTGTTTTCCCTTTTTCGATGCCGATAACTTCATATCGTGTGCGTGCTTTTTTGCCATCGGGGGCAACCATCTGTCGTGGACGATTGTCGTAGTCGAGTTTCAACGGGAGATTTATTTCTCCTTCACTATCAGATATAGGCCCGTCGAGTAATGCAACATAGCTTTTCTTTACTTTGCGACAGAGGAATTGAGTTTGTAGTGCTTGATGTGTCTCTTTGTCTTTGGCGATGACGAGGATGCCTGAGGTCGATTGGTCAAGGCGATGTACTATCATGGGACCTGTGGCATGAGGGTATCGGTCCTTAGCCCATTGCTCAACGGAGTAGGCTTCAATTTTTCCATCGACCGACAACATTCCGCTGGGCTTGTTGATGATGACGATAGTGCCGTCTTCCCATAGCAAAGTGGGAGAGAATGCGGTGTTGTTGTTGAGAGGGTTAGGCTCTACTTCAAGTCCTTGCATCATGTAGAGCAGAATGGGTTTGCATTTGCTGATACATGAGGGGTAGAAATGACCATGACGGCGTATTTCCCCTTTTGGGGAGTTGCCCCACCAGAACTCTGCCATCGCAATGGGGCGGAGGTTGTTTTGGTAGGCATATTGTAGCATCTTGGGGGCAGCACATTCGCCTGTGCCGGCAGGTGGCAGTTGGTTGACTGTCTCGGCAAATATGTCGCAGATGTCTTTAGTTTCTCCTTTGGCATTGAGCAGTCGATATTGGCAGAACAACTCCATTTGGAGTTTTGCAGAGCGTGTTTTGCGTTCCTCTTTAAGGGTATCAATCTCGGCTGTTATCAAGTCAACTTTGGCTTGCGCTTGCGAGATTAAAAGGTTGAAATGTTTTTTGCGCCGTTGAAATTCGGCATTGTCGTATTGGCTTTCAGCAATGAGAGAGGCTTTTTCTTCGCCATTTTCGCGACGTTGTTGTCGCAAGGCCTTGCGCTGTGCAATCTCTTTTTTGAAAATATCTAATGAACGTGATGCTTCTTGAACAATCGTGTTTAATGAATTTTGTGCTTGTCGAAATTCATCGCTTTCTGACAGATGCGTGATGCGGTGATTTATCTGAGAGATATAGGCTTCCCCTTTTTTGAAGAAATCATCGGGTTGCAGTGCATCATATATGGGCGGAACAAAGTAGTCGTGATTGTTACTCTCTGCCAAATTCCCGGAGAATGCTGAAACAAAGCCTAATGTTCCATCAATATCAGCAACGACAAGCACTCCAAACATTTTCCCGGATTTCAATTCATCATGCCATTCATTGCGTGTTGCAATGTATTCTTTAACCTCTTCGGTTGCCATGATACATAGTTGATGAGGCGTGTAATGAAAAGGCCAAGTGAATTGCTTGGGGAGTTCAATTCCGGCAATGGATTGTTTGAATCGATGGAGCATCTCCGCTGATTAAACTTTGTTTTTGGGTGTGGTGGCTTGGAAATCTTTCAGGTAGGCAGGGACAGAGTAGGCGAGGTCGAGGAATTCGCCACGACGGAATGCCATTTCAGAAAGTGCAAGCATATCGGTTGCCAGAGGGTCAATGTTGGCGATGAAACGTGCATTGGGGTGAGTAATCATCTCCTTGGCTTTGTTGCTACCATTTCCAAAGAATAGCACTTGATTGCTATTGAGCCATTCGGCATAAGAAGTCTCATCTAAAATTAGTGGCGATGGCTTCATCTGTTCATTGAGAGCCATGTCGAGTACTGAGGTGTATACCTCCATGCGACGAGCGTCAATCATGGGGGCGAACAATGCGTCGGGGTCAACATCATGGTGGAACATCACCGATACAGCCATAATCTTGAGGGTGTCAATCCCTATCAATGGTATGTCAAGTGCATAGGCAAGCCCTTTTGCTTCGGAGAGACCGATGCGAAGACCTGTGTAGCTACCTGGACCAATGCTCACTGCAACGGCTTCAAGTTTCATATCTTTCTCTTTGAGGTAGTCAAGACATTTTTTGATGTAGCCGCTCAGTAGTGCTGCATGGTTTTGTCCTTTATAATCCTCGAAATGCTCTAAAACCATCCCATTGTCGGTGAGTGCAACAGAGCAAACATTGGTTGATGTCTCAATATTTAGTATTACTGCCATAAATTTGCTTATTATTTTTGTGCAAATTTAGTGCTTTTTCGCGCTTAAAGCGTAAATTTGCATAAAATAAACTTACAACTATGATTTTATCAATGACAGGATTTGGCAAATCGGTTGTCGAAGTCCTCAATAAAAAGATTACTGTAGAAATAAAATCTCTCAATAGTAAACAACTTGATTTGTCAACTCGCATCCCGGCGGCATATCGTGAAAAGGAACTAGAGTTGCGTAATGTTGTGGCTCATCGTCTTGAACGCGGCAAGGCCGATTTGCTGATTTATGTGGAAACAATACATGACGAGGCAACAGTGACGTTGAACTTGCCATTGCTAGCTTCTTATAAATCGCAAATAGAGGCTATGTCGCAAACTCTGTCAATCCCAACGCCAGAGGATTGGTATAGCGTGTTGCTCCGTTTTCCAGAAACGATGAAATCAGAAGCACCCGGCTCAATAGCTGATGAGGAGTGTGAAGCATTATTTCAGGCCGTAAATGAGGCTGTTGACGGATTGATGCAATTCCGCAGAGAAGAGGGGATGAAATTAGAAGAGTTTTTTGCAAAACGCATCGAGAATATACGCAATCTTCTTGCCGAGGTTCCTCAGTATGAGGCTGAACGCATTGCAAAAATACGCGGTCGCATAGAAGAAGGGTTGGCTAAGATAGCTCCTGTCGATTATGACAAATCACGACTCGAACAAGAGATGATTTATTATATTGAAAAACTCGATATTAATGAAGAGAAACAACGATTGTCTCAACATTTGAACTATTTCATGGAAACAATGGCAGGTCCTCAAGGTCAAGGGAAAAAACTTGGGTTTATAAGCCAGGAAATGGGACGTGAGATAAATACGCTTGGGTCAAAAAGTAATCATGCCGAAATGCAAAAACTCGTTGTGCGCATGAAAGATGAGTTGGAGCAGATAAAAGAACAAGTCTTAAATGCAATGTAATGTCATGGAAGGGAAAATTATCATTATATCGGCACCTTCGGGTTGCGGAAAATCAACAATCATAAATGCGATATTGGCGCAAGGTGATATTGATATGCAATTTTCAGTCTCGGCAACAAACAGATTGCCTCGTGAAGGAGAAAAGCATGGTGTAAATTATTTCTTTTTGACTGATGAGGAGTTTAAAACTGCTATCGAGCAAGATGCATTTGTGGAGCATGAAGAGGTGTATCCCGGTCGTTTTTATGGTACGTTAAAGAGCGAGGTTGAGCGCATTTGCAGTGCCGGACACAATGTAGTGCTTGATATAGATGTTAAAGGTGGAGTGAATGTAAAGCGCATGTATGGCAATCGCGCAATAAGTATTTTTATAATGCCTCCGTCGGTAGAGGAGTTGCGCCGTCGTCTTGTGTCTCGTGCAACAGATGCTCCTGAAGTAATAGAGGAACGTGTGGGTAAGGCTGAATATGAGATAGGGTTTGCCCCACAATATGATTGTCGCATTGTAAATGATGACTTGGCTATAGCTATTGCTGACACTCGCAAGGCAATCCTTGATTTTATAAACGCTTAATTGTCATAATGCAAACGATAGGGATACTTGGAGGCTCATTCAACCCTGTGCATGTGGGGCATGTGATGTTGGCAAGCTATTTAAGTCAATACACATCTCTTGATGCTGTGTGGTTGACATTGTCGCCATGTAATCCGCTAAAAAATACTGATGCGTTTGTGGCTGATGAACATCGTTTGAATATGTTGAAAATCGCAGTTGAGTCAGTCAAGGGTGTTGATGTGTGTGATATCGAATTGACTTTACCTCGTCCGTCATATACGATAAAAACGTTAGATACTCTGAAAGAGCGATACCCTGACAAACAATTTCGCTTGGTGATAGGTAGTGATAATTGGTTGATATTTGATAAATGGAAAGACTATCAACGCATTATTGCTGATTATGGAGTGATTGTCTACCCACGTCCCGGTTATGAGATAGGGGAGATTGACACTCTGGGAGTTGGATTTGTCAATGCGCCGGTGATAAATTTGTCAAGTACATTTATTCGTGATGGCTTCTTTGCCGGAAAGGATATGTCGGCATTTTTACCTAATGGAGTGGATGAATATATAAGAAAAAATAATCTTTTTCAAAATAAATAGAACGACTATGGAGTCAGCAATTTTAAATACCAACTCATTGGCATTTATAGCATTGTGTAATGAATATTGTGCTACAATCGAAGATGTGCGTGAAAGCGAAAAGGATGAGTTTGTGCAATCGATGTTGAGATTGTTGCCACGCTTGTATATTTCGGCTACAGATTTAAAAGTTGATCTGTTAGATGAAGAAGATGCTTATCTTGAACCTATATTGGATGAAGATTATTATGAATCGGTGAGGTGTGGAATAGAAAATCTCATGGGACCGGAAGATATATTTCTTGAAGTCTTTGAGGAAGATATGAAGTATTCTGACACCCCTATTGCTGCGAGTATCTCAGAAAGTCTTGCCGATATATTCCAAGTGCTTTATAACTTTGTGGGCATGGTGAAAGAGGCTCCTGAACATCTTATCCCATTGGCGTTAGTTGCAGTAAGAGACGAGTTCCAAAGCTATTGGAGTCGCATTCTTTGCAATGTTTTGCGTGCTTTAAATCAAGTTAGATATAATTCTGCTGAGTAAATTGTTATAATACTATACGTTAAACTCTAATGATTGAAAAACTATGAAAGAAAATAAATATGTAAAATCTCTTATCGAGTTTATGGATAAGAGTGTGTGTAACTTTTGGGCGGTACAGACTATTCGTGAAATGCTTGAACAGAATGGCTTTTGCGAATTAAATGCATGCGATGCGTGGTCGGTAACTCCCGGCGGTAAATATTATGTGGTGAAAAACCATTCAGCTATTTTTGCTTTTGTTGTAGGGGATGGCGATGCTGCATCGGGTTTTAAAATTATATCAGCTCATAGCGATTCGCCATGTTTCAGAATTAAACCCAATCCGGAAATGTTGACCGATGGTGGAATCCTGAAATTGAATACGGAGGTTTATGGTGGTCCTATACTTTATACATGGTTTGACCGACCATTATCAATATCGGGACGTGTTATGCTTAAGGGTAAAGATGCATTGCACCCAGAAACACGTTTGGTGCGTTTCACACGTCCTTTGTTGACTATCCCTCATCTCGCTATACATTTTAATCGTGCCGTAAACGAGGGAAACCCGTTGTCAAAACAGAAAGATATGCTTCCTGTGCTTGGCAAAATCAATGATGACGCAGAGAAAACCGGATATGTATTGCGCATGGTGGCTAACGAATTAGGCGTTAAGGCAGAAGATATAATCGACTTTGATTTGTCTCTATATGATACAACTCCAGCATGTCTTGTGGGTGAACATGAAGAATTTATAACTTCAGGACGTCTTGACGACCTTAGCATGGCTCATGCAGCAATGATAGCATTACTTGAGTCAAACGAAGGTAACATGACTCGCATAATGGCAATATTTGACAATGAAGAAACAGGTAGCGGAACAAAACAAGGTGCAGCATCACCGGTGTTAGCTCAAATCCTGCGTCGCATTGTCGGCTGTCTTGGTGGAGGAGAAGAGGAGTATTTGAGAGCTGTGTCATCATCATTCATGGTCAGTGCCGATAATGCTCATGCTGTTCATCCTAACTATCCCGAAAAACATGATCCGACAAATCATCCTGTAATGGGTGGCGGTCCTGTGATTAAGATAAATGCAAATTGTAAATATATGACTGATGCTGATTCGGCAGCGGTGTTTAAAACATTGTGTGATGAAGCAGAGGTACCATGCCAATATTTTGTAAATCATAGCGATGTAGCCGGAGGCTCGACACTTGGAAATATCTTGACATCACAGATAGACCTTCGTGGCGTCGATATGGGTAACGCATTGTGGGGTATGCACTCGGTGAGAGAAACAGCCTCAACCGACGACCATGTCTATGCAATAAAAGCTTTCACCCGCTTCTATAACTGCTAATCCCCTCCTTTATATAAAGCAAAACGGTCGAGCTTCAAACTCGACCGTTTCTTTGCTATAGAAATCTATTATTTCCTTTTCACAAATTTCTGTGAAACTTTCTGCTCGTTATCAACTATAGTAATAATGTAAGTACCATCATTTAGGTTTGACACATCAATTCCCTCGTTTACCAATATATTTTCTGTATTGATAATCATATTTCCATTCATATCTGTTACTTGAGCAGATATAGAGTTGGAACTTGAAGTAATAAACAATCGTTCTTTAACCGGATTGGGGAAAATTGCTATTGTCGATTGATAGTTGATATTTTTAATATTAGAGGACTCATTATATTGTAGAACAACAGGAGATTCCAATGAACCAACAAAGGAACTATTGAAATCCAATGTATTTATAGCATTGTAATAAGCTCCGGATTGTGAATCATATATTTGGAAACTGATTTGTTTATCAATGGAGTCGCCATGTATTGTCAAGAATATATTTTCATCATTGGTGTCTACTGATGCGATTCCTCTACATTCTTCTCCAATCAATGCAATAACTGTGCATTGTGATGGATTGACATTGTTTCCATTGTTATCGATCACTCGTACCACCATTGTCATGTTATCTTTATATTGCAATGGATTGCAACTCCATTTATCGAAATATTTAATATCTGTTGAAGGAGTTGTTGATTCGGCATTTACTGTGGGATAATTAAATGATTTGATTGATTGTGAATAATACATATAACCCAGTCCCGGATCCATTGATTTAAGAGAGCCCACCCATTTGCTACCATCAAATACAGCAAATTCAGAGCGTCCCATTACAATATCGCCTGCTTCAGTAACCAAGTTGGCAAGAGCCTTGTCAATTGATAATGTTGCTTGCGGACTATAACCTATCCAGTTCCATCCTTGTCTTAGAGTTATAGTGGGGCTTGTTTGCTTGCCTAACAATGATAATGTCCCGGCTTGACGCATGTTTACTTTGTATCCTCCGGTGAGACTTATTGATGATAGAGAGCCTACAAATCCTGAATCGGCATCATAGCTCAAATTATCATTAATACCACTCACATAATTGATATATTCTTTTATCGGAGCAAACAAAGAGGGAAGATCTTCGATTTTCTTGTCATTCACATTGACTGAAATCCAATTCCATCCAGGTTGTAATGCATAGTCGCGAGTGATTGTGCGATTCTCATAGGGAATTACACTTACATTTGTTTCAGCTGATAAGTCTTCATCATCGACGCTGAAACGCACTATGGCATTACCTTTCAAATTGCCGGTAATGGTAAATGTTGCACATCCATTTTCATCGGTTGTCGTTTCGGCCGGTGTTATTGACGTAGTCATTGATGTCAATGAAGAAGCTGTGATTTTTTTGCCGGCGGATGATTGGCTCGGGCGTAGCTTCACTATTATATCGGCACTTTGACCATATACCACCTCAATGCTGTCAGCAACCTCTATTGAGGGTTTGCTCAAGATGTCAAACTCTTGCACAAAATCACTTTCCATCATTATATTGGCATAACTGCGTACTCGCTTGTTGATTGTAAGGAGAATTTTATCCCCCTCATTCAATTTTTCAGAGAACTTGTAGGATACTTTTGATGCTAACTTGTTTTCTTCATTTAATATAGCGATTTCTCCGGCAAGAATTTCATCATTGCGAGTTATAACTATATGTTCGCTATTAAGGAAATCAACATTCATGAACTTGCTGAAATAGATGTCAACACCTCCCTCATAGGCATGAGCCGATGCAACTTCTGGAGGAGTCAACTGCACGAGGCCAATGTTTACCTCAAGTTGAGGTGGAGGCACAGGAAGCCACTCACTATAGGCTGTTTGGTACCCCGATTTTTCGTATTTGACTTGCCAAAGACCTTCGGGAACATCCCAAGCATAGTTGCCATACTCATCGGTAAACAATGGGTTTTCTTGAGCGTACTCTGTCGCATCCCACAAAACAATCTGTTCATGTTTGTCTCCATACATATCCTCAACCATCTCTTTGTAATAGGCAGTAGTCTTTACGCCTTTGAGACGATTACTTTCTACTCCTTCATATACAAATCCCGATGGGTCTTGTACATATTCAGCAGGAGCGCCTGGATAAGGATAGGAGCCAGCCGGAGCATCATCTATAATCGAGCCGGGCCATATGGGTGTAAAACCGGATTCTTCATCATTTTCTTTTGATTCTTCTTTTTCCTCTTCTTTACCGGTATTCTCCTTGTCATCTGTATTGCCATTACCACTTTCCGGAAATTCGACACTTGGTTCTTGGTCGTCTCCGCTACCGGGATTTTCTCCCTCGTTTCCTCCTCCGGTGTTGCCATCGCCACTACCAGGTTTATCGGTATTTTCTCCACCGGTATTATCGCCTGTTCCGTCTTCAGGTTTCTGGTCTTCGCCACCCTCGGGATTCTCCGTTCCTTCTCCCGGCGTCTCAGCTCCATCTTCAGGGGATTCTTCCGGGTTATTGCAAGTTCCATCTCCATTTGGATTTTTACATCCATTATTAGGATCGTCTTCTGGTTCTTCTTCCTTTTCACAATCCAAATTCTGGATATTGCGTTCCAATTCATGATATCTGTCTTCCATGTGGTTATCACACAACCATTTAGTAGTCCAAAGACAAACTTTTTTAGCGAATGTCAAAGCTGGTCGCCACCACCCCATCCCACCGGAAGCAACAGCATATGCTATATTAGCAGCCATTTCTTTATCGGTCGTCAATTTAGAAGCAATACTTGCCGAAGCTTGTATTACATGATATGATATTTGAGATCCACATTCCCATTTGTAATTGGTTGCCTCAGATTGCATATTATCACATGGATCCGGTATTTGGTGTAGTAACTTCCATAAATTATTAGCATAATGTATTCGATCTCCTATATCAATTATAAGAAGTCCATATCCTGTGATTTTAAAAATGCCTTTTAGTATTTTACAACTATTTAATATATTATCAATTTTTGTGCGATATTTAGTAATGCGATTTATTGCTTCGTCCCATTTTTTTATTGCGTCTTCTTTTTTGCATATTTTTTGAATACCATTTGCCCAATTGATGGCTACTGAAAATTCGTCTTTAAATGCTTTTCCGTTATCTGTAAGGTTAAAAATCTCGTCAATATATTCTAAAATATCCGATATAGTTTTAATGCTATTCTCTAACTTATGTATGGCTTCAAGTACATCATCAAATGTATCAGAAGTAGATAATGTTGTAAACCTTACTTGTTTATTTTGAGGAGGAAATGTTATATATATACTTTCATTTGCTATAAAATCTACATAATGATAAAACGATTCAGTACATTTAAAATATATAGTAGTACCATCTGTAAGTAGCTGTGCTTCATAGCCCTGTTTAATTAGCACTTCTGGAGTTAATCCATCACAATTATCATATTTATATGTGTATCCATCTGAATTTAAATCACTATCGATTCCGAAATATTTATCCGCAACGTTAATTAATGAATCTGAAATTTGACAAAATTCTATGTATTTTTGCTCTAAAAATGCATCTTGTTCGGCTTCGCTCCAATTGTCAAAATCTTCAGGTATGTCATCAGTTATTTCTGTGGAAAAATCAACAGCAGAATACGATAGACCAAGCTGGTCATACAGTAATTTTATAGAATCTTCAGATACAATCCCTTTAGAAAAATAATCATCAATAATTGAATCATTAAGTTCTATAGTCCTTATTATTTCTGAATATTTACGTAATTGAGTTGCCTCAAGAATAAATTCTCGGTTGTAGTTGAAGTCGACGGCGACGTTTGCGGGGAGGTTGTGGCTGTCAAACTTGCCCTTTGCAATCCATTTGTTTTGAATTGAGTCGTAGGCCGTTTCCAATTTGGCATATTTACCGCTATGTAACGATACATATAAATCCACATAGTGTACTTTCTCGGGGTCATTATTTGAGAGATCGACAAGGAACGTAAACTCAGGATATTTGGGCCAATACCAATAAGGCTCAATCTTTGTTTTCGGATTCATAAAGTCAAATACCGTAACATATTCACATGGGTCCAACGAGCCTGCAGGATGAGCGGTATTTATCATTGTTACGCTCTTGACTTGAATGGCGTTGATATCATATTGGCATTGACGTGTCTCGCTTTTAAGTACAGCCCCATCGGGTGTAGTAATGATTGCGTAAATGTCATGATATGACAGATTGTAAGGCTCGTTGAGATTACATACTACATTCCACAAGCCATTGGCTGTAGCTGTAGTTTCCCCTATCAGCTCATCATTGGCATAAATCTCAACCTTAGAGCGACCGGCAGCCGTACCGCTTATTGGTAATTCTGTCTTTGCCACTACCGAAGGGCAGACGATGCTGAGATTCTCAATCTTGGCGTAAGCCGAGCCTATGGGTTGCCTTACTGTCTTTCCGTTTAAGTTGAACTCTATTAAGGCACTTGGGGTAAATTCTCCTCCATAGGTGGGAATGACACAGAATTTCACCTGCTGCGACGCGTCGCTCATGGGGATAGTGAGCGTGTTGTCTATTATCGAGTAAGCCGACACGCTATTGCCAACCATTACCGAGTTTTCGACAAATGAACATGTCGATGGCAGGTCGATAATCATGTTAACATCTGATACTTGTGAAGCATAGGCGCTTTTGAATTGTACTGCTCCTTTCAATGTCAGATAGTTGCCCACTACGACCGATGATTTATTTGTCGTGAACGAAGAACTGCTTGTATGATAAAATTTCGTTTCATCAAGCTCAGGAATTGTGTCGAGAGAGACTGTTGTGATAATACCGCTAACAACGGTTACCGCATTTGAAATATAGTCAACACCATCAACAAGCCCGATAGCAGGAAATTGTGATAATCGAAGCAATGAGTTCAAATTATCGTTCTGCATCATTGTTATGAGGGTGTAATCGCCATCTTCGATATTGGTTAGTTCGAGTGCGTATTTCGAGAAATTCTTTTTCTTTGACAATTCACCATTGCTGTCATACAATATTCCGATGACCGATGTCGCTGCAGAATCGACATGAGATACATTAATTCTACCCAATTCAACGATGTCAAATGTCATGTTGCAGTTCAGGTCGGCATTTATTGAGCCGGTTACTGAAATGGGGTTGAATTCTTTGGTATTGCTTGAGGCAGTTACTTGTAACATATCTCCTGACAGAGCCTCTTCAAGCAATACAATCTTGTCGTTTTGAACTGAGTATTGTGATATTTCTTTTCCTCGAGTTTTGTTGTAAATTGCGAACGAAATATTATTGAGGTCGATGTTCCACCACTCCTGAGCCGGTGCCACAGAGTCGGCAACAGCGCTTTCACGATAGGTAAACGACAAGTCGATGGTTGCTCCTGAGATTTCTTTTAAGTTGATTGTTCCTAAATCGGTATCATTGGCAAGACCACTGAATGTTATCTGTTTTGAAACATAGTCGGTCGATGAGATTGTAATCGTGGTGGGCGCATCAAATGCTGTAATGGTAAAATTCCCTGTTTTGTCGGTTTTCACCGCTGAGTTGTGACTGTATTTCCCATTGAGCTTTTGCGATAAAGTAATCGATACATTTGGAAGCCGACCCATTACCGAGTCGTTAACAACTCCTGACACTGTATAAGATGGAATCTCGACAAGTGAGCATGTAATGCTGTTTTCGGTTTCCGATACTGCGTGGCTGATTGTGTCGGGCAGGATATATTTCATTGCCATATCTTTGGGCAAATCAACAATACAACCAATCACAGAGCCTGCTACTTGTGATGTCAATGAGTTGCCTTGAGCGATGTGGTTTTTATTGGCATCGAGCCATGTTATTGATGCCTGAGCGGTAATATCTTCTCCGGAAGGAGTGATGATTGAAGCAACAATATTATGTAATGAAATCAAATTTTCAAAAGCCACTTTAACATCTTCTTCTGCAACTTCAATGTCTTTGATTGTCCCTAAAACAATACCTTGTGGCGAGCGCAAAGTTATATCATAGGTAGTGTTTTTGATAAGTCCATTGAATATGTAGGTTTGACGGTCGGTAACGATATATTTTTGCTTTAGTCCGCTTGATGTGTTTTGTAGCTCTATGATAGAATTTTTGTATTGACCGACGTCGGCTGAGGGGAAACTGACCTCAATGCTCTTTATCTCCTCTGTGAGTGGCAGTATTACAAAGTCTTTCCATCCGTCGGCAACGCTGTATAATGGAATAGATGATGATAAAACACGCAGAATTGCGTTTTCGGAGATATTATTAAATACGTTGGATCCAAGCGTTGGTGGTGTAACGGCATAACACCAAATTTCATTGAGGTTGGAAGCATATTGCAATGCCCCATTACCTATTGACTCGACACATGCTGATAATATTATTGTGTTGAGGTTGGCATTGCTGTCAAAAGAATATGCGGGCAATTGATTGTAACCGCCTGTGCGACTCAGGTCAAAAAGCGAACAGGCTGTTAGACGGTCGTTAAGATAGGCAAAGTCATTACCTGACATTTGTCCACTTACGATTACTTGCGAAACGGCACCGCGATTGCTACTTCCTCCTATAACTGCATCAATGGCTCCGAATATATTCCCCGGCGTGAAATCATCGATGATGAGTTCACCGGTGGTGGCATTCCAATGGTTAGCTCCGGGATTGGCAGGATTGGCAGGGTTGAATGGCTCCGGCTCTTTCTGTTCATCGGGCAATTTCTCATATATTGCAGTAATGTAGCTGTCGTGCTCGGGAATTATATAGTTAAAGCGAGTTGTCTTAGAAATAGTGTCATTCCCTTGTATCCACGCAATAAAACGATAGCCTGAATTGGTTGACGCATTTAGCGTAACAGTTGCACCTAAATCATATTGAGTTTTACCCGCAGGAGTAACTGTTCCGGCTTGTTCCGGACTTGCTGTGAGTGTGAGATTAAATCTCATACCAGGTTCAGTGGGGTTGTTTGGATTGAAAGGGGGTTTATCCTCATCTGAAACTTTGGCAATTTCAAAGACTCCTATTATATGGCTGTCTTCTTCAGGAATTGTATAGGTGAAGGACGAACTTTTGGATAGAGTATCTCCATCCATAATCCAAGCGACAAATGAGTACCCGCTATTGATAGAGGCTCTTAGATTGACAGTAGAGCCTATGTTGTATTGATTTGTTCCCGATGGTGATACACTACCACCATTTGCCGGCTCGGCTGTAACAGTGAGGTCAAACCTCATTTGCGGCTCGGTAGGGTTGGCGGGGTTAAATGTATCATCGCTCCAAGCAATCAGGCAACAAAGCACAACTGCAAGAATGCTTAATATATGTTTCATTGGTCAGTTTTATTTATTGATAATTGCTTTATGAATTTGGTTGCCTGCTTTTACAATGTAAATGCCTGCATTTAGAGTGATAGTAGTTCTTTGTGAGTCTGCTTTAACTGAATTTATTTCTTGTCCGGCAAGGTTATATATGGTAATGATATTACCAGCATTAGTGTTTACGATAATACGTCCATTGCCGGTTGCTACTGACGATTGTTCAGATGTAATGTCTTTCACTCCTGAAATCTCATTGTTGAAAGATAGTGTAAATCGAGTGTTGTCATATCCTGCTTTCGCATTGAATGAATAGCTACCGACTATATCAAGTCGGGTTTCTGTCCCGTTTTTATTGTCGATGAGAGTTATTTCTCTATCAGATGTAGCACGATTCAATGATATGGTGTATTCTCCATCTTTTCCGGCAAGGAAACCGAGGTTGACAACCCCATTGTCCATTGGTCGTTCATTGATGGCATATCGTGTAGTGTTATCAAATGAGTATAATTGAGACGCTTCGTTTGACTCACTCATGAATTTAGATGCGTCGCGGCTTATGTCATAACCCATTGTCATTTGAGGATTAAGTACAATGCGTGTTTTATCCTCATTGCCGTTTGCACTATTGAGTGATAGGTCAAAGAGTTCACGCATAGAAACATCTTTAGTTTGTGCCAATGTCGTGATTTCGATTTCTCTTATATCTGTTCCCATTTGGCATCCCTCATAGTTGAAAGTAAGTGTTTCTGCATTTACAGGCTTTTGTACAAAGAAAGCTTGCATGGGGTGAAGAATGTAGGCATCGTCAAGTGGAGATACAGCTGTGTAGCCGTTGCCGTTACGATATGTAATAGGAGCGCTGAAATCCATGTATCGGATGTCGTAAAATGATTGATAGGGGTTACCTAAAAAGTTCCAACTGCTGTTGTGATTAAACTCAGCAATATGTTCGTTAAGGGTACGTGAAACATTGGCTTCGGTAAACAGGTTATTCTTGTTTTGGTTGTCGGCTGCGACAAATGTTATTATTCCATTGCTTTCCAATTGCACGATATATCCTACACCGGCATTAAGCATCATGCCTGAAGTCATATCTTTCCAATTGGCTGAACCTGTTGCTAAGGCACGAGACTCGCCGTCATATCGGCGAATGGCATATCTGATACCATTACTTACGGTAATGTCATCAATATAGCAGTCAAAGGGTAGTGTAAAGAAGGTCCATCTATTTGTTGCAGTAGAGGTATTATATATTAGTTCCAATTGGACTTTTACGCTGTCGGCACGCATCACCGAGGCTTCGTTCATCATTGAGCTGTAAGTGCCTGTATAGTTTGATGAATTGAGAGTAAATTGTTGGCTTTGAGTGTAGCTACTCATTGAGAGTGTAGATTCTCCTAATACTTTAAATTTGCCACCGGGATATACCGTAACATTTGGCTCATGTAAAGGTCGTTCATTATCATCGATTTGTAGACTGCTATTTGCATAAATATGTATATCGGCATCGGTTTCAATCGGCTCTATCAAGGGGAATTCGTTCCACCCTTTAGCTAATTTGTATTCATTGATAGACCATTGAGGTACATATAAAGTAGTGTTTGTTTTATCAACATTAGATAAAATATTAATGTTTTGGTCGTCTGTTGGGGGGCATGAGGCATAACATGTTACCGATTTGACATTTGAACAACCATAGAAAGAATACCCACTATAATAAAGTGTTGACGGTAAAGATATATCAGTTAACCCAATACACCCCTGAAAAGAGTAATCATATAATGTCTGTAATCCTTCAGGTAGAATTAGTGTCGTAAGACTATTACAATCTATAAATGCTTGGTTTTCTATAGTTTTTAGATTGCGAGGAAATATGATTGTTTTTAAATTTCTGCAATAACCAAAGCTATATTCGGGAATTAGAGAAACATTATCGGAAATTGATATTTCCTCTAGTCCATCACATGAAAAAAAGCACCTATGTTTTATTGAAGTAACGTTATCGGGAATTGTAACAGTCTTTAACGAATCACAATTTTGGAATGCATATTCTTTAATTTCTGTAATATTTTCATGTATTACTATACTGCTTAATTTGTAGCAGTTAATAAACATAGAAAGTCCTATATAAGTAAGACTTTTTGGCAATGAACAAGATGTAAGACTTTTACATTCACGGAAAATATCTTGTTCGATTGTGGTTAATCCTTCTGGCAAAATAGCTTCTTTAAGAGATGAACACCCATTGAATGCATATTTGTTTATTGTGTTAAGCGATTTGGGGAATTGAACAGTCTCCATCGCATAGCAATTTTCAAAAGCATATTGCCCTATTGTGGCAACACCATCAGGGATAACAATTCCAGTGAGCGTTTGGCAATTTTTGAATGCGTAATTTCCTATAGATGTAATATTTTTAGGAAGAATGATTTCTTTCAATCGTTTTCTCCCTTCAAAAAAACTTTGAGGTAAATCAGTCATTGTTGTTCCGCTCATATCGATTCTGACAAGATTGGGAGTACAACTTTGTATTTGGTAATAGTCGTCGCTATTTAATGGACCGGATATGGTCAGTTCATTGATATAGTCAAGATATTCAACTTGTTTGAGTATTTCATTACCTAATTCACCTGCAGCAGTAGTAGTTACAGTTATAGAAGTAGGTGTATCTCCGTTAACGATGATACGATCGTTCCATATATCATGGGCTGTATAGTTTTCGGCAGAGCCTTTTGGAACATATATATATATGTATTCAGAAATATAATTGAATGGATAATCTCCCAATATGGGTGGAGTCGGATTTTTTACAGTAATGGATTTTAATCCTGAACAGCCATATAGGGCATATGTACTTAATTCTGTGCATTTTTCAGGAATTGTGATTTCAGTTAGCGCTGAACAATTCTCAAATGCTCCCCAACCGATGATTTGTAGAGAATCAGACATTTCTATTGATGTCAATCCTTTACATCCTCTGAATGAACAACCGCCAATAAATTTAATTGTATTAGGTAGTTTGACCGATAAAAGAGACTCGTCATTCTCAAAAGCATTATTTAAAATCCCTGATACACAATAATGTACATCATTATATGTGACCGAATCGGGAATTTCGATATCTCCACTATAGGGATTTTGTGCATAAGTAACACCAACAGTAGGGTTGTTTTCTTCTGTAGTAGTGATATTGTAGGCAATACCATCAACTGTGAAATCGGATGCTACCGATGTTATGCCAATAAAACATAGGCATGACAAAAATGAAAGTCGTTTTAACATAAGAATTGGATTTTTTATGAAAATTTGCGCAAAAGTAGCAAAATTCCCAATCCTTAAAATAAAATAATTGATACAATTCTTAAAACGTAACTAAAAATCACCTATTTAGGTGACAAAAAAAGTGGGATATCATATTAAAAAGGATATCCCACATGGTCTAATGATATAAGTTCTAATTATTTGTTTACTTGGAAGCGGTTGATGCCGTCGCGGAGGAATGCAACAACTTGGTGAGCGGCTGCGATACCTGCGTTGATGTTGGCTTCTGCTGTTTGTGCGCCCATTTTCTTTGGAGTGAAGAATATGCGGTCGCCAAATTTAGCTTTTAATTCTTCTGCCGAATCGGGCTTGATGTCAGCAACATATTTAATGTCGGGACGTTCTTCCATTGCTTTAGCAAGACCTTCTTCATCAATAACCTCTTTGCGTGCAGTGTTGATGAGTACGCCGTTCTTAGGCATTAATTTAACAAGGTCATATCCCACTGATTTTTTAGTTTCAGCTGTAGCAGGGATGTGAAGAGATACAAATTGGTTTTTGCTGTAAAGTTCTTCAACAGAGTGAACTGGTGTTACGCCTGCTGCTGATATAACATCATCGGGGCAATATGGATCAAGTGCAGAAACTCCCATCTCAAATCCTTTGGCGATGCGAGCTACATTGCGACCAACTTGACCGAATGCGTGAATACCGATTGTCTTGCCTTTAAGTTCTGTTCCTGAAGTACCATTGTACATGTTACGAACAGCCATTACAGTCATGCCGAATACCAATTCGGCAACTGCATTAGAGTTTTGACCCGGAGTGTTTTGTGCAACAACTCCTTCAGCTTTTGATGCAGCAAGGTCGATATTATCATATCCGGCTCCTGCGCGAACGACAATTTTTAGATTGTTCGCTGCGTCAAGTACTTCTTGGTCAACAATGTCGCTACGAATGATGATTGCATCAACATCAGCAACGGCGTTAAGCAATTCTTGTTTATCGGCATATTTTTCAAGAAGCACGAGTTCATAGCCTGCTTCATCGATTACTTGGCGAATACCATCAACAGCAACTGCAGCAAATGGTTTTTCGGTAGCTACTAATACTTTCATGATTTATATTATATATTAGTGGTTAGCTTCAAATTCTTTCATTGTAGCGATGAGTGCGTCAACGCTTTCCATAGGAAGTGCATTGTATAATGACGCACGGAATCCTCCAACTGAACGGTGTCCTTTGATACCCACCATGCCTTTAGATGTTGCAAATTCCACGAATTCTTTTTCAAGTTCGGCATATTCTGGTTTCATTACGAAACAAACATTCATGATTGAGCGGTCTTCAGTAGCAGCTGTACCTACGAACAATTTGCTTGAATCAATAGCATCATAAAGTTTTGCTGCTTTTTCAATGTCAATTTTTTCAATAGCTGCGACACCACCTAAATTCTTGTAGTATTTGAGCGTTTGAAGAGCAGAGAAGATAGGAAGAACAGGAGGAGTGTTAAACATTGAACCTTTTTTGATGTGAGTGCGATAGTCAAGCATTGTTGGGATTGCACGTTCAATTTGGCCAAGAGCCGATTCTTTTACGATAGCGATTGTAACACCGGCAGGAGCAAGGTTCTTTTGTGCTCCGGCATAGATTACATCATATTTAGAAACATCTATAGGACGAGAGAAGATGTCGCTTGACATATCAGCTACCAATGGCACTGGTGAGTCGATATCTTTGCGCACCTCAGTCCCAAAAATCGTGTTGTTGGTAGTGAAATGGAAATAATCAGCATCTGTTGGGATAACAAAGTCTTTTGGAATAAAAGAGAAATTGGCATCTTTAGATGATGCAACAACGTCAACTTCACCAAATAATTTAGCTTCTTTGATTGCGTTTACAGCCCATGTACCTGTTTCAAGGTAAGCAGCTTTTTTCTTCAATAGGTTGAATGGCACCATGCAGAATTGCATACTTGCGCCACCACCAAGGAATAGCACATGATAACCTTCAGGTACATCAAGTAGTTCTTTTACCAATTGAGCTGCTTCTTCGATTACGGCAGAAAATTCTTTGCTGCGGTGAGACACTTCAAGGATTGATAGTCCGGTGTCGGCGAAGTTTAGAACAGCCTCAGCTGTATTCTTAATGGTATATTCGCTAAGAATAGAGGGGCCTGCATAGAAATTGTGCTTCTTCATTATAGTTATGAATTAATATTGTTAGTTACTTTGATTGGCAAATTTAGTAATAAATTGTTTGAAACAATGCCATTTTACAAGAAAAATGCGTTCTATTAAAGAAAAATTTATTTAATAGGGCTTTTCGTTTTGTTTTTGTGTGTTATTTTGTATCGAGTAAAATAAATAGGGTGAAATCTGTCGACTCCACCCTGACAACATTATATAAAAAATATGAATTAGAACGAATAGCTTACTCCTATAGCAGGAATAAATGCGTTGATTCCGTATTCTGCTGAGAATGTCTCTTGGAGATTTAATCCTTTGGATGACAAGAATCCTTCGGCTGTTTGTTGAGCAAATGCGTTGGCTGCGTCTGCTGCTAAACCTTGGGCAATGGCGCCTTCATAGGCTTGAGAATAAGCTGTGCCGTAAGCGGTTTTAGCGACAAGGTCATCATAAGTGTTAGAGCCATCGCGAGAAAGTCCGGCTACATAGGTAAATGCAAAGTCAATAGAGAGTCTTGGTGTCGGACGGAATGAGAAACCAATACTTGGCAAAAGACGTGTCATGCCTGGAGTTTCAGGGTTGAAGTAGTTCTCGTCTACCGGTGTAGTGTCAACAACAAAGCCGGCACGAATGTCAAAACGATTAGTCAATGCATATTCAGCTCCGAGACGGAATGCCCATGCATCGTTGTAGTTCTTGGGGAGACTTTGGTTGAATGGGGTTAACTTGTCGTCAAGGAAGTTGATATTTAATCGTTTATATTTGCTCCAAAAACTTAATTGAGCATCAAATGCCAATGTTAATTTTTGGATTGGCTTGTAGCTTACTCCCATTGTTAAAACTGAAACGGCAGGAAGTTGTGCTGAAAAATTGGCTCCATTCAGTCCTGTAAGTGAGCCGAGTATTTGCTCTGCAACTTCATTGGCATATGTGAGTTTTGCATCTCCTGATTTTACTTTCATATCCATTTTGCTGCGATAATTAGCACCAACAGTGATTTTTTCGTTAATGTCCCACATTGCTCCAACATTAAATCCAAGAACAACTTCGGCTGTTCCGGTCAAGTTTACCGATGCAGGTGCTGTATTTCCAAAATTTGTACCATAAATTTTGTCGACAGAAGCAGGATTTACAAGTCCTTTGTTAAGGTCGATTTTACCCCATGCTATCATCAATCCGGCGCCTACAGATAGGTTAGGAAGGATTTTATATGCAACTGTTGGTTGAATATTAAACACTTGAAGTTTTACTGACTGGTTGAGCATCGATCCCGGCCAATTGTTTCCCCAGTCGATTCCACTACCATAAGGGGTGTTGATTGTAATACCAGCCTTTAGGTTGTCATATATAGAGAATGCACCGCTGATGTGGAATGGAGTGCTGACATCATTATTTGTTTCATATTCTGTGCCATTTGTGGTTGCTGTTACATCAGAAATGATGCCACTGACGCTTGCTGAGAGGTCGATGGTCTTATCCATAAATGCCATTCCGGCGGGGTTGAAAATCATGCTTTCAGCACCAAGTTTCAAGCCGGCACCAACGTGCCCCATACCTTCTTGTTTTGCACTTAATGTATTTACTTGATAGCCTTCAGCGGCCATAGTTAATGTAGCTGCCAGTGCTACAATCGATAAAATAGATTTTTTCATAATTATATTCTAATTTTTAAAATCGAGTGCAAAGGTAACTATTATATTTTAGATTAATTGGCTTCGTTAAGAAATTTTTAGAATAAAATTTAGGTCTATATGAAAAAACAATTGGTCAAAAACTCCGAAAAACAGCTATAATAATTAAATGTTATTAATAAAATAAAGTTAATTGATGTTATGGAGTTTGGAGTGTTAGATGTAAAAAAGAGAGGTGCATCTCATTAGATGCGCCTCTCAGAGAAAAAGTATGGTTTATTAGTCAGTCCTATTCAAAGATGTGACGAAGTTTGCTGAAAATGCGATTTTTGGTGTTTTCGTTAGGTTTAATGTTTTCTGATGTTTGCAAACGTTCAAATATCGCTTTTTCTTCGCTGTTGAGGTTTTCAGGAATATAAACCATGATATTTATTAATTCATCACCTGTTCCATATCCTTCAGTCGAAGGTAAACCTTTACCTCTTAATCTCAATACCTTGCCGGGTTGTGTTCCCGGAGCGATTTTTACGCGAGCTTTGCCTGTGATTGTCGGAACTTCAACTGAGCCTCCGAGAGTGGCTGTTGGGATATCAAGCATGAGATTATAGATAACATCGTTTCCGTCACGTATCAGGTCGGGGTGAGCTACCTCCTCAATAACAACCAGCAAGTCTCCATTTATACCTCCATGACGAGGGGCATTTCCTTTACCTCTTACTGTCAATATCATTCCATCGGCAACACCGGCAGGGATATTGAAGCTGACAGTCGTTTCTTGACGATTAACACCCTCTCCGTTACAGTGAGAACATCTTTCGGTAATGATTTTGCCTTCTCCGTTACAACTTGGGCATGTAGAGGTAGATTGCATTGGTCCAAGGAAGGTGTTTTGAGTGTGAACAACTGTTCCTGTTCCGTTACAAGTTGAACATGTGGAGAATGCCTTGCCGTCTTTGGCTCCTGTGCCTTCACAGTGTTCGCATTTTACAAGAGTGGGAATTTTGAGCGTTTTTGATGCTCCTTTTGAAATTTCTTCAAGGGTGAGTTTTACTTTTATTCGCAAGTCGCTACCGCGGTTCACGCGACGACCGCGACCGCCGGTTGCTCCTCCCCATTGTCCACTGAAACGACCTCCGAAGATATCTCCAAATTGAGAGAAAATGTCTTCCATAGAGAAGCCTCCGCCTCCAAATCCGCCAAACCCTTGTTGACCACCCATTGAGTGTCCAAATTGATCATAGCGAGCACGCTTGTCGGCATTGCTAAGTACGTCATATGCTTCAGCCGCTTCTTTGAATTTTTCTTCAGCTTCTTTATCACCAGGATTTTTGTCGGGGTGATATTTTAGAGCCATTTTGCGGTAGGCTTTTTTTATTTCATCATCGGTGGCGGTTTTACTCACGCCAAGGACTTCATAGTAATCTCTTTTGCTCATAGTATTTTCGATTATTCAGCAACTGCAACTTTTGCGTGGCGTATAACTTTGTCGTTAAGAGTATAGCCTTTAGCAACGGTGTCGATGACTTTGCCTTTTTTCTCTTCATCGCCAAGTGGTACCATAGCAATGGCTTCGTGATATTCAGTATCAAAATCGGCATCGGTGCTTGGAATTTCTTTTACACCATTTTGCTCAAGATATTTAATGAACTTGTTATAGATGATTTCAATGCCTTCGCGCAATGCTTCAGCATCGTCTGACTCTTTCATTGCTGCAAGACCGCGTTCAAAGTCATCGATAACAGGGAGAATATCTTTCATTGCTCGCTCGGTGGCAGTCTTGATTATTTCGGCTTTCTCTTTCAATGTACGCTTGCGGAAATTGTCAAATTCAGCCATTAAGAACATATATTCTTTTTTCTCTTTTTCGAGTTGAACTTTTGTTTCGTCGAGTTCTTTTTGCAATAACTCGGTTTCTGAAAGCGGAGCTTCCTCGGTTTCGGGAGTGTTATCTACGATTTCAGTTTCTTCTTGTTCGACTTGTTTTGCAGTTTCTTTATCTTTCTTGCTCATTATGTCAGTTTTTTATCTTTGCAATCTTTCTATACAAAAACATTGCCAAAGTCTCCTTATGAGGAGATTTTTATCAATATAAACAAAATTAAATGGGTTAGCGTTCACTCATTTAGAACTTGTCATAAAATATATCGCACTTAGGGAATAGTGCTTTTATCTCCTCTGACAAAATGTCATTTTTAGAGAAAATTCCGTAGACGGCTGAGCCGGAGCCCGACATCGAAACGTAGTCAGCGCCCATATTGATTATCTGTTGCTTAACTTTCTCAATTTCAGGATATGCGAGGAAAACACTCTTCTCAAAATCATTTTTTATAATGCCGTTCCATTGAGTAATCGGTAGGTTAATAGCTGTGGCGAGGTCGTAATCGGAGGGCATGGGGGTAACGCCTGCATAGGCTTGCGCTGTGGGGACACTCACTTGTGGCTTAACAATTAAAACAGAATAGTCCTCAAGCGAAATTTTAACCGGGACGAATTCTGTGCCTATTCCTGTTGCCAATTGAGGCTCGTTGTAGATGAAGAAAGGGCAGTCTGCGCCTATTTTTGACGCAATACTCGCCAATTGGATTTTTGATAAGTTACATTCAAAAATCTCATTAAGCCCGATGAGGGTAAATGCAGCATCGGCAGAGCCACCTCCCAATCCTGCCCCGTCGGGGATAATCTTGTGTAGATAAATATCCACGTTGCCAATTCCTGTTTCTTTTTGGAACAAGTAAAATGCCTTCATTACGAGGTTTTTCTCCGGAGGACAGTTTACGGCTCGACCGGTGGTGGTCAAGGTTGTCTCATTGCCTTGCGCCGGAACGATTTCAAGAATGTCACACCACTTAACGGGGCACATCACAGTCTCGATATTGTGATAACCGTCGGCACGTCGCTCAACGATATTAAGCCCGATATTTATCTTTGCATTAGGGAATAGTACCATCTTTTATCATTTAACTTTACAAAGTTACAGAATTTATTTTCATTGTAGAAAACCTGTATATAATTAAAATTGTGGAGTTTTGGGCTTTATTCATTAAAATAGGTATCTTTGTAACGATAATCTGAAAAATATATGGCAGAGACAAACAATTATAATAAACGAAATAAACCGCAACATCAGCCATTATTTGATGCCGGTGGTCGCATGCAACCTCGCGATAAAGACCTTGAAGAAGCTGTGCTTGGTGCTTTGATGCTTGAGAAAGACGCATATACGATAGTGTGTGATATCCTCAAGCCTGAGAGTTTTTATGAGCCTGCAAATCAAAAAGTCTATGAAGCGATACAGCAATTAGGGGCGGCGCAACAGCCCATTGATATGTTGACCGTAACAGAACGATTGCGACTAAATGGTGTGCTTGATGAGGTGGGCGGTCCGGTATTCATTTCTGAGTTGACCTCAAAGGTCGCATCTGGTGCTCATGTTGAGTATCATGCTCGCATCGTGGCACAAAAATATCTTGCTCGCGAGTTGATTTCATTTGCATCGCAGATTGAGTCAAAAGCGTTTGACGAGAGCAATGATGTTGACGATTTGTTGCAGGAGGCTGAAGGCAAATTGTTTGAAATCTCTCAACGAAACGTGAAGAAGGATGTTACACAGATTGATCCTGTAATCAGCCAAGCGATACAACAGATTGAGTTGGCTGCCAATCGCACATCGGGCTTGAGTGGTCTTGAATCAGGTTATCATGACTTGGATAAATTGACCTCGGGATGGCAACGTTCTGACTTGATTATTATTGCTGCACGTCCGGCAATGGGTAAGACTGCGTTTGTGCTTTCGATGGCAAAGAACATGGCTATCTCGTATAATATTCCTGTTGCAATATTCTCTCTTGAAATGTCAAATCTTCAACTCGTTAATCGTCTTATCAGTAACACATGTGAACTTGAAAGTGAAAAGATTAAAAGCGGTCGTTTGACACAGATGGAGTGGGATCAATTGATGTCACGCATCAAGCACCTTTATAGTGCACCATTGTATATTGATGATACACCTTCATTGTCAGTCTTTGAGTTGAGAACTAAAGCACGTCGTCTTGTGCGTGAACACAACGTTCAGTTTATCATCATCGACTACTTGCAATTGATGAATGCTTCGGGGATGAAGTTTGGCAGCCGTGAACAGGAGGTGAGTATGATTTCTCGAAACCTCAAGCAACTTGCCAAGGAATTGAATATCCCCATCGTTGCTTTGTCGCAGTTGAATCGTAGTGTGGAATCGCGTACCGATGGTAAGCGACCACAATTGTCAGACTTGCGTGAATCGGGTGCGATTGAACAAGATGCCGATATCGTGTGCTTCATTCACCGTCCGGAATATTATCTTCGATCAGATACCGATGCCAATGGAAACGATATTCGCGGACTTGCTGAGTTTATCGTGGCAAAGCATCGTAGTGGTTCGGTTGATGATATTAAATTACGATTTAAAGCTAAGTATGCACGATTTGAGAACTGGGGAGAGGATGCAATGATGACTCAACAGGCAACCGTAGGCTCAAGACTGAATAATCCTGATAATGATATTGGCTCGGTGTCACTGTCGGGTGGAAATGCTGATTTCTTGACATCGTCAGATGATGCTCCAACACCATTTTAACGAAATTTGAAAACATAGGGCAAATTTGTCTTAATTTATAAAACTTTTATTTGGTTATGTTGTTTCTTTAGTAAACGCATAACCAAATATTTTTTATGAAAAAGACACTGATTATGATTCTTGTCATGCTGGGATGTATGACAGTTTCGGCACAAAAGATTAACAAAAACGAGTTGAAACAACTACAAGTATTTTTATCTGAAATCTCCGAAACCGGAATATCTAATGCAGCGGCGTTGGAAATTTCTAATGCTGCTGATCCGGCAACTTGGAAAGGGGTAATAATTGAAAACGGACATGTTACATCTATCGATTGGAAACGCAAGAAACTTGCCGGTACGCTTGATTTGTCCAATTTCTCGGCATTGACAAAAGTGGATATTTCGCATAATAAGATTGTAGCGTTGTCATTAGCTAATTGCAAATCGCTTGTTGAACTTAATGCTTCTCGCAATGCTTTAAAAACAATTAATTTTGTTGGTACTGTTGCTCTTGAAAAAATCAATGTGTCAGGCAATCGTTTGACAGAATTGGAACTCTCCGATATGCCAAATATAAAAAATCTGAATTGTTCAAATAACCTGTTTGTCGATTTAAATGTATCTGGCGCATTAAAGCTTGAAACGTTGAATTGTCAGGATTGTCATCTTACAAATTTATTGGTCGATGGATGTACTTCTTTGAAGAACTTATATTGTGGTTATAATAAGTTGACGTCGCTAAATCTTTTTGGCGTAGAAAATCTGTCAATCCTAAATGTCGATGATAATCAGATTGCAACATTGATATTATCGGGTCTGCCTGCATTGAATACATTAATGTGTAGTGACAACCACATGCAAACACTTGTGTTGCGCGATTGTAACGCGATGATGGATTTGATTTGTTCGTATAATGATTTGACGGAATTAAGTGTTGAAGGTTGTCCTAATTTGTCATTTGTTGATTGTTCGTATAATGATTTGACAGAATTAAATCTATCTAATCAGGCATTATTGCAACGATTGTTATGTAATAACAACCAATTGACTACACTTGATGTTTCATTTGACCAAGCATTGACTTTTGTCAATTGTCGATTTAACTTCATTAATGATTTTCGTGCATTGGCAACACCCAATTTGCGCATGATTGCCTATCGTTGGAATTACTAAAGATATCAGCCATATCTTAATTTAATACAGACATACTTTTGACCGAGATGGGGCAGTACCAAAATTAGATACTGCCCCATCTTATTATGAGTTGATTAATTTAAGTTAATCAAGAGAGTATTTGATTTTATTACGCGGTATATTAAAACCCGAAATAGCAACTGATGTAGCCTGAATAATTGTTGTCGGCTCCGTCAATCGAGGGGATGTTCATGCGGAAATTCGGCGCGATTTTTACATATTTGCCTGCTTTGAATTGAGCTCCGATTATTGTAGACGATTCGTCTTTTGAAAGATTCCAATCATCTTTTGATGTGAGGTTGTCATAGCGAGCAAATAAGTCAACGGTGTTGTTTAATTTAGCAGTGGAGTAAACAGAAATGCCATATAGGTCGGCATTTTTAATGTTGCCGTAATTTTGATAAATGTTATATTCTGCACCGATTGAGAATTTATCATGTCGGTAACCGATAAATGTTGCCCAATTATAGGAGTCGTAGGCTGATTTGTCGGCAGCTTCGTTTAATGAGCCATAAAGGCGCACTGTCAGACCATTTATGGGTGTGATGGTTGCTCCGAGCCCATATAGCAGACCATCATTCTTTTGGACTTTTTTGTAACCCTCGCCATTTACAACAATAGCATCGACCGAAATCCATCTGTTGATATTGTAAGACGCTGAGATACCAAGGTCGGCGCTACTGCCAAACTTGTATTCATCTTGAAACGATTTCATTATATACCTATATCCCCAAAATTTCTCTTGAACTTTGAATTGGATTGTCGATATGAGCCCTCCATCAAGGCTCCATTTGCCGGTAGTCCATGATATTTGAGCATTTTTGATATATGCAATACGGTGGTAATCTTCAACATCGCTTGATTGACCAATATCCATAATTGCTTTGATTTGTAACCCTTTGTCTAAAGAATATTGATATCCCAAGTAGCTACGATCGAGCTCAAATCCTCTGTCGTCATTCTCTGCCCCAAATCCACTGTGGAAATTCCCAAACACTTGAATTATTGCTTTACCTTTGGGCGTATTTTCTTGTGCCAAGACTAAAATCCCACTGCAAGCCAGTATAATGAAGGATAGAATATGTTTTCTCATTATAGAAATAGTGAAGTTTAAGAATGATAATGCAAAGGTAGATATTGTATGTTTCATTTTTATTAAATAAATATAAAACATTAATTAAAGAATATTATAATTTTATTAAATCTTTAATGTCAATTCGTGACCGACGCTAAATCTATTAAATAAATTGTGTAATTTTGTAGTTTAATTAATTCATAGAAACAAACGATAGTATTCCAAAAATGAAAAATATTAGAAACTTCTGTATCATAGCTCACATCGACCATGGTAAAAGCACTCTTGCCGATCGTCTTCTTGAATATACAAAGACTATTTCGGAGAAGGATTTACAAGCGCAAGTGCTCGACGATATGGACCTTGAAAGAGAACGAGGCATCACTATTAAAAGTCATGCCATACAGATGGAATACGTTTTAAATGGAGAGAAATATATATTAAATCTTATTGACACTCCGGGACACGTTGATTTCTCTTATGAAGTATCACGCTCGATTGCCGCTTGTGAAGGGGCCTTGCTCATTGTTGATGGCTCGCAAGGTATCCAAGCACAGACAATCTCTAATCTTTACATGGCAATAGATAATGATCTTGAGATTATTCCTATTGTTAATAAAGTTGATCTTGATAGTGCAAAGCCTGAGGAGGTAGAGGATCAAATAATAGATTTGCTTGGCTGTAAAAGAGAGGAAATTATACGTGCAAGCGGTAAAACCGGTATTGGTATCCCTGAAATATTAGAAGCAATAATTGAGCGAGTACCTGCGCCCGAAGGAGATTCTGAAGCCCCATTACAAGCATTGATTTTTGATTCGGTATTTAATCCATTTCGCGGAATTATCGCTTATTTCAAAATCGTAAACGGGACAATCAAGAAAAACGATTTTGTGAAATTTGTTGCTACCGGAAAAGAATATCATGCCGATGAGGTGGGCGTTTTGAAACTCGACATGTCGCCTCGCAATGAATTGTCGGCAGGCAATGTGGGTTACATTATATCAGGTATTAAGACATCAAAAGAGGTTAAGGTAGGAGATACCATTACTCATGTCTCTCGCCAATGCGAAAGTGCAATCGATGGTTTTGAAGAGGTTAAACCTATGGTGTTTGCCGGTGTTTATCCCATTGAGACTGAGGATTATGAGAACTTGCGTGCATCGCTTGAAAAATTGCAGTTGAATGATGCGTCGTTGACATTCCAACCAGAATCATCGGCCGCACTTGGTTTTGGCTTTCGTTGTGGCTTCTTAGGACTTCTTCACATGGAAATTGTTCAAGAGCGTTTAGGTCGTGAGTTTGACATGGACGTAATCACTACAGTTCCTAACGTTTCTTATCGTGTCTATGACAAGAAGGGAGAGATGGCAGAGGTGCATAATCCGTCAGGACTTCCTGAACCTACACTTATTGATCACATTAAGGAACCATATATCAGAGCATCGGTCATCACAGCCGCAGATTACATAGGTCCAATCATGACTTTGTGTCTTGGAAAGCGTGGTGAACTTGTGAAACAAGAGTATATCTCCGGAAATCGCATGGAGATAATATTTGATATGCCTCTTGGTGAAATTGTGATAGACTTCTATGATAAATTGAAGAGTATTTCAAAAGGGTATGCTTCGTTTGACTATCATTTGCATGATTTTAGAGAATCCAAACTTGTAAAACTTGACATCCTTCTTAATGGAGAAAGTGTTGATGCTTTGAGTACGCTCACACATGTTGATAATTCAGTCTCATTTGGTCGCAAAATGTGTGAAAAGCTAAAAGAACTCATCCCTCGTCAACAATTTGATATTGCTATTCAAGCTGCCATCGGAGCAAAAATTATTGCTCGAGAAACAATCAAGGCGGTGCGTAAGGATGTAACGGCAAAATGTTATGGTGGAGATATCTCGCGTAAACGCAAGTTGCTTGAAAAACAAAAGAAAGGAAAGAAGCGCATGAAGCAAATAGGTTCGGTGGAAGTCCCACAAAAAGCGTTCCTTGCTGTCTTGAAATTAGATTAACCTAAAAGACCAAATTACTGTCCAAAACCGCCGGACAGTAATTTTTTTTGCGCGATATTTTGTAATTTCACATTTAATTGTTAATTTTGACGCATAGTGTTAATTTGATAACGTGAATATTAATCAATTTTCCCAAACAATTAACCTAATTAGTTGTTAAGATAATGAGACTTAAAGCTCTATGTAAATGATATTTGACTGAAAAGATTATGAAAAAGTCGACAATTTGGTTTTTGACTGTAATAATGGCTCTTGCTTTTCTTGGATTGCTTAATGTGCAGATAATGTACATGAAAAACATGATACGTATGCGCGAAGACCAGTTCTCTGAGGGCGTGAAGCGAAGCCTTTATGCTGTTACCACAATGTTAGAGCAAGACGAAGCCAAATATTATTTAGAAGAAGACGCATCACAGATAGAGTCGTCCATGTTCAGACAATATGCCGATGGGACCTCTTCCAATCTTGGAGGTATTACATATTCTATTACTGCCGGTGAACTTGAAGCTGATTTGACGATTAAAGGGGATATGGATAAAATTTCCTCATTAGATAATGAGCGTGGAAATCTTAATGATCACTATAAATCAATGCAAGAGTCTATAAAAGGACAATATCTATATCAAAAAGGATTGTTGAATGAGGTGATTTTGAAAATCATAAGCCAGGCAAGTGATCGTCCCATTCATGAACGTGCCGACTCGTCGCTTGTGAGCAATTATTTGCGGTCAGAATTGGAAAATAATGGATTGACAATGCCATTTGAATTTGCGGTAGTTAATCGCAATGGTGCTGTAATGTATAAAACAGCCGGATATAATGCCATCGATGATGTCCCGGGTAGTTCTTTTATACAAACATTATTTCCTAATGATCCAACAAATAAAATTAATTATTTAAAAGTATATTTCCCGACTAAAAAAGATTATATCTTCTCTTCAATAAAATTCATGATTCCGACATTTGTGTTCACTTTTATTTTACTCGTGATATTCTTATACACAATTGTTACTGCTTTTCGTCAAAAGAAATTAACAGAGATGAAAAATGATTTTATCAATAACATGACTCATGAATTTAAAACGCCCATATCAACAATTTCCCTTGCAGCCCAAATGCTGAATGATGACTCAGTGCGTAAATCTCAAAATATGTTGCAACACATTTCAACGGTAATAAACGATGAGACTAAGCGATTGCGTTTCCAAGTGGAAAAAGTATTACAAATGTCAATGTTTGACCGACAAAAAGCAACATTGAAATTACAAGATGTTGACGCTAATGTAGCGATAGCAAATATTATTCACACATTTAAAATCAAAGTAGAAAAATATGGTGGTCGTCTTGATGCGGAGTTGAATGCGGAAGAAGCGACTGTGCATGTTGATGAAATGCATTTTACAAATGTAATATTTAATTTGCTTGACAATGCCGTTAAATATCGCCGTGAGGATGTTCCATTGGAATTGATTGCAACAACCAATGAGATATCGGGAAATCGTCTCGAGATAACGATAAGCGATAATGGTATAGGAATTAAAAAGGAAGATTTAAAAAAGATTTTTGATAAATTCTATCGCGTCTCAACCGGTAACCGCCATGATGTAAAGGGTTTCGGACTCGGACTTGCCTATGTACAAAAGATGGTACATGAACTTGGCGGTGAGATTCGAGTTGAGAGCGAAGTGAATGTAGGAACAAAATTTATAATTATATTACCACTAACTAAAAATTAAACTATTATGGAAGAACGTTTGCGTATTCTACTATGCGAAGATGATGAAAATCTTGGCATGTTGTTGAGAGAATATCTTCAGGCTAAAGGCTTTAATGCCGATTTATTCGCTGACGGAGAAAGTGGCTATAAGGCATTCTTGAAAGGTAAATATGACCTTTGCGTACTTGATGTTATGATGCCTAAAAAAGATGGTTTTGCTTTGGCTCAAGAAATTCGCACTGTGAATAGTGATGTCCCTGTTATTTTTCTAACAGCTAAATCGCTTAAAGAAGATATCCTTGAAGGTTTCAAAATTGGGGCTGATGATTACATCACCAAGCCTTTCTCAATGGAAGAGCTTGTGTTCCGTATTGAAGCTATCTTGCGTCGCGTGAAAGGAAAGAAAGGTAAAGAAATTACCATGTACAAAATTGGTAAATTCACTTTCGATACTCAAAAACAAGTTCTTATGATTGAGGATAAGGTTACTAAGTTGACCACTAAAGAATCTGAACTTTTGAGTCTTCTATGCGCTCATGTTAATGAAATCCTTGAACGTAATTTTGCACTCAAGACTATCTGGATCGATGATAATTATTTCAACGCTCGTTCAATGGATGTTTATATCACTAAGTTGCGTAAACATCTCAAAGAAGATCCGCAAATTGAAATTATCAATATCCACGGCAAAGGTTACAAACTTATTGCCCCTGAAGCCGAAAAATAATCTCAAGCGACTAACAGCTTGAATAAAGAAAAATGAGTGGCAGATTTGCTACTCATTTTTCTTTATTATTAAATTGTTTATTCTTCGGTGGGGGTGAATATGAGTTGTGCGAGGGAGTCGCTGTGTTGGCGAATGTAGGATTCAAATGATGAGGTGTAGTAATGAGCTGCTTGGTGGCTCACTTTTTTGCTGATTTCTGTTGCACGCGCTTTAACATCAAAAATCTTAATCATTAATTCTTTGTCGGTCATCTCCTGCTCAATGATTTCTCGAGCATGCTTTTCTCCAAGCCTACTTGCGGCCTCATTATATTCGCTCTCTTTTGAGAAACATGAGGTCAGTAGGGCAAACGTTATAAATGATAGATATAATAGATGTTTCATAGGATTGTTATTGCAATTTTGGCGCATGCTTCAGCATCGGCAAGCGCATTGTGGTGATTGTTAAAAGGGATGCCCATAAATTCACACAGATAAGGTAGAGAATAGGAGCTTACTAATGATCGAGGAATTGATGTACGAGCTTTTGCAAGAGTGCAGAAGAATGGGTATTCAGGATAATCCATGCCATAGGCCTTAAATGTTGCGCGGATACAACGTTCATCAAAAGCCTTGTTGTGAGCTACTAACGGCAAATCGCCGATAAATTGTTCTAATTCATCCCAAATATCACAAAAACAAGGTTTATCATCGGTATCGCCTCGCCCTATGCCATGAATGTTTTCGGTAAAGTGTCGCACATACCAGTTTGGCTCAGGTTTTATTAATTGATAGAAACTATCTGAGATACAACCATTAATAACCTTAACTGCTCCTATGGCACAAATGCTTGTGGGCTGATAATTGGCCGTTTCTACATCAATAGCAACGAAATTATCCATTTTGAGTCTCGATTATTGATTGCACACGCTCCTTAACACGCTCCATGAGCCAGCGTGGAGTGGATGTCGCACCGCATATACCAATGCTCTCCACCCCATTTAGCCAAGTCGTTTCAATCTCATTTTCGTTGGAAATGAGGTGAGTGTTGGGGTTGACTTCAAGGCATTTGCCATATAGGATTTTACCGTTGCTACTCTTTTTCCCGCTGACAAATAAAATTAATTGGTGGGATGCCGCAAAATCGCGCAGACGACCAACGCGATTTGAAACTTGTCGGCAGATGGTGTCATAATAATTAAATGTAGTGTCAGAGGATTTACGTTGCTTAATCGCCTCAATTATTTGTGCAAGTCCATCGGGCGATTTTGTGGTTTGAGAATAAAGAGCAATGTCTTTATCAAAATCTATGCGAGAAAGCACGGTGGTGTCTTCAACAACAATAGCTTCGCCTGATGTTTGTCCCACAAGTCCATTAACCTCGGCATGACCTGTTTTGCCGTATATCACAATCTGTGGACGTGGATTTTCGGTGTCATAGGTGTTTTTGATGCGACGTTGTAGTTGTAGCACAACGGGGCATGTGGCATCAATGATTTCTATATTATTTTTGCGGGCAAGTTCATAGGTTGATGGAGGCTCGCCATGAGCACGCAACAGCACTTTTACATCGTGCAATTGGCTCATCTCCTCGTGAGTGATGGTTATTAATCCTATGCTACGCAATCGCTCTACTTCATCGCTATTATGCACGATATCGCCAAGGCAATATAGCTTGCCCGTTTTTTCAAGTTCCTCTTCGGCTTTGCGTATAGCTGTAACCACTCCAAAGCAGAAACCTGAATCATTGTCAATCTCTATGGAAATATTAGCCATTAAGATTTTATTTTTTCGATAGTTGAGTTATATAGGTTAAGCAACCACCGGTTTTGCTCGTCAATAGTCATCGTAGAGTTGTCAAGGTCAATGGCATCGTCAGCTCGGCGTAATGGACTCTCGGCGCGAGTCTCGTCAAGGTGGTCTCGATGTTTAACATTGGCAAGAATTTCATCGTAAGATGTTTCGATGCCTTTTCCCGTTAGCTCTTTATAACGGCGTTGAGCTCTTGTTTCAGCTGATGCGTTGACAAAAACTTTCATCTCAGCTGCCGGAAATACCGTTGTGCCGATGTCGCGGCCATCCATAACAATCCCTTTTTCGTTGCCAAATTTTTGTTGCATGTTAACAAGCGCATGACGCACAGCCGGTATTGTGGCTACTTGTGATACGTTGTTTGAAACAGCTAATTGGCGTATTTCGTTTTCTACATCTTCGCCATTGAGCATTGTGTGTTGCTTATCTCCATCAACATTAAAGTTGATTTTAATGTCAGGTAATGAGGCGATTAGTTTTTCTTCATCAACAATGCCATCGGGAGAAATCATCCCGTTGCGCATTGCATATAGAGCGACTGCACGATACATGGCTCCGGAGTCAATATATCTATAGCCGATAGTGCGAGCAAGTGCTTTTGCCATACTGCTTTTGCCCGATGATGAATATCCATCAATGGCAATTATTATAGAGGGATTATTTGTCATGTCTTTAATTACAAAAAGTCGTTAATGCTTGTGGCAAGGTTAAACATGAATGTAGCTGCACTGGTGTGAGGTTGTGCAAGAGCAACGCCTATGCGAAATTGCTTAACGTTCAGTCCCGCTGCCAATGAGAACCCTGACAAGAAATTACGAGAATAGGTGCTCATGTCGGTGCGAGTTTTATAGTTGTATCCTATACCTATGTGTAGTCGTTCAGAGGGAACGTAGTCAGCTGCAAAAATCAAGTGGCGGAAAAGGTTGGAGCTAAAAGAACTTTTAAATTCAGGTTTAGCATTAATTGTCCCATCTCCGGTCTCATAATAGGGTAGTTCCCATTTAGTTAAATTCCACGCTGTAACAGAGAAACGGAATGGTAGTGTGCCAAATGATTGAGTCCATCCAAGACGCACATCTATGGGTAGGCGGTCGTAGGATTCATTAAATCTCTTGATTTGACCTCCAAGATTGGCAATTACAACTGAAAATGATTGGTCTTTTTCAGGGTTATAATAGTTGATGCCTAAGTCAGTAGCAAGAGCCATTGCTGTATAATCTTCGTAACTGCTATAAATATATTTTACGCTGATGCCTCCACGCAATCGTTCGGTGATATCATGGGAGTAAGTGAGGTTAAAGGCTAAGTCTTGGGCGGTAAATGTTCCGGTTATCGTTCCGTCAACATCGGCACTTTGCATTTCTCCATACCCGAAATATCTGACACCCATAGCCCATGCGCCACGCTCATGGGCTTTTGCCCCGAATTTCACTCCGGCAAAGTTTGACTCGCCGAGATAGTTCATGTAGCTAAGTCCTATTTGTTTGTCCATTTCAAGGCCAAGCAACGCTGGATTTTGGTCAGTAATGTTAATATCATCTTCTATTGTAGAGATGTTAACACCTCCAAGTCCATATATGTGAGTTGAGGTGGGAATGTTTAAGAAATTATATGATGCTGAGCCGTCTTGCGACATTGCAGTAGCAGAGGCAAACAGAGTGATTAGTATTGTCAGATATATCTTAATTGAAGTCATTTTTGAGGTTTCGCACATTGACGTTATTAATAATAATTATAACGTAGCAAATGGGCATTGTATTATATATTTTGATAGATTTTTACGTTTGCTCCTAAAACTGTAAACAAAGATAAAACAATAATAATCATTCTCAAAATCCTATATTCAATTTTGTCTATGTGGATATTTGATTTTACATTTGTTGCAGAAAATCAATATATCATGAGAACTCAATGGTGTAGAATATGGTTATTTTTAATCGCTTCAATAGTGGCGATAGGAGCTAATGCGCAGATGAAGCGCATAGTCGCTTCTCATCTTTCATCTCAGAGTGCTCCTCGTTATCTGGAGGTATATGAATGTGATTTTGTGGACGAACAACCTCAGTTTCCCGGTGGAGAAGTTGAATTGATAAAATACATTAATGCAATGCGTCGCTATCCTGCCGATGCTTATTATCAAAACATTGAAGGACGTGTGTTGTGTGGATTTGTTGTGAATACCGATGGCTCATTGTCTCACATTTCTGTTATAAGAGGAGTTGAACCAAGCCTCAATCGAGAGGCTGTGCGACTAATCAGTCGCATGCCTCGGTGGGTTGCCGGAAAAGTTGAAAATCAGTTAGTTCCGGTTTATTATATCCTTCCTATCGTTTTCCGTCGTTGAAAAGTGTTATATTTTTCGGAGTATAGAAAACATATATCCTGCCGATAGTGCAATTGTCATTGCAATCATGACAACATAATTGAAAATATCGCCTACGGTGATTACATTGCTGTTGGTTGTTGTAGTGATGAGCATATACCAGAAAATACCTAATGTTATTGCAGCTACCAAAAATCCGGTATTTTCGATGCGTGCAGCCCAATTTATTCTCTTTTCAGGCAAACGATTCATTACCTTGCGTGTAAACCAAGGGTTGACGGGAGCTTGTGGAAGTTCTCGTTTTAGGAATTTCTTTATCTGCTTGTCGGTTATATCGTGTTTCATCTTTTTCAGTTTCAAAATTAGTCAAATTATTTTATTGATTCAACACTTCTGCCATTTTTACTCTTGCCCGTGAGAGATAGGATTTTATTGTTCCTTGAGGTAAAGAGGTAATGTCGGCAATCTTTTTTATTGGCTGGTCTTCAATATAGAATAGTAAAACGACTGTGCGCTCGGTTTCGTTCAATGCTTTCATGCACACATCAAGATCCATGCGAGCATCTGATGCATTCAGGCATTGATATCCTTCGTCGGGTGGAACATCGGCGGTCTCCTCGCTTTCTTCTCGTTGCTTGCGCATATAAGAGTAAAATTCATTATATGCTATGCGATAAAGCCATGTTTTAAATCGAGACAATCCTTTGAAAGAGCGTATCGACAAGTAGGCTTTGATAAAAGTCTCTTGCGATAGATCGTCGGTTAATGCGGCATCGCCAAGAGTGAGATTGAGAAGAAAACGACGCAAGCCATCTTGATATTCCTCGACCAATCGCCCGAATGCGTTGCGGTCATCTGTGGCAACGCACCGGGCTATCAGTTTGAGTTCATCAAATTTGCTCAACATCTGTTTCGTCGTTAAAACAATTTATATTTTTGTCGTTATTATTTTTGTTGCGGTCTTCTACAAAGTAGGTTATAAGTTTGGCTATCCCAACGAATAGTGGAATAAGTCCTATCATCGCTGTTTTTATTGAGTCACATACCAAGAATAGACATATCAATCCAAGTCCCCAGCCTATCCACACAAGTCCTGATTGCAAACGGCTTTTTTTGTCTTCTACATGGAAGAAACTTTCAGGTAGTGTCATGTTCTTTTCTATTGCTTTTTCTGCTATGCGATAGCGGATTGTACGCTTGCGATAGATAAAATAACAAATGAAGAAAATAGGTAGTACAAAACATAATAGACCTGTTAATAACCCTCCGATAACTGCGATTATACTAAGAGCATGTTCCATCATCTCTTCTTCATGGTCATATTTTGCCTCAATAGTTTTACGAGCTTCTTCATTATAAACGACAGCAGTATTGGCATCTATATTTTCAAATTTTTCTTTGAGTTTATAGGCTATTTTTTCTACATTTTGCTCAAAGTTTTTGGCTGTATCTAATTCTTCAGCGATTGTTTGGGCAATAATCTCCATGCGATTTTCAATCTTGTCGGGATTTTGAGCTTTGACATTACAAGGAATCATTAATACTGACAAAAGAACTGCAATAACAGAAATGTTGATTAATCGTTTCATATTATAAATGTTTAAATTATTAATTCGTTTTTCTCTTTGACGCAACAACTTGCTAAAAGGTTGCACCAAGGTAATAATTTTTTCAAAATTAATAATTACGATTAATCAACAATCGTCGATATGGGATTAATCTGCGCGATATTCTATAATGTCGGCAGGTTGGCAATCAAGTGCTTTGCAAATAGCATCAAGCGTAGAGAAGCGTATTGCTTTGGCTTTACCGGTTTTGAGGATTGAAAGGTTGGCAATTGTTATTCCTACGCGTTCCGATAGCTCGTTTAATGACATTTTGCGACGAGCCATCATAACATCCAAATTAATTATTATAGCCATAAGGAGTTGTTTTTACGATTAGATGGTGAGATTGTTTTCTGTTGCAACATCGGCAGCCATTTTATAGAGTATTGCAAACGTGATTGCTATCGTAGGAATCCCTATTAACGTCCCATGAATAGTGATTTCATTAAACCCTTCGTTATAAATCATTTGTCCAATGTTGCCGGCGCAAAAATCATAGAAAACCCAAATAATTCCCCATGTCAATATATATTTCACATTTGATTTATCAAACAAAATGCCGTTTCTGATACTTTTTAGTTGTTTTATCACAAATATCATCTGAATTGCTACTAACACGATGGCAAAAATGCTGTAACCTGTTATGATTGCAATTTGCCAAGTTTCATATCCTTCTCTAAGGGGAAGACCGTCATCCTCGAGAGTGAAAATAGTGCGTCCTATAGTCCAATATAACCAAAAAAGAGAACATAGAGAGACGATAATTGCTAAAATTAAAATTGGTCGGTAATATTTTTTCGTTTCCATAAAGATAAATTATTAGGTTATACATTTATTAATAGTCCCAAACGATAAACATCAGATTCATGCGCGCTAATGATGTTTGTTATTTATCGTTTTTCGATAAACAAAAGTATAAATAATTTATCGTAAAATAATAAATATCTCTCGAATTTTAATATTTTTTATCGTTTATCAATAAAAAGTTTAAATTAGTATGAAATATTTATTCACAAATCCAGCAAATCGTTAAAAACGTGTCTTAACAAAATTATTAATGTATTAAACGATAAATTTTCAAGTGGTGTCTGATGAATTATATAGTATGAAATGTTTCGTATTATAAATTTGTGTATATTTGCAATAAGAAATCAAAAAAGGGTTGCAGAGGCAGCCATCACTGATTTCAACTTATATGTTGAAATGATGGAGTAATCCATCGAAAAAAGGTGTTATTGAAATTTTATCTTCTGTATTCAAACTTGGCCGTCTGAAATTCCGTGAAGATAATATGACGATGACACCTGCATCGGTAGCTATACCCATGCCCGAGAAGGGTGCTGTATATGCTTTATCGGTGTGGGGCTGTCGTCTTATCCACGGAATAGGTATGCCAAGACCTGAATACAGGATAGGACAGAGATACAATCCTCACACCTTTTTTATACCCAAATGTAATTAGTTTCCCCGGGGATTGAGAAGCACAAAAAACTTAAACCAATGAAAAAAATTTTATTACTATTATTATCATTTGTAATTGCTTCAGGAGTGAAAATTTTCGCTGATGATCTTATTATTTTACGAAATGGAGATATTATTAATGGTGTTGTTGTAGAGGTGTTAACTAATGAAATTAAGTATAGAAAATCTTCGAATCTTGAAGGTCCTTTATATTCAATGAGTAAAGAGGATGTGCTTTCAATAAAGTATGCAAATGGAGATATCGATAAATTTGAGTCGACAAAAATAGAATCTAATGTGCAACAATCTAAAAATGGACCAATTAAAGCGAAACCGGCATCGGATAATGATGATAAAAAGACAATGTATTCCAATTTGCCAAGACTAAATTTAAAGAAATCAAATAAGAAATCAAAAGATTTCTTTCCTATAATGTCATTTACAGATTCGTCTATTATTTCAACAAATGAGTTAAGCGTAATTATAAATCCAGAGGCTGTTGAATATTATGATGGTGGGTGGAAAGTGAAAATAGGCTATACAATATTATTAGTAAATAAAACCGATAATCCAATTTACATTGATAGAGCAAGTTGTTTTAGGCGATTTAATAATGCTGAAACAAAATCGTACTTTGATAATAAACAAACAACGGTCTCTCATGGAAATAGCGTTGGTGGAGGTATTGGTCTTAGTATAGGAGTAATTGGTGTAGGGTTAGGAAATTCTTCATCTTCTTCGCATTCAGAAAGTTATTCTGTGGATCGTTTTCTTGCAATTGGACCACGTTCGAGAGCAAATCTTATTGATTATAAGTATATACGTTTGTCTGAAACTAAAGCTAAATTCAAAACGGTTTCAGATATTGAATACTGGGGATTTGATTTAAATTCGGAATCAGATATTAATCAAGGAGAGGTAAAAACTTATTCAGAACAAAATACACCATATAGTAATAGATATTATATTACATATTCAACTGACCAAGAATTTAAAAATTGTTACACTATAGAATTTGAATTATATGCAAAATATATAGTTGGAGCTAAGATGAAACAAAGTAAGTGGTCTCAACTTAATCCTACAAATAATATTGTTAAAGAGTTTCAAAAAATTCTACCTGATTTTTGGACAAATAGTATGAATATTATAGGATTACCTGGACAATTTAATAATAAGTAGATATATGTATCCTTAAATTTATTTGATTGTAGTCAATCATTATATAATGAGAAAACGCTGGTGGATTTCCACCAGCGTTTTCTTAGTATGGAATTTAGATTGTTTTATTCTTCCATGAGGATTTCAAGCATCTTGATTGCAGCAACAGGGATGCGAGTACCAGGACCGAAGATTGCAGCGACACCTGCTTTGTATAGGAAGTCGTAGTCTTGTGCCGGGATAACACCACCTGCAACAACTAAGATGTCTTCGCGACCAAGTTTCTTCAATTCTTCAATTACTTGAGGAACGAGAGTCTTGTGTCCGGCAGCAAGTGAAGATACACCGAGAACGTGTACGTCATTTTCTACTGCTTGACGAGCTGCTTCAGCAGGAGTTTGGAACAATGGTCCCATATCTACGTCAAATCCGCAGTCGGCATAACCGGTTGCAACAACTTTTGCACCACGGTCGTGTCCGTCTTGTCCCATCTTCGCAATCATAACACGTGGTTGACGACCCTCTTTCTTAGCAAACTCCTCACACATTTGTTGTGCTTTAACGAAGTCAGGATCTTGCTTAGTTTCACTTGAATACACGCCTGAAATAGTTCTAATTACTGCTTTATAACGACCTACGACAGCTTCGCAAGCGTCTGAAATTTCACCAAGAGTAGCACGGAGACCGGCAGCTTTAACAGCGAGGTCAAGAAGGTTACCTTCTTTAGTGCGAACACATTCTGTAATCGCTTCAAGAGCTGCTTTAACTGCTGCTTCGTCACGTTCAGCTTTAACTGCATCAAGACGAGCGATTTGGTCTTTGCGCACTTCTGTATTGTCGATTTCAAGGATATCGATTGGATCTTCGTGTTCAAGACGATATTTGTTGATACCAACGATAGTTTGACGACCAGAGTCAATGCGAGCTTGAGTGCGAGCAGCTGCTTCTTCGATGCGAAGTTTTGGAAGACCACTTTCGATAGCTTTTGCCATGCCACCAAGTTTTTCGATTTCTTGGATGTGTTCCCAAGCGCGGTGAGCGATTTCGTTAGTCAAAGATTCTACATAGTAAGAACCAGCCCATGGGTCGATTTCTTTAGTAATGTAGGTTTCTTCTTGGATATAAATTTGAGTATTACGAGCAATGCGCGCAGAGAAATCAGTTGGAAGTGCGATTGCTTCGTCAAGAGCGTTGGTGTGAAGAGATTGAGTGTGCCCAAGAGCTGCTCCCATCGCTTCAATACATGTACGACCAACGTTGTTGAAAGGATCTTGCTCAGTAAGAGACCAACCAGATGTTTGAGAGTGTGTACGCAAAGCAAGTGATTTTGGGTTTTTAGGATTGAATTGTTTAACAATCTTAGCCCAAAGCATACGAGCAGCACGCATCTTAGCAACTTCCATGAAGAAGTTCATCCCGATTGCCCAGAAGAATGACAAGCGAGGAGCAAATGCATCGATATCCATACCTGCGTTAACTCCGGCACGAAGGTATTCAAGACCATCGGCAAGAGTGTAAGCCAACTCAATGTCGCAAGTTGCACCTGCTTCTTGCATGTGGTAACCTGAGATAGAGATAGAGTTGAACTTAGGCATGTTTTGTGAAGTGTATTCAAAGATGTCAGCGATAATGCGCATAGAGAATTCAGGTGGATAGATGTATGTATTACGCACCATGAATTCTTTAAGGATGTCGTTTTGGATAGTACCTGCCATTTCTTCAAGTTTAGCGCCTTGTTCAAGACCGGCGTTGATGTAGAATGCAAGTACAGGAAGAACGGCACCGTTCATTGTCATTGATACTGACATTTTGTTCAAGGGGATACCATCAAACAATACTTTCATGTCGTCAAGTGAGCAGATAGATACACCTGCTTTACCAACATCACCAACAACGCGTTCGTGGTCAGCATCATAACCTCGGTGTGTAGCAAGGTCAAATGCTACAGAAAGCCCTTTTTGCCCTGAAGCAAGGTTACGACGATAGAAAGCATTTGATTCGGCAGCAGTAGAGAAGCCTGCGTATTGGCGGATTGTCCAAGGACGCATAGCATACATACCGCTATATGGTCCACGAAGGAATGGAGGAAGACCGGCAACATAGTTTAGGTGTTCAAGCCCTTCGAGGTCATCTTTTGTATAGATGGGCTTTACTGGGATAAGTTCCGGAGTAAGCCATTCTTCGCCTTGTGCGATAGGAGCATGTTGAGCTCCAAATGCATCGGCTGTAATATTTATTGTTTTAAAATCAGGTCTCATTGTTGTGGATTATTTAAGAAGTTTGGCATTAAATGCTTGAAGAGTTTCAAGCACGTTGCTACGAACATGAATAAAGTTAGTGATACCCTGAGCTTGTAATTCTTCGGTGCAAGCAGGTGCGCCTGCAACAACAAATTCAGCACGGCCGTTAAGAGCCTTGAATGCTTCAGGTGCGAGAGTTGCATATTCATCGTCGCTTGAACAGATGACAACGATGTCAGCTTGTTTTTCGATAGCGGCGTTAATGCCTTCTTCTACAGTGTTAAATCCGAGGTTGTCAATGATTTCATATCCTGCACATCCAAAGAAGTTAGAAGAGAATTGAGAACGAGCAAGACGCATTGCAAGGTTTCCAATTGTCAACATGAATACTTTAGGACGGTTAGCTGCAGCTTCTGTTGCAAGGCGCAATTCTTCAAAGTCGCTTCCTTGGCGTTTTGTTGACAATCCTTTGCCTTCAGCTTTTTCGCCACAACAGCATTTGCATTCGCCTTTGACAATCTTGTCGGCAGCCATTTCTCCAAAGTTAGGATATTGGTTTGTCCCAAGAAGGATTTCTTTGCGTTTAGCGATGTCGCCATGACGTTTTTCTGATGATGCGTTAACAGCATCTTGGATAGCGCCATTATTAACATTAGCGTTAAAACCACCTTTTTCTTCTACATCAAGGAATAGTTTCCAAGCTTCTTGAGCGATTGATGCAGTAAGTGTTTCAACATAGTAAGAACCACCGGCAGGGTCAACAACTTTGTCAAGATGACTTTCTTCTTTAAGAAGGAATTGTTGATTGCGGGCGATGCGTTCAGAAAATGTATCTGGAGTCTTATATGTAGCATCAAAAGGAGTAACTGTAATAGAGTCAACGCCTGCAAGTGCAGCTGACATAGCTTCGGTTTGGCTACGGAGTAGGTTTACATGAGCGTCAAAGATAGTCATGTTGAATGTAGATGTAACAGCATTAGCCATCATCTTGCAAGAACATTTGCATGCTGGTTTGTATTGCTCAACGATTTGAGCCCACAACATGCGAGCAGCACGGAATTTTGCAAGTTCCATGAAATAGTTAGATGAGATACCCATGTTGAATTTGATGCGTTTAGCAACTTCATCAACAGCAACGCCAGCTTCTGTGAGCATTGTGAGCCATTCAGCACCCCATGCAAGAGCATATCCGAGTTCTTGGAATATGTATGAACCGGCATTGTTGAACATTACTGAATTAACAGCAAATAGACGCAATCCTGGAACATCTTTAGCGATTTCCATTAGTTGAATAGCATCTTTAGCGATATCACCGGGATATTCGATGCCATGTTTCAATGCTTTTTTCCAAGGGTTGAAATCAATAGAACCTTTGAAGGATGCTTCAGCTCCGGCAGCTTTTACAGCGGCAACAAGAGCAGTTGTGACTTCAGAGACATGTTTGATACATGAGCAAATGTTGATTTCGATTTTAGTAAGGTCGATGTCTTTAAGAAGAATAGCTACATCGTTGGCATTTTTAACTTTAAAACCAAGAGATGTTACACCTTTACCGATAACTTCGATGGCTTTAGCATTTGCTTCAACGGGAGTTTCTGCAATGATTTCTTGACGAGTTAACCAGTCGTTTTCTGTGCGAGTACCGCGAATGTAGGGGTATTCTCCGGGAAGAGAATCAGTTGTTTTGAGGTCTTCAATATCTTCAGCGCGATACATTGGCTGAACATTGAACCCTTCGTTTGTTCTCCACACCAATTTCTTTTCAAAGGGTACGCCTTTTAAGTCAGCGTCAACCTTGGCTTTCCACTCTTCAGTAGAGACAGCAGGAAATTGATCGAACAGTTTTTCTTTCTTTTCTGCCATGATTGGGTATTAAATTATAGTTTAGAAATAAAATTTTTATGGTTATAGCCCTCTGTTGAGAGGGTTAGGTTAATCCTCACAAATGTAGTAATATTTTATATTATGGCAAAAGAAAAAACGGCTATTTGTTTGCCTTTTCTTCTTCTTTGTCGAGTGTTAGTTTGTTTTTTGTCAAAAATTGCGCACTTTGGAGCATTGAAAAGCAATAATCCTTCATTCTTTGGAATGAACTGTCACATTCAGTTTCTATCATTCCACTATGGCTTAGGTTGTAAAAGAATTCAATGTTTTCTGATGGTTCATAGATGTATAGTCGTGATGAGTCACGAGCGGCTATGTGCTTGTCGGTAGTGTAGAATGCGTATGGTCGTTTTTCTTGATTGAGATCGATGCCGAAGTTGTTTTGTATGTAGTCGATGCCTAACATTCCCAATATTGTTGGGGCAACATCTATTTGTCCGGCAAAATCATTTCTGATTTCCGGTGTGATATCTTTCCCATGTATTATGAGGGGTATGTGATTGTAGGCTTGTGGCATTTCGCATTCGGGTGAGCCTACAAGTTTTCCATGATCGCCGAGCAGTACAAATATTGTGTTATCATACCATGATTCTTCTTTGGCTTTCTTCATGAATTCGCTGATTGACCAATCGGCAAATTCGACAATTTGATCTTGTACTTCCTTGTTTTTAGGTGTGAAATGTGGAGGAACAATATAGGGTGGATGGTTGCTGATAGTTAGCAAAACGGTGAAAAATGGTTTGCCTGTATTTGCCCGTTCTGAAATGATGGGTAGGGCATAGGAAAACAAGAAATCATCTTGAACGCCAAAACTGTTTACTCGTTTTTCTGCAGGATAATTCTCTTCGGCATATATTTCATGAAATCCGTTTGTGCGGAAAAATCCATTCATGTTGTCATATTGAGATTCATGTGTCATGAAAAACATGTTGTGGTAGCCGTTTTCCGCAAGCACTGTAGGCAACCCGGAATATACCGGTATTGTAGTCCCTTTCATTGCGTTACGTTTCATTATTGTCGGGAATGAATATAATGTAGCATATATGCCATGATTGGTGTGTAGCCCGGATGAATAGAAGTTTTTGAATGAGAGGGAAGTGTCGTATAGGCTATCAAGGTAGGGAGTTAGGTTTTTTTCTTGCCCAAATGATCTCATTAGGTGGGCCGACATTGACTCCATTAGTATAATGACAATATTTTTAGCGCATTTGATGCTGTCGTTTGACTGTATTCTACGTGCGATGGGGGATATGTCGTTAATTCCTTGACGATTGAGCAAAGTTTGAGCGTTTTTGATTGCTACATCATCGGAAATGAGCTCAATCGGTTTATTCTCTTTGCGCATATCGTCAAGTGTGCTTGTCAGTAGATTGAATGTCGGGTTTATTCCCAATTGGTTTAAAAATGGGTCTTGACAATAGTAGGCCTGACTCACCTTTATGGGGTTGTAGCCTGTGCGACCTCTAATACCAAATATGCATAAACTTATACATGCTATGCTTGTAAGAATGGATAGTGTGTAACCTTTTAATCCTTTGGGAGGAAAAAGGCGTGATGTTATTAAATAAAATTTGTTTGTAATCTTTATTAGAACAAACCAAAATAGAACGACAATAATTATAAATCCGATGATTGGAATATAGTAGGACGCTTCCTCAAAAATCATGCCTCCTGTGGTTGTTCCATATCCCATCCAATTAAAAATGGAGGAGTTTATATTATTGAAGAAATAGTCGAAGTAGGGAATGTTAGCGGCTGAGATAAGGAATGTTACAGAAAACAATACCCCTAAAATTATAGTGCATGTGTTGAATATTGCTTTTGGAATTTTTTTGAATAGACTTGCAATGCACACAATGACTAATGGAAGAACCATTATATAGCATGCTATAACGTTATCAAACCATAATCCTTTTATGAAAGCAATAGATTTTGTCGTAAATCCTATTTCTAATGGGAATTCATATCCAATTGAAAAAAACAAGGATATTCTGAAAATAAAGAAAATAACTAATGCAATAATGTGTACTGAAGCAAGATATAAAAGGGAATATCCTAATCGTTTCATGATTTATTTTATTTAGTGTTATTTCCGTGGAGCTATGATGCGTTCTCCAAGATATTTAGCCAGTTCTTTTTTTATGAGATTTAGTTCAATGTTTTTAGCCATTAACTCGCGAGTGACATTAGGATTTAGAGTAATGTTTTTGTCTTTTAACTGATTTTGTATGTCGCGAATGTTGCAGTCGAGAATGGCATCTTTCCACCCCAAAATTGCACGAGGTACAAGATCGGTCAGACGATCTTGTTCTGTTTCTATTTTGGCATATTTTGTGTGAACTTTGCTGAGAATGTGTCGCTCGCTCACAAGGTCGGTTGTGATGCGACGGATATTGTCATTGGGCGATGAAATCAGTAATTTTTCTATATACAACGCACTGAAATCAGTTATGTCTTGTAGGTATTCGTTATTTACACGCTCAGTCAGTTTTTTCTCTTGGGCAGTAATGCTGTTTAAGTCAATGGCATTTTTGCGTATTTCGTCAATGCCATTGGCTATTTTTTCTTCTCGTTGTTTCTCTAATATTGCTATTTGTCGAGCGAAATCCTCTTTCCATGTAGTCCTTATTGTTTTTAATGCTTCTTCAAATGTAGAAGCGAATAATGGATTTAAAAATGAGATATCATCGCTTTGCAATTGTTGAGCAATATATTCAATAACTTTTATAGGGTAAGAATTGCCGTTTTCGTCGCATGTTTCACACAAATCAAGGGCACCATATTTTAATGCATATCTCAATACCTCTTTTTCGTGAGGGTATAGGATTGCTGCATTATTAATGTTTGTTTGAGTTGTCGGGCTGTCTTTTTCAGTCGTTTGACGATGGGCTATTTCGATTTCGTCTATTGTAGGATAAAATGTTTGGTCTTGAGTTCTTTTCCCGACTTCTTTTTCTACTCTTTCGTTAAGAAGTTTTGCAACTTGAAGATTTAAAACTTTCTCATCAATTTCAAGCATTCGGCTACACTCTTTAACGTAGACTGAGCGAGTAATATTATTGGGGATAAACGATATAGACCTAACAATATCATTTATTACTTTAGATTTTATGATTGGATCGTTTTCTGCTCCTTCTAATAGAATTGAAGTCTTAAAACGGATAAAGTCAGTTTCGTTTTCTTTGATATAATCGGCAAGTTCTTGAGCCGAATGTTTGCGTGCAAATGAGTCGGGATCGTCTCCATCGGGAAGTAGAAGAACTTTGATGTTTAACCCTTCTGCAAGTAACATATCTATCCCTCGTAAAGATGCTTTAATCCCTGCTGCATCACCATCATAAATGACAGTAACATTTTCGGTAAAGCGATGAATGAGTCGTATTTGCCCTTCAGTTAGAGATGTTCCTGATGAAGCAACAACGTTTTCTATTCCTGATTGGAACATTGAAATAACATCCATGTAACCCTCTACAAGAATACATTTGTCATGTTTTACTATTGCTTGTTTGGCCTGATACAAACCATATAAAACAGAACTTTTGTGATATATGATTGACTCAGGGGAGTTTACATATTTCGCAATATCTTTTCGTTGGGAAAGAGTGCGACCTCCAAAAGCAATGGCTTTCCCTGAAATTCCGAAAATAGGAAAAATTACACGCCCTTTGTATCTGTCATATACTTGATTGTTGTCATTTTTAATGCATAATCCTGTTGATATGAGGAATTTTTCGTTATAGCCATGAGATGTCGCATCTTTATACAACGCATCTCTTTGTTCAAGAGAATACCCAAGATGGAAGCGTTTAATCATGGCATCGGAAATTCCACGTTCACGCAGATAACCTAGTCCTATATCTTTTCCGTCATTGGTATTGATGAGGTTGTTTTCAAAATGAGATAGAGCAAATTCATTGACAGCCATCATGCTTTCGCGTTCAGATTCCTCTTCACGCTCTTTTTCACTCATTTCATGTTCGACAATCTCAATGTTGTATTTTTTTGCGAGATATCGCAGAGCTTCATTGAAGGTCATCTGCTCATGCTCCATAATAAAGTTTACCGGACTACCACCTTTGCCACAGCTAAAGCATTTACATATGCCTTTTGTCTTTGAAACAGCAAATGAAGGGGTACGCTCATTGTGAAATGGACAAAGCCCCATGTAGTTAGCTCCTCGGCGTTTTAGATGCACAAAATCACTTACCACCTCAACAATGTCGGCAGCATCCAAAATCTTTTGTACAGTTTCGCGGTCAATTCTTTTCATAATGAAAACTGTTACAAAAGTAATAAATATTTGCTGTTAATTGTCTATCTTTACACTCAAATCTCAAAATTTGAAAATCTAAAATAATATAAATATGAATTTAAGAAAATTACTATTGGGAGTATTGGCATTTGTTGCTCCATTCATAATGCAGGCTACGCGCATAGTGGTGCTTGCTGATGTTCATGTCGTGCCTGGTAATGAGTGTGAATCAAAATTGAAAGAAGCGGTGACAGAAATTAACTCATTGGCTGCTGAAATTGTTGTTATGAATGGAGATTTGACAAATGAAGGTTCTGATCGTGAATTATCAAATGTGAAATCTATCCTTGATGAAATAAAACATCCATTATATGTGTTGCCTGGAAATCATGAAACAACATGGTCGCAAAGTGCCACAAAAACTATTTTTGACTTGTGGGGTAATGACCGCTTTGTTACAGAGGTTGATGACTTGGTAATCGTGGGTATTGCTTGCGGTCCATATATGAAAATGGGAGACGGACACATTAAACAAGAGGATTTACATTGGTTGAGTTCTACACTTAGAGAAAGAGTAAAAGAGGGTAAACGTGTCGTGTCGTTTAATCACTATCCATTGATGAAAGATTTGGATAATTATATTGATTATGTAAAAGTTTTGGAGAATTATCCGGTGGTGGCTCATGTCAATGGGCATTATCACAAATATGAATATTATAAAGGTGGTGATATCGATTGTATGATGGTGCGCTCGTTGGATAAAAAAAATGGCGATTATGGTTACACAATAATGGACGTAACAGCTGATTCGGTGTTCTTTTATAATAAACAACTTGAAAAAGAGCCTGTAAAAGTAAAGGCATTTGCTATTGATACGCAAATATCTCCAATTCAAGAAAAATATAATACAACATTCAGTATTCCCGACGGTTATAGTGTCAAGAAAATTCATACTGATAGTGCATCAATATTTACTCGCCTTGGAATAGATAATGATGCCATCTATTTTGGAAATTCTCTTGGTGTTGCAAAAGCTATTGATAAAAAAAGTGGAAACGAGTTGTGGAAAATAAATACCGGAGCATCTCTATTTGCTCGCCCTATTGCGTTTAATAATGATTTTGTCGTGATACCATCTTCGACAAAGGAGCTACTATGGATTGATAAAAAACAAGGTGTAGTGGTAAAACGAATAACATCAGATGGACCTTATGTTGCAGATGGATTGTGTCTAAAGAATGATTATTATCAAGGTGGATACAAAAAAATGGAGAAATGGAATGTCAAAACAGGAAATCTGATTTGGCGATATGACTCTATTAATAACTATTGTCAAGCTGCTCCGGTCGTAGCCGGTAATGACTTGTTGTTTGGCGCATGGGATACGTATTTGTATTGTATTGATGCAAAAAATGGTCAACTGAAATGGAAATGGAACAATGGGAAGAAAAACAATCAACTTGGACCGGGTAATGTCGTGCCGGTAGTAGCCGATGATAAAGTTATAATTGTCGCTCCTGATCGTTACATGACAGCAATAGATCGTAAGACGGGGGAAACAATATGGAGAAACAAAGACCACAAGTATCGAGAAAGTCTTGGTGTGAGCAGTGATGGAAAATGTGCTTATGCTAAAACAATGGATGGCGAATTGGTTGCTGTATCAACTGAAGGGAATGAATTTAATGAATTGTGGCTGGTTGATATGGGGCTTGGTTATGAACATGCTCCTTGTATTGTAGCAGAAAGTAAAGGTGTTGTTTATGCCGGCTCTCGTCGAGGTCTCGTTACTGCTGTTAATCCTAAAACAAAATCAGTTATATGGTCATTGCCCTTGGGCGTATCGGAGGTAAATGGTATAGATGTTGATTTGAAAACAGGTGATGTATATGTTTCTATGATAGAAGGAACAATATGGAGAATATCTAAGAAATGATGTAATCTGTATATACTAATAAAGGGGACCAATCTGATCCCCTTTATTTATTGAATTATAAAATGATTAGTATATAATATAAGATGTTAGTGGTGCAAGTTCACCTGATATTTTACCATCAACGACACTGAATGTTGTGTTATGAACTTTATCGGTATATGTGCCATCAGAAATAGTCGTTTCGAGCGAAATATTTTGGATTGCCTTTGAAATGTTTATTAAAGCAATACCCTTATTCCCACGATTAACTTCAATAACGGCTCCATTTTCTGAAATAATTACACTTTCCGGTTGTCCGCTCATTGCTTTGCGGAATTTGTTTGCGGCGATAACTTCAGGATGTTTGAATTCATTATTGCCACGTTCTCCTATGCGGTTATTACCCCAATAGTTTTCACGAGTGCTTCCTGCAGGACGGCTATAGAATAGGGGAGTGCCTTGTTGACGTGCTACAAGGAAAACCCATCCCATGCGCACTTGTTCGTCAGTCATGTTGGCTGATTCATGGGCATTACAATAGGTGTCATGAGATTCAACCCAAGTTACAAGTTTTTCGGGAGAAACTTTGTGGTGCCAATGCGTTAATGAGTCGGCATAATAATTATGGGCATTTAATGCGTTACGAAGGGCGTGACCATAGGCACTTGCTGTTTGGCTGAAATATTCGGCATATTCTTCCTCTTTTACATTTTTGTCTTGAAGCACCTCTCCATATATAAACAGACTATCGGGCATTAGGAGTGTTATATCTCTGATTGGTTCGCGACCTGTAGCAATGTCCCAAAAGTTGTTCTTTTCTGATTTTTCATCAAGAGGATCTGATGGTAAACCGATGTGCTTGGCTGTGTCATAACGGAAACCTCTTGCTCCACAACTGATTAGGTCGTTTACATATTGCATGTAATAATATTGGAAATCGGGGTTTTCAGTGTTAACATCCGGTAGCCCGCCCATCATTCCGGTAGTACATTCATAACGATCATTCCATTGGGTGATGTTTTTAAAACCGTTGGCATGGAATAGATTCTCATGTCCACCAACAGCACTATCAAGAGCAACCGTTACCGCTGTGTGATCTACAGCTGTATGATTAGGTAGTACATCGACAATAACTTTGACATTATATTTTTTTGCACTATCACACATTGCAATAAATTCATCACGAGTGCCAAGCATGTAATTACCTATTTTCCAATCGATGGGTTGATAGTAGTAGTACCATTTGCCCATGACTGAATCCCCGTCTTGGCTGAACAATGCCATTCCTCCATTGTCACCAACAAAACAAGTATTTGCCGGAGATGTTTGGACATAATCATAACCTGATTGAGCAATATCTTTCATGTTATTGGCAATGGTATTGAATGACCATGACCAAGCATGAAGAATTACATCATCATTGGTTTTTGTCGTTTCTTCGGGGGTATTGGTACAACTAAATAACCCCGTTGATGCTACAATTACTGTAGCCACTGATAAAATAAAGTGTTTCATAAAATGTAAAGTATGATGTATATATTATTTACGCAATGCCAAAGATACAAAATAATGAGAGATTTCCTATAATCTTAAACTATAAATAAGATGTAAATAATTTCGTGCAGTTAGTGATGGATTGATGGAAATTTTTTAATTTCGTGCAAATTTTCTATAACAGACTAAAATTATGTCGCATTTAAGATTTAAAGTAATAGAGGAAGCATTCGATCGTAAAGCTATACCGGTTGAAATTCCGGTTGAACGTCCGGAAGAATATTATGGAAAGTATGTATTCAACCGTAAAAAAATGTTGGAATATCTTCCTCGCGAAACTTATGATGCACTCGTACAAGCAATAGATAATAAGGAACATATATCACGAGAGGTTGCTGACAGTGTGGCTGCCGGCATGAAACAATGGGCTATTGATAATGGTGCACGCCATTATTCTCACTGGTTTCATCCGTTGACAGATGGAACAGCAGAAAAACATGATGCTTTTATTGAATTGCAAGAAGAGGGGGTTGTTGAAAAATTTGCCGGCAAATTATTGGTGCAACAAGAGCCCGATGCTTCAAGCTTCCCAAATGGTGGAATTCGCAACACTTTTGAGGCACGTGGATATTCTGCTTGGGATATATCTTCTCCGGCATTTATTTTAGGTAAAACACTTTGTATTCCTACGATATTTATATCCTATACCGGAGAGTCACTTGACTATAAAACTCCATTGTTAAGAGCAATAAATAGCATTGACAAAGCCGGAACGGCAATCGCTCGATATTTTGATGAAAATGTGAAGCATGTTATTTCCTATTTAGGATGGGAGCAAGAGTACTTCTTGGTTGATGAGGCATTATATTCGGCTCGTCCTGATTTGGTTATGACAGGTCGCACATTGATGGGGCATGAAAGCGCAAAAAATCAGCAATTGGAGGACCATTATTTTGGTGCTATTCCATCGCGTGTTGAGGCATTTATGCTTGATTTGGAAATAGAGTGCCATAAACTTGGAATACCTGCAAAAACTCGCCACAATGAGGTTGCGCCAAACCAATTTGAGTTGGCCCCAATATATGAAGAAACAAACCTAGCTAATGACCACAATTTGTTGTTGATGACAATCATGGCTGAGGTTGCCCGTCGTCATAATTTCCGTGTACTTCTTCACGAGAAACCATTTGCAGGAATAAATGGCTCAGGAAAGCACAACAATTGGAGTCTTGGAACAGATACAGGTGTGCAATTATTCGCGCCAGGAAAAACGCCGAAGGACAATTTGCAATTTATTACATTTGTAGTAAATGTTATGGCGGCAGTACATCGTCATAATGGATTGTTAAAGGCATCGATAATGTCAGCGACAAATGCCCATCGATTAGGTGCCAATGAAGCACCTCCGGCTATTATTTCAATATTTACAGGAAAACAGCTTGGTGAAATCTTGGACAGTCTTGAAAAAAGCAACAAAGATGAACTAATCGATTTTGCCGGTAAGGAAGGATTGAATCTTGGTGTATCGCAGATTCCTGAAATTATGGTTGATAATACCGATAGAAACCGCACATCTCCATTTGCTTTTACCGGTAATAGATTTGAGTTTCGTGCAGTGGGTTCATCGGCTAATTGTGCATCAGCTATGATTGCGTTGAATGCTGCTGTTGCAGAGCAACTGACTGAATTTAAAACAAAAGTAGATGCTCGTATAGAACGTGGAGAGTCATTACAACACGCTCTTTTGGAAGAGATAAAAACTTTAATCGTACAATCTAAGTCCATTCATTTTGATGGGAATGGTTATAGCGATGAATGGAAAGAGGAGGCTGCTCGCCGAGGTCTTGATTGTGAAACTAATGTTCCCAAGATTTTTGATGCATATCTGAAACAATCATCTATTGATATGTTCAAATCTGCCGGAGTATTCTCTGAAATAGAATTGCATGCTAGAAATGAGGTTAAATGGGAGATGTATACAAAGAAAATTCAGATAGAGGCTCGTGTACTTGGAGACTTGGCATTAAATCACATTATCCCTATTGCAACTCGTTATCAATCGCATTTAGTTGATCATGTTATTAAATTGAAAACACTTTTTGATAAAAATAAAGGTGAAAATATAACATCGCAAGATATTGCAACCATAGAAACTATTTCGGAATATATGGCTGTAATTAAGGCTGAGGTTGCGAAAATGGTTGAAGCCCGCAAAATGGCTAATCGCATTGAGTGTGAGAGGGAAAAAGCTATTGCATATCACGACAATGTAGTGCCATGTATGGATACAATAAGAGACTATATTGATAAATTAGAGTTAATGGTTGATAATGAGATGTGGCCGTTGCCCAAATACCGGGAGTTGCTATTCATAAGATAGGAGATAACCTTTTTTAACTAAAATGAGGGCTGAGATGTGTAACCATTTCAGCCCTCATTGCGTCTAAAGAATATAAACCAAAAACAATAAACCAATGAAAAAAATAATTTTAATAGCAAGTGTACTTCTGTCTAATGTAGTTTTAAGTTCGTGTAATTTTAATTTTTATAGAGACTCATCTTCAACGGAATGTCATAACCATGTTATGATATCAGATACAATTAACGTTAATGACTTTGATGCACTATCGGCGTGTGCAATAACAGAGGTAGTTTATACTCAAGGAGATGAAAATAAAGTAATATATGAAGTCTGCGAGGAAATTATTGATAAAATAGAAATTAAAGTTAAAAATAACCGATTGAATTTGGGTATCAATGGTGACAATATTAATCATAAACTTAAATGCACAGTAATAGGACAATCTCCGTTAAATAAAATAGAAGTTTCAGGATGTTGTAAAATGATATATAATGGAGATATCAAGCATGACGATGTTAATCTTGAATGTTGTGGTGCTTCAAGCGTTAAAGTGAGTGGAGTTGTGTATGCAAAGGATTTGGATGTTGATCTTAGTGGGGCTTCACATGTTACACTTAATGTGGTTTGCGAAGATTTATCGGTAGATGCAAGTGGAGCATCAAATGCTGTGATTAAGGGGGCAACAAGAAATGCCGATTTTGATGCGAGTGGTGCATCATCTATCGATGCTGATGATATGAAAATTATCAATCTGTCGGCAGACGCAAGTGGTGCATCTTACATTTCGGCAACAGCTTCAGGAAAAACAAAAATATATGAGAGTGGAGTCTCAAGAGTAAAAGTGAAAAATAATTAACAACAGCTTTTCATAATAATTAATGTGGGCATGTGTCTAATAGAGATGCGTGCCCATGTTATTTTAAATAATATTATAAATTTGTATCTTTGCGAAATAATATTGAAAGATGAAAAAAGTTCTAACTGTTGGTGTTTATGATTTATTACATGTTGGACATGTAGAGTTGTTTCGCAAAGCAAAATCTTTGGGAGACTATTTAATTGTTGCTGTCCAAGATTCAAATGTTGTAAAGAAATATAAGCCTGAAGCCCAACTCGTATATAACACAGATGAACGCTGTTACATGGTGCGAGCAATTCGCTATGTAGATCAAGTTGTAGTTTATGAGAATGTAAAAGATATTGTTCGCGATGTGGATTTTGATATGTTAGTATTAGGACCGGATCAAAAACATGACGGTTTTGTGGCTGCAATAGATTATTGTAACGAGAATAATAAGAAAGTAGTAGTCTTGCCACGAACAGAGGGTATATCTTCATCAGATTTAAAAGCATTAATAAAAGAGATGTAAAAATGGCAAATTACGATATTCGCACACTCCAACTCTATCTGTTAGAAAATTTAAAGACATTACATTCTGTTTTTGAGAAGCATAATTTGCGATATTATCTTGTATCGGGAACAATGTTGGGGGCTGTTCGACATAAGGGATTTATCCCTTGGGATGATGATATTGACTTGGGTATGCCTCGCGCTGATTATGAGAGATTTATTGAGCACTCAAAAGAATGGCTGCCTGCCCATTTAGAGTTTGTGTGTCCTGAATATGATAGTAATTATCCTCTCCCTTATGGAAAAGTGCAAGATGCACGGACAACAGTCATAGAAAAAACATATAGGAAACTTGATGGGGGTGTTTTTATTGATATATTTCCATTAGATGGAGTCCCGGAATCAACAATAAAACGCAAATGGCATTTTACGCGATATTTATTCTGGTATAAAATGCTTTATTTGCTGAGCCGAGATCCATATAAACATGGTCGAGGAATAAATTCTATAGTCCCTCTTTTATTACAAAAGACAATATCTAAAAAGTTTGTTCATAAACAGATGAGGAAGATATTGATGGAGTCAGATTATGAAAAGTCCAAATATATGTCAGAGCATTATAATCGACAAAGAAGATATATGCTTAATAGCGTATTTGGTGCTATGACTCCTATTGAGTTTGAGGGAGTAATGTTAAATGGTGTAGAGCAACCCGATGAATATTTGACAATAGAGTATGGTAATTATATGCAACTTCCGCCTAAAGATAAGCGCAGAACGCATAGTTTCCATTATTTGAATTTGGAATTGCCGTATAGAGATTATAAGCCGGAATAATTAAAATTTCCAATAACCGAGTTGTTTGCGCAATTTAAGTTTGCGTATTAGATTTAAAGGCTTGCGTTTCATTGATTGTTGGTGGTTTGAGATAAAATCATCAACAGCGTCAAGAATGCGAGAGGAGTTTTTTCCATCGCGATAACGTTCATGGAAAAGGGTGTATTCTCGCACATTTTGCATTAAATAGCCAGGGCGAGAAAGCGCAGTTTCTAACGCTTCTTCAATGTCGTTAACTGACTTTACATCAATCAAATGCTTGCCCGGATTAGTGTTGCGGAAAGTAACTACCGGTTTGTCTAATAGCATGTATTCAATGATAATACTTGAGCTGTCGCATAATAATACATCGCTATTATTCATCTCTTCCCATCCGTTAAGCACAGGAAGGTAGGTGACATTTTCAAATGTGGTAGATAGTTCTGTGTATTTTTGTCGCAACTCTTTGTCTTGAAGTTTTGGGTGCATAGTAATCATCCAATTCCAGTCCTTTTTTTCTACTAAAGATTTAATGGTTGGATATAATACATCAAGAGAGCTAATCCCTTTAGAAAAAGTTGTAGCAACAAAGATTGTTGGTTTACGAGTAGAATTAGTAGATATCAGGTTTGAGATATTATCGGTCTTGCACCATCCAGTTTCGTAAATTTTGAAATATTTGTGCTTATTTTCTAATTGCTTAAAAGGGATAGTGCTACTTTCTCCTTGGGTGCAATATATATCAAACCATCCGCGCAATTTGAAATGATCGTCAACTTTGTCATTTCGTTTATTTATGGGATATCCATGGAATACTTGAACTTTAACACCAGGGAAAAAGTCATATATATAGTTACCCGGAGCAAATATTGCTATGGGATTGTATTGCATCACTTCGTCAATTGTATTGAGCCTTTTTTCGTCAGGGGTTAAAAGGTCGGGACATGTGTCCTCAAGAAACCATGCTACTTCATCTCCACGACGGCGAATTTCCTCTTGAAGAGGTCGCAAGATGGGATAGGAATAAGACAATGATGCAAAAAATAAATATCGTTTACCCATAAACTGTATTTGCATAATAAATTATATGCAAAAATACAGTTTTTATACCATATCAGTAATTTCTTTAACGAAATTTTTGCGGTTTTCCTCCGGACCATGAGATGTTCGGGCACAATTATGCCATATCACATTATTTATCCCAACAGCATTGAGCACATATGGAATAAAATAACCTTCAATATAGGGTTTATATAGTTCGGTATCTCCTTGCGATGTTGTGATTATTAAAGTGCGAGATATGTGCAATCCCGGTATGAGATTTCCTTTTTCGTCATAATTGAAAGAGCTACCTTTTAATAGAACTTTATCAAAGAATCCCTTTAAATTAGCAGGCAACATACCCCACCATATAGGAAATATAAAAATGATCTCTTTTGTGCGTTGTAGCATGCGAAGATATTTATTGGTTAAAGGGTAATTAGATTCTCCTTTATTATATAATCGGAGTTCTTCAGAGGTCATTGCCGGATTAAACTTGTCTTTCGATAGGTCAATAATTTGGAAATTGAGCTTTTCGGTTTCAAGTTTGTCTGTAACTGCTTCCAAAATGGCATGATTAAAGCTGCCGTGCCAAGGATGTGAAAATACAATTGTAATCATAGTGTCTAAATATGGAATGTGTGTTTATCATTAAAACATTAGATTTAATAAGAATGTTTTCAAGTTTTAGATTTTATGTAACACAGATTAGAAATGGTTAACGTTTTAATTGTGAGAAGAAAATATGATTTATGGGAAATTTTTACTACCTTTGCACGCTTAAAAGTAAATCTACGATTAAATGAATAAGGCAACAGTAAAGATTGACCTGCTGTTTGAAACAAGTTGGGAGGTTTGTAATAAGATAGGAGGTATATATACAGTACTATCGACTAAAGCAAGAACATTACAGAAACTACATAAAGATAAAACTGTATTTATCGGTCCGGATGTTTGGTCCGAAGAAAATCCATCACCCTTTTTTGTCGAATCACGCACATTACTTAAGGGATGGAAGTCACAAGCCCAATTACCCGAAGGTGTAACTGTCAGAGTTGGTCGTTGGGATATTCCCGGTAAACCAATAGTTGTGCTTGTAAAATTTGACGCAATGTATGCAGTCAAAGATGCGTTTTATGGAGATATGTGGAACTGGTATGGGGTAGATTCATTGCATGCCTATGGTGATTATGACGAAGCATGTGCATTCTCTCATGCTGCAGGTCTCGTTATCGAAAGTATATGTCGATTTCAAGGTACAGAAAACAAAAATATCATAGCTCATTTTGATGAATGGACAACAGGAATGGGTCTATTGTATGTAAAACATGTGCTCCCTGAAGTCGCAACTATATTTACAACTCACGCAACAAGTATAGGACGTAGCATCTGTGGAAATAACAAACCATTATATGACTATTTGAACGGATATAATGGAGATCAGATGGCAGATGAACTAAATATGCAGTCAAAACACTCATTGGAAAAGGCTGCTGCTCATGCTGCGGATTGTTTTACTACGGTTAGTGACATTACCGCAATTGAGTGTGAGCAACTACTGGATATTCGCCCTCATGTTGTTACACCAAACGGATTTGAACAAAATTTTGTTCCCGCTAAGTCAAAATTTGCTGATGCGAGGATTGAGGCTCGTGAAGCATTATTGAATGTCGCATCTTCATTGACCGGATGCAAATACCCAGAAGATACATTTATTGTAACGACATCCGGTCGTTGTGAATATCGAAATAAGGGAATTGATTTGTTTCTTGATTCATTAGCGAAGTTGAGTGGGCAAAATCCATCTCGCAAGATATTGGCTTATGTAATGGTGCCTGCATGGGTGAAAGAATCGCGTGAAGATTTATCAAAAGCATTGATGTTGAAGCGTAAATGTCGTCTTGATGATCCGGTAATTACACATTGGCTCAACAACATGGATTGTGACCCAATTATTTCCCGCATACATGGTATCGGTTTTACAAATGACAAAAACTCAAATGTAACAGTTATATATGTCCCATGCTATCTAAATGGTACAGATGGAATATTCAATAAGACATATTATGATTTGCTTATAGGAATGGATGCAACTGTATTTCCTTCTTATTACGAGCCTTGGGGATATACACCACTTGAAAGTGTTGCATTTGGAGTTCCCACCATTACCACCTCATTGTCAGGTTTTGGTCAATGGATAATGTCTTCATTTGAAAATGATTTTAGTGCCTGTGGAGTGAATGTTATCTCGCGAGGTGATTATAACTATAATGCTGTAGCTGAAAGTATTTCACAAGCCTTATATGAGTTGTCTTCAAATGATGAAGCAACGATGGCAAAAATCAGTAAAGCGGCTATGAACACAGCATCGCAAGCATCATGGAGTAATTTTATCGATTACTATGACGATGCGTTTGCTGTCGCTATTGATAATGCGCACAAACGCAATCAATGATTGTGTAAAACGTGTATAAATTAATTAGATTAGGAAAATTTTTAAACAATTATTATTTAACTTATGAAATTACAAGTAAGTAACACTAATGCGCCTGCTTGGCGTGACATTACTGTAAAATCAGACTTGCCTTCAGAACTAAAACCTCTTGAGGAATTGGCAAAAAACCTTTGGTGGGTGTGGAATAGCGAAGCTAAGTCTCTTTTCCGTGAATTGAATCCTGATTTGTGGCGTGCTACAGGTGAAAATCCTGTAATGCTTTTGCAACAACTCAGTTTTGAACGTTTGCAAGAAATTATTGCTGACAAAGAATTGATGTTACGCATTGAAAAAGCATATGCTTCATTCAAAGAATACATGAAGAAACCTATGCGCAAAGATGTGCCGTCTATTGCATATTTCTCAATGGAATATGGTCTTTGTAATGCACTTAAAATATACTCAGGAGGTCTTGGAGTATTAGCCGGAGACTATATCAAGGAAGCATCTGACAGCTGTATCGACATGACTGCAGTAGGTTTCCTTTATCGTCATGGCTATTTCACTCAAACACTTTCAGTTGATGGTCAACAAATTGCTAACTACGAGCCACAAAACTTCAATCAACTTCCTATTGAACAAGTTGTTGATGAAAATGGTGCTCCTGTAATTCTTGAAGTGCCATATCCTGGTCGCATCATATACTCTCACATCTGGCGTGTAAACGTTGGTCGCATGAATTTGTATTTGATGGATACTGACTTTGATATGAACAGCGAGTTTGACCGTCCTATTACTCACCAACTTTATGGTGGCGATTGGGAAAACCGCATCAAACAAGAATACCTTCTTGGTATCGGTGGTATTTTGATGTTGAAGAAACTTGGCATTAAGACTGAATTATATCACTGTAACGAAGGTCACGCTGCACTATTGAACTTGCAACGTCTTGTTGACTATGTTCAAGAAGAACACCTTGATTTCAACGTAGCAATGGAAATTGTTCGTTCATCAAGTCTTTACACTGTTCACACTCCAGTTCCTGCAGGACACGACTACTTTGATGAAGGTCTCTTCTATAAATATATGAACGAATTCCCTGCAAAACTTGGCATTGAATGGGCTGATTTAATGAACATGGGACGTGAAAACCCAGGCTCAAACGATCGTTTCTCAATGAGTGTATTTGCTCTTAACACATGTCAAGAAGCTAATGGCGTAAGTTGGTTGCATGGTGAAGTTTCTAAGAAAATGTTTGCCGGAATTTGGAAAGGTTACAATTGGCAAGAATCTCACGTGGGTTATGTAACTAACGGTGTGCACATGCCTACATGGGCAGCTTCTGAATGGAAAGAATTCTACGCTGAAAAACTTGGTAAACAAGTATTTGAAGATCAAAGTAATCCTGAAGCATGGGATGGCATCTTTAAAGTTGCTGATGAAGAAATCTGGAACATGCGCATGCTCCTTAAAAACAAATTCATCAACTTTGTTAAGAAAGATTTCAAAGCTAAATGGCTTGCCAACCAAGGCGATCCTTCAGCAGTAATGAAAATCGTAGACAAAATCAATCCTAATGCTTTGATTATTGGTTTTGCTCGTCGTTTTGCTACATATAAACGTGCTCACTTGTTGTTTACCGACCTTGATCGTCTTGCTAAGATCGTAAACAATGAACAATTCCCTGTGCAATTTGTATTCTCAGGTAAGGCTCACCCTGCCGATGGTGCCGGACAAGGACTCATCAAGCGCATCATGGAGATCTCTCGCATGCCTCAATTCCTTGGCAAAATCATCTTCCTTGAAGACTACAACATGATTGTTGCTAAACGTCTTGTAACAGGTGTTGACATTTGGTTGAATACACCTACTCGTCCTCTTGAAGCATCTGGTACATCAGGAGAAAAAGCTGAAATGAATGGTGTACTTAACTTCTCAGTGCTTGACGGATGGTGGTATGAAGGATATCGTTTCGACGAAAAAGCAGGATGGGCATTGACTGACAAACGCACATTCACTGACCAAGCTCAACAAGATAAACTTGATGCTGCTACAATCTATTCAATGCTTGAAAACGAAATCATCCCATTGTACTTTGCTAAGAACTCTAAGGGATATTCACCTGAGTGGATTCAATACATCAAAGGCTCAATAGGTCACATTGCACCTAACTTCACAATGAAACGCATGATTGATGACTATATCGATCGTTTCTATAACAAAGAAGGCAAGCGCACAGCTGAAATTAAAGCCTCTGACTATGCTAAAGCACGTGAAATCGTTGCATGGAAAGAACGTGTTGCATCGGCATGGGATGGCATCAAAGTATTGAACATTGAAGGTACAAGCACTTCAAATAGCATGACTGGTCAAGAATATCAAGTGAAAGTAACAATTGATACAAATGGCTTGAATAAAGACCTCGGACTTGAAAACGTTATCTACAAGCAAGAAAGCGGTGAAGAAAAACTTTGGGAGACAGTTCAATTTGAAATTGTGAAAGAAGAAGGCAACATCGTAACATTCGGCTTGAAGAGCAACCTCACCGATGCCGGAGTATTCCGTTATGCTTATCGTCTATATCCAAAGAACGAAGCACTCCCACATCGTCAAGACTTCGCTTATGTACGTTGGGTATAATTCCATCGTATCATAAAATAATAACGCCTCGCATTTACATGCGGGGCGTTACTTTTATAAGTGGCATTGAGAATTATTCATTTTCATTCTTTAGTTGTTCAGGGAGTGATTTGGAGGCTTTGGCTCCAAGTGTGCGCATTTTTTCGGCATAGGATACGAGGTTGCCTTTGCCCTCATGGAGCTTGTTCATGGCATTGTGGTAGTTGTCATGAGCTTGTCTGATGGATTTCTCGATTTTATACATGTCGTCAATAAATCCCACAAATTTGTCATACATGTTTCCGCCAGCTTTGGCTATCTCGATGGCGTTGCGTGTCTGGCGATCATGGCTCCATAGTTGTGCTACAAGTCGCAATGCTGAGATGAGTTGGGTGGGGGAGACAAGAAGAACTCTCACATCGTAGGCGTCTTGCCACAACTTGCAGTCGAGTTGCATAGCGGTGATGTAGGCGGCTTCGTTAGGTATGAACATCATTACAAAGTCGGTTTTTCCGCCACCCACATAGTCTTGATATTTCTTGTCGCGTAGCTCGGCAATGTGGTTGCGCACTGATGCTAAGTGTTGTTTGGCATATGTTTCTTGCTCCTCAGGTGTTTCTGAATTGATGTAGTTGACATAGGCTCTCAATGAGACTTTAGAGTCGATGACCACACGACGATCGCCGGGATAGTTAACTACAACATCGGGACGCAAGGCTGTGCCATCGTCGTTGCGCAATGTTTTCCCATTTTCGTCGGTAGTAACTTGGACCTCATATTCACGTCCTTTTTCTAATCCCGATTTTTCAAGTATGTTTTCAAGTATCATTTCGCCCCAGTCGCCTTGCACTTTGCTGTTGCCTTTTAAGGCGGTGGTCAAGTCTTTAGCTTCTTTGCTTATTGATTGATTGAGTTCGATGAGCTCTTTGATGCGTTCTTGTAGAGAGAATCGTTCACGCGCTTCATTGGAGTAGCTGTCATTGATAGTCTTTTTGAACTGTTCGATATTCTCTTTTAGAGGAGTTAGAATTTCAGATAAGCGAGTTTCATTTTGCTCTTTAAAAATGCGCGAGTTGTGTGTAAGTATTTCATTTGCAATGTTCTGGAAACGAATTTCTGACTCCTTTGATAAGCGCTCTTTCTCTTCTTCAATGAATTTGATGCGCTCTTTTAGTCTTCCGTTTTCTTCTCGGAAGGAACTCATTTCATTTTGCAGACGTTGAATTTCATCTTGAGCTTCAGTTGCTCTATTACCTGAGATTTCTGCTTGAGCAGACAATGTAGCACGCTCAGTTGATAGTAATGAAAATTGCGATTTCTGATTGTTGAAAGCTATAAATAACCAGATTATTAAAATTATGCAAAGTAAAAGGATTGCTGAAAGAATTATAGTTGTAATCATGATAAATTAAATTTTCGTAAAGTTAATATTAAAATTATATATGTGTAGAATTTTTCGTAATTTTGATGCCTTTAAATTTAATATAAGAATGAAAAGAGGATATTTAGGATTGTGGTCAATTTTGGTGCTGACATTTTTGTTGTTTATTACGGCATCAAGTTTTGATTCAATAAATATATGTGGACTGGAATTGAAGACGTCGGGGATGTATGATCGCTTGACACAGGTTGATGAGGTCAATGTGGCAGATGATACTGTACAGATTGACAACGATGATACTTTTAAGCCACAACCGATTGACACAACGGCTCAAAATATATTGTTTATAGGAGATTCAATGTTGGAGGGGTTATCGCCTCGTTTGGCAGCATATGCCAAGGAAAATGGACACAAGATGAACACCGTTATATGGTATAGCTCAACATCCAATGTGTGGGGTGAATGTGATACATTGAAAACATTTATCCGAAGATTTAAACCAACGTATGTGTTTATATGTCTGGGTGCTAATGAATTGTTTGTGAAGGATATAGCAAAAAAACGCGATAAGTATGTGAAAACGATATTATCACAAATCGGAGATATACCATATTTGTGGATTGGGCCACCTAACTGGAAAGAGGATACCGGGATTAATGATCTGATTGCTACAAATGCTAAACCGGGATGTTTTTTTCTATCTAATGGGATGCATTTTGATAGAGCAAAAGATGGAGCACACCCCACACGCTCATCGGCAGTGCAATGGATGGATAGTGTTGTGCGCTGGATGCCTGAAAATTGCGCTCACCCCATCAGATTAAACATCCCACAAGAGAAAACTGCTAAGCCACAAAGAGTTGTAGTATTACAGCCTAAACGTTAACAATCAATGCAATTACAAGATATTTTTTCTAATTTAATGGAGTTGTTGTCATATGATGCTACAGCTCCAATGATATTTTCAAGCGGACTATTTTGGTTTCTTTTTATATTGTTTATGCCCATTTATGCGGTTTTGAAAAACCGCCGTTGGCAGATGCTTGTCTTTGTAGTTGCGTTCAGCCTCTATTTTTATTACAAATCAAGCGGATTGTTTTTCTTGCTGTTGGTTTGTACCTCGTTGCTCGATTGGGGATTATCTCGCCTTTTAGTGAAATTGAAATCAAAAGGAGCTAAAAAGGCGTGTGTAGCAATTTCAATTATTACATCGTTAAGCATATTGGGCTATTTCAAATATGCCAATTTCTTTTTATGGAATTGGAACCAGATGGTTGAAGGGAACTTCCAACCATTAGATATAATTCTTCCTGTGGGGATCTCGTTCTATACATTTCAGTCAATCAGCTACATAGTAGATGTTTATAAATGTCGTGTTGCTCCCACACGCACCTGGCTTGAATATCTGTTCTTCTTGTCGTTTTTCCCCGCATTGGTGGCAGGACCCATCGTCAGAGCCGATTATTTCCTTCCGCAAGTGGAACAAAACAGTCGTCCGAAACGTGAAGAGATATATTTAGGGTTTTGGATGATAATATTAGGGATTATAAAGAAAGCAATAATTGCCGATTATATATCACAATATAATGACTTGATATTTTCGTCGCCCACAGGATATAGCGGATTTGAGAGCCTGATGGGTGTAATAGGTTACACGATGCAGATTTATTGCGACTTTTCGGGATACTCTGATATGGCAATAGGTATCGCTTTGATAATGGGATTTAAGTTAAGTCCCAACTTTAAATTCCCTTATAAATCTAAGAACTTGACGGAATTTTGGCGCCGTTGGCACATCTCGTTATCGTCATGGTTAAGAGATTATCTTTATATCCCACTTGGAGGAAATAGAAAAGGAACAACAAGGACCTATGTCAACAACTTCTTGACTATGCTCATTGGTGGTTTGTGGCATGGGGCTGCATGGAAATTTGTCTTTTGGGGAGCTATGCATGGAGTGGGGCTTGCTGTTCACAAGGCAACAAAACCTCTATTGGATAAAATCCCCAATATCTATCCAGTTAAAATATTGTCGTGGACCATTACCATTGTTTATGTCTCGCTGTTGTGGGTGTTCTTCCGAGCTGAGTCATGGACTGATTCTTGGCTCATTATAAAGAATATATTCACTAATTTCAGTGTGGCTCACATTGCTCCATTCCTTGAGGTGCGTTATGTGTGGTGTGTGATGATGGCAGTCATTATCCTTTCGCATGCAATGCCACGCCGATGGTATGATAAAATGGGAGAGATGTTTGTGAACTCAAATTGGCTTATCAAAACGTTGATTTTTATCATCGTCGTGCAATTTGTAATCCAATTTATGAGCGAAGATGTCGCCCCATTCATCTATTTCCAATTTTGATAGTATCTGTAGGTTAATCTTTTAGGTAATAGGCATTGATAATAATAAACTTATCGTTTAGTAGACATAATCATAAATGTTACAGCTATTATAGCTATCAAAATTCCAATAACGATATTTGCTGTTAGCGTTTCTCCAAATACAAATGTACCAATAATAATTGCAGTGATAGGCTCGAATACTCCAAGTACGGAAGCCTTCGTAGCACCGATGTTGCGAGTGGCGATGGCTAATGTGGCTGTTGAAACGATAGTCGGCAAAATGGCCAAGCCAATTAGATAGCCCCATGCTGTATAACCTTCGATGCCTGTTGTTATACCTTCCTTGGCAAACATAATTTTACCAAGGAAGATTATTGTCCCGGTAAGCAAGGCATAGAATGTTAGCAGTGTATTAGAGATTAAACTGATTTTTTTGCTACGATTTATAATTATTATAAAAAAAGAATAAGCTAACGCAGAGCTTATAGCCAATAACATCCCAATAGGATTTATTATTTGTGACGAGTCGTTTTGCGTCATAAGTATCACGCCTGCAAATGTTGCAAAAATAGACAGCCACACAGGCCATGATGGTATATTACGTAGAAAGACCATGATGATTGCTACAAGTACCGGACTAAGGAATATGAGTGTTGTAGCTAATCCTGATGCAATATAGTTATATGCTTCAAATAGAAAAATACTGCTTGAAGAGTATAGTAATCCAAGCAGTACTAATATCCCTAATTGATTAATTGAAACTTTGAAACTTTGTTTTGTAAATAGAAGAAATATGCCTAAAATTAATACTGCAATTCCATATCGGAAGAACAGAATAGAATCAACTGAAGCTCCATTTTGCATCAATGGCACACCAAATAGTGGATTTAATCCATAGGTTATTCCTGTAATTATTCCTGCCGGATAACCGATTATTGCATTTTTACTTAATTTCTTATTTCCCATAACCCCTCGATTTTAGGCTTGTAAAGTTATGAAAAAGTAAAAATAATAGGCTATTTATATAGAAATTATTTACTTATATTTATGTTGCTTTGTAGTGTTATTACAGAGATTTTCTTTACCTTTGCTATATAAATAGAATGATGGAAAAAACTATTCAATTATCCGGCTTAAACTTTCATTACACTGTGCAAGGAGAGGGCGCGCCCATTATCTTGATGCACGGGTGGGGGTGTAATTTGACTACTTTGCAGAGTGTGGAAAAGGTTGCGCTGGAGAATCACAAAGTCTATAATGTGGATTTCCCCGGATTTGGTGAATCGCAAGAGCCGTCAGAGGTGTGGGGCGTTGAGGAATATACTCGATTGATTGAACAATTGGTGAAGACCGAAAATATAGAAAATCCCATTTTGCTTGGTCATTCATTTGGAGGAAGAGTAGGTATTTTATATTCATCGCGTAATAAAGTAAACAAACTTATTCTTGTTGACGCTGCCGGTGTGAAGCCTCGTCGCTCGTTGAAATATTATTTTAAGGTATATACCTATAAGTTAGGTAAAAAACTCATGCCATTAATATATGGAAAGGCGCGAGCTCAACAACGCATTGATGCTATGCGAGCAAAGCGTGGCTCAAGTGATTATAATAATGCGTCACCCATGATGCGTGCTATCTTGAGTAAGGTAGTGAATGAGGATTTGAAAGATAAAATGCCATTAATAAAGGCTCCAACATTATTAATTTGGGGTGAAAATGATACAGCAACGCCATTGCGTGATGCAAAAATCATGGAGCGACTAATTCCTAATGCCGGACTCGTATCTTTTCCCAGATGTGGTCATTATAGCTTTTTAGATAATCCATTTCAATTTGCTGCCGTTTTGCGCAGTTTCTTAAATAGTTAGAATTATGACAATAGTATTTTTTATAGTATTTATATTGGCTTTAATCAATGTGTGCGCTGAATATAAACGCACATTGATGATGTTGCAACAAAATTCCTATCGCAATGAACGCTACATGAAATGGTTGCGAGTGAGTGGTGATTCGACATCGGGCGTGCGCTTGTTTGCAATGATTGTGATGCTATTGTCTTTGATTGATGCAGTGCCGGCAAGTATGGGCGAATTGTTCATTTTGATAGCAACTGCCGTTAGTTCACAAAAATTGTTTAAGGCTAAATACAAGAAACCATTGGTGTTTACCAATCGTGTTTGGCGCATATTTGCAGTAATGACAACCATATCGATTGCAATATTGGCACTTATTGTTGTGTTTATGTGGAAATTGGATGTGCAACAGATGTTATTTACATTATCGTTGACATCATTGGTGTTGTATATATGTTCCCATATCATCGTATTGGCGGCAAATACAATATTACGCCCTGTAGAGAAATCAATAAACAAGAAATATTATAATGATGCGGCTCGTATTCTTGCTTCGATGCCTGACTTGAAAATAATAGGTATTACAGGTAGCTATGGCAAAACAAGCACAAAGCATTATTTACATCGCATTTTGAGCGAAAAATATGATGTGATGATGACTCCCGGTAGCTATAATACAACATTAGGTGTTATACGCACAATTAGAGAATACCTTAAGCCTTATAATGAGGTATTCATTGTGGAGATGGGTGCAAAACAACAAGGTGATATAAAAGAGATTTGTGATTTGGTCCATCCGTCAATGGGTATCGTTACCGCTGTCGGAGAACAACATTTAGAATCGTTTAAATCAATTGAGAATGTGCAAAGTACCAAATTTGAACTCGTTGATGCGTTGCCATCTGATGGATTGGCTGTGGTAAATGATGATTTCCCTTATGTCGCAAATAGAGTTGTTGCAAATGTGGAATGTTGCCGATATGCTGTGAACGCCACTGAAAATGCATCATATACCGCAAAGAATATTCAGTATGATGAATATGGAACATTATTTACTATTGTAGGTAATGGTCGAGAATTGACATTGCACACACGTTTGGTGGGAGAGTGCAATATCTCAAACTTAATTGCCGCTGTAATAATTGCAATGCGTCTTGATGTTCCTGAGGAAAAAATACGTTACGCTGTAGAAAAGATTGAACAAGTAGAACATAGATTAAACTTGAAGCGTACTCCCGGAGGGGTTACCATCATTGACGATGCATTTAATTCAAATCCAACAGGCTCTCACATGGCTATGGATGTTCTTGCTCGTTTTAATAAAGGACAGCGCATAGTGATTACTCCGGGGATGATTGAACTTGGAGATAAACAATTTGAATATAATAACTCGTTAGGTAAAAAGATAGCTGAATGTGCCGACATTGCAATAATAGTGGGAGAGTACAATCGTGAGGCATTGGTTGAAGGTGCTATTGCAGGAGGTATGGCTACAGAAAAAGTGAAAGCCGTAGCTTCATTTAAAGATGCTCAACAGCTATTAGGTACAATTGTAAAGCCGGGAGATACAGTCTTGTATGAAAATGATCTTCCAGATACATTTAAATAATGATAATATTAAAAATTCAATAATAAATAGATATGAAAACTAATATCGGAGTATTTTTTGGCGGGCGTTCAACTGAACATGAAATTTCGGTTATATCTGCATCGCAAGCCATGCACGCTATTAATAGAGAAAAATATGATGTAACCCCTATATACATATCAAAACAAGGGAAATGGTACACAGGTGAGGCATTGTTTGATGTAGCTAATTATCGTGATGTGCCTGCACTTTTGGCTAAATGTGAAGAGGTTTATATGCGTCCTATATATGACGACTATAACCTTTATAAAACAAAGAAATCATTGTTTGGCTCAAATGTGTTTACTAAGCTTGATGTTGTAATCCCTGTGCTTCATGGCTCAAATGGTGAAGATGGTATCTTTGAAGGTGTATTGGAATCAACCGGTATCCCATTTGCCGGATGTAATACCCTTTCATCGGCAAATGGTATGGATAAAATCACTATGAAAATGATTCTTCAGGCTTGTGATGTTCCTGTTGTTGATTATGTGTGGTTTACTGATAAACAATGGTTCTCACAGCGAGAACAACTTATTGCTAAGCTTGAAGAAAAAATCGGTTATCCTGTAATTGTAAAGCCTGCAAATCTTGGTTCAAGTGTTGGTATCGGTCGAGCTATTGACCGCTCTCAATTGATTGAAAAAGTTGATGAGGCGGAGAAATATTCTACACGCATTATTGTGGAGCACATGGTGGAAGAGTTGCAAGAAATCAACTGTTCAGTTCTTGGCGATTGTGATGACTTCCAACCATCGGTGTGTGAAGAACCAATAAAGAGTGGAGAAATTTTATCATATGAAGATAAATATATGGGTGGAACAAAGGGCGTTAAAGGGATGCAAGCATCTCAAAAACGCATTCCTGCAGAGTTGCCCGATGACGAAACAAAACGTATTCAATTCCTCGCATGTGAAACATTCCGCGTGTTATCATGTCATGGTGTGAGTCGCGTTGATGTTATTATTGATAAGACTACGCGAAACATCTATGTTAACGAAATCAACACTATTCCAGGCTCATTGTCATTCTACTTGTGGGAGGCTACAGGATTATCATTCGACAAACTAATGGACAAACTTGTTCAACTTGCACTAAAACGCAAGCGTGAAAGTGCAATGAAAACAGTCTCTTACGATCAAAATATTTTCAGCCTTGGTGGTGGAGTAAAAGGAACTAAAGGTAAATTAAAATAAGTATACCCCAATCTAAAAAAACAGAAAGTCGCATTCCTAAGGATGCGACTTTCTGTTTGTGTTATAGTTGTAATGTTATTTGTAATTTATCCAGCGAATGAGGTCTTTTATTGATGGTTTCTTGCCGTACATGAATATCCCAACGCGATAAATTTTTGCTGCTACCCACACCATAAATAAGAATGAGATGTATAATAAAACCAATGATACTATAATTTCCCAAGTCGCAATGCCAAATGGGATGCGAGCCATCATCACCATCGGTGTCGTAAATGGTATCATTGACATGATTGTCGCGAGGGTAGAGTTTGGATCATTAACAACAGTCATTGAAAGAATAAGACCAATAATTATAGGGAACACAACAATTGACTGAAATTGTCCTGCATCTTGAATGTTATCAACAGCAGAACCGATGGCTGCATATATTGAAGAATAAAATAAAAATCCACCAATAAGGAATAGCATCAAATATCCAAAAATAGATAAGATGTATCCAACATTCCCAAGCACTGAAAGAGCGTGTAAAAGGTCGGCATCGTTTGTAGCAGTATTAATGTCAATTGTCCCATTATTGAATGCAGTAACTTCATTCATTACTTCTGTGGGAAGTAATGCAGGTAGTAAAGATCCTGAGATTACAGAGATTAAAGCTGCCCAAATGAGTACTTGTGTAACAGCAACGAGCCCAATGCCAATGATTTTGCCCATCATTAGTTGAGCCGGTTTTATCGATGATACGACAATTTCAAGTACGCGGTTATTTTTTTCCTCAATAATACTTGTCATTACCATTTGCCCGTAAAGAAGTAGGAAAATGTAGAGCATGAAGGTCATTATTGTCCCTATGATGTAGGATAGGAATGAAGATGATGCGTTAGATCCCGCTTCTTGGTCGTTTCTATATGTTTGTAACGACACATTTGCTTTTACGGCATCAAGTATTTCCTCAAGGTTTTCAATGTCATAATTTTTTAAACGTTGCTCCTCGATGGTGTTTTCTATTTGTGAGGTGATGTTTTGCTCAATTGTTATAGAAGAAGCCTCATTGGTATATAAACTCACTCCTGCAGATGAAGTGAGAATACTTTCTTCGATAAGAAGTACACCATCAATATCAGCATTGGCAAGTGCTGAATCAAGTGGAACATCTAAAGAGATGTAATTAATCTCATCATTGCTTTTGAGACTCTGTGCAATTACTTTACTATTGTCTATTACTGCAATTGTTTTTGTGTCAGCAGTAGAAAATATAGTGATAAGAGCCGGAGCAATCATTAGCCCAAGCATGAGCAGGGGCATGAGAATTGTACTTATAATGAAGCTTTTCTTTGATACGCGTTCACTATATTCGCGACCTATAATAATTCCTATTTTAGAGTTCATCTGACTTAGATTTTACTTGTTATTAGCTTCAACTGTTTGGATAAATATATCGTTCATTGAAGGTATACGTTCATTTATACTTCGTATCTCAACTTTCTCATTGGCTATGCCTATTAAATCTCGCAATGTTGCAGTTGATGATAATTTGATGTTTATTTGAGTACATCCGTTATCGGTTTCAGAGAGATTGATATTGTCGATCAATGGGGTAATTGATTGAGAGAGCAATGTCGCATCGCCATTGAATGTCAGAGTGTATTGATTTTGTGCAAATTGGTTGCGGATATCAGATACTTTGCCGGAAAGAATATTGCGCGATTTATTGATTAGGGTGATGTGATCGCATATTTCTTCTACGCTTGACATGTTGTGTGTACTGAAAATAATAGTCGAACCATTATCTCGCAGACGAAGAATTTCTTCCTTCATTTGATTAGCGTTAATGGGATCAAATCCGGAAAATGGCTCATCAAAAATGAGTAGCTTAGGTTGGTGTAATACAGTGATGATAAACTGTATTTTTTGTGCCATCCCTTTTGATAACTCTTCCACTTTTTTGCCCCACCAGTCAGATATGCCGAAACGCTCAAACCATTCTTTTAGTCGTATAGTAGCATCTTTCTTGGATAATCCTTTTAATCTTGCAAAAAATAGAGCTTGGTCACCAACTTTCATCTTTTTGTATAGCCCTCGTTCTTCGGGAAGATAACCTATCGAATATACATCTTTTTCTGTTAGTACGTGCCCATCAAAATATACCATTCCACTGTCGGGCGCAGTGATGTGATTGATGATGCGTATTAGTGTTGTTTTTCCGGCGCCATTTGGTCCAAGTAACCCATATATGCTGCCTTGTGGTACAATCAAAGAAATATCATCAAGAGCCAAATGCCCGGTATAGGCTTTTGAGACATGTTCTATTTTTAGAATTTCGTTCATATATTTGTTTTAATGTTTGCTATTATTTGACGCATTAAAAGCAATATAGTTGCATCTGATACATTATTTTATGCAAAAATAGCATAAATAATGCGATTCTGAATGATTTGCTACCTAAAAATAGGAGACTGTGTTCATTTTGACACAGTCTCTCTGAAATTCATGAGAAAATTATTTTAGCTATACTGTTAGTCTGTTAAAGGAACTGCGTAATACAATTTTTTGCCTGTTGGATAAATTCCGGTAATGAACATTACTTTGTCAGATGCGTCACTCTTCATAATTTCATTATAAATCTTTTCGACATCTTCTTGTGAAGTTACTCGAGCATTGTTTATTTCGAGAATTATGAAACCATCTTTAATGCCTGCTTCTTTGAATTTTCCATCTTTGAGTCCTGAAACTTGAACCCCGTTGCGTATTTCAAGTTGGCGCAATGTTTCTTCGGGTACTGCTTTGAATGCACAACCAAGATCCATCATGTTTTTAGCTTTTGTGATGTTGGTATTTCCTTGGTTATTGCGTAGTGTTACTTTAGCGGTGTGCTTTTTGTTATCGCGCACATATGTGATTGTAATTTTGTCGCCGGGACGATATTTACTCATCTGTTCTTGTAGTTGACCTGAGTTGAGAGTTTCAACCCCGTTAATTGCAATTACAACGTCTCCTTCTTGCAATCCGGCTTCCATAGCGGCACTACGTTCTTCAATGCGACCGATATAAAGTCCGGCATTTACTATAGTGATATTCTTCTCTTTAGCAATTTTGGGAGTTAGTTCAGAATAAGCAATACCTAAAACGGCACGTTGCACAGCGCCAAATTGTTTCAAGTCGCTGATAATTTTAGTTACTATAGATGTTGGTATTGCAAATGAATAACCTGCATAGTTCCCTGTTTGTGAGTATATGGCTGTATTTATACCAACAAGTTCGCCTTTAGTATTTACAAGTGCTCCACCTGAGTTACCCGGATTTACTGCTGCGTCAGTTTGAATAAATGATTCAATACCCATTTGACGACCATGTGTGACACTTGAGATACTACGTGCCTTGGCACTAACGATGCCGGCTGTTACTGTTGATGTAAACCCAAATGGATTACCAACAGCAAGTACCCATTCGCCAACGCGCAATGCGTCAGAATCGCCAATAGGAATTACCGGCAGATCTTCGGCATCGATTTTTATTAGAGCCAAGTCTGTTGTCGCATCAGAGCCTATAACAGTAGCGTTGAATGTGCGATTGTCGTTAAGTGTGATTTCAAGACGTTCAGCGCCTTCGATAACGTGATTATTGGTCACAATATAACCATCGGAGTTGATGATTACTCCGGAGCCAAGTCCTAATTGTTGCTGTGCTTCCTCTCCTTGTTGACGTGGTTGTTGTTGACGACGACGATTAGGGTTGCCGAAGAAGAAATCAAAGAATGGATCACTAAAAGCATCACTACCTCCATAACGATAGGCGCGAGGTGTCGCAAAGCTTTTAATGCTGACAACTCCATTTATGGTTTGCTCTGCAGCATAGGTAAAGTCCGTTGGAGCTGTCGATGGAGCAGCAACTGTAAAGAAGTTATCTGTTTTACCAGAATCGGCAACTGATGAAATCAAGGTGTCTTCAATCGTTTTATCGCTATTTGCATTTGCGCAAGCTGTAGTAGTTAGCCCACATATTGCAGCAGTGATTACCAAAAAGGCTGATTTAGCTGAATTTTTCATAATAGTATGATTTGTTAAAATTAAAATTTCTGTCTGTTAAAATTTAACGTTTTCTATTTGACGGCAAATCTATGAAAAAAATTAATTAGATGATAAAAAAAAATGCGTTCTTAATGTATTTTAATAGAGTTTGTCAGTTTGTTAAATGAATTTATGTGAAATTAGTGAAATATTTTAGTGTAAAACGCTTTTAAATTAGATAAAGATTTCGGGAATGACTACATTTGTAGAAAATGTTGTAATTAGATGAAAATGTCAACTATATATAGAATATTAATGATGGCGATATTATCTATTGCTATTGTTGGTTGTTCATCCTCCCAAAAAGCGATAAAAGGTCAATACGATGATATCTCTAAGAATGTTATAGAGAAAGAAGCTCGCTCTTGGTTAGGCACAAAATATAAATATGGGGGTAATACACGCAAGGGTGTGGATTGTTCCGGGCTTGTTGTTGAGGTATTTCGTTCAGTGGGGATTAAATTGCCTCGCACGTCGGTCGAACTGCAGAAATATTGCAAGAGTATAAAAAAGAGTGAGTTGCATTCAGGAGATTTGCTGTTTTTTGCTACAGGTAAAAAGAAAAAATCGGTTACACACGTTGGTATATATATTGGTGACGGGCAAATGATTCATGCTTCATCGAGTCGAGGAGTGATTATTTCAGGTATAAACGATGTTTATTATAAACAACGCTATCTTTCTTCTGGACGTATAGAAAAGGTTTATAAAGAACTCCGCAACCAAGAGGATAAAGTGAAGAAAAAAACTACGAAGAAAATATCTAAAAAACAAAAAATGCCATCACAAGATGACATTTTAGATAATATAATAAATCAAAAACTTGACTCTATCTATAATGAGTAATAATTAAATCTATTCTAATTCTGCATTTGATTGTTGGCCTTAAGAGCTGTATTCTGTCACCTAAATAGGTGAAATATGATGGTGATTAACATGAATTAACACTGGTAATTGGGGGGGGTAACAGATGGGTTTACATTTGCAATAAAATGTAACAATATTAACTAACTAATTATTCAATGAAAAAATTTTGTTTATTTATTGTGTTGGTCACAATAACATTTCTTGCTAACGCTAAAGTTTTAAGAGTCAGTAATGTTTCGGGGTCATCAGCTCCATATACTAATTATTCTGATGCAGAGAGAGATGCTGTAGATGGAGACACTATCATGTTTGAGGGTTCTGCAACACCATATTGTGCAGAGAGGGATACTTTGAGAATAAACAAAAGAGTAACGATTAAAGGTCCCGGTTACTTCTTGGTTTCAAATGAAATTAGCAATGAAAATGGAGCAGTGGCTGAATTTAGTCATATTCGTTTATCGGTAGATGGAATTACTATAAGCGGTGTCGTTGCCAATAAAATGCTTATTGCAACAAGTAATAATGTTGTAGTAAGAAATCACATAGGAGATGTGATTTTTGGTTATAATACAACTAAAAATGTAATTCATCAAAATTACATAAGACGTGGATTAGGTCTTTTTACCAGTTATCCTAAAGACGATGCAATACTACCATCATATATACAAATAACGAATAACATTTTTACTGGTAGTAGTAGGTTTGAATATATAGATTATGCAACAATTAAAAATAATACTTTTACCACAAGTAGGGCTAATACTTTTGGCTGTTTTTGTGTCTCAAATACTACATATGAAAATAATCTTGGGAGCGGTTTTGCCTTTGACGAGAATAATGGTTGTATTTGTCTAAATAATTTAAAGTTAGATGATGTTTCTCCTTATGCTGGTTTTTCTACCGATAATGATGTTTATGAAATAGACATAAATGTAAACGGAGGCATATATGGCGCATTTGCAGGGGAAGACCCTTATGTGCTGTCCGGCGTCCCTGTCGGTCCGATAATCGAAGATATCGAGCTCCCGGCATCTGTTGAAAGAGGTAAAGATCTTAATGTGAATGTTAAAATAGGTATCTCACAATGAATCCGTTAATTTCAAGATTATTTTGTCTATTGTTTTTGTTTTGTTGTCAATTTTTGCATGCACAAACTGATAACAAAGTAGAATACTTTTGGGATTATGATCCGGGATATGGCAATGGAACGATTGTTTATGCTTCAAATGGAGAAAATAAATTGCCGGTCAATTTAGATGGTGTTGATTGTGGATGTCACATTCTGTGGATAAGAGTACAAGATTCTCACGGTAATTGGTCTACAACAATAGGAAAGCCCATTTTGGTTAGAAATGATGCGACATCAGCAATTTCTCAAGTAGAATACTTTTGTGATTGTGACCCGGGATATGGTTGTGCAACAAGTATCAATACAAGCCATATTATAGGTAATAATAAATATACAATCGACACTTCTGATGTATCAGATGGAGCTCATTTGTTTTGTATGAGAGCTAAAGATAATCAAGATCAATGGTCCGTTGTAATTTCCAAACCAATCTATGTTTACAGCATTAATGAACTTATATCTGAGTTGGAATATTTTATTGATAGTGATCCGGGAGAAGGCAATGGAATAAAAATCCCTATGAAATCCCGGGACTGTGTTAATTTTTCTGTTAAAACCGATGGACTAACAATCGGAAGTCATCAACTGAATGTAAGAATTAAGGATTGTTATGGTGAATGGGGTTTATTAAGTAGTGAACCTTTTGAAATTACTGAAGTTGACGGTGTTGAAAAAATAGAGTTTTCTATGCCTATAAACATAACTGTCTCAAAAGGAACTTGTGTATTGCAGTCAGATAATCTTATAACGACAGATTATAAAGTGAGAATTATTTCGTTAGATGGACGCACATTGTCCTCTACGATATGGAACTCATATAGCAACATTTGTGAAATAAATATAGGTGTTATTAATCAACCCATTATTGTAATTGTTGAAAATGACAATCATCGTTTAGTAAAACGTGTAATGGCAAAATAATAATCTATTGTTGTGATTAATGAGGGTGTATCCGAAGGATGCACCCTCTTTGTTTTTTTGACATAGCTTTTCCATCTCAAGAAAAACTAAATTAACGTGAGTATGATTTTAATGCCATCGAAAGATGACATTTTAGATGCTGTAATAAATTACCCTTCGGACTCTAACTATAATGAGTAATTGTTATAGAGGATAATCCTCATAGGCAAATAGCTCAGTTGAAAGATAGCGTTCTCCTGTGTCGGGGAGCAATACTACTATAGTTTTTCCTGCGTTTTCCTCCTTTTGTGCTAGAGATATAGCTGCGTGTAATGCCGCACCCGATGATATCCCCACCAATAGTCCCTCTTTTTGTGCCAACAATCGAGATGCTTTCATTGCTTCATCATCTTTTACGGGGAAAACTTGGTCAACAACTTCAGGATTGTAATTTTTGGGGATAAATCCCGCTCCAATCCCTTGTAGTTTGTGGGCTCCGACTTTTCCTCCTGATATTACTGCCGAATTAGCAGGTTCAACCGCGATAGCTTTTATTAGAGGATTATGATTTTTTAGCCCTTTGGCTGTTCCGCTTAATGTGCCACCGGTGCCAACACCTGCAACAAATATATCAATCTCGCCATCTGTATCATGCCATATCTCTTCGGCTGTAGTACTAATGTGGGCTTGTGGATTAGTGGGGTTGTCAAACTGTTGAGGTATAAATGAACCAGGGTGTAGCTCTTTCAATTCATTGGCACGGCGTATCGCTCCATTCATTCCATCGGCACCCGGCGTAAGCTCGAGTGTCGCGCCTAATGCTTTGAGCAATTTTTGACGCTCTTGGCTCATAGTTTCAGGCATTGTGAGAATAAGCTTGTAGCCTTTAACAGAAGCTACCCAAGCAAGGCCTATACCAGTGTTCCCACTTGTGGGCTCAATTATAGTTGCGCCTGGCACAAGTAAACCATTTCTCTCGGCATCTTTAATCATGGCAAGAGCCACGCGATCTTTTACGCTACCTCCGGGATTGAAAAATTCTACTTTTGCAATCAAGCGAGCCTTTAGCCCAAATGATTGTTCAATATTAGATAATTCGAGTAGGGGAGTGTTGCCTATCAACTCCGTCAAGCTATTATATATCTTTGCCATGTCTGTTTTGATTTATTTTCTGCAAATATAATTTATATAAAATAACTATCAGCATATATGAATAGTTTATTATATGTTTTATTGAATAATTATAGAATATTTGTGCAAACATAAGATATTCTAGGAGGAATTGTATATATTTGCATAATCCTAACCATCTAATATATTATGATATGAAAAGAATACTATTATTTTCAATATTAGGAATATTATGTTTCATAAATACTGTTGCATCTAATTACCTTATTAGCCCAAATGCAATTCTCGAAGGATCAGAGATATCACATAAAGAGATGATATTTACAGTCGGGATAAACGCATTTCCCGATTTTAAATCATTTCTTGCATCTAATGTCGAAGCTAATTCTAAGGTATATGTCGCAAGTGGAACATATTCTGAAGATATAACTATCTCGACAGATGGACTTTCCGTTATTGGCAACAACGCATTTGTGGATTGGACAGAAACACGTAAAGATGAATCGGTGATTACAGGAACCATCTTTGTGAAATCCTCAAATGTTATAATAAATGGCTTTAAATTTACGGGAAATGGCCGTATAGAATCTACCGCCGGAACAAATAAATCTCCGTTAAGTGGAATAAAAGTGTTGTATAATTATTTTGCCGGGTCAACTGTAAAGCGTTCGACATCATCTCCTCTTGTTGAAATTGGGAATATTATAGCTAATGCTGATGCAAATTTAGTTTCTTCGCAATGCCGATATGAGAATTGTGAAGCATCGCACAACTATTTTGAAGGTGATGCTACACACTATCCTAATTGTATCAGTTTTGGTGGGGCATTTGGAACAACTACAGTATTAGATAACTATTTCTATGATGGAGGTACGAGTGTCTATTTTGCAAATGCACAAGGTGTTTTAAACATTAAAAATAACGTATTCAAAAATGTTGGCAAGACAACATATTCTGCTCCTGATGGAGGGAATAAAGGGGATTTTTGTATCGCTCTTTATCGAAGCGCATATGCTAATACGACAACTGCAAATATTGTTGCAAATGAGTTCGATGGTTGTTATGGTCAAGAGTCAATATTCCCATTGATACGTGTATATCAAGGACAATCTGGAACAACAAATGAAGTTAAGCCAGTGGGGTATCGAATCAATGTAAATGAGAATACGTTTAAAAACAAAACTACGATTTTACCCTCAGCTACACATAATCAAGCCGGTCAGAATCTGTTGCTTTATAGCGACAATAGTACAGGTAAAGATATTAAATATAATTTGTCAAACAATCATTACGATAATCGGTTTTACAGATTTGCATGGGTGACGCTTGATGATGGACAAGGCTATCGAGAAATATATGCCGACCAATTCACGCGTTTTGATTTAGGTAGCAAAATGTCAACATTTGGCACTAGCGTATTGACCGGAACAGATGTGGCAACACACGCTACGGGAGTCTCTCTAGGCGCTGCTACGGTTATACAAAGTTTCGACATCGACCCTATTACAGGAGATATGTATTTCATTCAGAAGATGAATACATCTCGCAATTCTAGCTATAACACAACCTATGGATTTAGCTCAACTCATGATGGCCTTACAGTAACCCGTGTACCATGTACTAAAATTGATGGATATGCTTACACCTATAGTACATCAATACAATCAATGGAAATTGGTTATGGCGGACATGGGACAAATATGTGTTTTGTTCGTGATAAGAGTGGGCAAGGATGGTTATGGTCAGGAGCAAAAGCCTCATTGCGTGATGGCGATGATATATCAGGAGCTACAGCTCGTTGGCAATTCAAGAGTGGTACTGATATAAATCTTGACGGAACGGGAAACACTGATAGCGGTGTGCAATACTTCAACGTAACAGGCTCAAATGATTATCCCGCCTGCGATGAAACATCTCGATATCTATGTATTCGCACTTCAGGCTCAGGCAAGAACACTTATCACATTTATGACCTTGATGCAGCACTTGAAGGTAAAAAGACTTTGATAAAAACAGTGGAATTAACAATTGGTGACTATGTCAATTCGTCAATCCCTAATGACAATGGTTATAACACATGGGCATTCCAGAGTTTTGACATTAAAGGTGATTATATTTATACTTTAGAGGGAGTGGCTGATGAAAGTACCGATGCGATAACATCGGGAGATCCCACGTTGGTTGTAACATGCTATAATTGGCGAACTAATAAATATTGTTATCGCTCACGATTAAATTATGGCAGAATAAATAACCTTACTTCTGGCGAGCCTGAAGGAATGGTTATTCGTCATGATAAATATGGCCATGCCAATCTGTATATCGCAGTTGTAAATGGTCCTGCAGGATCGCGTAAAGCTAATGTCTATAAGTATATTATTGATTATCATACAGAATATGATGCAACCAATGCCACAGCAACAAAGAAAGGTGATGATACATATACTAAAACCTACCTTGACACTGATTATGAAGGCATAAACTTTACATGTGACACTGACAATATTGAGCTAACAGCATCAACAATTAACGAAGCCCCCTCCAAAACAATTACTATTACAAATGGAGAATATCTATTTGGTCAATGGTATGGCGTTATTACAGGCGAAGATGGAGATGTGTTTAGCGTGAAAATGTCATCTAATAATGCCTTCTCAGCAACAGCAACCGCCACCGTCACATTTAACCCCAAAGAGATAAAATCATCTTATAATGCCACATTGCGATTGTTCTCGCCGTTAGCAACAACCAATGTCGAATCAAATGATATTGTAATACCTATATCCGCAAAATATACGGGAGCAACAACCGGTATTGAAAACGTCGAAAATATTGATCAAGTAAAAACTATTGTCAAAAATAAAACCTTGATAGTTGAAAACATTGAAGTCGCCACAATAGACATATACTCTATGGCAGGCGCCAAAGTAGCTTCATTCTCGGAAAGTAATATAGCGAATCTCACCTCACTATCAGGAGTTTATATCGCAGTAATAACAGATAAAACCAACAACCGTCACATCCAAAAAGTAGTGCTATAATTTCTAAAATATATGAGCGAGAACGTGGAGAAATGCTTCTCGCTCCGTATAATCGCAATGAGGCACTCCGTCAATACGGACTTTCCCACCTAATAGATTGATAACGATTGTGAGCTACATAGAATTGTCTTTTACATATTTAATAGCCCTATTGATATAGTCAAGAAATGGTTTGGTCATGCGGAATAGCTCTGCTACACGCTTGGCAAGATTGTCGCCATAGATAAACTCATCAGTTGGAGTATGCACTAAACAAAAGTTTTTAAGACGGATATATTCATTGTATCTTGTTTCTTGTTCAAAACCTTTGGGATTGCGTTTTAACGCACATTCGCGGTCAAGATGAAATGTAGGATACACAGAACTAACGATATTATCAAAATCCCCATTGCCGTCAACAATGTCTTCGCGTAAAATATGCAACACTTTTGCATCGCAGCAATAGTCTCCGGTTGCTAACATGTGTCTATGTGGATAGCCATCCCCACCTGTGCCAATGTGAAAATAATATCCCGAATAACCTGATTTCTTGCCTTTAGGACAAATGAAAGCACCCATGTGTGTTTTGTATGGACTTTTGTCAGAACTAAAACGCACGTCTCGATAAATGCGATAGGTGCAATCTTTAGCAGTGAGTCCGGTAACAGATGAATCGAAATGACCTATTTCTGTTATCAGTTCATCTACAAATTCGTTGAACCGATTTTGTAGTTTCACATAGCGAGATTTATTTGCGTTAAACCAGTCTCTATTATTATTAGCTTGTAGTTCTTGTAGAAATGTGATAATCTGTTTCATTCCGCAAAGATAATAAAGGTGTAGTTTATTTGAAAAAGATTTGGACTTCAAATAAAAAGGGAAGCTGTTTAGCTTCCCTGCGTGATCCGCCTGGGGCTCGAACCCAGGACCCCAACATTAAAAGTGTTGTGCTCTACCTGCTGAGCTAGCGAATCATCCTGTTTTTAGTTGCCTTGATTTCTCAATTGCGATGCAAAGGTAGGGAGTTTTTTTGAACTATGCAAGTGTTTAAGCAAAATATTTTTGCGAATTTTTAGGCCTCTTTTTTAATGCAATGATAATGAGCATGTTTAGATTGAGTAAATTTTGTATTTTGTTCATTTGGCTTTCATTTTATTTTAGTTCCCATTGAAAATGAAAAATGCCCACTGAAAATAGCGGGCATTTAAGGTTATTGATTATATGGTCTTATTTTCTTTCGGCAGATGTCTCTTTTATGATAAATACTGAGATCGCACCAATAATAAGTAATATGCCGGCAAGAACAAGCATGCGGTCTTGAGCTGCGATTTCTCCTGCCGGAGTGAGCATTGAAACACAAACGCCACCAATCATAGCTGCTATGATTTGAGGGAGACATATTGTGCCATTAAACAATCCAAGGTATGTACCCATATTTTTGCCTGATAGTGAATTTGTTAGAATTGTAAATGGCAAAGCTAACATTGCAGCCCATGCGCAGCCTATTAGTGCATAAGAAATAAATAGTAAATATTGGTCGGCAATGTAGTATGTTGAGATAAATCCAATACCACCTAATACAAGGCTTAATGCGTAGATGAATTTGCGATTTTTGAACATTGGTATTACAATAGCCCAAAGTACAGATCCAATAGCTTGAACGGCAAATAATACACCTACCCAGTCGCCGGCAGCTTGATATTGTTTAGATGCGACATCTAATACTTCTACGCCATCTTTTAGAATTGTTGGAGTGTCAAATGCGCTAACAGCGATAGCTCCGTTTGTGTATGTCCACATGTACATAAATGCTGCCCAGCAAAAGAATTGAACAAGTCCAACGGTCCAGAATGTTTTTGGCGCTTTGATGAGAAGTTTAATCATGCTTGTTTTTTCTTCTTTATCGTTTTCGGAAATGCCATGATATTCTGCATATTGTTTTGGTGGCATTTCTTTTACTGTCATCGTAGTATAAATAACACATAAAATGAGGATTATAGCGCCTATATAGAATGACCATTTAACAGAATCGGGGATTTCTCCTTCTGCTGCTACGCTTGCTATGCCTATTGCAGTAAAGATGTATGGGAATAAGTATCCTACCAAACTACCTGCATTGCATAGGAAACTTTGTATTGAATAGGCAAGTCCTTTTTGTTTTTCATTGACCATATCCCCAACCATCATCTTGAATGGTTGCATTGCCATGTTAATAGATGTGTCAAGGAACATCAATGAGATAAGACCAAAAATCATGGCTGCACTAATTGTTAATCCAAAGCTACCGGCGTTTGGAAGCATACACATTACCAATACGGCAACGAGTGCACCAATGAATAAATAAGGTATGCGACGTCCGAAGCGAGTCCAAGTGTTGTCACTCCATTTACCTACAAGTGGTTGTACTATAATTCCCATTAGTGGTGGGAGAATCCAGAAGAAACTTAAATCGTGAGGATCAGCTCCAAGAGTGGCAAATATGCGTGAGATGTTAGCACTTTGTAGCGCATATGCAATCTGAACGCCAAAGAATCCGAAACTTAAATTCCAAAGTTTCCAGAAACTTAAATCGGGTTTTGTTTTCATACTATGTGTTGTTATGATTATTTAATTATTTATTTAACAAGTGAATATAATAGTTGGATTTCTTCTTTCCAGATTTCTTCATTTGGTGTTTCGAGAATTAATGGAATATTGTCCATGCGAGGATCATTCATTAGTAGTGAGAAGAATTCCATCCCTAACATTCCTTTGCCTAATGACTCATGACGGTCGACTTTTGACGCAAGCCCCTTTTTTGTGTCGTTAAGGTGCATTCCACTTAGATATTTCATTCCAACAATTTCGTCAAACATTTTCCATGTTTCGTTGTACCCATCAGTTGTCGATAGGTCATATCCGGCCGCAAAAGCGTGGCATGAGTCGATGCACACACCTACTCGAGTTTTATCTTCTACTTTGTCAATGATGTGGGCGAGTTGCTGAAATGTATGTCCGAGATTGCTACCTTGTCCAGCAGTGTTTTCAATGACAGCTTTAACTCCTATCGTTTTATCAAGTGTAATATTAATGGATTCGGCGATTCGATCAAGACAATCGTCAATGGCTATCATTTTTAAATGGCTTCCGGGGTGGAAGTTGAGCATGGTTAGCCCTAATTGTTCGCAACGTTGCATTTCATCAAGGAATGCGTCTCGAGACATTTGTAGCTTTTCCGGGTCAGGAGCGCCCAAATTAATCAAGTAGCTGTCGTGTGGCAATATGCGGTCGGGTGTATATCCCCAACGAGCACAATTTTCTTTGAATGCTTGAGCTTCTTTTTCACTGATGGGCTTGGATTGCCAACGTGATGGATTGCGGGTAAATAACGCAAAAGACTGTGCCCCTATTTCATGGGCATTTATAGGTGCTTGGCTCACTCCGCTACCGGCAGATACGTGAGCTCCGATAAATTTCATTCTAATTATTGTTTATTTTACGCATTGATATTAGTCTACACAAAGATAGTTTTTAATTTACAATTCACAATGCTTGATGCGAAAAATTTGACTATTTTAGTTACCTTTGTATTAAGTGTACATATTATTTTGCAAAAATGGAAATTACGAATAATTTCAAAAAAATGGTGGCATCGCTTGGATCTACAAAAGGGCGTCGAGAGGAAAATTGTTTTGTTGTTGAAGGGACAAAGTGTGTCATGGATACAATTCATCATTTTACATGTCGCTATTTGCTTGCTACCTCTCAATGGATTGAAAAATATGCTAATGATATAATACAAGTAACACCTATTGAGGTTAAGCGTACTGATATGTTGCGAATGTCTCAATTAACAACTCCAACAGATGTAATTGCTGTGTATGATATCCCCAATTATATTCTGGATAGTAGTCGATTTAATGCAGATCTGACAATCGTGCTTGATAAAGTACAAGACCCGGGAAATTTGGGTACTATTATACGCATAGCTGACTGGTTTGGGATTAATACCATAATATGTAGTAACGATACTGTTGATGTATATAATCCAAAGGTGGTTCAAGCAACGATGGGGGCGATTTCGCGAGTGCGGGTGCATTATTGTGATTTAATAGAACTAATAAATGCAAATAAAGATATACCTGTTTATGGTACATTCCTTGATGGTGATAACATGTATAACATGGATTTGTCGTCAAGAGGATTCTTGGTAATGGGGAATGAGGGACAAGGTATCTCAGAAGAAGTAGGAAAATTAGTAACACGAAGACTGTTTATCCCATCTTATCCCACAGATGTTCCGACATCTGAATCTTTGAATGTGAGTATGGCAACAGCAATTGCCGTTGCTGAGTTTAGACGAAGATTGATGAAATAAATTATGGCAAATAAGGTAAAATCAATGTGGTATTGTAGTGAATGTGGCGCTGATTCTCCGAAATGGGAGGGGCGTTGCTCTGCATGTGGTCAATGGGGAACGATGGTTGAGGAACGAGTGTCGGCCAAAACATCAAAATCCAACTCTTCGCGATTGATAGCAAAGAGTAAGCCTCAAAAAGTTTCCGAAATTCAAGCCTTGGATGAACCAAGAATTCATATGCCCAGCGAGGAATTGAATCGTGTATTGGGAGGTGGACTTGTTGCCGGATCATTGGTGTTGATAGGCGGGGAACCAGGTATCGGGAAATCCACACTAGTGTTGCAAAATATATTATCCATAAAAACAAAAACTATTCTGTATATTTCCGGAGAGGAAAGTGCAAGCCAATTAAAGTTGAGGGCTGATAGGATAGGGCGATTGAGTGATAATTGTTTTATAGTGTGCGAAACATCGCTTGATAATATATTTGAGCATATAGAAACAGTTCAACCTCAAATAGTTATTGTTGATTCCATTCAGACAATAGCATCAGATTCAATAGAGTCGTCGGCTGGAAGTGTCAGCCAAGTGAGAGAATGTTCTGCTCAACTATTGAAGTATGCCAAAGAGAGTGGTGTGCCTGTGATTTTGATAGGTCATATAAATAAAGAAGGTAGTATTGCCGGACCAAAAGTGTTGGAGCATATTGTTGATGCAGTGCTCCAGTTTGAAGGAGATCGTCATTATATGTATCGTATTTTACGCTCAATAAAAAATCGTTTTGGCAGTACATCAGAGATTGGGATATACGAGATGTACCAAAGAGGATTGCGTGAGGTTGCCAATCCTTCTGAGATGTTGCTTTCGCAGAGCGACGAAGAACTTTCTGGTGTAGCAGTTGGGGTAACTCTTGATGGGATACGCCCGTTTTTGATAGAAACACAAGCTCTTGTCAGTACGGCAGCATATGGTACTCCTCAACGCTCAGTAACAGGATTTGACGGAAAACGTATGAATATGTTGCTTGCAGTTTTGGAAAAACGCGTGGGATTTAAACTTGCACAAAAAGATGTATTCCTAAACATTGCAGGTGGATTAAAAGTAAATGACCCTGCTCTTGATTTAGCCGTAATATGTGCAATATTATCATCTAATGTTGATATGTCTATCCCTCGAGGAGTGTGTATGTCAGGAGAAGTTGGTTTATCAGGAGAAATTCGACCCACAACGCGTATGGAACAGCGAATAATGGAAGCCGAAAAATTAGGAATGAATACTATTATTATACCTAAAAATAATCTAAAAGGAATAGATACTTCTCGATTGAAAATTAAAATTGTTGAGGTTTCAAAAGTAGAAGAAGCATTCCGAGCGTTGTTCGGTTGAGATATAATACAAAAAGCCCCAATTTTGGGGCTTTTTGCTATTGATTTACTACACTTATTTTGTGCGGGCGAGAATAAATGCTGAGCATGGTGCAACTGATAGTTTGCCACCTTTGCTAGTTCCAAGACCATCAGCTTTGAGTTTACCATCTTGTGCAATGATAGTCCATTCCCCTTTCTTTACTTTGACTTCAGCAACTTCGTTAGAGCCATTGAATATGAGTTTAATCTCTTTCCATGAATCTCCGTTGGCATTATCTGTAATAGAATAAGAGATTAGATTGTCTTTTGTAATTTTGTCAAATATGATGTGTTTTGCAATCTGTTCGGCTGTTGTCATGCGGAATGCCGGATGAGCTTTGCGAAGTTTTGTTAATTCGCAGTAGTAGTTGAATTGCTCAGCGTTTTTGTGTTTAAAAGTCCAGTCGATTGCGTTAACAGAGTCAGGCTTGTTATAAGTATTATGAATGCCTTTCTTGTCGCGGAAGATTTCTTCACCTGCAAACATGAATGGAGTGCCTTGCGAAGTAAATACAATTGTTTGTGCCAATCGAGCAGCACGCATCATTTCATCTTCGCTTGCTCCCTTCATTGAGACGTGCAACTTGTCAGTGAGGCTGAAATCGTCGTGGCAAGATACATAGTTTATGATTTGAGTTGGAGCGGTAGCATAGGCAAATTTTGAGTTGTTACCTTTAGAATAATCAACTTGAGGATGAGCTGTAGAGGCAACGATACCTATTTTTACTGTTTCTTCGTTTCCCGGTTTTCCGGTGGCAAATCCGCGGTCGGTAGCATTACTGTAATGACCTTTAACAGCATCGCGAAGGTCATCACTAAATACTGCAATGCCTTCCATTTTTGCAACATTTTCTTTCAAAGCACGACGCTCAACGGGTAGGGGAGAGTCTCCACATGTCCATCCCTCTCCATATACAAATATGCGAGGGTTGACCTCTTTTAATGTTTTGGCTACTTTGGTCATAGTTTCAGTGTCATGGATAGCCATGAGATCGAAGCGAAATCCGTCTATGTGGTATTCCTCAGCCCAATATTTAACAGAGTTTACGATGTAGTTGCGCATTTGTTCGCGTTCTGAAGCGGTTTCGTTTCCACAACCCGACGCATCGCTATAACTCCCATCTTGACGATAGCGATAATAGTATCCCGGAGCTGTCAAAGAGAAGTTAGAATCATCATTATTGGCAGTGTGGTTATAAACAACATCCATGATAACACCTATCCCAGCATCGTGTAACGCCTTAATCATTTGTTTCATCTCAAGAATGCGAGTTGCAGGGTTGGCAGGGTTGGTAGAATAAGAGCCTTCGGGTGCATTATAGTTATATGGATCATATCCCCAATTGTATTTATTAGAAGCGAGTTGTGATTCATCTACGCTGTTGTAGTCGTAGGATGGGAGAATATGAACGTGGGTAATTCCCAATTCTTTTAAGTGGTCAATGCCGGTTTTGTCGCCAAAAACTGTACGGGTACCTTGCTCGGTGAGAGCAATGAATTTGCCTTTATTCACTATCCCAGAAGAGGGATGGATTGAAAAATCGCGGTGGTGCATTTCGTAAATGATGACATCTGTAATGCTACTTATTTCAGGACCTTTGTCATTTTCCCAACCGGCAGGATTTGTTGTTGAAAAATCAATAATCGCAGCACGACGACCATTTGTGCCAACAGCTTTAGCCCATACACCTGGAGTCTCATCAAGCCATTTGTCTTTATGGTTTATTTGGAATGTGTAAAATTTGCCATATAATTTTTCTGGAACAGAAGTTTTCCATGTACCTTGTTCTGCTTTTACCATTTCGATGGTATCAATTGCAGTTGTGTTGCGGTCAGTATCATATATTAATACTCTGACTGCGTTTGACTCAGGGGACCATAAACGGAAATGAGTCCCCGAGTTATCAACTAAAAGTTCAAGGTCTTCTCCATTGTATGAAGGGAGTGAAGCGTAGTTTGATTCCATGCTATTATGGGCATTAGCGGTCATAGCTCCACACAACAATGTTCCGGTTAATAATGAACCGCAACAAAGGTTCATGAGGCTTATTTTCATTAGTTTAAAATTAAATAGGTATATAAATATTCAGTATGATATATCGTCTCTTTATCTTAAAATATAAATCGCTTATCTGACGATTGCTTGCTTAGACCATTGCTCGCATTTTACAATGTAATAACCTTTAGGTAGTTCAATAATTGTTTTCCCTGATGATACTGTAACGGTTTTGATTATTTGTCCGGTTATCGAATAAATGTAAAATTTAATGGTCTTATCTTCAGGCGCAGAAAGTGTAATACAACCTGTGGATGTTGAAATCGAAGGTTGTTCAATTAATGAAGATGTGATATTCTCATCGGTAGAATTTGGCGTGTCGTTATTAGTCGCTCCAATATATAGAACTCCCATAAACACAATTACTGAGACAATTAATTTCTTCATTGATAACATATTTATAACAAAGATATTGATTATCCTTCAGATGCCCAAATATTTTTGCATAAATTTATAAATATGATAAAATATCGTTGTTAATTAAGAAATAATGAGTATATTTGTTTTATTGTTGTCAAAGCAAAAGTTTATGAGAAATTATTTATTATTGAAATTATCGCGAGGTAATTTCATGAAAAAGATATTATCTACTCCTGCTCCTCGTTGGATGGTTTTAGTAGCTGATACAGTTATCGTATTGCTATGCTGTTTGTGTGTATTTGTTTTTAATAGTCACTATTCATCAATCGGTTTTAGTTTGCCTATAATATTACAAATGGGGGCAGTTATTTTAACATATCTATTTACAAGCTTAATTGTCAGAAGTTACCAATATATAATAAGACTATCTGTAATTGAGGATATGTACAGACTAGTTTTATTGGTATCAATATCATCATTGTTTCTAATTCTATCAATATTTTTTATTGAGGGTTTATCCAACATCCGATACATCGGAGTTTGGAATATAATTATAATTGGAGTTTTTTCATTCTCAGTAATGATGAGCATGAGGCTTGGATTGAAATATATTTATACATTATTTGCAAGCGTAGGTCGTTCTCGCAAATCGGTAATTGTATTAGGCTCAGCGATAAATTCATATGTCCTTGCTAATGCCCTTAAAAATGAAGTGGAAGGGCGTTTTTATCCGGTAGCATTATTGAGCTTATCAGATAAAAAAGCAGATACTGTATTAAATGGAATTCCTATTATAAAATACGATGCAGATACAGTTAAAAATGTGTTTGAAAAATATAATTGCGACACACTATTGTTTTTATCAACACAAATGGAATTAATGAGAAGCGAGTTTGCCGACATATTTTTTAAGCACAATATAAAATTATTAATGCTAAATCAAGTTGAGGAATTTGATTCAGACTCAAACGAAAAACTACCTAATTTGTCAACCCATGTCAAAGATATAAAAATTGAAGATTTATTAGGTCGAGAAATAATTCACACTGATAATCCACACATCAGTCAATTAATAAAGGAACAGGTTGTAATGATAACCGGTGCTGCCGGCTCAATCGGGAGTGAGATTGTTAGACAGGTGGCATCATTAGGCGCAAAAGAAATTGTCTTAGTCGATCAAGCCGAGACACCAATGCATGAAATCCAATTAGAAATGGAAGAAACCTATCCATCGATAGATGTGCGTCTCTATATTGGAGATATAACAAATTATAACCGCATGGAGACTGCATTTGAACGATATAAGCCGAGATATGTGTTCCATGCTGCTGCATATAAGCATGTGCCCATGATGGAGCGTAATCCATCAGAGGCTATATTAACAAATGTATTTGGAACAAAAAATATAGCAGATTTATCATTAAAGCACAATGTAGATAAATTTGTGATGATTTCAACGGATAAAGCTGTAAACCCTACAAATATAATGGGAGCGTCTAAACGCATTGCTGAAATATATGTCCAATCATTATATTTTTATCACAAGAACAAGGATAATCACACTCGTTTTATTACAACTCGTTTTGGAAATGTGTTGGGTAGTAATGGATCCGTAATACCTCGTTTCCGTTCTCAGATAGAAGCAGGTGGACCGGTTACTGTTACACATAAAGATATTATACGATATTTTATGACTATACCTGAAGCTTGCCAATTGGTATTGGAGGCCGGTTGCATGGGACGTGGTGGTGAAATTTATATATTTGATATGGGAAAACCTATTAAAATATATGATCTTGCATGTCGCATGATATCTTTGGCTGGGCTTAGAGTAAATCAAGATATAAAAATTGTTGAAACAGGTTTGCGTCCTGGAGAGAAATTATTTGAGGAGCTTCTCAATGATAAAGAGCAGACTATAGCAACGCATCACAAAAAAATAATGATAGCGAAGGTTCAAACATATAAATATGAAGAAATTATTGATGCAATAACTCGATTATATGAATTGATACAATCCAATAATCAGCATGATTTGGTATTGGAAATGAAGCACATAGTGCCGGAGTATCATTCTCAAAATTCAGAATGGGAGAATATTGATAAAGAAATTATTAACGAAACAAGATTATAGAAATAAAATGAGTAAGTTTTTTAAAATAATGCTATTAGTAGCTGTATTATCTGTTTTTGCGATTAACATGTCGGCAGATGATAGTAAAACAAAGGGATCAAGTGTATTATCTTCATTGTTAGAATCGTTAAATGGTTCAGGATCATTAGGCGAAGTTGGTAATATTGTTCAAAATTTAATTTCAACTGACAATATTGAAATTAAAGATATTGCGGGAACATGGGAATACTCAGCTCCGGCAGTGTCGTTTAAAAGTGATAATTTGTTGAAAAAAGCAGGTGGTGCTGCAGCTGCGACTTCGTTGGAAGGTAAATTGAGTACATATTATAAATATGCCAATATTCAATCAATGAAATTAGAAATTAAAGAAGACAGCACATTTACTATGTCTTTAAAACGCACATCATTAAAAGGCGATATTACAAAAGATGAAGAAGGTAATTTTTTCTTCAATTATAAAGTTGCAGGTCGCATTAATATTGGGACTATTCAAACCTATTTGACCAAGTCAGGTAATACGTTGGACATTACATATGATGTGAGTAAATTGATAAAATTAATTGAGAAAGTTGGTTCATATACCGGAAATTCAACAGTGAAAGGAGTATCATCATTATTAAATGGATATGATGGAGTAACCGCAGGATTTAAGATGAAGAAAGTAGAAACGTCAACAACAACTACGAAATAATATATAGCGAAAATAAATAAGAAACGGGCTCCAATTTGGAGCCCGTTTCTTATTATGTATGGATTATAAAATGTTACACTATATAGTCAACACATGCGCGAGCTTCTTTGTGCCCGGCAAGAAGTCCTGCTGCAGCCACATGAGCGGGGTGCTTAGCATATATATCGACGTCAGCCATAGTGGGAACTACTGCCGTCAATACAACATCCCAATCTTCGTTGGGATTTTCATTGATACCCACCTCCATAGATTGCAATACCTCTATCTGTTCAGGTAAAGCTAATAGCGCAGCTTTGAAATTTTCTGCTACTTGGCGACGTTCTTCCGTAGTGCCGCTAAGTTTAAAAGTTACAATATGTTTTACCATTTCTGTTATGTTTAAGCGTTATTATATAGTCGTTGTCTTGCTGCGAGAACTCGTTCATCAGTAATATAATCGTCATAATCCATCATTTTGTCAATAATGCCGTTAGGAGTTAACTCAATTATGCGGTTACATACAGTTTGAATGAACTCGTGGTCGTGAGATGCGAGAAGGATATTGCCTTTAAACCCTTGGAGGGTGTTGTTGAATGCTTGAATAGATTCCAAGTCTAAGTGGTTAGTAGGAGAGTCAAGTACCAATGTGTTGGCATCTTTAAGCATCATGCGAGCAATCATACAACGCATTTTCTCACCCCCTGAAAGAACTGATGCTTTTTTCAACACCTCTTCGCCTGAAAATAGCATTTTCCCTAAGAACCCTTTAAGATATATTTCGCTTGAATCTTCGCTATATTGGCATAGCCAGTCAACGAGATTTAGATCGGTATTGAAAAACGCAGAATTGTCAAGTGGAAGATATGCTTCTGTAATTGTTTGTCCCCATTCATAAGTTCCTTCATCAGCCTTGCGATTACCATTGATAATTTCAAATAGGGCAGTCATTGCGCGAGGATCATGGCTAAGAAAAGCAACCTTATCGCCCTTCTCAATTTGGAAATTCACATCTTTGAATAATAATGTGCCATCAATACTTGCCGACAAACCTTTAACTTCAAGAATTTTATTCCCCGGTTCGCGAGATGGAGTAAATATGATACCCGGATAGCGACGTGAAGATGGTTGAATTTCTTCAACATTGAGTTTCTCGAGCATTTTTTTACGGCTGGTTGTTTGTTTTGATTTAGCAACATTGGCACTGAATCGCTGGATAAATTCAAGCAACTCTTTGCGCTTTTCTTCAGCCTTTTTATTTTGCTGTTGTTGTTGACGTAGTGCAAGTTGGCTTGATTCATACCAGAAACTGTAGTTGCCGGCAAATAATTGCACTTTATTATAATCGATATCAAGAGTGTGAGTACATACAGAATCAAGGAAGTGGCGGTCGTGAGAAACAACCAACACTGTATTCTCAAATTTAGATAGGTAATCTTCAAGCCATGCAACAGTTTCCAAGTCCAAGTCATTGGTGGGCTCATCAAGTAGCAAGTTGTCTGGATTGCCAAAGAGGGCTTTAGCGAGTAGAACACGCACTTTTTCATTTGCACTCATGTCTTTCATGAGCATATAGTGTTTGTCTTCTTTTATGCCCAATCCGCTAAGCAACGCGGCTGCATCGCTTTCGGCATTCCATCCTTCAAGTTCGGCAAATTTTTCTTCAAGTTCTGATGCTCTGATGCCATCGGCATCGCTGAAATCTTCTTTGGTGTATAGAGCATCTTTTTCTTCCATGATTTGCCACAACACGGTGTGCCCACGAAGAACTGTGTTCATTACTGTACATTCGTCAAACTCAAAGTGATCTTGGCTTAGAACACTCATGCGTTCACCTGGACCTTGTGTTACCGAACCCTGTGTTGGTGCAAGTTGGTCACTAAGAATGCGCATCAAAGTTGATTTTCCTGCGCCATTAGCTCCAATTATACCATAGCAATTGCCTGGTGTGAATTTTAAATTAACATCTTGAAAAAGAACTCTTTTACCAAATTGAATACCTAAATTATTTACAGCTATCATATCTAATTTCTATTTCTTGCAAAATGAAATGCAAAGATACGACTTTTAATGAAAAGAAAAAAGCCTGCCGAGAGCGACATTGCTCATGCGACAGGCTTTGCAAACTGAGAATTAGGTTTATCTATTATTTTGCACTTTGTTCGTAGCGAAGTGTCATTGATGGTTGGTCGCAAACTTCAGCCGGACCAAAATATTGGATTGGTCCAGGATACATGTAGCATGTATTTACTGCCCACTCGTCACGTTTAGATGCAAATTTGCGGAATGGAGCATCATCCAAGCGGACAAGAGCTTTTTGGATAACAGGTTTCATCGCTCCATGACGACGTTCCATGTTCATCATCATTGTAATGGGGATACCACCAGCAATCCATTGAACAGAAGGATTAGTCAAGTTGCGAACTGATGACATATATCCTGTTACGCCTGCGTTGATGAGACAAGCAGCGTTGAAACCAAGAGCGTAGCAATAGTCAGCATCAAAGTTTGATGGATCGGCACAACGTCCTTCATAACCGAAGAAATGGAACAATGTACCGAATTTGCCAACATATTTACCTTCTGCTTTCATTTCAGCCAAACGACGACCTACCATTTCTCCAAGAAGTTTTTCTGTTTCGATAAGAGAAACTTGTACGTTTCCATGTGGGTCGCGGTCAAGGCTCAATTGACGAGCTACACCTTCAGGAAGGCTTGCGTAGATTGCAGCGTTTTCTTCAGAAAGGTGGTTGATGATATATTGACGTTGTTCTTTTGGTTCAACTGCTGCAAATTCTTCAGCATTGTGAGCGAGAAGATCGTTCAATTCTGCAATAAGTTTTTTCATTGCCGGGATAAACTCGATAAGACCTTCAGGGATGAGAACTGTACCGAAGTTATTTCCGTTTTCAGCACGTTTAGCAACGATTTGAGCAATATCGTTAACAATGTCTTGAAGTGTGAGGTTTTTAGCTTCAACTTCTTCTGAGATGATACAAACGTTAGGTTGTGTTTGAAGAGCACATTCAAGAGCGATGTGAGATGCTGAACGTCCCATTAATTTGATGAAGTGCCAGTATTTTTTAGCAGAGTTACAGTCGCGTTGGATGTTACCGATAACTTCTGAATAAACTTTGGTTGCTGTGTCGAAACCGAAAGATGTTTCAATCAAGCCATTTTTCAAGTCACCATCGATTGTTTTAGGACATCCGATTACTTGTACGCCAGCATTGATACTCTTGTAGTATTCTGCAAGGATAGCGGCGTTAGTATTAGAGTCGTCTCCACCAATGATGACAAGGGCTTTGATATTAAGCTCTTTGAGGATTTCAAGACCTTTGTCAAATTGATCTTGGCTTTCAAGTTTTGTGCGACCTGAACCGATGATATCAAAACCACCAGTGTTGCGATATTCGTCGATGATTTCGCTTGTTAATTCCATATATTGGTGATCAACGAAGCCGCCGGGACCCATAAGGAATCCATAAAGACGGCTGTCTTTGTGAATTTTTTTGATACCATCAAAAAGACCACTGATTACGTTGTGCCCACCGGGAGCTTGACCACCAGATAAAATAACACCTACATTTACAGGAGATCCTACTGTAGGGTTAGGGTTCTTTTCGAATTTCAATTCAGGAAGCCCGTAAGTGTTAGGGAACAATTTTTGAATTTCAGCCTGGTCGGCTACTGACTCTGTTGGATTTCCTTCAACAGCCTTAACTGCACCGGTAAGAACGATGGGTAGTTTAGGTTGATAAGCTGCGCGAGCTTTTTGCAAAGCACTTTTCTTCATTACTAAGCTATTATAAGTTAAAAATTATATACAATAAAAATGAAATTTGGGTACAAAGTTCGTAAAAAAATATCACTTAATCAATAATTTTATTAATCATATTGCAACATATTTTGGTGGATATGTCAATATTTGATTTTTCTTTTAATCGATTATTAATTACGTTCTATTTTAGAGGTGTCTCCTGCTATTGAAATATATAGATTTTCGAGTGGCAGATGTGCCTTTATGAGCGTTGCAATTTTTTCAGATGTGATATTGTTTATGGCATTTATTTGAGCTTCAAAGTAGTCTGAGGGCGTTGATGCTATTCTCATGTTTTCGTAATAATCCATTATATTGAATGGCGAGTCAAGCGAAGATGCCAATTGAGTCATTGCATAATGTTTGAGAATAGAAAGTTCATCATCACTGAAGTCAGATGTCGTCATTCGGATAATTTCTTTTTTCACCTCCTCAATCAATGCAGAAACATATTGATTATCACATTGAGTGGCAATGCTCATGATACCCCCTTCCTTATAGCCGAGCAAAGATGCTGATATACCATAGGTGTAACCTTTGTCTTCTCTGATGTTGGCCATGAGTCGGCTACCAAAATATCCACCAAGAGACATGACGGCAATACGCAAATCGGCATAATCAGGATGCTGTCTATCTATTGTAGGGATTGAAAGGCGTAAGGCGCTTTGAAGTGTTCCTGGACGGTCAATTATTCTCTCTTTTGTTGCTGATGGGGCGAAATCAACAACATTTAATTGGCATCCATTGGGCTTGTTTGTTTGCCCAAAATGATTGTTGATAAGGTCTTCAATCTTGGGAGTAATGCGTCCGGCAAGATATATTCCACATGTATCGGTACAATATACTTTATTGTGGAAATCATATATATCTTGTGTGCTGATATTTCTAATCTCTGAGGCAGTGTCGCTATTAGCAAGAGGATGATTTTCTCCAAATAATAGCTTGCGATTGGCAATAGAACTATGAAATTCAACTTTTTCAAGGTCTAATTCTGCAGTCCGAGCCATTTTCTCTCGCAACACTGATGCCGCCTGTTCGGGGAAGTTTGGTGTGTTTATTGTTTCTGCTAAAATTGGTAGGACATTTTCTGTGCGTGAATTTAAAGAGTGAATAACAACCGACGAGTGATGTGAATGGATATTGCTTTTTATCCAAGAACCATTGTATTCAAATGTTTCGGCAATTTCGGCTCCGGTGTGCTGTTTTGTCCCTTCACGCAAAAGATTGGCAGTTAATGATGCTATTGACGGATGGGGTGTTTCACAAATGCCTCCATTCCAGATTAGGGATATGCGATTAACCTCTTGCGAGCCATTGTCTATAATAGTGAGGGGTATTCCATTGTCAAGAGTTGTTGTTCTTGGTTGAGGAATATTTAGTGAGCCAAACCCTTTGATAGCGGGAGCTGTTGTACGGTCTAAGTTGCTCATTGTTTTAACCTTCTAATGATGCACATAGTTCACGCGCTTTTTCCAAATCCTCAGGTGTGTCAATCCCAATCGTAGGACAGTCTGATACACCGACACGAATTTTATATCCATTTTGTACCCATCTCAATTGTTCAAGTGACTCTGCAATTTCAAGAGAGGATTGAGGCAATTTTGTGATTTTGGCTAATGTAGATGCTTTGTAGGCATACATTCCTATATGGGTGTAAAATGTTGCATGTTCAAGCCATTCTTGCCAAGGGTAATTGCGCACATATGGGATTATAGAACGGCTGAAATAAATGGCGTTCATCTCATTGTCCATTACAACTTTGGGGGTGTTGTGGTCAAATAGTGCTTCAAATCCACGCTCGGGATTGAATTTCCTTACCAATGTTGCAATTTCAGTTTCTGTAGAGTTGAAACATTGTTTGATTTCAGCAATTTGTGACGGATCGATGAAAGGCTCGTCGCCTTGGATGTTTATAATAACATCGGCATCTGAACCAATATTTTGATATGCTTCATAGCAACGGTCTGTTCCGCTGCGATGTTCGGTTGATGTCATGATTACGTTACCGCAAAATGCTTTTACTGTATCGGCGATGCGTTGGTCGTCGGTTGCGACATATACATTGTCTAACTCTTTTGATGCTTGACAATAAACACGTTCAATCATTGATTTTCCACATATGTCGGCAAGAGGTTTGCCGGGGAAGCGAGTAGAGGCATATCGAGCCGGAATAATTCCGATAAATTTTAAATTACACATAATATTATTATTGTTTTTTATTTTCATTAGATGCTTTAAGGAAAGATGGAAGTAGAAAAACCCCAATAACCAAATATACATAGTAAGTTATTATTCTCCAAAACAATGCTAAGATTATTGCAATGCTTGCTATATCCATGCTCCCCGAAGATATAAGATCGTTATAATAATTGGTGAAAAGTTCTTCGCTTAAGCCACTACCTCCGGGAGTGGGACATATTGTCAATATGAGCCACAATGAAACTTGTCGACATAGTATCAATAGCTGATTTGCCAAAGGTGCAAATGCTAATAATAGGGCATTAACAACCATAAATCGGGAAAGCCATGATACAAGTGTTGCGACAAATGCTTTTGCCCACCATTTGAAAGGTCGTTTCTTTATTTCTTTTGAGGTCGTTACTATATTTTCTCCTATTGTGGCAATTTTATTTTGCCATCGTTTAAGCCATTTTAATTTAAACGTAGATATAAGTAAATTTTTAACACCGTTGGGTTTAATAAATATACCTATGAAAAGAATTGCTGTCCAAATGGCTATAGCAGAATATGCAATCCAAAAAATCCATTTCATTTCCAAATCCCACAGCTCAAAATTATGAAATAATGTATCAGTAGGGATAATGGCGATAATCAATGGACATAGTAACACAAATAATATTTCATCAAGGAATATTGTTGTTAACATTAGAGCCGTCCCTTTGCCTAATTCAATCCCTTCTTTTTTGAGGAATATCATTCCTAAGGCACTACCTCCAACTATGGATGGTGTGATTGCCGATGCAAATTCACAAAGGAAAGTTACTTTGATTGCTTGGTGCCATGTGAGTTGTTTGTCTGTAATTTCTTTAAATCGCCATGCGAGTCCGAAATCGCGACCGAGCATGAATAACCAAGCAAGTATAATGGCTGTGATTGTGAGTGTGTCAAAGGTTATTAAATCCCATGTCCCCGGTTGGTATTCATTGTAAAACATCCACAAGATAACACCAATACCAATAACTATAGGTATTGCAATTTTATATAATATGGATGTTTCGTTATGCATTATTTATTTTTGTGTATAGTTATTAAATAGAGTCGCTAATCCTTGAAGTTGTTCTTTGTCGGCTATAGCTGAATAGGGGAGAGTAATATTGCTATACTTATTTTTGTGCAACATTATTAAAATATATTTTTCGGTGTATTTTAGCGATGTTACTTTTTCTTTTTCAATAAAAATGGGATTTGCCAAAGGTGTTTCTTCGGTCTCACTCTCAAAAACGATGGTTATTCCATCTTCTTTAAATTCAAGATGTTTATTTTGTATAGAGATGCGAGCCTCTGTGGTTAGCGCATAAAAGTAGTATAGAAATAAGAACGCGGGTGGAAGGATAAGAAAAATAGTTATAAAAGAAGTATATAGGTACACAATATTGAGGGTTATCCCTAATAATAATTGCACAATAATGGGAAGAGCAATTAGCCACCACCAACGATTGAGCCATTGCGACATAATGATTTTCATATAGTTGCTACTGCTTATTTTATATATATTAGTGGTAATTTCCATTTATTGTAATTTATAATAGAGCCGTAGTCCTGAGTAGAACTACGGCTCTTATTTAGATTATGAATTTTAATCGTTTAGTTTGTGGATAACAAGACCTGAACGGAGTTTAGGCTCAAACCATGTTGTTTTTGGAGGCATGATATTACCTGTGTCGGCAATATTCATTAATTGATTCATCGATACAGGGTATAAAGCAAGAGCCATTGCCATTTCTCCACTATCGACACGACGTTTCAATTCACCAAGACCGCGAATACCACCAACAAAGTCAATGCGTTTGTCGCTACGCAAGTCATGGATGCCGAGGATGTCACGCAAAATCAAGTCAGATGAAATTGTAACATCAAGAACACCAATTGGGTCTGAGTCATTATAACGTCCTTCGCGAGCGGTCAATGAATACCATTGCCCGTTTAGATATAGCGAGAAATTGTGAAGCGCTGCTGGAGTATAAGTGTCTATGCCTTTAGCTTCAACTACAAAGTCTTTTTCTAATTTTGCGAGGAATTCTTCGTTTGATAATCCATTAAGATCTTTAACAACGCGATTGTAGTCAATGATTTTTAGGTGAGAAGCAGGGAAGCACACTGCAAGGAAGAAGTTATATTCTTCTTCACCTGTGTGATTAGGATTTTGTGTCGCTTTCTCATTTCCCACAAGAGCGGCAGCCGCTGTGCGATGATGACCATCAGCGATATAAAGATAAGGTATTTCGCTAAATAATTTTGTGATTTCGGCGATAGTAGCTTTGTCTTTAATTACCCAAAAATGATGTCCAAAGCCATCAGGGGCAACAAAATCATATTCAGGAGCCTCAGCTGTTACATCTTTAATGATTTGCTCAAGCGCAGGATTATCAGGGAATGCAAAAAATACAGGTTCAATATTGGCATTGTTGATGCGCACATGTTTCATGCGGTCTTCCTCTTTGTCGCGACGAGTTAATTCGTGTTTTTTGATGCGACCGGTCATGTAGTCCTCTACATTAGCCGCAACCACGATGCCATATTGAGTGCGACCATCCATTGTTTGAGCATAGATATAGTAATGTTCTTCGTTGTCTTGAACAAGCCATCCTTTTTGTTGGAAAGCATTGAAATTTTCAACAGCACGATCATACACACATGGATTATGTTCATCAGTGCCCGGAGCAAAGTCGATTTCTGGCTTGATGATATGATATAGTGATTTGGGGTTGCCTTCGGCCTCAGTGCGAGCTTCCTCAGAATTTAGTACGTCATAGGGGCGAGATGCTACTTCTGTAACCATTTCGCGAGGAGGACGTACACCCTTAAATGGTTTAATCTTTGCCATGATTATATAGAGCGTTTAGATTATTTGTTACGTTCGATTGTTTGTTCGCGGTCAGGACCTATTGAAATGATAGTAATAGGTGTTTCAAGCTCCTTTTCAAGGAATTTGATGTAGTCAGAGAATGCTTGAGGGAATTCGCTTTCGCTTTTGAAGTGAGTCATGTCGGTCTTCCAGCCGGGAAGTGTTACATATACAGGCTCAATTGCATTTTCTTCGATAGAGAATGGGAATTGTGTAGTTTCTTCTCCATTGATTTTGTAGGCAACGCAAGCTTTGATTTCATCAAAATCGTCAAGAACATCGCTTTTCATCATAATCAATTGAGTAACACCATTGATCATGATTGAGTAACGAAGAGCAACAAGGTCAATCCATCCACAGCGACGTTCACGTCCTGTAACAGCTCCATACTCATGCCCGAGGTCGCGGATGCGTTTACCTGTTTCGTCAAACAATTCGGTGGGGAATGGTCCACTACCCACGCGAGTACAATAAGCTTTGAAAATACCAAATACTTCACCAATCTTGTTAGGAGCGACGCCTAATCCTGAACATGCACCAGCACAGATTGTGTTTGATGATGTAACAAATGGATATGAACCGAAATCTACGTCAAGAAGGGTTCCTTGAGCGCCTTCGCAAAGAACAGATTTGCCTTCACGCAATAGTGAGTTGATTAGATATTCGCTATCAACGATATCATATCCTTTAATATATTCAATTGCTTTGAGCCAACGTTGTTCGAGTTCATCAAATTCTGGATTCTCGCCCATTGATTTGAGTGTTGCAATGTGTTTGTCGCGAGCGTTGGTATATTTTGTTTCAAAATCATGAAATACATCACCAAGGCGGAGACCATTACGGCTGATTTTGTCAGTATATGTAGGACCGATACCTTTGCCTGTTGTGCCGATTTTTGCACCCCCTTTGGCTTTTTCGTTAGCTGCATCAAGTAGGCGGTGTGTTGGCATAATGAGGTGAACTTTTTTAGAAATTTTCAAAATTTCTTTGAGTGCGATACCGCTCTTTTCGAGAGATTCAGCCTCTTCTTGGAATAATACAGGATCAAGAACTACACCGTTACCAATGATATTAACTTGTCCATGTTGGAAAATTCCTGAAGGGATAGAGCGTAATACATATTTTTTGCCTTCAAATTCAAGTGTGTGTCCGGCATTTGGTCCGCCTTGAAAACGAGCGACAGCATCGTAGCGTGGAGTTAACACGTCAACGACTTTACCTTTACCTTCATCTCCCCATTGGAGACCGAGTAAAACATCAATTTTCATGATTAGTTAATAGTTTGTTCAGTTTATAATCGTTATTTCTTTTTATTCTTTCTTTGGCATCGAGAACACACTCCGTAGACATATATTGCAAAGTATGCTGTGTGGAATGTGGGATATCGGCGAGCATTCATCGTTTTGATTAATTCGGGATCTTTTACCTCTTTAATCTTTCCACATTGAGTACATATCAAGTGGTGATGGTTGTTGCCAACTCCTGTGATTTTTTCATATTGGGCCGGTTGGTTGTTGAATTGATGGCGACGCACAAGCCCGCAGTCAATCAATAATTCAATAGTGTTATAAACCGTTGCGCGACTCACATGATAAGCTTCACTTTCCAATGTTGAGTATAACGATTCAATATAAAAATGATCGGTCATGTCAAATACCTTGTCAAGTATGGCATAACGCTCAGGAGTTTTGCGCAACTTCTTGCTGTGCAGATACTCTGTAAATGTGTTTCTGACCGATTGTTTTATCTTATCCTCGTTCATCAGCCTACAAAGATACGGCAAACCCACCGCAATTCAAAGTCTTATCCCATTTATTTTACATGCAAAGACCTGAACGATTTTGAGTGAGCAGTTGTTTTTATATAAAAGCAATTAAATTATGGGAAAATTAACGATTACTCACTCTTTTGTACTTGCTACGATTGCAATAGTTATGAGTGTTGCATCGCTCATTATCGTGTTGTGTCGCATAGAGCCAATAACTATTGATTGGATGGGGATTTTAGTTGGCATTTTAGGTCTGCTGACATCGGTGCTACTTGGTTGGCAGGTGTTTAGTATTATAAATTTGCGCAGAATGGAGAGTGAGTTGAAAAATCTTGAAGATATATCGCGCAAAGGTGATTCCGATGCAATCGGAAAGGCCTATGACGGAATAGCTACGCTCTATATAACATCGTTGCCTGATGAGGGGAAGACAAAAGAGGAGATAATATCAAATCATCTATATGGTTATATACTGTTTATATCATTGGCTATGTTAACAAAAAGTGAGGCGGAAAATTATGACTATTGTGAGTCAACAATAGGACATTTGCTAAAAATGAATGTAGAGCAGTTGCGTATAAACGGTAAACAGAGGGATAATTTATTTGATATTGCAACAAGGATTTCCCACACAGAAAACGTAAAAAATTATCCTGACTATCTAAGATGGTTGTCTAATTTGAATATTAAAGCAGAATGAGGGTGTAAATGTAGGAGCAATGATTGTGTAAAATGCAAAAAAATGGGGAGACGGACCTCCCCATTTTATAGTTTGAAATACTATTTTCTTTGATAAAGATAGCGTTTGATACTTTTCTTTGGTGTTCTTTCAAAAGCTTCTGAAATAACTTCAATTTTAGATAAACGCGCATAATTAGGAAGCTCTTTGTTAACATCCGGGAGAGAAGATTCGATATATTTAATGAATGTTTCTTCATCCATTCCATCTTTAGCACCTTGATCAAAATCGGGATATACCAATGCTGTTAATCCTCCTTTGTCTTCAATTACTAATGACTCGTTAAAATATGTTCGAGCATCAAGTACTGCCTCAATTTCTTCGGGATAGATGTTTTGTCCTGAAGGTCCGAGAATCATACATTTAGATCTGCCACGTAGGAATAGACTGCCATCGGCATCAATAATTCCCATGTCACCTGTGTGTAGCCATCCATCTTTGTCAAGCACCTCGGCTGTCGCGTCAGGATTTTTATAATATCCGAGGAACACATTTGCACCTCTAACGAGTAACTCGCCCGGAATGTTTTGGGGATCGGGAGAGTCGATTTTCATTTCCATGTTAGGAACTATCTCGCCACAAGAGTAAAGCTTTTCTGTTTTCCAATCGGAGTAGGTGATGATGGGCGCACATTCGGTCATGCCATAACCCACCGTGAATGGGAATCCCATTCTCTTAAAGAATGACTCAACTTCTTTGTTGAATGCCGCTCCGCCTATGATAACTTCATAGAATTCGCTACCAAAGGCATTGATTAGTTCATTCTTAATTTTATCGGTAATAAATTTGTCAAGAACAGGAACTTTCAATGCAAATTTAATTCCGACTTTTTCCAATACGGGCTTAACTTTGTTTTTGTAAATTTTCTCAATAATCAAAGGCACTGCAATAACAATGTCAGGTTTTACTTCGGATAAAGCCTGCATAATCACTTTAGGGCTTGGTAGACGAGAGAGGAAATGTACATGACACCCTTTGGATAATTCATACAATACTTCAAACATAAGCCCATACATGTGAGCACATGGCAACATTGAAACAACTTTTGATGTGTTATTGATTTGTGGAAGTGCTTTTTCTCCAAATTCGAGATTGGATGCAATTGCTCTGTAAGGAATCATTACTCCTTTAGAAAATCCTGATGTTCCTGATGTATAGTTGATAATAGCCAATTCTTCTGCCTTATCCTCATAATAGTTAAGACAATCAGGTGTGAAAATCTTGGGGTATTTCTTTCCAAATAGTTCGTTCAAGCGATTACGCGCATTTGTGATTCGTTCATTAGAAGAATAAAGCAGTTCAAAGCAATCTACTTGAATGATGGCTTGAACATCAGGCATTTCTGACTCATATAGATTCTCCCAAATGATGCCATCAACAAATAAAACTTTTGATTCCGAGTGATTCACCAAGTGATGAATGTTTGAGGGCTTAAACTCATGCATTAATGGCACAGGCACTGCACCATAGGTCATTGTTGCAAGAAATGAGATAGCCCAATTAGCTTGATTTCGTGAACATAAAGCTACTTTATCACCTTTTTGTAGTCCACATTCTTCAAACATAATGTGCAACTTCTCAATTTTGCGAGCGATATCACGAAAATGATACGTTTCTCCTTGGTAGTTGGAAATAGCAGGTCTATCCCAATTTGCTTTGAATGAGGCTTCAAAAAGTTTGTTTACAGATGAAAATTTCATAGAATGTTTTTTGGTTATGGAATTAATCCTCCAAATTGTTATTAAAAATATTAGGGAGAGATATGCGGAGTGAGGGGGATTCGAACCCCCGATACGCTTTTGGCGTATACACGCTTTCCAGGCGTGCCTCTTCAGCCACTCGAGCATCACTCCATTGAAGATTTATGCAAAAATACAATATTTTTAAATGTTAAGATTTGATTATAGAGTTAAAATTGTGTAACGATGCTATTGTTTGTTACTTTAATGTAGATTATTTTTGGCATATGTTTTGCTATTTCAAGCTAAGAATAAAGTTATTGCAATATATATCATGACTCAAAAGGAACTCAATAATATCAAAAAAGAGATTGTGCAGAGTGTCAAATCACGCCGGATGAATGATGTGTTTAAAAGGCTGAAATCAATGGCTGAACCATTAAATTTATGGCATTTACAAGAAAATATTCGTCGTGTAGAAGAATCTTATTTGATGATGTTGAAATATACATTAGATGGGGTTGATGATCCAAATAGGGAGACGGTTTATGCCGGAATTGTTTCATGGATATATCATATATTAGATGTTATTATAAGAGAAACTCAACGCAAAGAGCAATCTACATCGATATATTTTTCTACACTACGATTTAAGGAGATGCAACGCGGGGTTACAATCTCACAAATGCTTGCTGATTATGCTGAAAAATGCAATCAACTGTCAATGTTTGATTTCGCTGTTGATGGCGAAAATGATGCACAAAACAAGCGAGCGAAAAAATTGGCTCTCGAAACTCTCGCAATAGATGTTTTTGACAAAATATGGGTCACTTATCCTTTGTCAATCGAGGATGAGACAGCTATTTCTGAAGCTATGGTATCTAAAATATATCCGGCATATTTCAAACAATTATTAATCTCAGCATTGTTTTTGGGATTAATGGCGTTTTATGATAATGCAAGATTAAGAATATTATTGAATATATATCAACAAGGAGATGACAAGATTGTAATTAATGCTTTGTGTGCTATAGTTATTGCTCTTATTAAGTATCATGATAGAATAACCGATAAAAAAATATTCAATCAGATAGATGTTCTCAAAGATATGCCTCAATGGCACAAGGATGTAAAGATGGTATATATGCAACTTGTTAAATCATCTGATACAGAGCGTGTGAGTCGCAAGATGCAAGATGAATTGTTGCCTGAAATGATGAAACTTCGTCCTGATTTATCTAAAAAGATAACTGATAACATGACTGTCATTGATTTATCATCAATGGACGAAAATCCTGAATGGCAAGAATTTCTTGAAAATTCAGGAATTGCCAATAAAATGAAGGAGTTAACTGAAATGCAAGAAGATGGTAGCGATGTGTTTCTGAGTACATTTGCACAACTTAAATCCTATCCGTTCTTTGTAAAGGTGGCTAATTGGTTTCTTCCTTTCTATGTAGAACATAGCGAGGTGGCGAGTGCACTTGGTGAAAATGATAGTGTTGTAGGAGAATTGATATCTTCATCACCGTTCTTGTGTAATTCCGATAAGTATTCATTCGCATTGACAATGCGATCAATTCCGGAATCTCAACGCTCGATGATGATGTCGCAGATTAATGATCAAAATGTGAATATTGCAGAGTTGCGTAATGCCGATTTGTTTGCTGTCGATAAGGCTCGTGAAAACAAAGCCAATAAATATATACAAGATATTTATCGTTTTTTTAAACTGTTTAGACACAAAGAGGATTTTGAAGATCCATTTAAGAATATTAGAAATTTTGCGGAGATTTCATTGTTCTATGACGAACTGTCAGATGTGGATTTTTTGTCGTTGGTGGGAGAGTTCTATTTTAAACGTAAATATTATGAAGAGGCGTTTAAAGTGTTTGATACACTTTCTACAAAGATGCCACCTTCAGCGCAATTGTTCCAAAAAATGGGATATGCAATGCAACAGCAAGGTATAATTTCCGAAGCTTTGACTTACTATGAGCAATCGGAATTATTAAATTCTGATAATTTGTGGACATTGCGACATATTGCACATTGTCATAAACAACTTGGAAATACATCTAAAGCCTTAGAATATTATAAGCGTGTCGATGATGCCGATTTTGAGAATTTATTGGTAACAATGAATATAGGTCATTGTTATTTGGCGCAAGGGAAATACGAAGAAGCATTAAAGTATTACTATAAGGTTGAATTTCTTGATGAGAAATCGACAAGGGCATGGCGTCCTATTGCATGGTGTTCTTTATTATCAAATGATTTTGAGCAAAGTCAGACATATTATAAAAAGATAATTAAAGAGAATCCGGATGCGAATGATTATTTAAATTACGGTCATCTACATCTTGCAATAGGAGATTATAAAGGTGCTGTTGAATGTTATAAAAAAAGCATAAAATCAGACAATAACAATCAGCAAAACTTTATAAGTGCTATTAATGCAGATACTCAATATTTTGGCAAATTGGGAATAAAAGAAGATATTATACCATTTGTAATTGATGCCGTTAAATATTCAATAACTGATTGATTTTGACGACATCGCATAATATCGTATCTTTGCGATGAAAATAATTTATCACATAAGTTTATATATGAAAAAAGTAGTTTTTGCAGTATTAACTTTTATAACTCTTGGATTAACAGCTTGTATGGAAAAGCAAACCAATGAAAATCCGTTCTTTAAAGAGTTTGAAACTCCTCACGGAACAGCTCCGTTCAGTTCAATTAAAAATTGCCATTATGAAGAAGCTATTGATAGTGGCATGACATTACAAAATCAAGCAATTGATGCAATCGTGTTTCAACGTTCACGACCTACATTTGAAAACACTATTGTTGCGCTTGAAAACAGTAGTGAAATGTTATCACGTGTATTGAACGTGTTCTATCCATTGACCTCGGCATTAAGTGATGATGAATTGATGGAGATTTCAATGCGTGTATCAGCAAAGTTGTCGGAACATTCAACGAATATTTCTCTTAATGAAGGTTTGTGGCAACGCATTAAAGAAGTTTATGACATGAAAGATTCTCTAAATCTTGATGTTGAGGATCAAATGTTGTTACAACGCACCTATGATTCATTTGCTCGTTCAGGTGCATTATTGCAAGGTGAAGATAGAGAAACTTATCGTAAATTGTCGGCTGAATTGTCAGAATTGACTACTCGTTTTGGACAAAATGTGCTTAAAGAGTTGAATACCTATGAAATTTGGTTGACAAAAGATGACCTTGACGGACTTCCTGAAAGCTCAATTGAAGCAGCAGCACTTGCTGCAAAAGAGAAAGGTCGTGAAGGTGAATATCTATTCACACTTGCACAACCTACTTACATGGCATTCATGAAATACTCTTCTCGCCAAGATTTGCGCGAAAAGATGTATAGATTATATAATGGTCGCAATCAACAAGGCGAATTCTCTAATGTCGACGTGATGAAGCGCATTGTTGAAATTCGTCGACAAATAGCTAATCTGTTTGGAAAAGAAACCTATGCGGCTTATAGCTTGGAACGCACGATGGCTGAAACTCCTGAAAATGTTTACAATCTATTGAACAGTTTGCGTGATGCTTATCGTCCTGCACAATTGTCCGAATTTGATGAAATCACTAAATATGCATCAGAACTTGAAGGTAAGCCTGTTTCGCTTAATGCATGGGATTACAGCTACTATTCAAACAAACTTAAAAATCAAAAGTATAGTTATAACGAAGAAGAACTTCGTCCATATTTTGAGTTGAATAATGTGATTGATGGCGTGTTTGGTCTTGCGACAAAATTATATGGTATTAAATTTACTAAAACTGATGATGTAGAGGTTTATCATCCGGATGTAACTGCGTTTGAGGTGACTGATTCTGTAGGAGAATATATTGGTATGATATATACTGATTTCTTCCCACGTGAAAGCAAACGCCCGGGTGCATGGATGACAGGATTTAAAGATCAATCAATTACAGCAGAAGGAGAAAATATTCGTCCTCATGTTTCTATTGTGATGAACTTTACTAAACCAACAGGTAGCAAACCATCATTATTGACTTTCTATGAGGTGGAAACATTCTTGCATGAATTTGGACATGCACTTCATGGATTGCTTGCAAACACAAAATATTCTTCATTGTCAGGTACGGCAGTATATCGTGATTTTGTCGAATTGCCGTCACAATTCAATGAAAACTTCTTGACTCAGAAAGAATTTTTGGATGGTTTCGCTAAACATTATGAAACAGGGGAGTCTATCCCTCAAGAACTTGTAGACAAGATTATTGCATCATCTCAATATGGTGCTGCTTATGCATGTTTGCGCCAATTGAATTTTGGCTTGGTAGATATGGCATGGCACACAATTACAGCACCTGTTGAAGACGCTGTCGCTTTTGAAACAAAAGCGTCTGAATCAGTTCAAATGTTCCCCATTGTAGATGGATGTTTATTCTCTCCTCAATTTAATCACATATTCTCAGGTGGTTATGCTGCAGGTTATTACAGTTACAAGTGGGCTGAAGTTCTTGATGCTGATGCTTTTTCTGTATTCTTGGAAAATGGCATTTATGACAAGGCTTCGGCAGACTCATTCCGAACAAATATCCTTATGAAGGGCGGAACTGAACATCCTGCTGAGCTATACCGCCGTTTTCGTGGTCAAGATGCAACAATTGATGCTTTATTGGTTAGAGACGGAATTAAAAAGTAAGAAAGTTTTTATCAATATGTAAAAATTTTATAAATTTGTCGTGATGTTGTTATAAGCATCACGACATTTTTAATATGTATAAATTTAGAGCTATATGAAATTTCGTGGTTTATTGTTAGGCTTATTTATTGGTGTTAGTATTTCTATGTCAGCTCAAGATGCAGCAGAAATATATAGTGCCGGAGTAGATTTTTATAAAAATGGAGAATACAAAGAAGCTGTAAAACATTTTGAGGAAGCTGCTAATTTAAATCATTCTATGGCACAGGTGAGCCTTGGACGTTGTTACAAACATGGAGAAGGTGTATATCAGAATGATCAGTTAGCATTTAAATGGTTTTTGGAGGCATCAAAGCAAGATAATCCAACAGCATGGGTACATCTTGGCGCATGTTATGCTGATGGTGTATTTGTGGGTAAAGACTATAAAAAAGCGGTGTCTTGGTTTCGTAAGGCTGCGGAAAGTGGTCATGAAGTAGGACAAGCTTTTTTGGCTATATGCTATGAGAATGGTTTAGGAGTAGTAAAGAATCTTTCGCAAGCAGAATATTGGAATAAAAAGGCACGTGAAAATGGATATGACCCCAATAAAAAATGGTCAGAAAGAATAAAAAAAGAAAAAACGACGACTACTGACTATTATGATGATTACGATTATGATGTTTCATATTTGCTTTGGTGGATGTTCCCATTTTTCTTGTAGCAAAAAATAAATAAATTATGACGCCCTTTGTTATTGCAGAGGGCGTTTTTTTGACCAATAAATTAAGAATAATTGCTAATATATTAGGTGGTTTTGGGTAAATGGATTAATTTTGCAGACAATTTGGAAAATGCAATAATCCATGAAGACTGCGATATTTAAATTTATTGCGACATATTTTTTATTTGTTATACTATTCATGTTGCAGAAACCTCTGTTCATGATAGTGTATAATGATTTATATTCCAGTGTATCGATGGGTGATTATTGGAATGTAATGATTAATGGTTTGCCGTTAGACTTGTCATTAGCCGGTTATTTAAGTATTATTCCCGGCATTTTATTAATCATAAATCAATGGACGCAATCTAAGGTTTTGCGTGTAGTGGAATTGACCTATTACATGATAATATCATTATTGATGGCGATTGTGTTTTGTGTTGATTTAGGTTTATATGAGTATTGGGGGATGCGTCTCGATGTCACGCCATTGTTCTATTTCCTTTCCTCGCCGGCATCGGCTATGGCGAGTGTGTCAACATGGTATATTGTTGGCGGAGTTATTGGTATAGTTGCAATTACAGCAATATATTTCATGTTATTTAAAACAGTGTTATATCGCATCAGATGTAAAAAACAAAAAAGCATATTATCTTCAGTTATACTATTGCTGATAACCGGTGGATTGTTTATCCCTATTCGTGGCGGGTTTACAGTATCGACAATGAATTTGAGCGTGGTCTATTATAGCCAAAATCAATTGTTAAATCATGCGGCGATAAATCCGATGTTCAGTTTCATGTATTCGGCTACACATCAAAATAATTTCAGTTCTCAATTCCGTTTTTATGACGCAGAGACGGCTGATAAAATTTTTGAAACTCTTATTGATAAACCGGTCGTAGATTCTATCCCTCAATTATTTACCACTCAACGGCCTAATATCTATTTGGTGATAATGGAGAGCTTTTCATCGCATTTGATGAGTTCTCTTGGTGGAATGGCTCCTATTGCCGTAAACATGAATGCAATAGCAAAAGAGGGTATTTTGTTTACCAACTGTTTTGCTAACGGCTATCGCACAGATAGGGCTTTGCCTGCAATTATTAGTGCATATCCGGCACAGCCCACAACAAGTATTATGAAAGATGTAACAAAGACCGATAATCTTCCATCTATACCGCGTGCGTTGAAAGATGTGGGCTATAACATGACTTATTATTATGGAGGTGATGCTAATTTTACCAACATGAATGCGTTTCTTGTATCAGCCGGATTTGATAGAATAATCTCTGATAAGGATTTCCCATTGGAAGATAAATTGAGTAAATGGGGGGCGCATGACCATCATGTGTTTGCACGTTGTATTAGCGATATTAGAAATTATACTGATGAAGTGCCAAAATTTGCCATTATACAGACATCAAGTAGTCATGAGCCATTTGAGGTGCCTTATAGTAACCCTAAAATATCGGATAAGAAAGCTAATGCATTTGCTTATGCCGATAGTTGTCTTGGTGATTTTGTTACTAAGTTGAAAGAAATAGGCGAGTGGGAGAAATCATTGGTAATAATTGTACCTGATCATTATGGCGCATTCCCTTCTGCTAAGATTATCAAAAATCCGGTTGACCGCCATCATATTCCATTGATTTTTACCGGTGGAGTAGTAAAAGTAACAATGAGAATTGAAACTATTGCATCACAAGTTGATATCGCTGCAACGTTATTATATCAATTGGGTATTCCTCACGACCAATTTGTATTCAGCAAAAACATTCTAAATCCGGCATCTCCTCATTATGCGTTCTTTGTTGACCAATCGCAATTCAGTATGGTAAATGATAGTGGGGCAGTGGTGTATAATTGTGATTCAAAAAGTGTAAAATATATGTCAGATGGATGTAATGAAAATAATCTTGTATTGGGAAAAGTTTTCTTGCAGAAGTTATATGATGATTTAGATAAACGATAATAACATAAAATGCCGTTGAACATGTTGGATTTTTTGATTGAATTAGATACAAATATATTTTTATTCTTGAATGACTTGCACTTGCCTTTTTTTGATTATTTCATGAAAGCATTTACCGGCAAGTTGATATGGGTACCGATGTATGTCGTTATATTGTTTATCTTGTATCGTCGCTACGGGTGGAAAGTGGCGACAGTATTTGTTCTTGGAACAGTTCTAACTGTTGGTCTTGCCGATCATATATGTGCATCTCACATACGCCCTTTTGTTGAACGTTTACGCCCATCAAATTTGTTAAACCCAATATCATCAGAAGTTCACATTGTCGATGGTTACAGAGGTGGCTCCTATGGTTTTCCATCATGCCATGCCGCAAACTCATTTGCTCTTGCAACCTTCTTGTCATTATTGTTTTCTGCAAAAAGATTTACGATATTTATTTTTGCGTGGGCGTTATTGAATTCATACTCTCGTTTGTATTTAGGAGTTCATTATCCGGGTGATTTAATAATAGGAGCAATAATAGGAAGCATGATTGCTTGTGGAGTTTATTTCTTATCTAAATATGTAGCAAGCAAGATTTCTACACCACAAACTTATCATTTCAAAAAAGCTCATGGAAATATTGCAGTGGGAGGAATATCAATTGTTTATCATCTTTCTGATTTAATGATATTCATGGGATGCACAATATCGGTTGCAATATTGATATATTCCGTTATTGCTTGGGTATAGAAAATAGTTATTGTAATAAAAAGCAAGCGTGAGTTCTATTGCAGAGCTCACGCTTATTATTTAATATTATTTTTGAATTTAGATGATACCTTGTCCCATCATGGCATTGGCAACTTTCATGAATCCGGCAATGTTAGCCCCCTTCATGTAGTTGATATAACCATCGGGTTGAGTGCCATATTTAACACATTGAGTGTGGATATCTTTCATGATGCCATGAAGTTTTTGGTCAACTTCTTCTTCGCTCCATGTGAGATGCATTGCATTTTGGCTCATTTCAAGACCTGAAGTAGCAACACCACCGGCATTAACAGCTTTACCGGGAGCATACATCACCTTGTTTTCAATGAATGAATCAATAGCTTCAGGAGTGCAGCCCATGTTTGAAACTTCAGCTATGCACAATGTATTATTGGCAACAAGTTGCTTAGCATCTTCTCCGTCAAGTTCGTTTTGTGTAGCACATGGTAGAGCGATGTCGACTTTTTGTTCCCATGGCTTGCGACCTTCAAAGAATGTGGCATTTGGATACTTTTCAACATAAGGTGCAACAATGTCGTCGCCGGATGCACGAAGTTGAAGCATGTAGTCGATTTTTTCACCACTAATGCCGTCAGGATCATAGACATATCCATCAGGGCCTGAAATAGTAACAACTTTAGCTCCTAATTCGGTCGCTTTTAAAGCTGCTCCCCAGGCAACATTGCCAAAACCTGATATTGCTACGGTTTTACCTTTTAGGCTATCTCCACGTTTTTCAAGCATATTTGACACAAAATAAAGAGCGCCAAAACCTGTTGCTTCGGGACGTATGCGTGAGCCACCAAAGTCAAGCCCTTTGCCGGTAAATGTTCCCGTGTGTTCCTCTACAAGTTTTTTATACATACCATACATGTATCCAACTTCACGTCCACCTACGCCAATATCCCCGGCAGGAACATCGCGGTCAGGACCGAGATGTTTCCATAAACCAAGCATAAATGCTTGACAGAAACGCATTATCTCGCGATCGCTTTTTCCTCTTGGTGAGAAATCTGAACCACCTTTACCTCCGCCCATAGGTAGTGTTGTAAGAGCGTTTTTAAAAGTTTGTTCAAAGCCGAGGAATTTTAAAATTGATAGGTTAACCGAAGCATGGAAGCGAATACCTCCTTTGTATGGACCAATTGCATTGTTAAATTGTACTCGATATCCGATATTGGTTTGTACTTCGCCCTTATCGTCAATCCATGTTACTCTGAATGTAACAATTTTGTCAGGCTCGACCATGCGTTCAATTATTCGTGCTTTTTCAAATTCCGGATGTTGGTTGTAAACATCTTCAACTGACATCAACACTTCTCTCACTGCCTGTAGATATTCTTTTTCTCCAGGGTGTTTCGCTTCAAGCGAAGTCATGATATTATTTATATCCATAGTATATGAATTAAATGGTATTGATTTTCTATAATCACAAATTTAGCCAACATTTTTATTAAACCAAATAAATTTTATATGTTTTATAGCAAAAAGTCAAAGTTTTGACGTGGATTTATAGCTTAAATCGCTTGTGCTATATCTAAAAAGCTTAAATTTTAGATTAAATTCTATCATATTGTATGATTTAGCTTTATTAATAAAAATTCAATAACTATATGTCAGGATGATTGAATACAGTTATTGAATATTATGATGGTAATTTTATCCCATCTTTCCTGTTAAATAAGCCTTTGTGCGTTCTTCTATCGGATTGTTGAACATGGTTTCGGTATCATCATATTCAACCAACTCGCCCAAGTACATAAACATTGACTTAGAAGAGATACGCTTTGCTTGTCCCATATTATGGGTAACTATTAAGATTGTTACCTCTTTTTGTAGCTCCAATAATAACTCCTCGATATGTTTTGTTGCAATAGGATCCAGAGCCGATGTCGGCTCGTCCATCAATAATACATCGGGCTTCATTGCCAGGGCTCGGGCAATGCACAAGCGTTGTTGCTGACCACCTGATAGGAATGTCCCTTTTTTGTTCAATACATCTTTTACTTCGTCCCACAGAGCCACGTTTCTTAAACAATGCTCAACTGTGGCATCTTTTTCAGTTTTTGATAGTTTAATGCCGTTTAAAGCAAATCCTGATAATACATTTTCATAGATGCTCATTGTTGGAAATGGTGCAGGACGCTGGAAGACCATACCAACACGACGTCGTACATCGATAGGTTCCATCGAGAGAATATTTTCTCCATTGAGCAAAATCTCACCATCAACGTGAATATTAGGATAGAGATTGTGCATCAAATTAACTGCACGTAGTAATGTGGATTTTCCACATCCTGAAGGGCCCATTATTGCAGTAATTGTATTCTTCTCTATGGTAGCTGATACATATTTTACTGCCATTGTTTGCTTGGTATATGATACGCAAGTCTTTTTAAATTCAAGTATCGGTATTATTGATTCCATTTCTTTGCAAGATATTTGGCTGTAATATTTAATGTAAGTACGAATAACAAGAGGAAAAGAGATGCTCCCCAAATCAACTCTTGCAGGTTGGGATCGTTAAAGAACTCCCAGATAAGCAGAGGTACTGCTGATATTGGTTTGTCAATAGAAAAACGCATAAGCGAGCAACCAAGAGCAGTAAACATTAGAGGTGCAGTTTCGCCAATCACACGTGAGATTGCAAGCAATACGCCGGTAAAGATACCTCCGAATGCAGCAGGTAACTGAACTTTTAACATCACTCGAGCTTTGTTGCCACCAAGAGCCAATCCTGCCTCCTTTAATGATGAGGGAAGAATCTTCAATGTTTCCTCGGTTGAGCGAATGATTAGCGGAAGCATCATAATACAGAGTGCTACGCTACCCGCGATAGCCGAATATCCCTTCATTGGAACAACCACCCATATATAGGTAATAATACCGATTATTACTGATGGAGTTCCTTGCAGAAGGTCGGTTAAATAACTTACAATTTGAGCAAAACGTTTTTTGCTATTTTGAGCTAAAAATGTTCCACATAGGATGCCTAATGGGACTGCCACGACAATAGCCATTCCGAGTATAATCATTGTGCCGACAATACCATTGGCGATACCTCCCGGTATGGGTTCTCCGGCATCTATAGCCTTCATTGCTCTATATGCAGTAGGTGTTGGCTCTGTAAAGAACGTCCAAGAGAGCTGATCATAACCTCGCAATAATACTTCTCCCAAAATTGCAAGTAACGGAACGGCAGTAAGTGCGGCTAACAAGCAAATGCTCCAAAGCATCAACTTATCTTTTACCAAACGATGTTTAATTTTTAATATATACATAATTAAGCTATTCTTGCGCGTTTAATCATTATTTTACCAATCATGTTGATAAGAGCAGTAATAAGGAATAGTATCAATCCTATGGCAATCAAAGAAGAAAGGCGCAGGTCATCTGCTTCACCAAATTGATTGGCAATAATTGATGCCATCGAGTTACCTGTAGAGGTAATTGAAATAGGGATATTATTGGTATTCCCAATTAGCATTGTTACGGTCATAGTTTCACCTAAAGCTCGACCTATTGCTAACACATAAGAGGAGAATATACCTGACCCGGCAACAGGGAATATTACTTTTTTCACAACTTCGGAATGAGTCGCTCCGAGACTATATGCTCCCTCTTTGAGGTCGTTTGGCACCATTTTGATAAATTCGGCACTGAGTGATGCAGCATAAGGTACAATCATGATAGCCAATACAAGTGATGCAGTAAGCACTCCTGAGCCTTGAGGAGAGATATTGAGTGCCATAATGATGGGACGTAGAGTGTAAAATCCCCACAGTCCATAAATAATAGAGGGAATACCTGCCAACAAGTCTGTTACGGTACTCAGTACAGATGCCACTTTTGTTCCCTTGAAATACTCTCCAACAAATAAGGCTACAGGCAAAGAGAATGGAATACAAAAAATAAGAGCCAACAAAGTGGTCATTAGCGTACCTGTGATGAATGGCAAAGCTCCATATTGCTCATTCCCCTCGGTGTAGCTCCACTCTGAAGATGTGAGAAATTTTAAAAATCCGAAATGTTCGAAAGCATCATATGCGTCAGTGACGAGGGCGTAAACAACGCCCCCACACACTATTGGCATAATTAATGCAGTAATAAATAATATTATTCGATATAATTTATCGTTCATAAATTCTGCTTATTGTAATAATGCTACACCATTATAAGTAATGGTTTCCAGATTTTTCAAACTTAGCTCTTTTGCTTTGGTAGGTAGTGGAGCATAGTGAACTTCAGATGTAATGCTTTGAGCTTCGTTTGATAGAATGTATTTCAACAAATCGAGTGTAGAGATTGCTTGTTCACGGCTACGACCTGAATAGTTTTGTTCTTTGTAAATAATCATCCATGTGAAAGTTGAAATTGGATATGCTCCATCTGCATCTGAATTTGTGATAGAACAGCGTGTGTCGGCAGGGATTTCTCCTGATGCTGCAGCCGAAATAGTCATAGAGGATGGAGATACGAATTCTCCTTTTGCGTTCTGAATTTGTGCGTATGGAATTTTTTGTGCGAAAGCATATTCTGAACCAACGTAACCAATAGAATTTTTAGTTTGTTTAATAACACTTGCAACTCCGGGATTTCCTTTGGCTGCTTGTCCGGAAGGGAAGTTTACTGATTTACCTGTGCCATATTTTGATTTCCATGATTGATTTACTTTTGATAGATAATCAGTGAATACAAATGTTGTACCGGAGCCATCAGAACGAAACACAGGAATTATTGCCTCATTTGGAAGATTTACATTTGGATTTAATGTAGCAATACGAGCGTCATTCCACATTTTAATCTCTCCTGCAAAAATATCAGCAATAACATCACCTGAAAGTTTAAGATCGCTTATGTTGTCAAGATTATATGCCAAAACGACTGCTCCCATGCAAGTAGGAATGTGAATAACAGGATCCATTTCTGTAATTTCTTTGTCAGATAGGAACGCATCACTACCGGCAAAATCCACAATTTTATCACGCAAGTTCCTTACTCCACCTCCTGAGCCAATACCTCCATATGCTACTGCATCACCATTTATTTGTGCAAATTTTTCAAATACAACATTATAAAAGGGTAGAGGAAATGTTGCTCCTGCTCCTGAAAGTTCTTGAGCTTTACGTCCATCATTTGTTGCGTTACCACTACATGATGCCATAGCAATGGCAAGTGTCAATGTCATAATTGACGAGAAAATCTTTTTCATATTATACGAATTATTAAATGTTTATTAGAAACCAAAATAACAGTTTAAGTATGCTGTATAGCTGTTCTTCGCATTATTAGCCTTAGGTATTGACATCCTAAAATTGGGGGCAATCTTCACATACTTGCCGAGTTTGAATTGTGCACCGAGAATTGCAGTAGATTCATCTTTTGCGATGTTCCAATCGTTCTTAGAATACAAATCGTCGAATCGAGCATATAAAGAGACATTTTTTTGCATATTTACAGAGGCATAGACAGAGTAACCGCTTAGATCAGCATTCTCATTATATGATGCGTTCATCATATAGTTATATTCTGCACCGATTGTGAACATCTCGTGTTTATAGCCCATAAATGCTGCCACATTAGTGATATCTTTTTTGCCTTCTTCACTGCTTTCATTCAGACCTCCATATAAGCGGATTTGAAAGCTTTTAATAGGAGTAAGTGTTATACCCAAACCATAGTTAAGACCATCATTCTTCTGAATTTTCTTGTAACCCTCACCGTTTACGATAATCGCATCAGCCGAAATCCAATCTGCTAATTTATAGGCTACCGAGATCCCTAAATCGGCACTGCTACCGAATTTATATTCATCCTGAAAAGATTTCATTATGTAGCGGTATCCCCAGAACTTCTCTTGAAAGTTGAATTGTGTGGTAGAAATAAGACCTCCATTTAAAGTCATATTTCCTTTTTTCCAGCTAACCATTGCATTTTTAATGTAGGCTATGCGTTGATAGTCAGAAACATCACTTGATTTGCCTATGTCCATTACTCCTTTTACTGAGAGCCCATTCCCGAGTTTATATTCATATCCTAAGTAACTGCGATCTAACTCAAAACCACGATCGTCATTTTTAGTGCCAAATCCGGAGTGGAAGTTTCCAAATACTTGAACAATTGCTTTGCCTTATAGCTCATTTGTTTTGGTATCCTGCGCATTAGCAGTAATGCCAATGCAGGTTAATAGACCTGCCATAATTAATTCCCGTTTCATTTTATTTGTTTTAAATTTACAATGCAAAAGTACATTGAAAACATTTCAAGAATGTTTCAAAAAAAATACCTTTTGGTTAAAAGCAGTCTTATGCGTAGATATTACATTTTTATTAAATTTTAGATTAACTATGTGGAGATGTAAAAAAACTATATATTTTTGTATTGAAATTAATTTGAGAAGCAATATGGCTACCGAACGAATATTGATTGTTGATGATGAAGAAACTTTATGCGAGGTCTTAAAACTAAATCTTGAAAATGAAGGTTATGATGTAGATATTGCCTTTAGTGCAGAGCAGGCGTTGAAGCTCGATTTGAAAATTTATTCATTAATACTTCTTGATATCAAGATGGGTGAAATCAGTGGTATTAAAATGGCAAAGATGCTTAAAAACGATATAACAACAGCTAATATCCCAATTATATTTTGTACTGCACGTGATACTGAAGATGATATGATAATGGGACTTAATCTTGGTGCTGATGACTATATAATGAAGCCATATACAATTAGAAATATCATAGCACGAGTAAGGAGCGTATTACGTCGCACATCACAACAAAAGATAAATACATCGGAAGAAAAACCGAATATTTTGCAAGTCGATGGATTGATGCTTGATTTGGAATTTAAGCGTTGCATTGTAGATGGTACAGAAGTTAAACTCGCAAAAAAAGAGTTTGAATTATTGGTATATCTTATTTCTCATAGAGGAAAAATTTGTTCTCGAGAACAAATTTTGAGTCGTGTATGGAGTGATGAGGTTGTTGTTTTAGATCGCACAATTGATGTAAATATTACACGTGTGCGTTCTAAAATAGGAGATTATGGAACTTATATAGTTACTCGTTCAGGTTTTGGTTATGGCTTCCGTGATTAAGTTGTCATATCATAAACGACTTTTTTTACAGTTGCTTTCATTTTCGTGGGCTATTGTATTATGTTTTATAGGCTTTCAATACATAAGAGAAAAAGAATATAAATCGGAATTCTTGAGCGCTCAATTGCAACAATACAATAGACATTTACTTGTGGCAATTGAAGACGGTGGATCATATGAGGAATATATTGCATCACATGAAAAACCATTTGAAAACTTGCGTATTTCAATTATAGCTCTTTCAGGAGCAGTAATCTATGATAATACAATATCAATAGATTCTCTTAATAATCATCGCAATCGTTCTGAAATTGCCGATGCATTAAAAAAAGGCTCAGGGTATCATATCGGTAGGCAATCAACAAGTGATGGTCGAGAATATTTTTATTCAGCTACAAGAGGAGAACGGGTAATTGTGCGTACAGCAATTCCGTATTCTAATACTCTTCATGATTTACTTGAAGCTGATTGGACTTTCTTGGTAGTAATGATTTCTATTAGTTTAGCGATGAGTATATTGGCTTATTTTACGACTCGGAAACTTGGTAATGATATTGAGCGAGTTAACCACTATGAGGCTGAACAAGAGAAAAATCGCATCAAACGACAACTAACAAATAATATTAACCATGAATTAAAAACTCCGGTAGCCTCTATTCAAGTATGTCTTGAAACATTGTTATCAGGTATTGATTTAAATGAAGAAAAACGTCAGGAATTAATAGAACGATGTTATACTCATAATGAACGACTTAGACGATTATTGAGTGATGTTTCTCTTATTACTCGAATGGAAGATGGTAGTGGGCTTATAAGTAGAGAGATAGTAAATATCAATAATATAATATCCGAGATTTCTGAAGAATTGGCAATTATGCCTGAAGATGAACGATTAATTTTACATACAGACTTTAATGACCAAGTGGAAATAGAAGGAAATCAGTCTCTCATAGGATCTATTTTTCAAAATCTTACAGAAAATGCAATAGCATATTCAGGAGGGAAAAATATTTATATCTCATTACTTTATAATAATGATATAGAATGTTGTATCTCTTTTGAAGATGATGGTCGAGGTGTTGAAAAAGAGCAGTTATCTCGACTATTTGAACGATTTTATCGAGTGGATAAAGGTCGTTCCCGGCAAAAAGGTGGTACCGGTCTTGGACTTGCAATTGTGAAACATGCAGTTCAATTTCATGGTGGAAATATAATAGTTGTCAATCGTTCAAATGGAGGATTGAGATTTGAATTTACATTAAAGAAACATGTTTAAATCCATAATTTGATATAAGTCCTATTTTCTCTTTCGTTTCTTTGTTGTAATTTTGTAATTAATATTAACAAATAAATAAAAAAGATATGGTAATACAACGTTGGCAATCACTATATTTATTGATTGCATCGATATTTATGGGACTTTTCTGTTATTTGCCTATGGCATCTGTTGCAAATAGTGAAATCAGTGTGTATAACTATCCAGTATATTTAACCCTTAATATTTTGATAGCATTACTCCTAATAATATCTATTTTCTTATACAAGAATCTTGCTCGACAAAAGACTGTCGTAAAAATATGTATGATGCTAAATGTCGCCTCTATAGTTTCAGGAGCCTTGATTATGTATAATATATGGTCAGCAGTTGAGGATTGGAAAGGTGCGGTTATATTAGTTGTAGCAGTATTTGCTATTATTTTAGGAGCTTATCGCCACATTGTAGCTGATGAGCGTTTGCTTAAAAGTTATGACCGAATAAGATAAAAACGATGTGAAATAATTTAAAAAATCTCTCAGGATTATTCTTGAGAGATTTTTTCTTTCAAATAAATTCCTGTATAAGATTTTGGATTTGAAGCAATCTCTTCAGGTGTCCCAGTGGCAACAATATAGCCTCCATTTTCACCCCCTTCAGGACCTATGTCAATGATGTGGTCAGCGCATTTGATAATGTCCATATTATGTTCGATAATTATGACCGTATGACCTTGTTTTATCAATCGATCAAAGGAATCCATCAAAGTATTTATGTCATGGAAATGGAGTCCCGTTGTCGGTTCATCAAAAATGAACATTGTAGGCTCAGGCTTTTCTTGACTTAGATAATAGGCGAGTTTTACGCGTTGATTTTCTCCGCCAGAGAGGGTTGAAGATGATTGACCTAATTTAATGTAACCAAGGCCAACGTCTTTAAGCGGTTGTAGGCGACGAACAATCTTTCGTTCTGTACTACCATCACTCTCACCAAAGAATTCAATTGCTTGGTTGACTGTGAGGTTTAATATGTCATTTATGTTTTTGCCTCGATATTCGATCTCAAGTATATCCTGTTTGAAACGTTTCCCATGACAAGCTTCACAAGGGATGGTAATATCAGCCATAAATTGCATTTCGATGGTGATAGTTCCTTCGCCTTTACACTCTTCACAGCGACCACCTTCGGCATTAAAAGAGAAGAAGGCTGAGGTAAAGCCCATCTGTTTAGCCCCTTGTTGGTCGGCATATAAGCGACGTATTTCATCATAGGCTTTTAAGTATGTAGCTGGATTGCTGCGAGTCGATTTACCGATAGGGTTTTGGTCAACAAATTCTACAGCGGTAATGCGAGACATATCTCCGTTTAAGCCCATGAAGGAGCCTGGAGCATCACACGATTCTTCTAAGTGGCGCATCATTGCACGATATAATATATCACGCACTAAAGTAGATTTACCTGAGCCACTAACGCCAGTAACTACAGTTAAGACACCAAGGGGAAATTTTACATCAATATTTTTGAGATTGTGTTCTCTAGCTCCTTTTACTTCAATATAACTATTCCATCGACGGCGTTGGCGAGGTAGATGTATAGATAATTCACCATTTAAGTATTTTACGGTATAGCTACGTGATGCCTTCTCTAAATTGCTGATATCCCCTTGATATATAATTTCTCCACCATGGCGACCAGCATCAGGGCCTACGTCAATAATATAATCGGCAGCTCGCATTATTTCTTCGTCATGTTCAACGACAACAACAGTATTACCTAGTTGCTGCAACTTGCGTAGTACACCTATTAGTTTCTGGGTGTCACGAGAGTGCAATCCTATGCTTGGCTCATCCAGAATATATAGCGAGCCAACAAGGCTACTGCCGAGCGATGTCGCAAGGTTGATGCGCTGGCTCTCACCACCTGAAAGAGACGATGACAAGCGGTCAAGTGTTAAATAGCTTAAGCCTACGTCACATAGAAAACTGATGCGATTTTTAATTTCGATAAGTAATCGCGAAGCTATCGCTTTATCTTGAGTATCTAACTCAAGTGTATCAAAAAAATGCTTTAGTTGCTCAATAGGCATTTTAACGATATCGGTTATAGTTTTACCACATATCTTGACATAATTTGCCTCTTGACGCAAGCGACTGCCATGGCAATCGGGACAAGTGGTTTTCCCTCGATATCGTGCGAGCATCACACGATACTGAATTTTATATTGATTGCTTTCTACCATTTTAAAGAAAGTGTCAATACATGGAAAATCTTCTGCTCCATGCCACAATATTGCTTTTTCTTTATCTGTCAATTCACAATAAGGGCGATGAATGGGAAATCCCACTTGAGATGCAACTCGAATGAATGCTCGTTTCCATTCGCTCATCTTTTCTCCACGCCAACAAACGACTGCGTCGTCATAGACCGATAGTGCGGGATTGGGAATAACAAGAGTTTCATCAATACCCATAACCTTGCCAAATCCTTCACATCGAGGACATGCACCATAGGGGTTGTTGAAATTAAACATCTGGTCATTTGGCTCCATAAATGTGATGCCGTCAGCCTCAAATCGTTTAGAGAAATTTAGACGTTTGATCTCATCATTTATCCAGAGGATTATACTACATTCATCATGACCTTCAAAAAAAGCAGTTTCTATGGAATCAGCAAGTCGACTCAGTTCATCTCCTTCGTGAGTGATTGAAAGACGGTCAATTAAAAGATCATAACCATCAGCTGTTTCTGGGCATTTATTAATAATATCTTCAATTAAGATAAACTCGGTATTATGTAGTAATCGAGAATATCCCTCTTTTAAATATATGTCTAACTGAGTTTTGAATAATCTATTTTCTGGCAAATTTATTGGGCTCGCTATTGCGATGCGCGTACCCTCAGGATATGATAACACAGTATTGATAGCATCTTCAATAGTATGTTTCTTTACTATTTCGCCAGTTTTGGGTGAATATGTTTTACCAATGCGCCCATATAGTAATCTTAGGTAGTCATATATCTCTGTAGATGTCCCTACTGTGCTACGAGGATTGCGAGTATTTACCTTTTGTTCAATGGCAATGGCAGGAGGAAGCCCTTTTATAAAATCACATTCAGGCTTAGCCATTTTTCCAAGAAATTGGCGTGCATATGACGATAAACTTTCTACATATCGGCGTTGACCTTCGGCATATAGGGTATCAAATGCCAATGATGATTTCCCCGACCCAGATAAACCTGTTATAACAATAAATTTATTGCGAGGAATCTCAACATCAATATTTTTGAGATTGTTTACGCGAGCACCTTTTATGATTATATCCTTTGTAGTCATTTACCAATCAATTATTATGCAAAGATAATGAAAACAAATAATGCAGTTAGGATTGATCCAACATATAGTTATTTAATTTTGCTAATACTTGTTTTGTATATTCTACAGGATTTTCGGCATTTATAATAGTTTTAGACATGGCGATGCCATTAACTCCGGTTGACATTATATCATCAATATCGTCAATTGAAATTTCTCCAACTGCAACTATAGGCAATTCTACTCCTGCATTTCTCACTTCAGAAACGATACTTTTATAATCTTCTATGCTTAAATTTTCTGTAGAGCCATTGAATTGTCCAAGCTCAACATAATCAACATCAATTTTTTTATATGCTATTATATCTTCAGCTGTGTTAGCTGTAACTCCAATAATAGCTCCGGCCCCTAATTTTTCTCTTGCTTCAAGAGCTGGCATCTTTGCTTTACCGAGGAATACTCCATGAACTTTTGTTTCTAATGTGATATTAACTCGATTGTCAATGACAAGAATAGCTTCAGCTTCTTGGCATAGAGGTATTATTTTTTCAGTAACTTTTTTGATATCTTCATCAGAAGAGTCTTTCATGTAGAGTTGAATCCAACGGCAACCGCCCTCTAATACCATTTTTACTTCATCGATGATGTTATACTTTTCGCTTGGGTGAGTTCTGAATTGTAGCATAATTATAATCTTAGATTGGAAATATTATAAATTTTGTATTGTTGGGGGAGTGATATTCTCCATTATCGAATCTATTTCGTTTATCGAGTCATTTTGAGCAGGTTGAACCGTTTCGTTAGCAGTGAAATGCATTATAACATTCCCAATAGCAAATATTGCAATTAATAGAGCGATACTTAGTAATAAACGTTTCATGAGAAATCTAATTTATAATCGGCTATTATCAGTATAGGAGTAATAACTATTTGGTGTTATGATTATATGATCAAACAATTTTATATCAAGTAATGTTGCGGCTTCTTTTATGCGATGGGTTAATCGGTCGTCTTCATTGCTTGGATTACAGTTTCCCGATGGATGATTATGTACAAGAATAATCCCGGATGCGAGTTTGTCAATCACGCTCTTTAATAATAGTTTTATGTCAACAACAGTGCTTGCTGTTCCGCCTTGACTGAGTCGCTCTTCAGATATTACTCGATTGCTACGAGAGAGCATTAATATCCAAAATTCTTCATAGTTGAGCCTTTCAAGACGATTCCTCATGATGTTATATACATCACTGCTTTGCCTAATCATAGGGTCATCGGTAACTTCTTCATCACGACATCGGCAACCGAGCTCAAATGCAGCTGCAAGAGAGATAGCCTTAGCAGGTCCTATTCCGTTATATTTATTTACAACTTCGTGTATAGACATGCGAGATAATCTGGATAGCCGATTATTGCAACTCCCAAGAATTTCTTGGCTTAGTTGTATAACTGATTTGCCCGGTAAGCCACTCCCAAACACGATAGCAAGTAATTCAGCATTTGATAATGAGCGTATTCCTTGTGCAAGAGCTTTTTCTCTTGGCTTGTCACTATCATCAAGGTCAGAAATGCGACCAAAACGATTTTCGGGTTCGTTTAGTTTGTCGGACATCTTATTTACCTTTGCGGATTTTTATCTCTTCATTGATATCTCGGCCTTTGCCCAGCAGAATTTTGCGAGTGAACGCGTTAATAAAACCACAACCATAACCATATAATTGTATGAGACTTGCAGGTAAGGCTTTGCATGCAATAATTAATGATTTTGTAGTAATTAGTGCAGTAATAAAAATTGCAATGAAATATGCCAATAGTGGAGTAATAAACCACCATGATATAACACATGCTAACGCTAAAAGTAGTATTGAGCCTATCACAAATAAAGCAGGTAATGTGTGTACAAGTTTAAGTGATTCGGGATATAACAGTTTCAAGGTGATGCGAGACATCCCAAAAACATATACTTGACGAGCAAACAACCGCATATTTACTCGTCTTTTATGGTAAACATAAGCTTCACGAATTAATCCAATTGAAAATCCGGCTTGGCGTATGCGAGTGCTCATATCGATATCTTCAGAGAACATTTCTCTAAAACCACCAACAGTTTCCCACACTTTGCGAGAATAACCCATGTTGAATGTGCGAGGAACAAATTTCTCAAGTTGAATTTTTCCACCCCTAATACCTCCGGTTGTCAGGAATGAGGTCATGGAATAATTAATAGCTTTTTGCGTAGTGCTGAATGACTCATGTGCGGCATCAGGACCGCCGAAACAATCAACTGGATTTTTATCTAATACTTCTGATAATGTTTTGAAATAATCAGCAGGTATAACGCAATCAGAGTCAAAGAATATAAAATAATCACCTGTAGCTCTTTCAAGACCATAGTTGCGAGCAATAGAACGCCCTTCGTTTTCCTTGAAAAAATATTTTACATCTACTTGCGATGAATATTTTTCAACAACTTTGTCACAAGGGGAAGATGAGCCATCTTCAACAATAATAGTTTCAAAGTTTTTGCATGATTGTTGGGATAAACTTTTTAATAGATCCTCAACCTCATCAATACGATTATATACAGGGATAATTATAGAAAATCGTGGCATATATGAATTTGTTTATACGATTAACTCATTCTTGATTTGTAATCATCATAGGTATATTGACGCAAGTATTCACATTCTCCATTTTGGCGACAGAGAACAATTGCGGGATGTTGTATGCCGTTGAACATATTGGTTTTTACAGTTGTATAGTGGTTCATGTCTTCAAGAGTGAGTCGATCACCAATTTTCAGTTCGTTGTTAAAACTCCAATCTCCGACAAAATCTCCACTAAGGCATGAATTCCCACCTAAACGATATGTGGGTTTAGATAGGTTAACATCAATACTTTCAGTAATTGCAGGTTTATAAGGCATTTCAAGGCAGTCAGGCATGTGGCATGCAAAAGATGCATCTATAATTGCTGTTTTTACACCTTGATTTTCAACAATATCAACAACTGATGTAATGAGGTCACCTGTGCGCCATGTAAATGCGCTTCCTGGCTCAAGAATAACTTCAAGCCAAGGATATTTTGCTTTAAATGCTTTTAATAATGAGATGAGGTGGGGAATGTCATATCCAGCTTTTGTCATTAGATGGCCGCCTCCCATGTTTACCCATTTTACTGATGGAAGATATTGTCCAAATTGAGTTTCAAAAGCCTCCAATACTTTTTCTAAATCATAAGACGTAGATTCGCATAGGGCATGAAAATGTAACCCCTCAATCCCTTCAGGCAGATGTTCGTCTAATTGTTCGGCAGTAACACCAAATCGGGAGCCAGGCAGAGCCGGGTTATAAATGTCGGTTTCAATGACCGAACAACGAGGATTTACTCTCAACCCCGGCGAAACATGGCGGTTTGCCGGATTGTTATTGTGGTTATTTATTGTCTCAGAGAAGTGTTGCCATTGGCTGACAGAGTTAAATGTAATGTGGGTACTGCCTGCAATATATTTAGAAATGCTTTCAGATGTATATGCCGGGCAGTAGGAGTGTATCTCATGCCCAAGCTCTTCATTCCCAAGTTGTAACTCGTTTAATGAACTCGCAGTTGCGGCTTGACAATATTCGCGAATTATGGGAAATGTGCGCCATAATGCGTTGGCTTTAAATGCCATTATTATATTTACACCGGCTTCTTTCTTGACACTGTTTATCAGTTCAAGATTACGACGTAAACGATCTTCGTAAACGATGTAGAAAGGAGTGGGTATTTGTTCTATTTTCATTAGCCTATGATGTTGAATTTTGCGAATTTTAGTAATAATGTTTTCTCCCCAACGTTGTTGAACTTAACAACAATGCGAGCGTCAGCTGATTTATTATCAACATTAATAATAACCCCGGTCCCAAATCGTGAATGTTCGATTGTCATACCGGTACTTAATTCCGATGCAGAATGTATTCCGTTTATTGATGAAGAATTAGCTTTTTGTGCATTATTAGTTGTTGACGTTGCTGTAATATTCTCTGTATTACTATGACCGAATGACGACTGTCTGAGAGATGAGTAACTACGAGAGTTAAACGATGAGCGATAATTCCCGAGTGGATTAACCGCTTGACGATTGTTCAGATTGCTTCCTGCACTTAGTTGCAAGAATTGCGGGTTTATATCTCTAATAAAGCGAGAAGGAGAGCATGTTACTGTTTGTCCATTTCTAAAGCGAGATGATGCATAAGATATCATGCAAAAACTTTTTGCACGGGTAATGGCCACATATAGTAATCTGCGTTCCTCTTCAATTTCACTTTGTGTAGAACAACTCATTGCCGATGGGAATAATTCCTCTTCAACGCCAACGATAAACACATTAGAGAATTCCAATCCCTTTGCGGCATGAACGGTCATTAACGTTACTCTTTCTTCGGCTGAGTCTTGAGTGTCTTGGTCTGTCGCAAGCGATACTTCAGCAAGGAAATCTGTGAGTGATATGTTTTCCTCGTTTCCTTCCTCTTTTTTAGATGCCACAAATTCTTTAACCCCATTTGTCAATTCTGAGAGGTTTTCTTGCTTGGAGATACTTTCAGGTGTGCGGTCTGAAATAAGAATTGACAATAATTGAGTCTCCTTGATAATATTTGTTGCAACAATTTCAGCATCGAGCCCTTGATTATTCATTTCGATGAATGACGTAATCATGTCGCGAAATGCTGTTAATTTCTTAGCAGTCCCGCTATTTATCCCTATTTCGAATTGGGACAAATTGTTGATAACCTCCCAAATACTTATGCGATTATCTAATGCACATCGAGTGAGTTTATTGATAGTTGTTTCTCCAATTCCGCGAGCAGGGTAGTTTATGATGCGTTTTAATGCTTCATCATCATTTGGATTGATTGATAATCTAAAATAAGCAATAGCATCTTTTATCTCCTTGCGCTGATAGAATGAGAGCCCACCATATATGCGATAAGGAATATTGCGTTTACGGAGAGATTCTTCTAATATACGAGATTGAGCGTTAGTACGATATAGAATAGCATATTCTTCTAAACTATCATGTTGAGTCATGCGCAATTGAGATATGCGATTAGCAACAAGAAAACTTTCTTCATAGTCGCTATAGGATTGTACTACCTCTATTCTTGAGCCAACATCATTGCATGAGAATACCTGCTTGCGAATTTGTTCGGTGTTCTTCTCAATTAGAGAGTTCGCTGCATTTATGATATTTTGGGTTGAACGATAATTTTGCTCAAGTTTGAAAATCTGAAGATTTGGGTATGAATTTTTTAAATTCAAAATATTTCTAATGTTAGCCCCTCGGAAAGAATATATACTTTGTGCATCATCACCAACAACACACAAATTTTGATTTTCTTGGCATATTTGAGAGACTATCAGATGTTGAGCAAAGTTGGTGTCTTGATATTCATCAACAAGAATATATCTGAAATATTCTTGATAGTGATGTAGTATATCGGGATTATCTCTAAGTAAAACATTAGTATAGTAGAGCAAATCATCAAAATCCATTGCTCCTGCGACAAAACAACGATTTCTGTATGCTTTATAGATGGCATGAAGCAGTGGGCGACGTGCACGTTTATCGGCTTCGATGATTTCTGCTGTTGAGGCATATTTTTCCGGAGATATAAGCGCATTTTTAGCAGCCGATATTGTTGACATAACTGTAGCCGGCTTATATACTTTGTCGTCAAGATCCAGATCTTTAATGATGGTTTTGATTAACGATTTGGAGTCGGCCGTATCGTAAATTGTAAAATCGCGTTTATATCCTATTCGTTCAGCATTAGTGCGTAATATGCGAGAGAAGATAGAGTGAAATGTCCCCATCCACAACTTTGATGCAACCTGTGTACCCACAAGCTTTTCAATGCGTTCACGCATTTCGCGCGCCGCCTTGTTGGTAAATGTCAATGCAAGTATGCGCCATGGCTCATATCCATGACTCAATAGATGAACAATTTTATAAGTCAAGACACGAGTTTTCCCCGAGCCAGCTCCGGCAATAACAAGCGAAGGGCCATCGGTGTATAACACCGCTTCCTGTTGCTGTGGATTTAATTGGCTAATGTAATCTTCCATCGTTAGGCAAAGTTAGTGTCTTTGTCGTGTGAACGCAAGAAATATTACCAAAATTTATTTAACTCAGCATTATATTCAAAGCCTACTTTGGCAAGTCGGCTCAAAAGCTCCTCCTTGTCAATGTCCAAATCTTCACACAATGCATCAAGCGAAGGATAGACATCTCTCAGTTTTGTGTTAATATAGCTGAAAAGAATTATATTATCAGTAGGTAAATTTTCCATGTAAATGTTGTAAAAATGAAAGTGCAAAAGTAATATTAAATTTGCATTTGGCTATGCTTTGCTGTAACTTTGTGGTACTAAATAACATCAAAAATGTACACGACAGAATATCTATTGAATTATATCAATAAAGCGATTAACGAAATCAGTTACCCAAACAAGCCTGAAGGTCTTTATGCTCCCATAAAATATACTCTTGATGGTGGCGGTAAGCGCATACGCCCGGTATTGACACTTGCTGTGTGTGATGCATTGGGAGTGGATATTGCTCAAGCGATAAACCAAGCTTTAGGAATAGAAATTTACCATAATTTCACGTTGTTGCATGATGATGTTATGGACAAGGCCGACATGCGTCGTGGTCGCCCTACAGTTCACATTAAATGGAATGAAGAGACTGCAATTCTATCGGGTGACGCTATGTTGACAATGGCATCGCAATATGCGTGCATTAACGCTGGCGATAAAATAGCACAAGTTATGGAACTTTTTAATCGCACAGCGATGGAAGTCTATGAAGGTCAACAATATGACATGGACTTTGAAAGCCGTAACGATGTGACTGTCGAAGAATATCTCAATATGATACGTCTTAAAACTTCGGTATTGCTTGGCTGTGCATGTGAAATGGGGGCATTGATGGCAGGCGCGAGTGATGAAGTAAAAGATGCATTTTATAAATATGGGGTGAAACTTGGGCTTGCATTCCAATTGCAAGATGACTATCTTGACACCTATGGAGATCCTGTTGTCTTTGGAAAGAAAATAGGTGGTGATATTCTTAACGATAAGAAGACATGGTTATTGATCTCTGCAATGGCAGAAGACAAATCTGGTCGTCTGCAAAAAATGATTGGTGCTGATATCGCACCAGAAGAAAAAATCAAGACTGTTACAGCGATCTATAATGAATTGAATTTGGCAGAACGTTGCCATGTGTTGATAGACAATTATGCAGCAGATGCAATTTCTGAATTAGATAAAATACAGCTATCGGCTGAGGCTAAGTCATTTTTTGTTGAACTTGCAAAAAAGTCGTGCCGTCGCACTCATTGATTTCGTCCGATGATTGACACCCACACACATCTATATCTTGACGAGTTTCAGCCATCGCCTGAAGATGCGGTGCAACGTGCCATTGATGCTGGAGTAGATCAGTTGATATTTCCGAATGTAGATTTATCCACTATTCAGCCGATGAAATCCTTGCATGCCAAGTTTCCTAAAAATACGTTCATGGCAATGGGCTTGCACCCCACTGAGATAAAAGATACATGGCAAGAAGACCTATCTTTGATTGAGCATGAGTTTAATAGTGGTACGAAATATATCGCAGTAGGGGAGGTGGGAATTGATCTCTATTGGGATAAAACTTTTCGCCATGAGCAACACTTGGCATTTGATGCACAACTGCAATGGGCATGTGATAAAAATTTACCTGTAATAATCCATTGCCGAGAAGGACTTGATGATATCCTTGATATAATGGACTCACGAAAGGGCAGATTGCCTCAATGTGTGTTCCATAGCTTTGGTGGAACGATTGAAGATGTAGAGCGCATACGTCGTCGAGGGGATTTCTATTTTGGTATAAATGGGATTGTTACTTTCAAGAATTCTAAATTAAGAGATGTATTATCAACTATAGGAATTGAACGCATACTACTAGAAACCGATGCGCCATATCTTGCGCCTGTTCCCCACAGAGGCAAGCGCAACGAGAGTGCCTACATTATTCACACTGCTGCCCACATAGCCTCCACTCTTGGACTTTCTATTGAGCAAGTTAATTCCATTACAAGCGACAATGCGAGAGCGCTGCTTAAGCTGTAAACGATGAAAATATCTATCATTCTTGTATATATATTGTTGGCTCTTGTATATTTCTGTCCGATAGATATACCTTACAAGACTGCATTACCGGTCTTTGCTTTGGCTTTGGGTGGAATAAGCAGAGTGCCATTGAAAATCGTGCTCGCGATGCTTTTTTCTGCAATCGGTGATGTAATGGGGGGACAAGGTCTGTTGATTTTGCAGATAGTAGCATTTGCCATTGCCCATGTTTTCTTGATATTGCAATTTATCTCTATGAGGCACCGGCCAATAATCCCATTTAACAAAAAAGATAAACTACTACTAATATTGCTGTGTGCGATAGTCTTGTTTGTTATCTATTCGATTGCCCTAAATGTGGGAGATTTAATAATTCAAAGAGGGATTATTATATATGCAGTTATGATAGGTCTTATGGTTTTTATGGCATTAACTCAGCCTGTTATGATGGTGAAAATAGGAGCGGTGTTGTTTATGGCTTCTGACATAATTTTGGCATGGAACATTTTTAAAGAGCCCATCATTTGTGCTTCATATTGCATTATGATTCCATATTATTTAGCTCAATTATCTATTTTCTTTGGCGCAATTAGCAAAAATAACAGACTGAAATAAATGGTATAAACCAATAGGTTTTGTATATTTGCCAATAACTAATTTAAAACTTGAATGTTATGAAATATATTTATTTGGCGATATGTGCGTTTATGTTGGTCGCTTGTAACTGTGGAAAGGATAAAGCGACAACAGAGTCTTGTGATGCTGAAAACGTTGGAGTAGTTCTTCCCGAAGGGGAATTTACCTACAATCTTCCTTGCCGAGTGGTGCATATCAATCCTGAAAAATCAGGGAAAGCTATTATATGGCTTTGGCTACATGGAGGCGTGAGAGACTACAAAAAGCATGATTTTTTTGAGTTCAACCACCTAGACTGTTGCGATGCCGACGAACTAATACTTCAATATTTAAAAGAGAATGGCATTAAGGCAATCGCATTGTTCCCTGTGTGCCACAAAGCAAATAATCCTAACTCTATTACATGGATTGATTGCTACGATGATGTGAAACACATCATTGATGATTATGTAAATAAAGGATTGGTTGATGCTGATAGGATATATGTTACAGGTTCGTCTGATGGCGGTCGTGGCACATGGGATTATGCCGAACACCATCCTGAGATGTTTGCTGCCGCGATAGCAATGTCATGTTCCGAGCCTCGCAAGGTGGATATCCCCATCTATTTCTTCGGGACAAAAGATGAACTCGATTGCTCCGAAGAGATTGCAAAACTTGTCAAACAGGGAGTAAAAGTAAAATATAAATATTGCCCCGAGTACAAGCATGGAGGCGATGCTGCCGAATGTACCCCCGAACTCCTCCAAGAATTCTTCTCCCTCACAAAATAACTGATTTGATAAACAAAAAATATAGGTATATCGCTGGATATACCTATATTTTTTGTTTGATAGTTTGATTATCGGGCGGAGTTTTGGATTTTGTTGCGCAAGAGGTTGTTGTACTCGTCGGCTGCAATCAGTTCTTCCATAGTCAAGTGCATGCGGTAGCGCCAGTAGTGACGTGGGTTGGCAGGCACGTTGATTTGCTCCTCAAGCGGATTTTCGCGGCGAATGTTTCCATCGATTGATAAGAGGTCTTGCAATGGTAGGATTGCAAGCATTGCGGGTGAGTTGAGGTGCAAGTCAATGATTTTGTCGCACACCCATGGCTCAGCAAAATAGGGGGCTTCGCCACCTTCGTGGAGCATGTTGTTGTAAAAATGTTGAGTCTTTTCGCGATCTTCTTCCCACCATTGACGTATGCCTCCCATGTCGTGGGTAGATGTTGTGCACACCGACAAATAAGGGTAGGTGTAGGTGTTGCCAAATTCGGCTTTTGGATCTTTGGGCATACGTTGGATTTCGAGTGAAAGAATTTGCAACGCATTGATAACAGCTGGCACGCAATCGGGTATCATACCGAGGTCCTCGGCGCACACGAGCATGTCAGTTGCTTCAATTAGTGGGGGTAGTTTCCACATTGCTTTGCCATACCAGAAATCGTTGTGGCGATGGTAGAAGAAGTCGTTATATAGACGGTCAAAACACCACTTTTCGTAGTCGTTCAATGCACGATAAGAGTAAGTGAATTGAGCGGAGATGCGAGGGTGGTATTTGCCTTTTTCATAAGGATCTTCTACAAATAGAACGTCGTCAATCAAGCCGAGCAAAGCTTCGCACATTTGAGCGTTTTTATCGTTCTTTTCGAGTCCGGCAAAGTATTCAACAACTTTGCGTTGAGTAGAGAATTGTTCTTTAAGTTTGTAACGACCATAGCTCACGTTGTTTAGGAATGTGTTGCGAGCCTCGTCTGTGTATTCGCCGAAGAAATCTTGTAGGAAATAATCCATGATGTAGGGCGTTGTCTGCAAATCGACATCGAGCCAGAAATCATAGTTGTATTTCATTTCATCGGGGGTAAATGGCAGTGCAGGGTTGAATACTCCGAGCAAGCCATGAATAGCATCCATAGGGATTTGCCAAATGCGGAAGAACCCAAGTACGTGGTCGATGCGGTAGGCATCAAAGTATTCCGACATTTTGCGGAAACGAGCTTTCCACCAGGCAAATCCGTCTTTGTTCATCTCTTCCCAATTATATGTGGGGAAACCCCAGTTCTGTCCGAGTACAGAGAAATCATCAGGTGGCGCACCGGCTTGACAATCCATGTTGAACAATCGGGGAGAAATCCATGCGTCAACGCTTGTGCGTGAGATGCCGATGGGGATATCGCCTTTTATTGCAACACCTTTGCCGTGTGCATAATTACGCACTTCGCGCATTTGTTTGTCAAGGTGGTATTGTATATAATATACATAGTTTATGTCGTCTTGATTATCGGCAACAAATTGAGCTACGCGATTTTTGTCATATACGGCATATTCACCCCATTTGTCAAATTCCGGAGTGTTGTTGCGGTCGCGCAACACGCAGAATGCAGCGTATGGTGTCAGCCAATCGGCATTATTTACAACGAATTCATTAAAATCTTTTGACGCAACAGTTTTTGCCCCTTCTTGAGCAAACATCTCGCGAGTGAATTGTATTTTGCCTTGGTTTACGCGCTCGTAATCAATTTCGGAAAGCTGATTTAGCTCTTTGCCAAGATTGTCAAAGTATTCTTGACGTTCCTTGTTTTTGAGAGTGCCAAGTGCTGAAATACGCAAATACATGGGGTGTAGTGCAAATGTTGAATTTGCATTATAGGGATAAGAGTCGATCCATGTATGAGTCATTGTGGTGTCGTTGATAGGTAGTATTTGAAGGAATTTTTGTCCTGTCAATGCTGCCCAGTCAATCATCTTTTTTAGGTCGATAAAGTCGCCAACGCCGAAGTCCTCTTCAGAACGAATAGAGAATACTGGAATAGCTACTCCGGCACCGCGCCATGGTGCGAGTGGGTTGTTGAATCGCAATCCGGAAACTACCATTACCTCATTTTTTTGAGCAGGTGTGTAGTTGAAATATCTATTGCTACCGGCTTCCCATGCAACGACTTCAAGGGAGAACTTTTTGAGGATGACAAATTTATAGTCAAATGGAGTAGTGAGATTTTTTGCATCAAGGTTTATGTTCCATTCGGGGAAGAATGTGTCATTCATGACTATGGCTTTAGAAGCATCCCATTCTCCAAGTTGTTCACAACTGCCACACATGGCAAGTACTTCATCATTGTTGATCATTGGCGCCGATACACGCACATTGATAATCCCATTTTTAATAGCTAATGGTTTTTCTTTGTTCCCGCGATTGCAAATACAGTCAGTGAATGCTGATGAATAATAGGGGCGATCAAAAGGTTGATCTTGCCAGCTATCATGTATTTCATACGTTTTTGCGCTTTTGCCACGACGGAAATTGTGCCCAGCTCCCCATTCTTTCCTAATATAGCCGTTTTCATGCTTGATGAAGTAACAATAGGTGAAATCTGTGGTCTTATCATCAACTTCTATTGTAGTGTGCCATTTTTCGGTACCCTCAAGGTTGAGTTGCAATGCATTAAGGTGATTACCATTTCCAAGTTCAGGGATATTGCCGGAAATATATACCGATTCTCCCCAATTGGTGCGGTAATTTATTGTAAACGAAATTTTCATAATATGTTATTTTATCTGTAAATTTTATTTGTGTTTAGGTATCTTTAGAATTCGGTTATAAATTTAATCAGAATTTAAATACAAAAGGCTAAATCTTGAGAAAAAATTTCAAGTTTAGCCTTTTTTGTGATATATAACAATGTTTTAAACTACATTATCCGCATTTTGATGTGCCACAAGCTGTACAGATGAGACATCCTTCCTGATAGATGAGTGTTTCTTGTCCACAATTGGGACATGTTTGCCCATTTAGCTTAGTGCCATTAGGGAGATATTTCTTCAATGCACGTTCAACACCCATTTTCCATGTATTGATAGATTGGCTGTCAAGTTCAAGACTACCGATGAGTTTTAGTACTTGATCAATTGGCATGCCATATCGCAATACTCCTGAAATAAGTTTTGCGTAGTTCCAATATTCAGGGTTGAATTTATCTGATAAACCTTCGATTGTTGTTTTATAACCACGTTTGTTGATAAATTGGAAGTCATATCGTTTATTGCCGTTTTCGTCGATAGCTTTAATGATTTTACCACTTGTAACTGATTTAGGACAGAAGATACCATCTTCGTCATCGGCAAGACCTGTAAAGATTTCGTATGGAGCACCATCAATAAGACCGACAAATGCAATCCATTTTTCTTTGTTGTTTTGGAAACGTACGACATCAGCTTCAAGCTCGATTGGGCGTTTTGCGACGTGAGGTTTAATTTCGGCTGGTTCAGCAGATTTCTTTTCAATAGAAACAAGTACACCGGCACGAGAGCCTTCGCGATATACTGTACATCCTTTACAGCCTGATTTCCATGCTTCAATATATAGGTTGTTGACAAGATCTTCGCTAACATCGGCTGGGAGATTGATGGTTACTGAAATTGAGTGGTCAACCCATTTTTGTACACGTCCTTGCATTTTTACCTTTTCAAGCCAGTTTACATCGTTAGATGTTGCATTGTGATAAGGCGATTTTGCAACAAGAGCTTCAAGTTCTTCTTGTGTATAGTTGTCTTTAACCTCAATGTTGTTTGTTTTCATCCAAGTTAAGAATTTTGGATGATACACAATATATTCTTCCCAAGCATCACCTGACTCATCAATAAAGTCAACACGCACATCAGTATCGTTTGGGTTAATCTTACGACGACGTTTGTAGACGGGGAGGAATACGGGTTCTATACCTGATGTCGTTTGTGTCATTAGACTTGTTGTCCCTGTTGGGGCAATGGTTAAACATGCAATGTTGCGACGACCATATTTAACCATATTTTCATATAATTCGGGAGATGCCTCGCGCAAGCGATTGATGAACGGATTGTTTTTTTCTCGTTCAGCATCAAATATCTCAAATGCACCACGTTCTTTGGCTAGTTCAACTGATGAACCATAAGCTGCGATTGCGAGGGTTTTATGTACGAGTTCTGAGAAATCGGTCGCTTCTGTTGTCCCGTATTGGAAACCAAGAGCCGCCAACATATCACCTTCGGCAGTTGTGCCTACTCCTGTACGTCGTCCTTTAAGGGTTTTTGTCTTGATCTTCAACCACAAGTTGTGTTCAGCATGCTTAACTTCTTCGGTTTCTGGATCGAGTTCAACTTTTTCAAGGATTTTATCGATTTTTTCCATCTCAAGATCGATAATATCATCCATTATGCGTTGAGCTTTTGCCACATGGGCTTTAAATAAGTCAAAGTCAAATTCTGCTTGTGGTGTAAATGGATTTTTTACATAAGAGTATAGGTTGATTGCAAGTAATCGGCAGCTATCGTAGGGGCATAATGGAATTTCTCCACATGGATTTGTCGAAATAGTGCGGAAACCGAGGTCGGCATAGCAATCGGGAACAGATTCGCGTGTGATAGTATCCCAGAACAATACACCGGGTTCCGCTGATTTCCATGCATTATGGATAATTTTTGCCCATATTTCAGATGCGTTAACTTCTTTTGTTACTGATGGATTTTCAGCATTTACAGGGTATTGTTGAATATATGGTGTGCCATCGATTGCTGCTTTCATGAAATCATCATCAATGCGTACTGAAACATTGGCCCCTGTGATTTTTCCTTCGGTCATTTTTGCGTCAATAAATGCTTCTGAATCGGGGTGCTTAATGCTGACAGATAACATAAGAGCTCCACGTCGACCATCTTGAGCTACTTCACGGGTAGAGTTTGAATATCGTTCCATGAAAGGAACAAGTCCTGTTGATGTAAGGGCTGAATTTTTTACAGGAGAGCCTTTAGGTCGAATGTGCGAAAGGTCGTGTCCTACTCCTCCACGGCGTTTCATTAATTGTACTTGTTCTTCATCGATTTTAATGACACCTCCATATGAGTCTGGTGTGCCGTCAAGCCCGATAACAAAACAATTGGACAAAGAGCCTACTTGATGGTCGTTACCAATGCCTGACATGGGGCTCCCTTGAGGAACTATATATTTGAAATTTTTTAATACATCGAAGATTTCGTCATATGACATTGGCTCATTATATTTGGCTTCTATCCGTGCGATTTCTGAAGCGATGCGACGATGCATATCATCTGGAGTTTCTTCAAAAATATTACCAAATGAGTCTTTAAGGGCGTATTTACTTACCCATACGCGAGCTGCAAGCTCGTCGCCATTGAAATATTTTAATGAAGCGTTAAATGCTTCATCGTAGGAGTAGGTTTTCTTTTCCACGATTTTATTTGTGTTTTAAGTTGGTTTTAAAAGTTTGAAAAGTTAAAAAAGTTTTATCTAAGAATAATACTTTGCAAAGATTGTAAATATTTTTTTTGTAACCAAATAATTTTATTGGAAAATTTCATAATGTTTAAAAGTTTTCCAAAATAAAAATGTAAAATACTGAAATATAGACATATGCCTAAATGATGATATGTATAAAGTTTTCCAAAATGAAAGTTGTGAATAAAATAATGTGGATTTTTACTTTTGGAAATGATTAATAATTTGTAATTTTACATCAATAAAATTATTACTATGGATATAAATGATTTTTTTAAGAATAGAAGAACTATAAGAAAGTATTCGTCGCAAAATGTCAGCGATGAGCTTTTGAGAGATATAATAGAACAAGCAAGTCATGCTCCAACTACCGGAAATATGCAACTCTATAGTGTTGTTGTAACTCGCACAAAGGAGGGTAAGGAAAGATTATTACCAATGCATTTTAATCAGCCTTCTGTTGCCGGTTGCTCTGTATTGTTGACTTTCTGTGCTGATTTTAATCGTTTTGAAAAATGGTGTGAGGCAAGTGATGCTGTTCCAGGTTATAATAATTTCCAATCGTTTATAACTGCGTTTCTTGATACAGCAATATTTGCTCAACAATTTTGTACAATAGCTGAAATGTATGGTCTGGGGTGCTGTTATCTTGGAACTACTACCTATAATGCGCCACAGATAGCACAAGAGTTAAATTTGCCTGATAGAGTTGTTCCTGTGACGACATTAACAGTGGGTTATCCCGATGGAGATGTTTTATTAAGTGACCGTATTCCTGTTGCCGGTTTAATTCATAACGAAAAATATGTGGATTTTAGCAGTGATGAAATTAAGTTGTTATATTCAGAAAAAGAGGCACGTGAGGATAGTTGCCGGTTTGTTGCTGAAAATGGGAAAAGCTCACTTGCTCAAGTGTTTACCGATGTACGCTATACTCGTGAGGCTAATGAACATTTCTCGAAAATATATAAAGATTTTATCGAGTCAAAGGGCTTTGCAATTTAATCCCCTTAGACAACAAAAGACTCTCTCCCTTAGGGGAATGAGTTATAAATAAATCGCGAGAAACTAATGACAGTCTCTCGCGATTTGGCTTATAAGTGTTATACTTTTTATTTTACCCACTCTTTGCGAGTCGAGCCATCACTCGTCTTGATGATATTGACGCCAGGGGTAGGTTGTTCCAATCGGCGTCCATTGATGTCATAGCGTTCAATTTCTTCCATTTCTGTTGCATCTACATTGATATCTTCAATTCCTGAAACCTCTGTAATATTATAGAAATTACACCATATGTAAGCATTACGATATGCATCAAGAGACCCTTTGGGAATCACCAATGAACTTTCATAATTGGAAAATATGTCCTCTCCATAACATAAAGGAGGCTCAGGATTTAATACTTTTATTAATTTCAAATTATTGCATCCGTAGTATTTGCAACCAGTTATTACTCAATATTTTGCGAGTAATAAGTCAGAAATATGGTCATAACCTTTAAGGGTGCATTCTAAAAGGTAAAGATTTAACCTTTTTATTGTTTCTTAACACTCAAAGAACGATAATAGAGGGTATTTTCCCTCTTTTCGGTGCTTTTTTGATGGCTCGATGTTTCCATCATCCCACATTATTTGACTAGTTCGCACAAGCCACTGCAAAGGTACGACAAATTCCAATAAAGACAAGGGAGCAACAATCCAAATCTATTATTTTGGAGGGAGTGAAATCTGCCGTTTGCCCAATTTCTCTCTGTCGAAAACAATAGCCCTCTAAAATAAGAAAACAGAACTAATAATAGAGCCATATGCAAAAGGGTATTATCAATGCTGCTTTTGTTCTATTATTTCGTCAGTCGTTTATCTCCGTTGCCGGATGCAGTTTTCAGCCAAGCCGATGAATAAGAAAAGGTTTTGGAGCTGTTTACTCTCCAACGGAGGAAGAAAACTCGTGCAAATGAGAGCAGAGCCAAGTTTACTTGGTCTATGCCGAATGCAGCCGAGTTTCTGTAAACTGCTCCAAATGGCTTGCCACTTGACCTTTGCTTATTCTAAATGAGGTTTGGCTATCTTTGCATCCGACAATGGGATAAATGATTGACAATTAATTTATAAACTATTTTTTTTCTTGTATTCTAATGGCGAGAGACCTGTATGCTGTTTAAAATATTTGCGAAAAGTGAACTGTTCTGGAAAACGAAGTTCTTGTGCCACATCCTTTACACGAATATTTTTGCGACGAAGCAATTTCTTTGCTTGATTGATAGTAACCAATATAATCCATTCGGAGGGAGTATGTCCGGAAACTTTCTTGATGATTCGGGTGAAATGATTGGGAGAGATTCGCAAGGCATCCGCATAGAAACTGACTTGGCGATGTCTCTTATAATGTCGGAAAAGCAAAAAGATGAATTTGACCAATATGTTGTCTTCTTTTTCCGGCTTGCTTGGATGCACGGAATTTCGGCTCAGCAGTATTTTGGCATATTCCAATACCGTGATTTGTTCCATCATGACAATGATGTTCTCTATCAACTTCTGTTGTCTGGTAGAAATACCTTCTTGAGCAAGTTCTCTTTTACGTTCGTCGATAAGCTCCTTACGGCGCAAAAGAAAGTCTAAGTGGGTTGGCCCTAAGTTATAGTCAAACTTGTTCATGCGGAGTAAATCTTGGATAATATCGATATTGTCGCTTGCAATAGGTGCGAAATACTCAATGTCGTCTTCGATAATGGGGGTGAACTCAAAGTCATCACTGCTTTCAATGTTCTCCAATTGCACTAAGGGAGACTTGATAAGCACATTACCGTATGTAATATGGCAAGGCTTATCATTGACACTCAAATTACAAGTGCCTTGAGTACACAAGTACAAGCCGACACGCAAATCCTTTTCAAGAAGTTCTTCTGCTTTCATGGTGCAAAAATAAGGATTTACTTCGGATATTGCGCTGAAACAGAATGCTATTTTGACGAAATAGTGGAATTTGCTCAATAAATACATTGTATTGACCTTGAACGCTTGGTTGAAACCCAATAATTTTGCATCATCAAACTTTCAATAAATACATTATGATAAAATATCTGAAAATCATGCTTGCATTGGCCGGCTTAGGTGGAATGCCGGCTATCGCTCAAGCTCAATGGACGATTGACGAATGCCAACGGCTTGCATCAGAAAACTATCCTTTATTAAAAAGGTATAGTTTGATAGAACAAAGTGCGGATTATTCCATCAAGAGCATCAACACCGGTTATATTCCTCAGTTGAGGATGAGCGGACAAGCCACATGGCAATCGGATGTAACCACCCTTCCCGAAGCTTTCAGCAATCCGTCTGCCGAAGGGTTGGACAAGAAGCAGTACCGTCTGGCACTCGACTTGGAACAAACTCTGTGGGATGGAGGCAACAAGAAAGCCCGTAAAGAAATGGTACGTGCGGAAAAACTTACCCAACAATCGCAAGCCGATGTGGAGATGTATGCCATTCGCGAACGGGTGAATAATCTGTTCTTCGGCATCTTATTGCTGGAAGACAAACTCCGGCTGAATGAAGACTTACAGAAACTCCTACTTGCCAACTCGGAGAAATTGGAAAATCTGTACCAAAATGGTGCTGCCATGAAAGCGGATGCTGATGCAGTCCGTGCGGAGTATTTGAAGGTGCGCCAGCAACATACGGAGTTGGCATCGTCGAAGGAAAGTTTCACGCAGATGCTTGCCTTGTTCATTGCTAAGCCGGCATCAGAAATCACTCAATTGCAGAAACCCGATGCAACGACACCTGTAAGTGATGAAGTGAATCGTCCGGAAATGCAACTGCTCAATGCTCAATTGGAGAAAATAGACACGCAGCAAAAATTGCTCAATAGTGGTATCCGTCCGTCTTTCAGCCTTTTTGCACAAGGATATTGGGGCTATCCCGGTTACGATATGTTCAGCGACATGTTCGACCGTTCCCCCTCTTGGAATGCCATGGTAGGAGTCCGTATGAGCTGGAACATCGGTAAGCTATATTCACATGGTCAGGAAAGCCGTAAATTGGAATTGACTAAAAGCCAAGTTCAGAATGCGCAGGAAATCTTTCTGTTCAACAATCGCTTGCAAGCAACGGAGGAGCATCATGCCATCCGGCGATACAAGGAGCTGATGAAGGAAGATCACGAAATCATCGCATTGCGCACAGCGGTCAGAGAATCGGCAGAAGCCAAGTTGGAACATGGAATCATTGATGTAAACAATCTGTTACAAGAGATAACCAAGGAGAACGAAGCCAAAACCAACCTGTCCACCCATGAGATAGAAATGCTGAAACATATCTATGAATTGAAACATACTGTCAACCAATAAACTTGAAATATATGAGAACTTACAAACTGATAATATTAGGAACAATGGCTGCTTGGATGACAGCTTGTGAAAATGCGAACCCCGAATATGATGCAACCGGGGTATTTGAGACAACCGAAGTCATCGTGTCTGCACAAGGCAATGGCGAAATCATGCAATTGACCATCGAAGAAGGTAGTGAAGTCTCTCCCAATGAACTGTTAGGACATATCGACACCATCCAACTGTCCTTGAAACGCCAACAACTGACCGCTACTCTCTCGGCTACGGAAAGCCGTAAATTAGATGTCAACAAGCAGTTGGCCTCCATCCGCCAACAGATTGCCAACTTGAAAACAGAACAATTGCGTTACGAGAAGTTAGTGAAAGCCAATGCAGCTTCTCAAAAGCAGTTGGATGACATCAACTACAACCTCGAAGTGCTGCATAAACAACTCAGTGCCACCTCGGAACAAATAGGTAGCAGTAACAGCAGTTTGTCGGGACAAAGTGCTGGCATTGCCGCCCAAGTGGCACAGATAGACAAGCAGATAGAAGATTGCCTCATAACCAGTCCAATCAAAGGCATCATCCTTTCCAAATATGCGGAACAAGGAGAATTTGCCATTCCCGGTCGTGCCTTGTTCAAAGTGGGCGACATTTCAGATATAAAACTCCGTGCGTATGTCTCTGCGCCGCAACTCACCAGTTTGCAAATCGGCCAGAAAGTAAAGGTGTATGCCGACTTTGGAGAAACCGACTGCAAAGAATATGAAGGAACGGTGACATGGATAAGTGCAGAGGCGGAATTTACACCCAAGACCATACAGACGAGAGACGAACGTTCCAATTTGGTGTATGCCATCAAGATAGCAGTCAAGAATGACGGCATGATTAAGAGAGGGATGTATGGTAATGTAAAATTCTAAAAACGAGCGACATGAATATCATATCAGTCAGGAATCTGCATAAAACCTATAATAAGGGGAAGACACAGGCATTGAAAGGTGTTGATTTCGATGTGCGCCAAGGGGAAATCTTCGGCTTGATAGGTCCTGACGGAGCAGGAAAGACTACGCTCTTCCGCATCTTGACCACTTTGCTTCTGCCGGATTCCGGCACTGCCCAAGTGGACGGCTACGATGTGGTAAAGAAATACAAGGACATCCGTCGTCACATCGGATATATGCCCGGACGCTTTTCGCTGTATCAGGATATGACGGTGGAAGAAAACTTGACATTTTTTGCGACGGTATTCAACACCACCATTCAAGAGAATTATCACTTGGTGGAGGACATCTACAAGCAAATAGAGCCTTTCAAGCATCGACGTGCCAGCAAACTCTCCGGAGGAATGAAGCAGAAGTTGGCCTTGTCGTGTGCCTTGATTCATGCTCCCCATGTCTTGTTTTTGGATGAACCGACCACGGGCGTGGATCCTGTAAGCCGTAAGGAGTTTTGGGAAATGTTGCAGAAACTGAAGACCAACTTCCACCTGAGCATCGTGGTTTCTACTCCTTATATGGACGAAGCGATGCAATGCGACCGTATTGCCCTGATGCAAGGAGGCGAATTTCTGACTATTGATACTCCGCAAGGCATCATCGAGAGCTATACGGATAGACTTTGGTCGGTAAGGAGCGACAACATGCACCGACTTCTAACGGATTTAAGAAAGATGGAAGGTGTACAGACAGCTTTCGCATTCGGAGAGAGTCATCATATAACGGTGGATGCTTCCTTGACCTTCGATGTCTTTCGCCAAAAGCTGACAGCTTTGGGGCATCAAGAGATACAGATAGAAGAAATTACTCCTTCCATCGAAGATTGTTTCATGCACCTTCAAAATTGAAAAGATTATGACAGAAAAAATAGTAATCAAAGCAGAACGGCTGACCAAACAGTTCGGTCATTTCACGGCTACCGACCACATCACCTTTGAAGTTCGTGAAGGTGAGATCTTCGGTTTCCTCGGTGCTAATGGTGCTGGAAAAACAACTGCCATGCGGATGCTTTGCGGTCTTTCCCAACCGAGTGACGGATGGGCAACAGTGGCAGGCTATGATGTGGCAACCCAGCACGAACAAGTAAAGCAGAACATCGGGTATATGTCGCAAAAGTTTTCACTTTACGATGACCTGACCGTAGAAGAAAACTTCACGCTGTTCGGAGGCATCTATGGTATGAGCAGAAAGGAAATGAAGGAAAAGACTACCCGTCTGCTGGAGGAATTGGACTTCGCTTCCGAGCGGAAGACCAAGGTGAAATCTCTTCCGCTTGGTTGGAAACAGAAATTAGCTTTTTCGCTTGCCATTTTCCACGCCCCGAAGATTGTCTTCCTCGACGAACCGACGGGCGGTGTGGATCCCGTTACACGCCGACAATTTTGGGAATTGATTTATCAAGCTGCCGACCGCAACATTACGGTGTTTGTCACTACGCATTATATGGATGAAGCGGAATACTGCGACCGTGTTTCCATTATGGTGGACGGACAGATTGAAGCACTTGACAGTCCTGCCAATTTGAAACAACAATTTGAAGTAGAAACTATGTACGATGTGTTTTACACGTTGGCACGCAAAGCAAAGAGAGGTGATTCATGAAACAGTTCTTGTCATTCATCCGCAAAGAATTCATTCACATCTCCCGTGATTTCCGTTCGATGCTCATCCTGTTGATTGTCCCCCAGCTGATGGTCATCATTTTGGGGTATATCATCAAGAACGATGTGGAAGATATCCGGGTGGCTGTAATCGACCCTTCGCACGATGTGTATAGCACCCGCATCACGGAACGCCTGTCTGCCAATAAGTATTTCATTTTTCGAGATGAACTACAAACGGAAGCCGAGGCACTCGACCTTTTCCGAAAAGGTGAGATCGATTTGGTGATTGTCTTTTGTGGGGAGTTTGCCAATCGTCTGGTGCATACCCAGGATGCCACAATACAGTTGTTGTCCAATGGTAGCGAGCCAAATCAGGCAAGTGTCAGCGTGGCATACGCCCAGCAGGTCATTAGCAGTTTCCAGCAAGAATTATCGTCCAATCGTGGCGGTATGAATATCCAAGTGAACAACCAGATGTTGTTCAATCCACAGCAACGCTCCGATGTGAATTTCGTACCAGGTATTGTAGGAGTGATTATGCTGCTCATCTGTTGCATGATGACCTCGGCTGCCATTGTCCGTGAACGCGAAACGGGAACGATGGAGATTCTGTTGGCATCTCCATTGTCACCCCTGATTGTCGTGATGGCCAAACTGGTGCCTTATATGGTCATTTCGTTGTTCAACATCTGTACCATTCTTCTGCTTGCGATATTTATGATGCATATCCCCATTGCTGGCAGTCTGTGGCTCTATATGTTTGTTGCATTTATCTACATCCTTACGGCACTGATGATGGGCCTATTCCTTTCCACTTGTGTAAACACGCAATTGGCGGCTATGCTGATTTCGCTATTGACGTTGCTCCCGGGAGTCTATTTCTCGGATATGGTATTTGCGTTGGACAGTATGCCGGCTTCCATCCGGTCGATAAGTAATATCATTCCGGCGAAATGGTTCATTGCTGCATCCCGAAAGATACTCATTCAAGGGGTAGATATACAGTATGTATATAAAGAGATTGTCATATTGATTGTTCAAGGATTAGCCTTTTTGTTGTTGTCCTTGAAAATGTACAAAACAAGATTGGAGTAATGAAAGTGTTGAAATACTTATTGATAAAGGAATACAAACAGATGTTCCGTGGCTATCTGATTCCGATTCTATTCGTGTTGGTTCCCTTTGCCTTGACGAATTTGGTTCCTCGTATAGCCACGCAAGAGGTGAGCAATCTAGACATAGCCGTGATTGATAACGACCATTCTTCTGTTTCCAAGCGGCTAACGGAAAAGATATCCGCATCAGGTTTTTTCAATCTTCGATCACTTTGTGGGAATTACATGGAAGCCTACGACTTGTTGCAACGCGGTGATGTGGATTTCATCGTAACCATAGAAAATGGTTTTGAAAGAATTCTCTATCGGGAAGGTGCGGCAAAAATGATGCTTTCAGTCAATTCAGTCAACGGAATGAAAGGTGGATTGGGAAACAATTATCTCACTCAGATTGTCATGCAATACGCCAAGGAATTGAACGAAGAAACAAGAAACAGCATGGTATCTCCCATGAATATCTGTCCCCAGTTTTTGTTCAATTCCCAATTGAACTACAAGCCTTACATGATTCCTGCCTTGATGTCATTAGGACTCATCCTTCTGATGGGATTCCTTCCAGCCTTGAATATGGTAAGTGAGAAAGAGAAAGGCACGATTGAGCAAATCAATGTCACTCCGGTAGGTCGTGTGGAATTTATCCTTTCCAAACTGATACCTTATTGGATAGTCGGATTGTTTATTGTGGGCTTTTCGATGCTGTTGGCTTGGAAAATCCACCAGGTAGTTCCTGCAGGTAGCATTGCATTGGTGTTTCTGTTTGCTTTTGTCTATATCTTGACCGTTTCTGCACTTGGAATTATCGTCGCCAACTATTCGGATACGCTGCGCCAAACAGCCATGCTGATGTTCTTCTTTATCATCGTTTTTGCATTGACCAGCGGTTTGGTCTCACCTGTTTCATCCATGCCGGATTGGGCACAGGAAGTCACCCGTTTAAATCCTGTACGCTACATCATAACGTCATTGCGTGAAATCTTTCTGAAAGGCAGTACATTTACACAACTTCTGCCTCAGTTCATTCCGCTTTGTATTTATAGTGCAGTGACTATGACTTGGGCGGTGATTAGTTATCGGAAAAAACAATAAAAAAAGGTATTTAAATCATCAAATAATAATGATTGTTTGAGGACTGGACTTTAATTGATGGTAAGAAATAAGATGATTATACTTTTATTGTAGTCATCGCCATAAAAAAGCGACCCGCCAGCAGTTCTACGGGATGCTGACGGGTTCTGTTATTTAATCTCTTTTTCCAGGCAATTTATCAATAAAAGCCTCCTTCACCATAGCATAGGCACGCTGTGGATCAAACTGATCGGCATCGGCTCGAAGGAGTATATCTGTGTCATCAAGAAATTCGGGGTCTTGAAGTTTCAGTTCCATATTCTGCACAAATTGCTTATAGGTCGGTGCTTTCTCAACCATAAAATCCATATACTTGTTGTAGCATTCAAGCGTTTTTTCGATATTTATGTTTCCATGATCCAACGCTATCTGCATATCAAAAAGGTCACGTCCCTTCTTTCGCTGATATAAAGCTCTCAGTTTTGTACCCATCAATTCGTCAAGAGTATAAGTCGTTATTTCACATTTACCGCTGAACCACTTATTGTTCACTTCGAACGGTATTTTATGGAATCCCATTACACTGAAATGCTCCTTGCAATTTATCTCTACTTTCAAGCGTATCGGTTGTACCGGAGGTATTTCAGACTCCATTCGGAACAGCATTGTATTGTTATGTCTTTTAGGCTTGATTACCTTGTCGGGCATCCAACTCAACACCTCGCCCAATCGAAATAAGATAGGCTTGATTGGGCCGGGATTGATTTGTACTAAATCGATATCTTCGCTATATCTGACCTGCGGAGAAAGATATAACTTATGTAAGGCAGTTCCGCCTCTGAAAGCTAATTGCTCTCTCAAGAAGTCATCACTAAAAATATCCACCAACGCACGGCTGATAATCAAATCTTGCTCAACCATTGCAAAATCTGTCCATGGAACAAACTCATTCCATGCCATTATGGAAGCTCTATCTATCATAATTCATCTATTTCAATATCGATATTCATATTTACTCTCCATCTGTTGCTCTCTGTATCGTCCAATGCCGGATGTTCGGAACTCATAAGCACGGCATTAAAATAACCATTCCGTTTTTTCACTATGTGGTATAATTGGTCAGCCTTATCTTGCTCAAATAAGACAAACTCCAGCAAGTATCCAAACCGTTGCATTGTTGTCGTAGTGGTATATGGAAGAACACCTTCCATTTTTGACATATCAAGTACATCTACCAATTCAGCAAGAATGGTTGCTGCCCTTTGATAACCACCAATATTTGATGCAAACTGAATAATATCCACAGCTGTCAACTCTGCCGATGAATAGTTTATTCGTCCCATTTCGGCATTACGGCTTTCAATCAGTTCATAGGGTATCTGCTGACGGTAATTCCAATTCAGTAATGTGTTCTTATTCGAGGTTCTTGGCCTTGGTCCGGTGGTTACAATTTGAGTAATCATAGCTCTCTGGTGAGAAGCACCGTATAGGGCAGCAGCAGAAAGCAGCCCCACATAGTAAGGTTTGCCAAGATATTCCATCAACTCGTTGATATAATAACTTGGTGGTACAACTCCCTTTAACTGGTATTGGGTAGGAATGATTACATAAAAGCCCTTATATACATTTTGAATCCTCTTAGACAATGTAAGTCTATTGATGTCTGTTTTCAAAGTTTTCTCAGAACGCCCCTGAAACACACATCGGATTTGTTGGAAAGAGAAAGTTGTTACCCCTCTTTGTTCCTGCTCCTTTATCCAATCATTCAAACTCATATTCGGTGTATTTGTTGCAAAGGTAAACAAAAAACGCTTACCTTTGCAACTTTTTCAATGAATTTTATCTATTAAACCAGTTCCTTACATCTTCATCGAGTACCCACGCTTCTGAGTCTGCTCATATCTACCGATGGCAATATCACCCACCTCACGGGAGGCCTTACGGTATTCGCTGTTGGATAGGTTCTCCTTCTTGTCTGCCGTGAACATGAGGAATGTTCCGATAGTCTTGTAATCCTCCTTGTCCTTACCAAAGGCTTCCATAACACTCTTGATGGTCTTTGCCTCTTCCTTACTGAAGATGCTCCGATACGTGTCTTTGGCAAAGCTAATGATTATATTGACAGCCTTTCTGAAGGTACCATTACTTTGCATCATGATTTTTGTGAACATCCCCAGCATCTTGTCTCTCCACGAAATGCGGTCTTTCAAGTTGTTAATCACATCGTCCTTTTTGAGTGTGGCATTGCGAATGGCATTCTCCATCTGCTGAGCCACAGATTTCTTGTAGGCTTCGAGCTTGGCGGCTTCTGCCTGTGTCCGCTTGCGTTCTTCTGCTATCGCTTCGTGAGCCTCGGCTAAGTCAAGTTTCAAATCCTCAATATCGCCTTTCAAAGTTTTTGACTTTCCCGTAGCCCAATCGGCAACAGCACCGAGCAATTGGATTCCTTTTTCCTTGTTCAGCTTAGAGCGTTTATCACTGATGGCCTTGTCAAGCATCTTGCTCTGTTCCTCCTTTTGCAAGGCTTCATCACGTAGGGCTTGCGTGATGGTCTCCGCTTCCTGAACCTCCTGCTCGGCAACCTTCACCTGATACTCCTTGTACCGCCTTACGGCATCCAAATTACGGAGTTCGGACTTCTGCTTTTCAAGGATGAAGTCGTTACGATCCAGATGTTCCTTACCTGTCTCGGCTTTGGATTGTCCTCGCTCCATTGACAGGATTTCTGATGCCAAGGTCTGCATCTGTGTCATGTCCTCGTCATTGAGTTTACAACTCTTTCCCGTTTCGTGGTTCATCCAATCAAATACGATGTGGGCATGATAGTTCGGCTTGAACCATCTGTTACCGATTTTGAAACTCTCCATGTCGTCTGCGTTAGGGTCGCCAGGGAGCCAATGCCCCTCGTCCTTGTGCATGAAGATTTGGAGTGCCTTGATATTCCAACGCTGTTCGCATTTATCGCAAAATCTGCGTAAATCATTCATGGTGGTATCTGCCTTGATGAGCAATACACCTTCACGGATGGGTGAGCATCCGGCTACCTTGATAATTTTGCCGTTCTTGCCTTTGCGCTCACGCTCCTTCTCCTGCATGGCACGTCCGGTCTTTTCCTTGACCATCCGCTTGATGTTATCATAGTGAGTCTGTAATCCGACATTGCCGAATTGCGGATTTATCCACTGCTCGTTATCGGCAGTGAGTTCGGGTACGATATAGATTTTGGAGTCTCCGATGTTACGCATGTATTCGGGAGTCCTGCGGTTGTGAGCCTCGCTTGAAGTGATGTTGCAAGGCTTGATATGTATGCTGCTTTTTGTTGCCATAGTTATTCTTTTTTTATCGTTTACAAATTTGTTGTCTGGTCACTTGGTCATTGTGTCGGTTGCTTCCGTTATCGGTCTTTCTGTCGTGACCAACAGATACACGTTGCACAATTCAAGCGAGCTTCTATCTGTAGGGTTGCTCTTGCGACCCTTGGCTGCACTCGGCATAGTTCAAGCAAGTTTGACTCTGCTCTCGTTTGCACAAGGGTTCTTAGGGGTATAACCCATAAGCGGAGATTGCAAAGAGAGGGTCACTCTTTGCTCTGGGTTCTCAGGGGAGAAACGCCCTGAGTGGGTTATTAGGGCAAAGCCTTAATCCCCTCGGGAGAGCCCACAACTACGTAAGCGGAGCGTGTAGTTATAGTGGGCTATATCAAGGGCAAGCCCTTGTCAGTCCGCTACAGCCTTCGGCTTCCGCTCTCCTCCGTTAAGGAGGGCTTTTATCTTCGCCTGCGATACGACTGGCATCAACCAATACAAGGTCGAGTTCGTCTATCAGTTTTTGCAGTGCCGGATTCTTCTCTATCATCCGTTGGAGGATTTTTTCAGCCTCTACCAAGTGGTTGGCTGTGGACATTAGTCTGCCTTCCTGTATCTGAAAAATTATCCAGTCGGCTATGTCGATGTGGTCGGCTTTCTGCTTCGGAGTAGCGTGTTTTTCCAAGAGATCTGAAACGATGGTCTTGCAATAGGTCATGCTCTCCGCAGCCAGTTTCCACTCGGCATAACCGTCCGCATCGGGAAAGAGGAGCACGGTTCTTCCGCTCAATACACGAAGCTTGTCCTCCTTCATCTGACTCTTGCCGCCTGTCGCCAACCATACATAGTTGGGGAAGATGGCAGAGCCGATGATGGCACTCTTCTCGGACTCGACCAGCACTACTACCTTATCGGGATAGAGG
>JAFSCJ010000017.1 GCA_017436845.1 Muribaculaceae bacterium
ATCAATCTCACTCTCAAGCACCGTTTGTCAATGGTTACAGTTACCTATACCCTTGCCGAAGAGTTTGAGCCAACGATTGAAATCACCCCAGAAGTGTACTGCTATACTCAATATGTATTCTTTAATGTGCATACATTAGAAAGACAGGATGTCGCTTGGGAAGAAGGTTATGACATTTGGGTCAAAGCCTATAAGCACGAGGATCTTGATGCAGACGGTAAGGTGGTGGCAAAGAAATTCACCGCCATCGTTTCGCCCGATGCCTACGCTGCAGGCGACGAGTTCATCCGCGTCACCATTGGCGACCGAGTGCTGACAGCCAAGATGCAGGAAGATATTACCTTTGCCGAAGGCACCCACTACACCTTCAACCTCAAGGTGGGTAAGGATAAGGTGACACTGACACCTACCACTACAGATACCGATTTCCCTGGTGGATGGAATAATGAGGAAGACCTTAATTAAATGAGAAAGGAGAAAGGAAAAATGAGAAATAGTGTGGCACATATTAAGGCGAAGGCATTTGCGGTGCGTATCGTGAAGTTTACTCAATTCTTGCAGAACGAGAAGAATGAACGAGTATTGTCGAAACAGATACTGCGTAGTGGAACGAGCATAGGTGCGAACTTGCACGAATGTATCAATGCTCAGAGCAAGGCAGACTTCATTAGTAAACTGCAAATTGCGCTCAAAGAGGCCAATGAAACAGATTATTGGTTGGATCTGTTTTTCGAGAGCGAGATAATTGACAGACAAATGTATGACTCTCTCCATTCTGATTTGAACGAGCTGATTTCCCTATTAGTATCAAGCATAAAAACAGCAAAAGAGAATTTGAACAACAAAAAATAGATATTATGAGAAAAGTATATAATAATAAGAGAAGTGCAGGCGGAACTTTATTTCTCCTTTCTGCTTTCTCCTTTCTGCTTTTTGTCAGTTGTGAGCAAATCGAGGATTTTGCTTCACCAACTGACAATGCCTTGCAGTTCGTGGTAAGCGACTTTCCTGCCTTTGGCGAGGGCACACAGACTCGTGCTATCGGAACACAAGATGAGGGAAAGACCGCGTGGGAGGATAACGACAAGATTATTGTACACCTATATTCCCAAGAGTACGGAAACCAAGCGGTGGAACTGACTTTTAGGAATGGCGATTGGAACTCTGATGGCGGCACATTGAGTTATCTCAAAGACGAGAATCCGACGATTACTGCCGTCTATGCTCCCGACTGCGAAATCAAGTCGGACAAGACCATCGGACTTATCGACGGCAGGCAGTACGGAGAGGCAGAATACATCCAAGCCGAAACCACCATCAGCGAAAACACGCTCGGTATCCATTTCGAAAGTGGACGCACTTACAGCCGCTTGCGTATCGCTGCAACGGCGAACGAAGAAGTAACCGTCACTACCACCGGATTTACTCCGGCAGGAGCGACCGAGGTAGCAACCGAGCAGTACATTCTTACCGCCGATGATAAGGGTAATGCTTATCTCTATGGCACGTTTGCCGCAGACGGAACAGTAAAGGTTGTTGGAGATGTAACCGTTGAACACACATTTACGGAAGCGACTGTTGCGGAAAACAGTTATGCTCTTTTTGCTCGTAGAGGTGCTAACTTGGCAAAGCTGACATCAACCTATGTCATCAACGATAGTGAAACCCACTATTTCTATGGCTTGGGCAATTATGGTATTAAGGTTGAGAGCGGAAGTCCTACGATTATCCTTTCGGATGCTAATATCTCGCTTAATGCAGGAGATCAGTTTGACCGTGCAGTGAATGCCATTGACATTGTTGCTGCTAACTGCACGACGACCATTCGTGTGGAAGGCACAGAAAATAACATCATAGCCAAATACGGAGCCGGTATATTCGTAGCACAAGGTAGCAAGGTAGAAATCACTTCTTCTGATCAGTCCAATGTACTGCGAGTTACAGGCAAGGGCTCAAGTTCTGCTATTGGAGGATACGCATCTTCTTTCAGTTCAAATGGTGAAAACTGTGGAGATATTAGTATCAATAAAGTTACTCTTTATGCAACAAGCGATTTCAATGTGGGTTCTGGAGCTGTTTCTCCGGCTATCGGTGGTAGTGGAAACGCATCCTGTGGAACGATTGAAGTAAGTGATGCAACTATATATGCTTATGGGGTGTATCGAAGTGACACTGGTAATACTCCTGCTATCGGACTTGGCCAAACAAATGGCGGACAGACAAATAATACATTCCCCACGATAAAAATCATTGATTCCGAAATATATGCCTACAGAGGAGGGACTTGGGCAGATTACATAGGAAAGCCTCAAACAAGTGTAAGCACATCCCTTAATCTCGGTTCTGACGGTTCTGCAAAGAATAGTACCATTTACTGTTATACCGGTACGGCTGCCACTTCTGTGGATAAGACTGTGTTCTACGATGCCAACGGAACTGCAACGGAGCAAGCCGCAGAATAGTCAGCAACCCTCATAGGGCAGGTGGGGTTGAATGCTCCCCATCTGCTCCCCATCGCCCTGAAAGGGCAAAGCGTTCCTTGACATGCTGAAGACATAGGCGAAAGAAGAAAAGATTGAGTTTCTTTGGTCAATTCATCTCATTGTTGTACTTTTGTTACCGAAAAAGGTGGTCAGTTGACCACTTTATTAAGTATACATATAGAGCAATGGAAGACAAAAAACTACAAGCAGCCCTGGATACATGGCAACAATTGCAGCCGCTTTCGGAAGATGACCGCAATCGGCTGAGCCGGAAGTTTACGGTGGACTTCAACTACAACAGCAACCACATCGAGGGCAACACGCTCACCTATGGGCAGACTGAACTGCTACTACTCTTTGGGAAAGTGGTCGGGGAGGCTGACTTTCGTGATTGTGAGGAGATGAAAGCCAGCAATGTAGGTCTACAGATGATGCTGATGGAGTCGGGCGAGAAACAGCAACCCCTGTCGCAACACTTCATCCGCACGTTGCACCGCACGTTGCTGCGCGAGGACTACATCGTCTATCGCACCCTGCCGGGAGGTGTGCAGACCAGCTACACCGTCCATGCCGGGCAGTACAAGACACGTCCCAACAGTGTTATCACCCGCTATGGCGACCGCTTCGACTACGCATCGCCCGAAGAGACACCAGCACTGATGACTGACCTTGTGGACTGGTACAACCAAGCCGAGCAGGAGGGCAAACTGTCGCCTGTGGAACTGGCCATACTCTTCCACTACCGCTATATCCGTATCCATCCCTTCGAGGACGGCAACGGACGTATAGCCCGACTGATGGTCAATTTCATCCTTGCTCGCCACGGTTACCCGATGATTGTGGTACGCAGCCGCTTGAAGCAACACTATCTGGAGGCATTGCACAAAGCTGATTTGATAGTAGGCGCTATGCCTGCCGATGGTGCTCATGCTTCGCTAAAGGATATACGGCCTTTCCATAAATATATGAACAAGCTGATAGCCGAAGAGGTGGCAAACGATGTGCTGTTTGTTACCGAACGCAATGAGAATGTATGGTGGTACGATGGTGAACGCATTGCTTTCCGCACGGCTACCTATAGTAAGATTCTGCGGACAATGCAGATAGAAGACCAGGCCACACAGGCATATCTGCAAGAGGAAACGGGCATCAACCGCTCCGCATTGCAGAAGATGATAGCCACATTGCAGGACAAGGGATATGTCACACGTGATGACAACGGTCGTTGGCGAGTCTTCCTTACCCCCTCGGTGTAATCTCCCCCCAAAAAACATTTTTTCTTCGCCCCAACAGGCAGATGCTTGCTTGGGGCGTTTTGTTTTCCGTCATCTTGTCTTCAGCTTGTAAAGATAAAAAGAATATTAACTAAAAATAAAGACGATATAACAAACAGAATAATTATCTATGTAGCAATATAGGAATTAATAAATAGTATAACCTATGGCTACCAGTGGCAGGCAGGTACCGATGGTTTTCGTATATTAGTAGAGGTAACAGAATAGGTGTTTAGGACGTACTATGATAATTAGTAACTCACTAAAAACAATGAGGCTAATGGAAACAGAAATCATAGATAGAGTAGATATCACTATGAAAAAAGTTGCAACGACAGAATAATTGCTACATATGACTCTCGCAAGAGTGAGTCCAGATGTCATGGGACAATGCCCTCGGGGATGCAATAATTGGGTGTGTGTTGCGTTATAAATTAGTGTAAAGCTAATTTATATGATATCAAGACTTAAACATATATTTCCTGTCATGGTCATGGTGATTGCTATGATCATGACTGCTTGTATTGAGGATGGGGTAACGACAAGTCCGTCGGACCAGCCATCATTCTCTACCGACACGCTCAATATGGGGCTTGTGTTTACCGAAGCCGGTACGCCCACTCACTCATTTACCGTATATAATCGCCATGACAAGGTGTTGAATATCTCATCAATATCATTGCGAGAGGGGGACAGAGGGATCTTTCGCTTGAATGTCGATGGTTTTATGGGTAAAACATTCTCAAATGTGGAGATACGCCCCAATGATTCAATATTTGTGTTTGTAGAGGCTACTTTACCTCCTAATGGTGATGTTGTCCCCATCACAATAGAGGATCATCTTGACTTTATGACAAATGGCGTGATGACTTCGGTTGTGTTGAGGGCCGATGGTCAAGATGTGGAACGTAAAAGAGGGATTATCGTTGCGAGCGATGAAAGATGGACAGCAGGCAGACCTTATCAAATTTTTGACAGCCTTGTAGTTGCCGAGGGAGCGACACTCACAGTTGATGCCGGAGCTACGTTATATTTCCATGATAATGCAAAGTTGCATATAAATGGTACGCTCAAATGTAACGGAATGGTTGAACGTCCAATAAATATGACAGGCGACCGCATCGATAATGTGGTGAGTGATATCCCGTTTGACTTGATGTCTGGCCAATGGGCAGGAGTGTATTTCGGCTCAACAAGTCGCGATAATGAGATTTCCCACACATCGATAAGAAATACTGTAGCAGGGGTGGTAGTTGATTCAATAGTAGATACCTCGACTCCAGCGGTTAAGTTTGTGAATTGTATATTGAGAAATTCGGCATCGTCGGCATTGACTGTCATACATTCCAATGTGAAAGCAGTGGGGTGTGAGATTGCCGATGCAGCAAATGGAATTTTGCGTTTGAGAGGGGGTAATAGTGTGTTTAACCATTGCACGTTTGCCAATTATTATCTGTTTTCAGCACCCGGAGATGCAATAATATGCTATTCGCATCTAAACGCCGATAGCGATGATGCGTCGGGCTTGCCATATACGACTGCCGATTTTGCTAATTGTATCATATATGGTAATGGCGCCGATATGTCGCATGGCGATTTGACCGGAACCGGAGTGATGATAAGAAACTGTTCGTTGAAATCGGCAGGTGTTGACGATGATAATTTTATTGCCTGTCTATGGGAGTGTGATCCGTTGTATTATACTGTTCGCAATGAATATATATTTGATTATCGATTGAAAGATGAGTCCCCTGCGATAGGAGTAGGAAATCTTGACTTAATGCTCCCTGAAGCGTCTATCGATATCTATGGATTGCCACGAGGCTATAATCCCGACCTCGGTGCATATGTCTATACTCCTTCCGAGGAACAATAAGGTCTCTAATGACTCAAAAGTAGTAAAATAATCAAGCGCTTGCTCATGAGAGCAGGCGCTTATTGTATCATAGAGCCGAGGTGTTTGGCTAGTTAATGGCGACGACTATTTGATGGTCGTTTGCCGGGTTGATTGCCTGAAGGGCGGTGCCCGTTATTCCCCGGATTTATTGTCGGAGTATTGTTGGGCTTGTGATCAGGTTTTATATTGTTTCCCGGTTTGTTAGGCTTGTTGGGTTTGTTGTCAGGTTTGTGATCAGGCTTTATGTTGTTTCCCGGTTTGTGATCAGGCTTTGGCGGTGCAGGTTTATGTCCTCCCGGAGGTGCCGGGGGTAGTGGATTTACGATAGGGGGAGGTGGCATGCCCGGACCATAATAAAATGGGTCATAATATCCGGTGTCAATAATAACGGAGTCTAAAGGGGTACAAGAGCTAAACGCGATAATTGTTGCTATAAGTAATATTTTAGTGTTTCGAGTGAGTTTCATAAATTTGCAATTTATTTTTAACAACAAATATAGTTAGCTGATATTATTAATGCAAATATCATGCGTGAAATTTTTTATTCAAAAAAAATATCGCTAAAAAATATGAATGATATTAAACCTTTTAATCTTTAAAAGGTCTATAACATCAATTAAACAAAAATATAATGAAATCATTTTCTCGATATGTCGTCTTAATGGCGTTATTTTTATGTTCGGCAACAGCCTTTGCAGCAAGTATCAAAGGGATAATAAAAGATACAAGTGGAGAACCTTTGATGGAGGCAACAGTGAGATTGTTGTTGGCTCGCGATAGCTCATTTGTAAAGGGAACGACAGCTGACATGAACGGTCGATTTACAATCGGAAATGTAAAAAAAGGTCGTTATATTGTTCAATCTACTTATATAGGCTATACTCCCTCATACCAAAATGTTTCTGTAGGAGAAAATGATGTAAGATTAAAGCCTATAGTGATGAATGAGGCTTCTATAATGCTTAAAGAAGCTACTGTAACCGGGGTTAAAACTCAGATCACTGTGAAAGAAGACACTGTAGAGTTTAATGCCGACTCTTACAAAACACAACCCAATGCTGTTGTTGAAGATTTGTTGAAGCGCCTTCCCGGAGTTGAGGTTGGCACAGATGGTAAGATTACTGCCAATGGTAAAGAGGTTACAAAAATTCTTGTTGATGGCAAGGAGTTTTTCTCAGATGACCCCAAGGTTGCAACAAAAAATCTTCCTGTGAATATGGTGGATAAACTTCAGGTTGTTGACCGCAAGAGCGATTTGGCTCGATTGACCGGTGTCGATGATGGCGAAGAGGAAACAGTGATTAACCTCACCGTAAAGAAGGGTATGAAAAACGGATGGTTTGGTAGTGCTGAGGTGGGTTATGGTACCGATGATCGCTATAAAACTGGTTTTATTGTTAACCGTTTTTGGAATGACAATCAGATAACAATTGTGGGTAGTGCCAATAACATCAATGAACTTGGTTTTACTGATGGAAATTCAGGCCGTTTCCGTCGTTTCGGTGGTGATAATGGAATCAACACATCACAGACATTTGGTGTGAACTTCAATGTTGGCAAGGAGGAGATTTTCCGCGTGGGAGGTAATGTGATGTATTCACACACCAATAATAATTCACGTCAATTGAAAAATCGCCAATATCTATTTGCCGATTCGACATCATTTGAAGAATCAGGAACAGCATCACGAGATAGAGGACATAATATACGTGCCGATTTTCGCGTACAATGGAATCCCGACTCGTTTAATACATTTGAATTCCGTCCACGAGTGTCGTTGAATTTTAATGATTCAAAAAGTATCGATTCAACTTTGACTCTTGCCGGTGATGCGTTATTTACTCCTGTAAATCGTAGTTTCAATACCGGAAATTCCGATGGTAAGTCATTTGAATTTGGTGGCGAATTGGTATATAATCATAAATTTAAATCTCGTCCCGGACGTTCCTATTCGGTGCAATTGCGCTATAATTTGAGCAATGTGAGAGAAGATGAAAATAGTTACTCGCTAAACCGTTTCTTCTTGATGAATGACTCTCTTGATTTATATGACCAATATGCAGATAATCACACATGGAGCAATATGACTCAATTGCGTGCTTCATGGACCGAGCCATTGGGCGATGCAAAGAAAGGTCGTTTCTTGACATTTGCCTATCGTGCACAATATCGATGGAACAATGCCGACAAGATGGTGTATGACCACCCTGTGATATTCCCTGATGGGGTGCTCGGGACTCCGGAGATTGATTATAGCCAATTGATATTCAATGATTCTTTGAGCAATCGTTTCCGCAATGACTATTTCAGTCAAGATATACGTCTTGGATTGAAACAAGTCAAAAAAGATTATACTATTGAAGCAGGGGTGTCTTTTATCCCTACAATGTCGAAGAGTGATGACTTGATAAATTCGGCTCGTGATATAGAAACTCGTTGGGTGTGGAATTTTGCTCCATTCTTGCGTTATAGATATAAGCTAGGCAAGACACGCTCAATAAATGTGCGTTATAATGGTCGCTCTTCTCAACCCTCAATGAGCCAATTGCAACCTGTTGCCGATAAGTCAGACCCAATGCGTGTCGTTGTTGGTAATCCAAATCTTGATCCCACGTTTACCCATAGTATAAATTTCCGTTTCCAAGATTTCAATGCCGATGCACAACGTTCGATAATGGCAATGGGAAATGTTCAAATAGCGCAAAATAGCATTATCTCTCGTACATCGTTTGACGCAAATACCGGTGCGCAAACGACGACTTATACCAATGTTAATGGGGTGTGGAATGCGCGTTTGATGGGTATGATTTCGTTTCCATTCAGGGATAAACGTTGGCAATTCAATAATAACCTCTTTGGGTTCTATAGCCAAACAATAGGTTTCAATAACGGCTTGCGAAACAGAAGTGGATCGTTGACAGTGGGAGAATCATTCTCTATAGCTTTCCGCCCCGATTATTTTGAATTAGAATTACGCCCGTTCTATAACTTACAAAATACGCGAAACTCGGTGCAAACGAGTGCCAATCGCAATGTGCACACCTATGGAGGACGATTTGACGGTACATATTATACTCCATGGGGCTTATCGTTCAATACCGATCTCTCTTATTCAGGAACAGAAGGGTATTCAGCCGGATATGATACAAAGCAATGGATGTGGAATGCTTCATTATCCTATCAATTCTTGAAAGGTAAAGCTGCGACATTGTCGATAAAGGTCTATGACTTGTTGCAACAAAAATCAAATATCCGTCGTACAGTAACCGCTAATTATATTGATGATATAAATTATAATTCATTGACACGCTATTTTATGGTGTCGTTTAATTATAAGTTTAACACATTTGGAAAGGGAGATGCTCCTGGAGGACGCAATCGCCGATTTGGCCCTCCTCCTGGCATGAGATAAAGAAGACTAAAGTCGCCTTGGTAGGGCGACTTTTTTATTTAAATAGCTAAAAATGGACATAAAAAAGGGCAAGCGATCTACATCGCACCGCTACAACCCGATACCGCTGCTTCGATCAAGACCTGACGGAGTTCTCGGGGAGCTGGTCGTGTAGGACTTACCCGAGCGCAAAGGTACGCATTTTTTTTTGTGTTGGCAATAGATAATCAAAAAAAAGGAATAAAGATTGTGCGAATAACTCAAAAATCGATATATTTGCAGTTATTGAAAAACATTAAATTAATATAATATGAGAAAATTACTACGTAGCATCTTAACATTAGGTTTATTGATGGGAACCGTTGTTGTGGTAAGTGCCCAAAACACATTACAATTCAGTTTGGGAGATGAAACATGGACTTATAATGTCGATACTTTGTTTCACGCAAAGGTAGGTCCCGGGACAACTCAGACTCATTTGGAGCTAACCGGGTCATCTCGTCTACAAGTATTTTATTTGACGATAGACAAAAGAACACCCGGAGTTTCAATCCGTTCGGTGTGTGCAACCGATAAAGTTTCCGGGACAGAAACAACATCTGCTATGGCAACTCGCAAGAGTAAAAATGGTTTGATATATTTTGCCGGAACTAATGGCGATTTCTATTCAACTTCCGGAACTGCCACAAATGGAACAAGTAAAGTGGGTTCTCCCACAACTTCAAGTTTTGTGGATCGTGAGATTTATAAAACATCAAATTCAAACTATCAGTTCTCTATTGATGTTGATGGTGTTGCACGCATTGGTCGTTTGAATTATTACTCAGGGACAGCAACTTTGGGAGATAAGGTAACTTTGTTCAAAGGAGTAAATGTTGCATCACCAAACAATGGAATTACTATATATACTCCTAAATATTGGGGTAGCTCAAATCAAACAGATAAAGCAGGCTCATGTGCAGAAGTTACGGCAAAACTCGTTGAAGGAGATAATTTCTATGCAGGTACTAAGTTTCGCTTAGAGGTTACTTCAACAGCAACAAGTGATGGCGATACACCAATCCCTGCCGATGGTTATGTTATTCATGGACGTGGGACATCTACAACAGGATGCAATACAGGATCTTTGGATTTTGTAAATTCACTTAAAGTTGGCGACATTGTAGAGTTTGATAATGTTGTATTATATGGTCCGACAAAGGATTCTCAAACAGAACGCATTGTGCCTACGCAAGTAGTGTCAGGTAATCCTAAAAACCTTTCAGGGGGTATAATCCTTGATTCAGAAGGGGAACGCACTGATGCGTCGGCATTACACCCTCGCACCGGTATCGGTATCAGCCAAACAGGCGATAGCATCATTATGATGGTAATCGATGGGCGCTCGTCAATTTCTGCCGGCGTGAGAACTTCTCAACTTGCGGGTATTATGCGCTATGCAGGAGCATACGAAGCTGTTAATCTTGATGGTGGTGGTTCTTCAACACTTTATACCCAAGCACTTGGGGTGCGCAACGTGGGTAGTGATGGAAATGAACGTGCAGTGGGTAATGCAATTTTTGCTGTGATGGAAGCACCTGAAGATAACGAAATTGCAGAGATCCGTTTTAAAGATTGGGCGATGACTTTCCCGAAATATGGGATCTACACTCCTGTTATTTATGGTTATAACAAATATGGCATAATGGTAAATAGCAATGTTCAAGGCTATACACTCTCTTGCCCTGCCGAATTAGGTGAAATTACAAATGAAGGAGTTACATTCTTTGGTAATGGTGATGGCGTTCATGCTTTGACCGCAACATATAATGGCTTAACTGCTTCAATTCCTGTGACAATTCAATCGGCAAGCAGTGCAGAATTTAAATATACCGATGTGCTGTTGGATAATTATCGTGAATGGCCTGTCGAAATGCGTGCTTTAGTAAGAGGAGAATATATGCCACTTGCGTCTGACGCCCTTTCTTGGTTATCGGCTGATGTTAGCATTGCTCAAGTCGATGCTGAATCGGGCGTTGTTAAAGGAGTGAGCGATGGAACAACAACAATAACAGGAAATGTGGGTGATTTTTCAGGCTCTATGAATTTGACTGTTGAGTGTCCTACAAGCCAATTTATGCCGATTGAGAAAGCTGTAGATACTGAAGCGTGGACTTCTGGAGCATCAGTGATAGGTGTAAAGGATTGTGCAGTAACAGCGATGGAAAACTCCGGTATATCAATCAATTATACTGTAGCGTCAGGTCGCTCAAGAAGTATAACAATGATGAGGAGTAATCTAAAAATATGGAGTCTTCCCGATGCAATAAGAATGAAGATTAATCCCGGGAATGCAAATATTAAGACGATGAATATATATGCTAAAGCCAATAATGGAACAAGTAAGACATGTTCAATTTCATCAATACCCCAGAATGCTGAGACAGAGTATGAAATTCCTATTTCAGCATTTGGCGATGTTAATGATATAGGTATTTATCCGATATCTTTCCAAGGGTTTAATATTGTTTTAAGTGGCGGCACTGTTGGTAATACCCATAGTATTCAAATCCCTCAGCTTGATGCTGTATATAACAACGTTCCTTCAGGAATAGAAGATATTACAGTTGATAAAGGAATGGATGGTCCGGCTGTATATTATAACTTGCAAGGGATTGAAATAAATAACCCTGAAAGCGGGTTGTATATTGTCAAGCGAGGCAGTAAAGTAACAAAAGAGGTAATAAAATAACATGCTAAATATTAGGGTCGCAAAATTAAGTTGCGGCCTTTTTTGTGCTTTGTGTAGAAAATGTGTATCTTTACTTTTAGAATGTTTTAAAATAGAATTCTATGGATATTCTACTCCCTCCTAAAGCCAATGGTGAGCAAGAAAAGATAGCAAATCGAGTTCACCAATTAATCATTATAGGAGCCAATGGCTCCGGTAAAACACGTTTTACTGAGCGGCTGATAAACGACTTGTCAGGTAAATCATTTCGTATATCGGCATTAAAAGCACTATATGATTCAAAAGAGCATAATATGCTTCCCGGGTCTATTGATTCGTTGTGTAGCGATGCGCTTGTAGCCTCATCGTTTATTCGCAATGATGCGAGTTCAGAGTTTGAACGCTTGATGGCATTGCTGTTGAATGAAGAGGTGCTAAATTTGATATCTTATAAAGTGCAGGCCGCGACAGATAAAGATGTAAAACTTGGAGGCACACGTTTAGATAAAGTAATTTCTAAATGGCAAGAAATATTCCCTGAAAATAGAGTCTTGTTTGAAGGAGGTCGATTGCTATTTAGCCGTAATATAGATCCGTCAACTTATTCATCGATGAAGCTGTCGGCAGGAGAAAAGGCCGTATTGTATTATCTTGGGGCTGTGCTATTTGCAATGGAAAATGCTGTGATATTTGTTGATAATCCCGGCATATTTCTCCATCCTTCAATAATGAATATGGTGTGGAATAGTGTAGAGGAGTTGCGCCCTGATTGTACGTTTATCTACACAACACATGACCTTGATTTTGCATCATCACGAGCCAATAACTCGGTGATTTGGGTTAGAGGATATGATGCACAAACGGTAACATGGGACTATGCTGTATTACCACCACATAGCGGATTGTCAGATGAGATATACATGACAATCATAGGTTCCCGCAAGCCGGTGTTGTTTATTGAAGGAGATGAAACACATTCGATTGATTCCAAGCTATATCCACTTATATTTACTGAATATACTGTAAAATCATTAGGAAGCTGTAATAAAGTAATAGAGGCAACAAGAGCCTTTAATGATTTAAATACATTCCATCACCTTGATTCTCATGGGATTGTGGATAGAGATCGTCGAGATGCAAAAGAGGTGAAGTATTTGCGAGATAAGAAAATTTTTGTTCCCGATGTGGCTGAGATTGAAAATATTTTGATGTTGGAGGAGGTGATACGCACCGTTGCACGTCGTCATGGGAAGAATGAAAATCAAGCTTTTGAAAAGGTCAAATCGGCAATTTTGGCACAGTTTAAGCAGGATATTCGTCAGCAAGCATTGTTACACACTCGTCATCGTGTGAAACGTACAGTAGAATATCGTATTGATGGTAAATTTTCAAACATAAATTCGCTAGAAGACCACATGGTGGATCTTGTGAATGAGATAAACCCACGTGGCATCTATGAGGCATTTTGTAGAGAGTTTCATGGATATGCCGATAGTGGCGCATATCAATCGGTGTTGCGAGTATATAATCAAAAATCAATGATAAATACAAGTAATGTAGCGTCGATATGTGGAGTGAGTGGAGGAAAGGATGAATACATTCGTTCAATAATAAAAATATTAAAAGGTAATGGTCAAGATGCTGTGCGCATAAGACGAGCGATAATACGCTGTTTTGGAATTACTGATACCGCTCCGGCATCAATGTCAAGTAATAAAAATGAGAAAAATTAAATGTTGGATTGAGGCTATGCGCTTGCGCACGTTGCCGGTGTCATTAGCAGGAGTAATCTTGGCGATAGGATTTGCTATCGCTCAAGGAGAGTATGAGATGACACCTGCATGGTTGTGCTTAGTGTTTGCACTATTGGCGCAGATTGCATCAAATTTCGCAAATGAATATTATGATTACAAGTCGGGACTTGATAAAAAAGGTCGGGTGGGACCTCGGCGAGGAGTAACCGAGGGCGATATAACACCGCAAGCGATGAAAATAGCCACTTATGCCACACTTGCTGCAGCATGTGTTGTTGGGTGCTTGTTGATAAATTGGAGCGGATGGTGGCTTATTGGTATTGGTGCTTTAATTGCTGTGGGTGTTATAGCTTATAGCTCTGGACCTTATCCATTGTCTCGTCATGGCTTGGGCGAAGTTGCTGTATTGTTTTTCTTCGGTGTAATTCCGGTTAACTTTACCTATTATTTGATGACTCAAGATTGGAACTCTGATGTCTTGTTAGGCTCTATTGCCGCGGGATTGATGGGAGCCAATGTACTATTAGTAAACAATTACCGGGATTATGACGATGACAAGGCGGTAAATAAACAGACGCTTGCCGTTAAACTTGGCCGTCAATCGGCAACACGCATATATGCTTTAAATGGCGTGTTTGCTGTGATTATATTTATGCACAATCCATGGTTGGAGATGCCTCGTTGGACACTGATTTTTCCTATAATATATTTATTGATTCATTCAATATTATCAATTAAAATAACTCGAAAAGAGGGAAGTGAGTTAAATCCATTTTTGGGAATGACAGCAATGGCGATGCTTTATTACTGCTTGTCGTTTACATTATTACAATTATGATTCAACTATTAAGTGATACATTGCAATATCAGGGGATAAAATTGCAAAATCCTCACCATGTAGTTATCCCCGAGGGGGTAACTGTGATTATTGGTCCAAATGGCTCTGGAAAGACAACGCTTGGTCGCATTATAGAGAAAGGTTGGAACATTTGTACCAATCGCATAAAGAGTGATAGAGAGCGATTAAAGATACGTAGTATTGAGTTTTATGATATTCACTCTCTTGCAGGTTTTTCGGTTGCTTATTATCAGCAACGCTTTGAGTCAATGATGAATGATGAGGTTCCTACCGTAGCCGAGCTAATGGGAGAGCGCATTGAATCTCCTCGATGGAAACAATTGTGTAAACGATTGAGATTGATAGATATTGAAGATAAGTGTATCAATTTCTTGTCAAGTGGTGAATTGCGCAAATTGTTGATTATTAATCTGCTGTTTGACCTTCCTGATGTTCTGATACTTGATAATCCATATATAGGACTTGATAGTGCTTCTCGAAAGTTGCTTGATGATACAATAGAAGAATTATCAGGACAAGGTGTAAATGTAGTGATGTTGTTGTGCAATCCTGTCGATATTCCACAGAATACGGCGACAGTAATACCAATTGACAATTTAACGATAGGAGAGCCCATTTCTCGACGAGGAGAGATTGAGAAACTGCGTCAAGCAATGAATTATTTGTTTGACTATGCAGTAGACCTTGATAGTATTCCAGCGCGTCGAACCCCTGTAGATAAGAGTGTTGATGTGGTGCTTAATATGAATAAATGTAAGGTCTGTTATGGGAAACGTACAATCCTCAGTGAAGTTTCGTGGACGGTTAAAACGGGTGAACGTTGGGCTCTTGCCGGACCAAATGGGTCGGGCAAATCAACATTGTTGAGCCTTGTTTATGCCGATAATCCTCAAGGATATACCAATGATATTACGCTTTTTGACCGCCGTCGAGGTACTGGTGAGACAATATGGGATATAAAAAGTCGCATAGGCTATATTTCCCCAGAAATGCATTTGTATTTCAATACAATGAGTGATGTGGCTTCAATGGTGGCGCAAGGGTTGAATAATACGATTGGCGACTTTAGGGTGGTTACTCCTGCACAGAAACAAGAAGCGATGAGATGGCTGAAAATTTTGCACATTGAACATCTTGCAGAACATAGGTTTAATACACTATCAACAGGGGAGCAAAGGCTTGCATTACTAGCTCGCACTTTTATAAAACAGCCACAGTTGTTGATCTTGGACGAGCCTTTGCATGGTCTTGATATGGCACGCAAACGTAGTGTGAGAGCAATAATAAACCGCCTCGTGGCACGAGACGGTCTAACTCTTATTTATGTTACTCATTATCTATCGGAAGTACCTGATTGTGTAACTCACACAAAGACTTTAGAAAAGAAAGCTTAGATGGTTAAGCGACGGCACAGAATGTAGACATGAGCATTGTGCTTATCCAAATGTAGATGATAACGCCTATAACATCGTTGGTAATCGTGACGAATGGTCCGGTGGCAATCGCTGGGTCTATTTTAAATCGCTCAAGAGTCAATGGTACTAATGTGCCAAATACAGAAGCAAATAACACTACTGCAAATAGCGAAAGTGATACAGCAATGGTTGTTACGTCAGTAGGACCATAAGAGAATAGGTTGTATATAAATACCAATAATGATATTATTGTGGCATTGATAATACCCACGCCAAACTCTTTGAATAGTTGTCCTGCCGAACTTTTAACGTCAAGAGAGCCATTTGCAAGACCTTGTACGACAATCGCCGATGATTGAACACCTACATTTCCCCCTGTTCCCGCAATCAATGGTATAAATAGGGCTAATGCAGGATTAATGGCAAATCCATCTTCAAAATTTCCAAGTATCCATGCGTTACCGATACCACCAAGAATCCCTATTAACAACCATGGGAGACGAGCTTTTGTCTGTTTAAATACGGTATCATCAGTTTCAACGTCAGAAGAAAGACCTGATGCCAATTGGTAGTCTCTTTCTTGAGCTTCACGCACTTGGTCCATCACGTCGTCAACTGTGATGCGTCCTACGAGTCGTCCTATCGAGTCAACAACCGGCATTGCAACAAGGTTGTATTTCTCGAAATCAAGAGCTACTTCATCAATGGGTGTATCAGTTTTTACTGATACGGGCTCACTCTGCATCACATGCTTGATTTTTGAAACAGATGGGTGTGTTATCATCTTTTTTAGAGGGAACACACCTCTCAATTTATAATCGTTGTCGACAACATAGACGTTGTAGATTTCGTCCATGTCTTCAGCTTGAACACGCATCTGTTTGACACATTCGGGCATACTCCAATTCTCGTTTACAACGATCATTTCTGTACCCATAAGACCACCGGCAGTGTCTTCGTCGTATTTCAAAAGGTCGATGATGTCACCGGCCTGCTCAACGTCATCGATGTGGGAAAGGATCTCATCGCGATCCTCTTCATCGAGTTCTTTGATGAGGTCAACGGCGTCATCGGTGTCGAGGTGATCGATTTGCTTGGCGATATCTTCGACCGGCATGTCGCTCAATAGTTCTTTACGATCATCTTCGTCAAGCTCAATCAATACGTCGGCTGCTTGTTCATCGTCAAGCAATTTGTAAAGGTATTCCGCCTCATCTTCATGCAGATTTTCATATAGCTCTGCAATATCGGCGGGGTGTAATCCGGCTAACTCACGGCGAGCCGCTTCATCATCACGACGCTCAATTATGTCGCGAATGAGTTCTAAATATTCTGGAGTATATTCTTTCATTATGTGAGTTAGTTACGCAGATTTGATATAATGTTTGTTAGCTCAATGAATTGCTCGACGCTTAATTGCTCAGGCCGTAAAGCAAACATGGAGTTGTCAGGGATTGTCATTCCGGCAGGGAGTAGCGATTTTAAAGAGTTTCGCAATGTTTTACGTCGTTGCCCAAATGATGTTTTGACCACCGTTTTGAAAAGTCGTTCATCACATCCAAGGTCTGTTGTGCTATTGCGCGTGAGTTTTACAACCCCCGATTTTACTTTAGGAGGTGGGTTAAAAACATGTTCGCTCACCGTAAACAGGTATTCGACATCATACCATGCCTGTAATAGCACGCTCAATATCCCTCGTGTTTTATTTCCCGGAGGGGCCGCAAGACGTTCAGCAACTTCTTTTTGCAACATTCCGGAACAGCATGTAACGGAGTCTTTAAAGTCTAAGACTTTGAAGAATATTTGTGATGATATATTGTAAGGATAGTTGCCAATTACGCAAAATGGCTTATTGCCCACTTTTGAGGCAAGCTCCATTTTAAGAAAATCTTCTTCAAGAACACGTTCTGATAGTTCAGGAAAATAGCGATTGAGGTAATCAACGCTTTCAGTATCAATTTCAACAACTGTCAAGTCATGTCCTCTATCCAATAAAAAACGAGTAAGCACGCCCATCCCCGGTCCCACCTCAATAATGGGAATACCTTTATATTCGTCAAGAGTAGCGGCAATGCGGTCGGCAATGCTTAGGTCGGTTAGAAAATGTTGGCCGAGAGCTTTTTTGGGTTTTACTTGCTGCATGGTACATTTCTTTTAAGTTGGAATATCAAGACGCTTTATCGCAGTAAAACGATTTTGAGCATACAAAGATAACGTTTTTCTCCTTTTTGAGGGAAAAACGTTATCAAAAAAGATTGTTTTATGCAATAATGTTATAGATATAGTATTGTTGTAACACTTTCTTTGCCGAGATAATACAATCGAGCACGTATTTCGGAGGCATCAGTCTTTATTGGCTTAGTGTATATTGGAGAATTGGTAGTTGGCTCGCTTCCGTCAAGGGTGTACCGAATAACGGCTTTTTCATAGGGGCTATTCATCTTGATAGTGCTTTTATTGCTCATAATACCCGGTTGACGCAAGTGAAAATTGCAATCGTTGCCAAATGCAGGTAATTCTTTTTCGGCGATGAGTTTATTGAATTGTGCGCTTGTGTATGTCTCATCGGCATTCCAAGCACGTTCTGCCAATCCAAACATTTTTGGGAACAAATAGCTTTCAAGTTGTTCAGAAGAACGTAGTGTTTCAGCAAACACTTGTCCTGATAACCCTATGATATTTCCCTTTAGATCCTCTGGTACAGGACACATCTTTGCCGGATAACCGTTTAATGAAGCAAATTCATCAACAACACCTCCCCAAGTCAAACCAGGTTCGTCAGGGTGATAGTTATATGATTGATCAAGGTAGAAGTGGTTTACGTTGCTGAGGATTACGGGGTATCCTGCTTTGAGAGCTTGAACCGATACATGTTTGTCAATAGGGTCTTTGGGGTTGAACACGGTCCAGCTGTTTACTCCTCCTGTGAGTGGTGCTACTTCAGCATTATATTCATTGCTGTGTCCTATGGCGATTTCTTGCCACCCATTCATAGGAATTCCACGTTCAGCGAGTATATTCGCTATTTGCTTGACAAAATAGGCATGCAGACCTTTTTCCCCATTAAGATTTTTTTCTTTAATGAGAGCTTGTGTCGATGGAGAGCCATTCCATGCTCCGTCGGGAACCTCATCTCCGCCAATGTGGATAGCTGTCAGCTCAACTCCAGCGTCATTATACATAGAGATGATTTCACCAATTACTGTGCGCATGAAATTAACCGTACCGGATACTGCCGGATTCATAACATTGTCATGAAATGCTTGTGCTGAAGTGTATTTTGAAGAATCTTCGTCTTCGATTAATCGATATATTGGATCTCCTGTGCGTCGATATCGTGCTTCCATTGCTTTTATTGCGGCACGAGCGTGTCCGGGAGATTCAATTTCCGGAATAACATCGATGCCAAGTGCTTTGCACTTTTTGAGAAAATCAATGAACTGTTGACGAGTGATATATCCATTGGATGTTCCTTTTGTTTCATCGGGATTGCCGTTTCCGGCAAAAATTTGCACAAGATGTTCTTTCTCGTCAAGGGTATATCCACGTCGAGCGCCTAATTGGGTTAATTCGGGGAATGAGGGGATTTCAAGACGCCATGCTTCATCATCGCAGAAGTGAAAATGAAGTTTGTTCATGCGATATTGAGCAAGTTTGAAGGCAATGTTTTCAAGCGTTTCAAGAGGCTGATTGTTACGAGAAATGTCAATCAAGACTCCACGATAATGGAAGTCGGGGTAATCCTCTATTATGGCAGTTGGGATTTTTCCATTGTTGCGATGCCAAAGTTTCATCAATGCCATGCGAGCCATCTTTTCGGCTTGTTCTGAAGCAGCTTCGATAATAACATTCTCTGTGTTGATTGTTATGCGATAGAATTCATAGTTATTGTGGCTTATGCGCTTTGCAATGGGGTTGATTGCTTGTTGGCAATACCCTTTTTTAGTGGGCTTTACACTTTTGAAAGATGGTATAATGTCAAAAGCCCCAAGTTTTTCATTTGTTCTCAATGACTCGTTGAATTTATATATTTCATTGCCATAGGGCATGCGGTCTTTATTTGGTAGTTTCCACATTTCGGGTGATGAAGATATTGATGAGTAGGTAAATTCCACCGGAACAATTTTCCCATCTTTCATTACAGCATGAAAACCATCAGGACGATAACTCACATTGATAAGTGAGCCTCGAGTGCGAATATCAATTACAACACTGTCTTCTCCAAAACGTGGACTTGTCAGATAGTAATAGCCCGGGATGATTTCATTAATTGCATCGCCATCGGTCAATGTGTGCATTTTGCGGGCAAATTGGTTGAAACATAGTCGGTCAACGTCTGTTGAACCTTTGATTGTGAGGCGTTGGATATAGTACGCTCCGTTTTCATCGGAACAGTTGCCGAGTGATTGCCAGTTTAATGTAGGCATGGCATTAGATATAAGTGAAGCAAGAATAGTTGATATGATGAAAAAGATACGCATTATGACTATTTATTAGTGATTTGGTTATATAAATTGGCACATCCATTTTGAAGAAGGTCAAGAACGAGTTCAAACCCTTCGGCTCCTTCATAGTAAGGGTCAGGAATGTGGTCATATCGGAATGTCATATCGACAAATCGGGCCATTGGGATAATTTTGGCTTCATCTTCATCAGTTAGAGCTAAACGACGCAGATTAGCTTCGTTTGAGGCGTCCATGGGAATGATGATATCAAATGTTTTAAAATCATCGTAGCACACCTGTCGGCAACGATGAGTTAGCTCCAATCCACGACGGCGAGCATGAATGCGCATGCGGTTATCGGGCAAATCGCCTATGTGGTAACGACCAGTCCCGGCAGAATCTATTTCCCAATTATCAGCATCGTTATTCTCCTCAACGATGCTCCGAAATACACCCTCTGCCGCCGGCGACCTACATATATTTCCAAGACACACAAATAATACCTTCACTTTCTCCTTGCCATGGAGCATGCGTAGTGTTTCGATGATTTCTTTCATTGATTAGATGGGCATGAAGGTGGTGCTGTTGACGTATGTTTGTTCAAATTCTTCATGTGTCATTATGAACAAGCGGATTGTTTGAACGAGGCATAATATGCTCACTATAGGCGCTAAAATTCCACATGAGACTAATGAGCAAACGAGGAATAGAACTCCTGCTCCGATTTTGCCCACATAGAAATAATGTACTCCCAAACAGCCGAGAAATAGTGCAAGTAGTGCTGCCACGCCACGACTTTTACCACTTGGTCCGTTGTCGAATACACCAATTTGGGTTGATGGCTGTTGAGGTTGAGCTGTTTGTTGTGCTTGTTGAGGTTCTTCCTGTTCGGGTATTGGAGGGGGGAGTTGAGTTTCTATAGGGCAACCACAATTTGGGCAAGTAGTTGCTTTGTCTGATACCTGATGTCCACATTCTGAACAATTAATGAGTGCCATAATTATTTTGATTTTAAGAGGTTAATGTCTTTGTATATTGCAGTCGCAGTCGCATGTGCGGCATTGCTTTCGCCGAGTATTTCACGCATGTGGTGATAGTCGGCAAGCATTTTATCTCGTCCGGGAGTGCCGGGTAATATTCGCTCTACTTCGGCAGAAACTTCATTGGCGTTGCAATGATGCAATAGCATTTCGGCGACGATGCCATCGTTGGCTATAAGGTTAGGCAACGAGACATAGTTTACTTTTAAAATATGTTTGAATAGGTTGTATGAAAATTTTGAGCCATTGGCACGATAGCACACCACCTGAGGCGTGCGTAACAATGCTGCTTCAAGTGTGGCTGTGCCCGATGTTACGAGTGCGATTTCGGCATGTTTCATCAGATCAAATGTTGCTCCAGTGATAACTTGATAGCTTGTATATTTGCGATATGTGTTGTTTTCGATGCCAGGTGCACCTGCAACTACAGGATTGAATTGAGGGAAGCGTTTTGCCACCTCAAGCATTATGGGCAGATTATTGCGTATTTCGCCTTGTCGGCTACCCGGAACAAGAGCAAGAATCGGTCTGTCGGGCAGATTGTGGGTAGAGAGAAATGTTTGTCGGTCAGGCGCTTTTTTTGCACGCAACTCTATCTCTTCGACCGAAGGATTGCCAACATAGGTGATTTCATAATCATGCTTGCGATAAAACTCCACTTCAAAAGGGAGAATAGAGAATAATCGACGCACAAATCGTTTGATATCTTTCACGCGATATTCTTTCCATGCCCACACTTTTGGGGAGATGTAGTAGTACACAGGTATCCCTATGTTATGTGCATGTCGTGCAAGTTTGAGGTTAAAACTTGGATAGTCTACTAAAATGAGAGCATCGGGCATGAAGTCAGAAATAGCTTTTTTTGCACGCTTTAGATTGCCAAGAACTTGGGGCAAGTGTCGAATAACCTCGCTAAATCCCATGTATGCCATTTCGCGATAGTGGATAACGGGAGTGGTATCTGATGCTTTGTGCATCAAATCGCCACCAAGATAGGCAAATGTTGCTTCTTTGTCAGTCTTGCGTATTGCTGAAATTAGCGCAGCTGCATGTATGTCTCCGGAGGCTTCGCCCACCGATAAGAAATATTTCATCGACTCATAAACGTTTATTCTACAAATTTACTATTTTTGCTGTTAGATACAAAAATATTGAGGTATGAATAATTTTAGTTTTTATAGTCCAACGAAATATGTGTTTGGTCGAGGGAAGGAGTCTTTGACCGGGGAGTTAACTCAGTGGATGGGTAGCAAGAAGGTCTTGATTGTTTATGGTCAAGGCTCGGTTGTGCGTAGCGGCCTGCTCGCACGGGTAAAGTCTTCGCTTGATGCTGTAAATATAGAGTATGTAGAACTTGGTGGTGTTAATCCCAACCCTACAGATGATCGAGTGTATGAAGGTATTGACTTGTGTCGTCGTGAAAGCGTTGATGGTGTTGTCGCTGTAGGCGGTGGCAGTGCGATAGACACAGCTAAGGCTATTGCCGGAGGAGTGCCTTATGATGGAGATTTTTGGGATTTCTTTGCCGGAAAGGTGGTTATGCAAGAGGCATTGCCAGTGGGAGTTGTGCTGACTATCCCTGCTGCTGGTAGTGAGGGCTCGGGAAATTCAGTAATAACAAAAATCGATGGGTTACACAAAATCAGTTTGCGTACAGAGAGCGCACTACGCCCCAAATTTGCAGTAATGAATCCCGAACTGACTTTTACATTGCCTCCTTATCAGACCGCTAGTGGTATTGCCGATATGATGACTCACATCTATGAGCGTTATTTCTCAAATACTCCCGAAGTTGAGGTTACTGACCGAGTAGCTGAAGGTGTATTGAAAGCAATTATTACAGAAGCTCCCAAAGTAATGGCTGAGCCTGAAAACTATGATGCCCGTGCCAATATAATGTGGTGTGGAACGCTTGCTCACAATGGAGTGTGTGGTACCGGTCGTAAAGAAGATTGGGTATCGCATTTTATGGAGCATGAGTTGAGTGCGGTTTATGGTGTAACTCATGGCGCCGGTCTTGCTGTGATAGTTCCTGCGTGGTTGACATTTATGGTTGAGCATAATCCAGGAAAGGTCGCTCAATTTGCTCGCCGTGTGTGGGATGTTGTTGAAAATGATGATAAAAAAGCAGCTATTGAAGGGATCGAGAGATTAAAAGATTTCTATCGTTCAATAGGTATGCCTGTGACTTTAAAAGAACTCGGAATAGAAAACCCCGACATTGAGTTGCTTGTAAAGAAACTGCATGAAAACAAAGGAGAGGTGATAGGTGGCTATTATCGCCTATCAGCAAAGGAAACGACTGAAATTTATAAATTAGCGTTATAATTTAGATGATAAATGTGTGTTTAAGGGAAATCTCACAACCGAGGTTTTCCTTAAATTCACATAATCCGTAATTGGGAATTCCGTTTTCAGTAGAAGGTCCTATATCAAGAATTGAAATGCCACAATTGTTGTAATGTTCAAAAACTTTATATGATAGGTAGTTCATTGGTCGCATTTCGCTATATCCGGGACTATCTCCCCAATATACGACTTGGGCAATTTCATCGGTTACATGAAACACTTGGGCGGCTGCAATATCTTCACCATTTTTAGTCATAACAAAAAAGTCGGCAGACACAACCTTTGTCGTTTTTATAACGTTTTCAAGAGACATGCGCAATGGGTAGTCATGGCTTTCTCGGTTGGCTTTGATTACATTATATGCACGAGTTATGTCCTCTTCTTTGCAAGAGTTGAGTTTAACAAATTCAAAATCATGAGTTAACGCATTGTGAAAATTTTTGCGAGCATTGCGAGATAGATATTTCTCATATTCTTTAACGCGAGAAAGGTCATAGTGGTAATTCAGGTCAACTATTGAAGGGAATACCCCTCCTCGCATTAACACATTGATTACCTTTGCATTAGCAGATGTGTTGTAGATGGGAGGTGGTAAAGTGAGTTTTATGGACTTGTTTTTGCTTGCAGAATATTCTTTGAGTAGGGATAATGCTTGTTCAATATATTCGATTTTTGGCTCGTTGGTGAAATCAAATCCTCCAAATGGTGCTGAAAAAGGAGAGCAGAGCATCTCCTCGCGTTCGCCAAGGGTTATGCCGAGTCTCACTTTAGTGTCTTTAAATAATAAATAATGAACATGTTCGCATTTGTCGGCGTTTAACTGTGTAAATGCGACATTATTATATATTTGAGAGTATTTGTTGAAAAATTCAGAATACTCGTTAGCCTTAACCTCTATAATTTCCATACTCAGTTTATGCTATTGGTTTAAAACACCTTTCCCTTCTCTGATGATTTCAGGGGAAGAACTATCGGTACAATCTATAACTGTTGAAGGAATGAGTTCGCCCATGCCTCCATCAATGATTATCTCGGCAACATCATTATATTTCATTGCTATGTATTCAGGCTCACATCCCTCTTCGGGAGTGTTCTCGTCCCATTTGATAGATGTCGTAAGTATCGGGTTTCCTAAATTTTCGGCAAGTTTTATTGCGATTTTGTTTTCCGGAATGCGCACGCCTACGGTTTTGCGACCTTTGAACACCTTTGGAAGTGTTGTTGATGCCGGTAAAATGAAAGTAAATGCTCCGGGAAGGTTATCCCTAAGTAATTGATATGCGCGGTTGTCGATGCGTGCATATTCCGACGCCTGTGAAATGCTACTGCAGATTATAGATAGGTTGGTCTTTTGTGGATTAATCTCCTTGATGCGGCAAATGCGTTCAATTGCATTATTGTTTAAAGCATCACAGCCCAAAGCATAAAGTGTATCAGTGGGGAAAATTATAATTTCTCCGTCTTGCAAACATTCTACTGCGCTATCGATGTGTCGCTCGTTAATGTTGTTTTCGAAAACTTTGAGAATTTTCATGGTTGATAGTGGTTTATGATGATGTTCTGGGCGTTGCAATACTTTTTGAGAAGATTGCAAGAGAGGGCTATTGTTTCGTCGTGCGAGAGTTCTTCGCCATAAATGTTTATACACATTAATAGTCGTCGAGTCCCAATTGAAAGTTTTGTGCGCTCCACATCGCTTGTTGGCGTTCCTATGCCTCCGATATTATCGCGATAGATAGGTAAATTTTCAATGTTTAGTAACCCTCTTCCTATGGCATCAAACTCTTCTCCTGCTCTGCCTGCGCCTAAACTCAAAATATCTCCATCGATTTTGTCGGCATCAAAACCTCCAATAGAGTAACCCGAGCGCATTGAAATGAGATTTATAATGTCAACAAGGGTGTTTATGCGATATAGCTCCATCCCTTTTGCTGCACGTCGGCATAATGCTTCACTTGATGGTCGATAGCGATTAGGCTCTTTGCCGAGATTTTTGTAAGCTTGTCGAGTGGCTGCAATTCCAGGACGCTTGTTTATGTCAGAAACTTCATATAGCGATGAGATGCGTTTTGCTTCATCGGTTAGTTCGCGCCAAAACTCATCGGGAGTTTCACTGTTTATAACATCGGTCTCAATAGTAATTACATGCAGTTGAGGTGCGATTGATTTTATTATATCTTCAATGATTATTTCCATTTGTGGCTTTTCTGCAAATATAGTGAACTATTTTGGAAAACAAATGTTATAACTGATACAAAAAAATAGAGACGTCTCACGACGTCTCTATTCCTTTAAACCTTTATCTTAATCTAATACTATGAAAAACACACATGCAAATGTATATATTATTTTTGAATTCCCAAATAAAAAATTAAAGAAAAAACCTCAATCTTGATATTTTATAGTAAAATTGGTCAGATGGGCGGATATCAGACATGACGATTAGATAATTTTAACATTCCTATACTATAAATATTATAAATGGGACATTTGGAGTTTTGTGTACATTCAAGTAATTATAATTTTGGCGAATAGCAGATAAATTAGTAATTTTGCAAGTTGAAATAAATTAGGAAATAATGTTGCGCATTTAGATGTACAACATCAGGTAATTAGATTGAAATATATAATAATCCTTATAAAATAGATTACAAATTATGAGTAAAGAAAAGAAATTCTTGACCTGTGATGGTAATCAAGCTGCTGCACATATTTCATATATGTTCTCCGAAGTAGCTTCTATTTATCCCATCACACCATCGTCAACAATGGCTGAATATGTTGATGAATGGGCAGCTGCAGGACGTAAAAACATTTTTGGCGAAACTGTATTAGTTCAAGAGATGCAATCAGAAGCCGGTGCAGCCGGAGCAGTTCACGGATCGCTTCAAGCCGGTGCATTGACAACAACTTACACCGCATCTCAAGGTCTTCTTCTAATGATTCCAAACATGTATAAGATTGCAGGTGAATTGTTGCCATGTGTATTCCATGTGTCAGCTCGTACACTTGCTTCTCATGCATTGAGTATCTTTGGTGATCATCAAGATGTAATGTCAGTTCGTCAAACAGGATTTGCAATGCTTGCAGAAGGCTCGGTTCAAGAAGTAATGGATCTTGCCGGTGTAGCTCACTTGTCAACAATCAAGTCTCGTGTGCCTTTCGTTAACTTCTTCGATGGTTTCCGCACATCTCACGAAATCCAAAAGATAGAGATGCTTGAAAACGAAGACCTTGCTCCACTAGTAGATCAAAAAGCACTTTCAGAATTCCGCGCTCGCGCTTTGAATCCAGAAAAACCTGTAGCTCGTGGTATGGCTGAAAACGGCGACGTTTTCTTCCAACACCGTGAAGCTTGTAACGAATATTACAATGCAGTACCTGCGATTGTAGAAGATTATATGAACAAAATTTCTGAAATCACAGGTCGTAAATATGGTTTGTTTAACTACTATGGTGCTGAAGATGCTGACCGCGTAATCATCGCAATGGGTTCAGTAACAGAGGCTGCTAAAGAAGCTATCGATTACATGATGGCTCAAGGCGAAAAAGTGGGTCTTGTTGCTGTTCACTTGTATCGTCCATTCTCAGCTAAACACTTCCTTGCAGCAGTTCCTGCAACAGCTAAGCGTATTGCTGTTCTTGACCGCACAAAAGAACCAGGTGCAATAGGCGAGCCTCTTTACCTTGATGTAAAAGAATGTTTCTATGGTAAAGAAAATGCTCCTGTTATCGTTGGTGGACGTTATGGTCTTGCTTCAAAAGATACAACTCCTGCTCAAATCATCTCTGTATTTGAAAACCTTGCACTTCCAGAGCCTAAAAATCAATTCACTCTTGGTATCGTAGATGATGTTACTTTCACATCTCTTCCATTGAAAGAAGAAATTGCACTTGGCGGTGAAGGTACATTCGAAGCTAAATTCTATGGACTTGGTGCTGATGGTACAGTAGGTGCAAACAAAAACTCTGTGAAAATCATCGGTGATAACACCAATAAATATTGTCAAGCTTACTTTGCTTACGACTCTAAGAAATCAGGTGGTTTCACATGTTCTCACCTTCGTTTTGGTGATGACCCAATCCGTTCAACTTATTTGGTAAACACTCCTAACTTTGTTGCATGCCACGTTCAAGCTTACCTTCACATGTATGATGTAACTCGTGGTCTTCGCAATGGCGGTACTTTCCTTCTTAATACAATCTGGGAAGGCGAAGAATTGGCTAAGAACTTGCCAAATAAAGTAAAACGCTATTTTGCACAAAATAATATCACAGTATATTATATGAACGCTACTAAGATCGCTCGTGAAATTGGTCTTGGTAACCGCACAAACACAATTCTTCAAAGTGCATTCTTCCGCATCACTGAAGTTATCCCTGTTGACCTTGCTGTAGAACAAATGAAGAAATTCATCGTTAAGAGCTATGGTAAGAAAGGTCAAGACATCGTTGACAAGAACTACGCTGCAGTAGATCGTGGTAACGAATATCAAAAACTTGCTATCGATCCAGCTTGGGCTAACCTTGCTGACGATGCAGTTGCTGCAAATAACGATCCTGCATTCATCAACGAAGTAGTTCGTCCTATCAATGCTCAAGATGGCGACTTGTTAAAAGTTTCTGCGTTCAAAGGTATTGAAGATGGAACATGGGCACAAGGTACAGCAAAATATGAAAAACGTGGTGTAGCAGCATTTGTTCCACAATGGAATTCAGCAACATGTATCCAATGTAACAAGTGTGCTTACGTTTGTCCTCACGCTGCTATCCGTCCATTCGTTCTTGATGCTAACGAAATGGCAGCTGCTCCATTCGGTGAAGACCGCGCACTTAAAGCAATTGGCAAACAATTTGAAGGCATGAAGTTCATTCAAGCTGTTGACGTTATGGACTGTCTTGGTTGCGGTAACTGTGTTGACGTTTGTCCAGGCATGAAGGGAGTTAAGGCTCTTGAAATGAAGCCTCTTGAAACACAACTTGATGTTCAAAAAGAATGGGATTACTGCGTTGAAAAAGTTGCATCTAAGCAAAAACTTGTTGACACTAAACTCAACGTTAAGAATAGCCAATTTGCAACTCCTTACTTTGAATTCTCAGGTGCTTGCTCTGGTTGTGGTGAAACTCCTTATGTTAAGCTTATCACTCAACTTTATGGCGACCGCGAAATGGTAGCTAATGCAACAGGATGTAGCTCTATCTACTCTGGCTCAGTTCCTTCAACTCCTTATACTACTAATGAAAAAGGTCAAGGTCCTGCATGGGGTAACTCATTGTTTGAAGACTTCTGCGAATTTGGTCTTGGTATGGTAATCGCAAATGAAAAGATGCGTGCACGCCTTGAAGGACTTGTAGCTGAAGCAGTAAATTGCCCATCTTGCAGCGACGAACTTAAAGCTCTATTCGCTGAATGGCTTGAAGTTAAAGAAGATGGCGAAAAGAGCCGCGAAGTAACAGACAAGATTCTTCCATTGGTAGCAGCTTGCAGTTGCGACACTTGCAAGAAAATCAACGAACTCAGCCACTATCTTGTGAAACGTTCACAATGGATCATTGGTGGTGACGGTGCTTCTTATGACATCGGTTTCGGTGGTCTTGACCACGTTCTTGCATCAGGCAAAAATGTAAATATCCTTGTTCTCGATACTGAGGTTTACTCTAACACCGGTGGTCAAGCATCTAAAGCTACTCCAGTAGGTGCTATCGCTAAGTTTGCTGCTGCAGGTAAACGCGTACGCAAAAAAGACCTTGGCTTGATTGCTTCAACTTACGGATATGTTTATGCTGCACAAATCGCTATGGGTGCTGACCAAGCTCAAACACTCAAAGCTATCCGCGAAGCAGAAGCTTATGATGGACCATCAATCATCATCGCTTACGCTCCATGTATCAACCATGGTTTGAAAGCAGGTATGGGTAAATCACAACAAGAAGAAGCTCTTGCAGTAGCATGTGGTTACTGGCACTTGTGGCGTTACAACCCAGCACTCGAAGCTGAAGGTAAAAACCCATTCACTCTTGACAGCAAAGAACCTAACTGGGATGAATTTGAAAACTTCCTCAAAGGCGAAGTGCGTTATGCATCAGTTATGAAACAATATCCTGCTGAAGCTGCTGAATTGTTTGCTGCTGCTAAGGAAAATGCACAATGGCGTTACAACAATTACCGCCGTCTTGCTCGTCAACAATGGGGCGTTGATCCTGATGCTGAAAAGTAAGAAATCAGAAATAAAACTATAACCGACAGAGGGTGTATCGCTTGATATGCCCTCTGTTTTTTTGTGCCTCATTCCCCTTTTGATGGTTATACCCCTCAGTCACTTCGTGACAGCCCCCCTACATTAGTGGGGCAGTTCTTTTTTGCTGTTAATCAATTAGATATGGTTTATAGCGCTCTCCCTGGGGTAGGGAGAGTACGGCAAAGCCGGGAGAGGGTACGAAAAGCTGTATCGAATATTATTCGGGAAAATTAAGGTATTGTGTAAATAAATTAGTACTTTTGTAGCAATCTCATGCGAGATAAAGAGTTAGTTGCATGAGCTACATATTATTGAGCATATTTCGGGCATTAACAAAAAGCATTATGTAATTATGAATAGATTAACGAAATTTTCAAGAGCGATTATTGCTGTAGCAATGATGCTCGCTGTGTGTCTTCCGTTATCAGCCCACGATTTTGAAGTTGATGGTATTTATTACGACATCATTTCATCAACTGACAAGACTATCGGTGTAACATATCGAGGTATCAACTATTACGATTATCCAGGTCAATATTCAGGCAATGTAACAATTCCAGAAATAGTAACATATAGTGGTAATACTTACTCTGTTACTTCAATTGGAAACTATGCATTTTATAGTTGCACGAAATTAACGTCAGTCGCTATTCCCAACTCAGTGACCTCGATTGGTAACAATGCGTTCAATGGTTGTACCGACTTGACTGAGGTTGCTATCCCCATCTCGGTTATTTCGATCGGTAACGATGCGTTCTATGATACAGGTTGGTATAATAAACAGCCTGATGGGATTTTGTACATAGATAATTGTTGTTTGGGTTATAAAGGGGAAAAGCCAACAGGAGACCTTGCATTAAATAATAACATATGCTTAATTGGAGAAGATGCGTTCAAAGATTGTACCGGTTTGAAATCGGTAACAATCCCTAGTTCGACTACTTCGATAGGTTTCAATGCGTTCAATGGTTGTGGGTTAAGGTTAATAATGTGTCATTGTGCTATGCCTCCCATTTGTGCAGAAAGGACTTTTGCTGGGAGTTACACAGCTCTATTGATGATTCCTGAAGGTAGTTTGATTGATTATGCTCTTGCTGATGAATGGCACAACTTTACACAAGTACATGAAGTGTCAGAAGCCAATGTATCGACACAAAAGAAAAGTGCCACATTTGAGATACCTACAATAGAAGGTGCCGATGAATATGTTGCAAGCGTGTATTCCGATGCCACAATGTCTCAGTTGGTGGCGACAACCAACTATGATGCTTATGGAAAAATTACCCCAATGTCAACAATTCTCGAACTATCAATTGATGGCTTTGATGAAGGGGTATATTATTACAAGGTTTATGTTAAATCTAAAAAAGAAGGGGTGTTGAAGGTATATCTCGGTACATTTGAAATTGAACTTTCCGGTATCGAAGATATCATGGTTAATGAGTCGGGTGTTGTAGAGGTGGAGCGTTATGATATCAATGGTCAATTATTGAACAAGCCTGTTCTTGGCATCAATATCATCAAGATGAGCGATGGTACAACTCGCAAAGAGTGGGTGAAATAACGAGTGCAACGATAATAAAGAAATAGGAGGTGTCTCAGTGAGATGCCTTCTTTGTTTTATACCTCATGGTCGCGTTGCGACAGTAGTAATGTGGGACCATGCGGAGCACGAGAAGATAGATATGGTAATTAGCTCTCTCCCTGGGTTATGGAGAGTACGGCGGAGCCGGGAGAGGGTACGAGGGATTATCCAAAACCTAAAGGCATTGTTGCATTGCTTACTACATACCCCGCACTTCGTACGGGGCTATAATATAGCTTGCCTCTGGCAAGGCTCAACTCTAACTCTCAATTTTTAATTCTCAACTTTTTATACCCCTCAGTCACCGATACCCCTTCCCCTCTTCGAGGTACTTCCCCTATTTTAGGGGAAGAGTTTTCTTTTTTTGTGCTGTTAGTCAGTGATTTATAGTTCTCCTATTTTAGTGGGGCAGTTCGTTTTTGGTGTCACTAATTTTTTACACAGCCTCATAAAAAAATAAAAGGGTTATCTCACGATGACCCTTTTACGTAAACCTTTAAAAATCTAATCCTATGAAAAAACTAATTCAAAATTGTTGCTAAAGGCGCAGATTCAAAATCATCGCACACATTAGCTCATTTTGTTTTGTCTGCTGTTGTGTACCTATAATACGGACAAAAATAAATTTTGTTGTGTGTGAGGAATGAAATTATAATTTTTTTACAAAATAAGCACCCCCTTTTAACTACCTTTGTATTATAAATGAAGAGGCGATGGCAAAATTTCAAGTAAATATACTCGGATGTGGCTCGGCGACACCATCAATGAGGCATATGCCGTCATGTCAAGTGATAGATTTCAGAGATAATCTTTTTATGATTGATTGTGGAGAAGGGGCTCAATTGATGATGCGTCGCATGAAGATGAAATTCTCCCGACTTAATCACATATTTATCTCTCATCTGCATGGCGATCATTGTTATGGTTTGCCCGGATTGTTGTCAACACTTGCTTTGCATGGTAAAGAGGGTGTGTTGACAATTCACATGTTTAAAGAGGGTGCCGAAGTATTTGAGCATTTTTTGAAATTTTTCTGTCGGGATATTTCTTTTGAGATAAAATTTAATATCATAGAGCCGGGAACATCGGTAATATATGAAGATGATGCATTGACAATTTCCACATTTCCATTGTATCACCGCTTGCCATGTGTGGGGTTTAAGTTTCAAGAAAAGACTAAGTTGCGACATTTGCGAGGCGACATGATAAAATTTTATAATGTCCCTATAAAGGAGTTGCATGGCATTAGGAATGGAGCTGATTTCATTACTCCTGACGGAAAGATTGTAGAGAACGCAAGATTGACAACCGATGCCGACCCCTCGATGAGTTATGCATATTGTTCCGATACAATGTATAACCTGAAAGTGGCGGAGTCGGTAAAGGGAGTTGATGTAGTGTATCATGAGGCAACCTATGATGATGCCGAGCAGAAAAAAGCCGTAGAGCGAGGTCATTCAACGGCTCGAGAGGCAGGTCGCATCGCCGCTGCCGCCGGGGCATCAAAATTGATATTAGGGCATTTCTCTAAACGTTACAATAATGAGAATACCCATCTTGTCCAAGCACAAGAGGAGTTTCCTGATGTGATAGTGGCCAATGAAGGAATGAAAATCGATTTGTTATGATAGATTTGAAAAGAAAAGAGGATGAGCGTTTTATGAGGGCAGCTCTCGATGAAGCGCGTCAGGCATTTGAAGATGATGAGGTCCCTATTGGAGCTGTTGTTGTGTGCAATGGTCGCATTGTAGGGCGAGGACACAATATGACAGAAACATTTAACGATGTCACCGCACATGCCGAGATGCAGGCAATTACCGCAGCGGTAAATACGTTAGGCGGTAAATATCTGCCAGAGTGTACGCTATATGTAACCGTTGAACCATGTGTGATGTGTGCCGGGGCAATAGGGTGGAGCCAAATAAGTCGCATTGTCTATGGTGCCGGTGATGAGAAACGTGGATATACCACATTTACCCACCGCCCTCCATTTCACCCTAAAGCGGTGATTGAGTCGGGAGTGTTGGCTGATGAATGTGCCGAATTGATGAAAACTTTTTTTGCACGCAAACGATAGAATATGAGCAACAGATATAATGATAGAATAGCCGGATTGAAAGAGCTGATGTCAAAACGCATCGTTGTGCTTGATGGCGCAATGGGGACAATGATACAACATTGCAATCTCTCGGAGGAGGATTTTAAAGGCTCGCATTTCGCTCATTGCGAGCAACAACTCAAGGGGTGTAATGATGTGCTTGTGCTGACAGCTCCCGAAGTGATAAGAAATATCCATCGCCAATATCTTGAGGCCGGATCTGACATTATAGAAACAAACTCATTTAATGCCAATGCTATCTCAATGGTAGAATATGGGCTAACCGACCATGTTGAGAAAATAAATCATGAAGCGGCACGATTGGCTCGCGAGTCAGTAGATGAATATTGCTTGTTGCATCCTGGAGAACAATGTTGGGTAGCCGGCAGTGTGGGCCCAACAAGCAAATCGCTGTCCATGTCTACGGGTATAGATGCTGAAAAAATCTGTTGGGATACTCTTGTTGAAGCCTATGTGGAACAAATGTCGGCTCTCATAAGCGGAGGCGTTGATCTATTGCTTATAGAGACAGTATTTGATGGGTTAAATGCTAAGGCCGCGTTATATGCTGCACAGAAATCAATGACAGCAGTAGGGATAGATGTGCCCATAATGATGTCGGTAACATTGACTGAGTCAGGTCGCACATTGTCGGGGCAGACGCTTGATGCATTTGTTGCGACGGTTGCTCATGGCGATTTGTTGTCAATAGGTCTTAATTGCGGTTTTGGCGCTGATGGAATGATACCTCATATTAACGCATTGCAAGACGAGCCAATGGCAGTGAGTGTTTATCCTAATGCCGGGTTGCCTAATGAGATGGGAGAGTATGATGAGACACCGGAAACAATGGTTGAGAAATTGTTGCCGTTGTTGTCATCGGGCAAGCTGAATATTGTTGGCGGTTGTTGTGGTACAACACCTGAACATATTGCAGCTATAGCCCATGAAGCACAAAAATATGCTCCGCGAGAAGTTCCGACTAAAAAACAAGAAATGATATTGGCAGGCCTTGAAAAAATGTCAATATCACAGGACCATCTATTTATAAATGTAGGGGAGAGGTGTAATGTTGCCGGTAGTCGTAAGTTCTTGCGATTGATAAATGAAAAGAATATAGAGGAAGCAGTAGAGATTGCTCGCTCTCAAGTATTGGCAGGGGCCCAGATTGTGGATATAAACATGGATGATGCCATGCTTGATGCTCCTATTGAAATGGCATCATTTATTGATAATATAGGCTTGGAGCCTGATGTGGCACGAGTGCCACTGATGATTGACTCATCAAATTGGGAAGCTGTTGTTGCCGGATTGCAACACACACAGGGTCGCCCCATAGTCAATTCCATCAGTTTGAAAGAGGGAGAGGCAAAGTTTGTAGAGAAGGCCAGCTTTATTAAGTCAATGGGTGCCGCCGTTGTTGTAATGGCATTTGACGAGAAGGGGCAAGCTGATACTTATGAACGAAAAATAGAGGTGTGTGAAAGAGCCTATCGTATTTTGACAGAGACAGTTGGTTTTAATGGATGTGATATAATATTTGATCCCAATGTGCTAGCTGTTGCGACAGGTATTGAAGCCCACAATAACTATGCTCTTGATTTTATAAAAGCCGTTGAATGGATTAAAGGAAATCTTCCCGGAGCAAAGGTGAGTGGCGGAATTAGTAATTTATCATTCTCATTTAGGGGAAATAACTATGTGCGTGAAGCGATGCATGCGTTGTTCCTTTATCATGCTATAGGCAAAGGGATGGATATGGGTATAGTAAACCCATCATCGTTAATGTCGGTTGATGATATCCCATCGGAATTGCGAGACGCCCTTGATGATGTGTTGCTAAATCGTCGAGGTGATGCGACAGAACATCTTGTCGAAATTGCCGAAAAGATAAAGGCAGAGCGAGAAAGCACAGCAACAGGAGTGAAGGCTGTTGTAGAGCAAAAAGAGCTATCGGCATCGGAACGCATTGAGCAGATGATAATGCGAGGAAACAGCGATGGAATAGAGCCATTCCTTGATGAAGTGATGGCAAGTGCCGGCTCGGCAGTAGCGGTAATCGATGGGCCATTGATGACAGGTATAAATAAAGTGGGCGAGCAGTTTGGTGCAGGTAAGATGTTTTTGCCACAAGTAGTAAAAAGTGCGAGAGCCATGAAACAGGCTGTTGCCTATCTCACTCCATTTATAGAGAAAGAAAAACAATCATCAGGAACATCATCGTCGGGAAAAATAGTTATTGCCACAGTCAAAGGCGATGTTCATGATATAGGTAAAAACATCGTTAGTGTTATCATGAATTGCAATGGCTTTGAAATGATTGATTTGGGTGTAATGGTGCCTGGTGAAGAGATTGTAGCGAAAGCAATTGAAAAAAATGTTGATTTTGTGGCACTTAGCGGATTAATTACCCCATCGCTTGAAGAAATGTGCAATGTTGCGCGACAAATGGACCAAAAAGGACTAAAAATTCCATTACTCATAGGTGGAGCGACAACATCGGAATTGCACACAGCAGTAAAAATAGCGCCATGTTATAGCGGTCTTGTTGTCTATATGCGCGATGCTGCCATGTTGCCGGGATTGGCACAAAGACTCATAAACAAGGATACTCGTGTCGAGACGAGCCAGGAGATACTCTCGGCGCAGCAACTTCTTCGCGAACAATATGAAAATAAAAAATCACAGCTCACGATAGAGGAGGCACGCCGATTAAAATTTGACTATGGTAAAGATACTGTAATACCCACTCCGAAATACCCCGGAATTCATGATTTGTCAATCGCGATTGCCGATATAAGAGCATCGATAAATTGGAGAGCTTTTTTGGGAGCATGGAAACTTGATGCGTCATTTGCTTCGATTGCCGATATTCAAGGCTGTGATCATTGTCGTGCGCAATGGCTTGCTACCGTTCCACAGGAGCAACGCATGAAGGCGGCAGAGGCTATGCAGCTGTTTAAAGATGCCAACAGAGTGATTGATTATATACAAAAAAACATAGGCACCTTGCAGGCGCGAGTAGCTATATTACCTGCCGGAAGTCGAGATGAGGATATATTTTATCAAAATGGTAATGAAGAGTTTGTGCTGCCAACACCTCGACAATTACATGTTGATGGTGTTGGGCCACGACTTGCACTTGCTGATTATGTAAAACCGCTCTCGGTAACCGGGGAAAAGAATGATTGGATGGGGTTATTTGTCGTAACGGCAGGTATGGACATTCAGCAAATTATAGAGAAATATAAAAGTCAAAACGATGATTACAATGCGATATTATATCAATCTATAGCCGACCGTCTTGTAGAGGCTGCGACTGAAATAATGAATAATAGAGTCAGAAACGAGTTGTGGGGTTATGAGAGCAAAGGCATACGCCCGGCTATAGGCTATCCTTCGTTGCCCGATCAGCGTCTTGTTTTCCTTGCTGATGAAGTTCTGAATTATGGTGAGTTAGGGATAACATTGACTGAAAATGGCGCATTATATCCGTCGGCAACCACAACAGGATATATTTTTGTCCATCCCGGAGCTCATTACTTTGCATTATAAAATAATTTAACTATTTTTGTCAGATTAATATTTCATAAATATCGATAAATAATAATTTAATAACTATATTCCTTAAATCTATGAAACTAAAACATTTGTTTTTCAGCCTTGCAATGTTGTGCGCAATGACAGCATCGGCAGCAAAAGCGATTGAAGAAGTCCGCATTTACATCAACCCCGGGCATGGAGCGTGGTGCGGAGAGTGTCGCCACATGGGAACAGTTACTCATGGCGGGCCTACTTATACCGATACCGCAGGATTTTTTGAGTCGAATACCAATCTTCAAAAAGGGTTGGGGATGTTCTACAAACTCAAAGAATATGGTATGAAGCATAATGGCGTGAATAATGCACGCGACTTGACACAAAACATTGTAATGAGCCGCATCAAAAGTGGTGATGTGCACAATGGATTGTATGATAGACCATTGAGCGAAATTGCTGCTGAGGCAGAGTTGAACAACTTTGACATGTTTATCTCTATCCACTCTAATGCGCATTCTGATGGCTCGACTGTAAATTATCCGCTATTCCTTTATCGTGGATATGATAATTCTGAAAGTGTTCCTGGGAGTAAAGCAATGGCGGCAGCTTGTTGGCCTCATTGGATAAAAAACCCTCACATGATGTGGTCTTCCTATACAACATCAACAAATATTCGTGGCGATGTGTCTTTTTGGAACGAGATTTATTATACAACTCACTCAAATGGTAAAACTTATGGTGGCTACTATGGCGTGTTGCGTCAAGGTGTTCCTGGCTTCCTTGTTGAAGGATATTTTCACACCTATCAACCGGCTCGCCACAAAGCGATGAATTGGGACGCTTGTAAATGGGAAGGAGAAGCCTATGCTAAGGGTGTGAACGATTATTTTGGTTTTGGAAAGAAAGACTCCTATGGTGCAATATATGGTGTGCTTCGTGATGCCGAAACTCCTTTTTCTCACACCTATTATACACCTAATACATCAACTCTTGATTATTATTTGCCCATCAACAACGCTACTGTAACACTTAAAAACAGCAACGATGAGGTAGTTCAAACCTACAAAACCGATGATGAGTACAACGGAGTGTTTGTGTTTAACAAAGTAACTCCCGGTACCTATAAGATTGTGTATTCACACCCTGACTATAAGGACTTGACAGAAACAATTACTGTTACTGCAAATGAAACAGTGTTCCCAACTCCTCAAATCTCTACATCAACAGAGCAAATACCTGTTAAGGGTGTTTATGCCTATGGATTGACGTCTTCACAAGATGGCGATATCTGCACATTGAAATTCAAGGCAACAGATGCCGTTGAAAAGGGATTGGTGATTTTCACAAACACATCTACCGGTGCAACTCAGTCTATTACAATAAACAACATTGTCAAAGGTGAAAATTCAGTAACCGTTGATGCTAAATCACTTGGAGAAGATGCTACATTCTCATGGGCTGTCGCTATTGAAAACCCAAAGAGCACAGGTGTTGAACTTATACATTCCGACAACACAATTATCTATAATAATGGGACTAAAGATGCTCGCATCGGTGTAGCTATTGATAAAGACGCCACAAGTGCCCACTTTGGGACCATCTATACAATGACCGCTATGGGCCAAGGATTGCAAAAATTCAACCCCGATTATAGCAAAAATGGCTCAAAAGTAATTACCGGATTATTTGGTAAAGATACTGATGCTTCAACAAGTTCAAACAAATATGTTCGTTCAAATCGTTTGGAAATATATAAAGGGAAAGTGTATATTGCCAACTATGCTAACTATAGCACGGGTATCTGGGAATATGACCCTGCTACAGGTGCAACGCCAACAAATATTTCTGGAATAACCTATTATGAACGAGCAGTAGCATTTATAGGCGAAGGCTCAAGTCGCAAAGCATTCAGCCTTCACGAAAACAATGTTCAGCGATTTGATATTGGCACAGCCACCTCATGGACATCTGGAAGCCCCACTAAAAGTAATACTACTGCAGCCTTGTTGGACAATGGCGATGGCGACATCATTGTTACTGATAATGCCGTAATTGCATCTCAAACCCGTTATAGTGGGAATAATGCAAGCAGTAACCCTGCATTTGCGGTATTTGATCACGATTTGACTGTAGTATATAAATCAGATGTAATAAACAGCTCGCTCAACGGCTCAGAAAATGGAGGTATGGCTCTTAGCGACGATAAGAGTATCTTTGCTATTGCCAATTCTTACAATAGCTCAGGCAATGCCGGTATTCGCATCCAGGTTTATGACGTAACATGGAGTGGAAGTACTCCTGCATTTATCCATAAATACTCAATCCCTTTGGATGGAACATATTGTGTTGACCAAATGGAATTTGACTATGCCGGTAACCTTGTGATAGCATCGCAACAAAAAGGGCTCCTCGTTTATGCAATCAAAAATCCGGCACGTCAAACAGTAACTAAAGCTACATCAACAATTCAAGGTGTGCGTGAGCCGGGAGTGCAAGGACATTATGCCTATGACCTCAAAATGGCACAAGGAGAAAGAGACTATACATTAACATTTAAATCTACCGGTGATGTTGCTTCGGCGTCAGTTATTCTAACTCCTATTACTGCAGGCGCTGAAGTTGTAATGATTGCCATAGATGGTGTTAAAGCCGGAGAAAATACATTTGTTGTTGATGCTACAACGCTCGGCGTGGGTGTTAAATATAATTGGGCTGTTGCTCTTGACAATCCATCAAGCCCATCAGTAGAACTCATGCACTCCGACAATTCAATCATTTATAATAATGGAACAAATGATGCCCGCATAGGTCTTGCAATCGATAAAGATGTAACAAGTGCCCACTTCGGGACTATCTATACGATGACAGCAATGGGCCAAGGATTGCAAAAATTCAATCCCGATTATAGCAAAAACGGCTCAAAAGTGATTACCGGAATGTTTGGAGCTGATACCGACGCATCAACAAGTACAAACAAATATGTGCGCTCCAACCGCATTCATGTAAATAATGGTAAAGTATATATTGCAAATTATGCCAACCAAAATTCAGGTGTGTGGGTGTACAATCCAAGTGGAACAAATGCCACACAAGTGCTTTCGGGATTCTATGAACGAGCAGTGTCATTCCATGGCGAGGGTGCAGATCGTGTGATGTATGTAGTGCATGAAAGCAACTTCCGCTATTATAATATAGGCGCTAATGATTCTTGGAGTGGAGATCCAACAGGAACTTATACAACAAATATGATAAATGGAGATGGTGATGTTCTTGCAACAAGTAAAGGTACATTTGTATCTCAAAATCGTTTCACAGGTAATAATACATCAGATGTTCCGGTATTCCAATTTGTGGGTAAGAGCAGCGGAACAGTAACATTTACTTCCGATGCGTTATCATCTACATTGACAGGCTCACAAAGCGGTGGGATGGCTATTAGCGACGATCTCTCTACATTTGCCATTGTTGATGCACAAAGCAGTGTAAATGTTCAAATTTACAGCGTAACATGGAATGGAGAAACACCATCGTTTACTCATCAATATTCTATTCCATTGAGTGGAACTGTACAAGTTGACCAAATGGCGTTTGACTATGCGGGTAATCTTGTGATTGCATCGCAACAAAAGGGACTCCTTGTTTATGCATTGAAGGCTGATGCTCGCACTACGACAACTCCTGCCAGCACATCACTTGTGATTGAGGGTGTTGCTAAACCTCTCTACATTGTAGGCGCAGGCGAAGCTCTTGGCGAATGGGATCCTGTTAATGCAGCAGAATTTACATTTGCTGATGGCGTTTATATAGTTGAAGTTGAAGAAACTACAGAATTCAAAATATCAACAATAAAAGGTGTAGGTGAGACTGATGAAAAATGGAACGTATTTAATGCAGGTAACCTCGCTGTTGATGCAGCCATCACTAATGGTGGTACTGTAAATCTTTCTGTAAACAAAGACGCAGGTAACATCATTCTTCCATGGGCAGGTGTATGGACTATTACTGTAGCTGCCGACCTATCTACTCTAACTGCAACAACTGAAACTCCGGAGCCAGCACCTTCTTATCCTGAAGTAATTTATGCAATAGGTAATGTAGGCGGTTACAACTGGAGTACGTCTAATGGAATTGAGCTTGCCCATCAAGGAGAAGGTGTTTATTCAGGAGAAGTAACTGTTGATGATACCGGAGACGGTAATGGCTATTTCCAATTTGCAACAACACTTGGTGAAAATTGGGAAGCTGTTAATGCCGGTACTCGCTATGGCGCGTTGACCAAAGATGAAGCAATTGTTCTCAATGAAGTTACATCGATGACCAATGATTGGGGTGGTAGCACACAATCATGGATGATTAAGTCTGACACATATATCATGGTTGTTGATATCGTTAATTGCACAGTTACGGTATCTCCAAAAACTGTAGGTGTTGAAGGAATTAAAGCCGATGATAACACACCTGCTGTTTACTACAATCTTCAAGGTATTGAAGTTGCAAATCCTGAAAATGGTGTCTTTATCAAAAAACAAGGCAATATAGTAACAAAAGAATACGTTAAGTAAATTGAAAGTTGAAAAAGTTGAGAGTTGAAAAGATTCTCAATCCCTAATAAAACAATCCCCATGCGATGAGCGTGGGGATTGTTATTTTAAGCAAAATGGAAGAGGAAAAAATCAAAAAGAGAAAGCAAAAATGTGAAAGTAGCGAGTCGCCACCGACAAGTTTTTATTCCATAAATTGTTCCCATTGTACAGAATTGTTATTTTTTATGATGATATATTAGGTTGATTTTATCGCTAAAATAGGAGAGTTAGTCTTTTTTAACGCTTTTCTTTTAATAGATTTGAAAAAAATGAGCGAACTTGCGTAAAATTTTGTTTAAACCTAAACACTAAACACAAAATTTTAATAAACCATATCTAAACATTAACAAAACATGAAAAAATTAATTGTTTCAGCATTGTTGTTAAGTGCAGGAATCTATGGTTTTGCACAATTGAAAGTCGCTTCAGTAGAAAAAGTGGCTCTTCCTGAAGGTGTAACCATCAACACAGCAACAATGAGCCCCGATGGCAGCTACATCGCTA
>JAFSCJ010000018.1 GCA_017436845.1 Muribaculaceae bacterium
GAACAAAGAGATTAAGGTGGTGATAGCGTGAGGGTTCCACCTCTTCCCATTCCGAACAGAGAAGTTAAACCTCACCACGCCGATGGTACTGCGAAAGTGGGAGAGTAGGTCACCGCCCCCTTCAGAGAAGCCCTGACTCAGGAATGAGCCGGGGCTTTTTGTTTATCGAGAGGCCCGACACGCAAGAAGAATTGAAAGTTGAGAATTGAGAATTGAGAATGCAGAGATGCGTAGATTGCCGGAATCAAGCGATGTTATAGCCAGTATACTCATCCTTTTTTCGGTTATTCAGTGAATATACCCCCGCGGAATTGTGTTCGCGAGGGTATATGTTGTTCGTGGTTGTTGATTTCGTCGAGGATGTCTTGGCGGAGTTTCTCTTTGCTATCACCTAATATTAATAATAAAATTGCACCCCATAAAGGTGTAAGTATCCAAAATAGTATAACCCATCCAACCGGATTGCGACCACGTTTCTTTGCCATTCTTGATGGAAGTATAAATAGCAGCCAAATATAAAAAGCTATTACTGCACATCCCCCAATATACCCATTATACAGCCAAAAACTTCGTCCATTATAAAATTATTTATTATTTAATTGGGATGATGAAACGATTTTTTTCTTCAAAAGACCATTGTACTTGGTAGGTGGCTCCCGATACTTGGTCGAGCAAAATGAAATTCCACATGTTTTGTGTTGGTGTTAGTTCAAAACGACCGGAAGACGGATAATCTCCTATAGGGATAAGTGATTCATCATTGAGCGAGTATTCAAAAGTCTTGTCTTCCTCTTCTATAGAATATTGGACTATTGTTATTACTCCTGTTGCAGTATTGAGTTTAAGAAAATTCCAACGATTTGATGTTGGGTATAACTTGAATGTAGGGACAGTGATAGATTCTTGCTTTGGCTCTTCTGCTATGGGTGTAGCTTCTTCTTGCATACAAGAGCTAAACGCAATAGCCATTAGTAATATCGTGAATATATATTTTTTCATTGCTTTGTGTTTTAATATTGTTACAAATCCTCGCCATTAGCTTGGTTATATCCGTTTTCGTAATATAAGACGATTGAATAGCCCAGCATATTTTGCTGTATAGTAAACCAAATGAATTTATTCTCATCCATATTACTTTTATCAAGAAAATGTTCATAATAATTGTCTGTTGCAATATTTAATTCACTCTTTTGATAAAATACGGCTTCATATCTTTTTTCTTTTATGCTAATTTCATATGAAATATCTTCATCTTCTGGAATGGTAAAATCAGATGATGAAGAATAATATTTTGAACTTTTAGAAAATTGATAACATAGATTGTTGAAACGCGTTTTTGCGATTTCTTCAGAAAGATTATTGTATGAAACAATAATTCTCCATACTTTATTATTACTAGTTTGGACCATTATATTTGCGTCAAAACCATTGAATTCTCCTTCAAGGATATCTTTGTCGTAATATGAACTTTTGAATCCTTTGGCTTTGAGCTTTTGAATCATAGATGCTTTTGTCCCATCAACGGGGATGCCTAAGAATTTAGTAACATCTTTTTGTGCGTGGGCAGTTAGAGTCATTAAAGTAATGAGCAGAGAAAACATAAATCGTGTCATAGTTATAAGATTTGTGCTTTTCGGTGCCGGGAAAGCTATTTATTAAAACGAGAAGCGTGGCACTGCATTGCCACGTCTATTATAGAAGGTCGTAGGAAACCATTTGATGCAGATGTAGGAATAGCAGCCCACGCATATACGCGCGAGAACCGCTTTGTTTTTCCTCGCATCATTGGTCGAAAATTTCCTACGTTTTCTATAATAAGCGAAAAGCATAACGCTTCTAATATTATTTCAAAATGTCTTGACAAAAGTTATTGCCTTTACAAATGTAGTGATATTATTAATAAAAAGGAATTATATAGAGAAAAATAATAAATAAAACCCGCGGATTAAGAGAGTCCGCGGGTTGCGTGTTTATATAAGTTAGGTTTATCGTAGGATGAATGAGCGTTCGAGATCTTGAGAAATGTTAATCATGAAGTCGCCCATTCTTTCAAGTTGGTTTACTATATCCATGTAGTAAACGCTTGTTTGGTAGTTCTTGATGTTGTTTTCTATATCCTCAATTTCAGAATCGCGAAGATAATTTCTAAGACTATTGATGCGATCTTCTGCATTGTAGGCATTAGATATTTCGTGGAGAGAGCCTTTGTGTGCAGCAGTGAGGTTGGCAATCATAGTGTCGTAGGCATTATCTACTGCAGTTATCATGTCGTCAAGCTTCTTGAGAGTATCTTGGTCGAATGTTTTCTTGTGAATGTTTTTTCGAGAAAGAATACGGCTGATAGCTTCGCCGGAATCGCCTAAAGATTCAAGTTCGCCAATGATTTTGTACATAGCTTTAATTCTGATAGAAGTCTCTTCGCTGATGTCGGTCGATGATACAGCATTAAGGAATGCTGCTATTTCATATTCGATGCGGTCAGATATTTCTTCATATTTTACAAGCTTTTGGCGTAGCTCTTCAAATTTGTCTGTGTTTGTTTCATGAATTGCATCTTTAGCATATAAAAGCCCTTTTTTCGAGATTTGTGCAAAGTGTATTATCTCGTTGAACGCTTGTTCTGTTGCAAGTTCAGGAGTGGCAAGCGGACCGGCAGAGATGTATTTGAGTCGGAATATTTCTTTTTCTTGGTTTTTAGGCGCTTTGATAATCCAAATAACAATCTTTTCAATGTATTTGATAAACCAAATAAGTATAAATGTATTGAAAGTATTGAAAAGAGTGTGGAGCATTGAAAGTCCATATAGGGCGGCAATGCCATCGGCTGAAGTAGGTGAGCTAACGGCAAAACCTTCAGCTGCAGGGTTGGGTAAACCCAAAAGTTCGATAGTTTTCCCTACTAAAGCAAGGAATGGTTTGAAGAATATAAGAGCCCATAGAACCCCAAAAACATTGAAGATCGTGTGTGACATTGCTGCTCTCTTGGCTTGAGTGTTTCCGACGGCTGCAGCGATGTTGGCAGTGATTGTAGTACCAATGTTTTCACCGAGCACCATAGCACATGCCATATCAAATGGAATCCATCCCATGCTGAGCATTATGAGTGTTATTGCCATTGTAGCAGATGATGATTGAAGGATGAGAGTAAGTATAGTTCCGAATGCGAGGAATAATAATACAGAGCAAAAACCATGAGAAGACCATGTTTTTACAAATTCCAATACTTGAGGTGTTTCATTCAAGTCAGGAACAGATTCTTTCATGAAAGAAAGCCCAAGGAAAAGAAGACAGAAACCAACGATGAGTTCGCCAATGTTTTGTCTATTGTTTTTCTTAGAATTGGAGAATAAAAATCCAAATACCATTAAAGGTACTGCGAGAATAGAAATATCGGCTTTAAAACCGAGCCATGAAACAAGCCATGCGGTAACTGTAGTACCGATATTAGCACCCATTATGACACCGATAGCTTGTCCGAGAGAAAGGAGTCCTGCATTTACAAAGCTGACAACCATTACTGTTGTTGCTGATGAAGATTGGATGATTGATGTGATACCAAGACCTGTCATTACTCCTTTCAATGGGTTGGAGGTCATTGCCGATAAGAAACTTCTAAGTTTTTCGCCTGCTACTTTTTGCAAACCTGAACTCATTAAGTTCATCCCATAAAGGAACATACCTAATGCTCCCAATAGGGTAAAAATTTGAAATAAATCCATTATTTTTAATAAGTAAAATTTTTAGTATCTTAATATATAACAACAACGGCATTTTTAGAAAAATGTCGCTTAAATAATATTATAAATTAAAGAATACTAAATAACTAGTTTACCAATACTGATGAGTCGATTGACAGGCTTGGTAAACAAAGAATGGATTATTTGAGATTTTTTTTGAATGAAATTGCTGATTTCAAGGCTAATGACTTTCCCCGATTTGATAAACTCAAAATTGTATCGGATAGAAGAATTTGCTCTTTTGGGAGAGTTTTGTAAGCTTAAAACGTTAGTCGAAGAAACTCGACGAGGAAGATAGATGTCAAAATCAGACGAAGAATAATCAGAGTAAAAAGCTTCAACTTCTGTTGTAATATCTTGTATGGGATTGGTCAAGATTACAGAATCGGACTTATCTACGCCATCAATAATCGCAATAGCAATTATTATGGGAATCATATATTTCAGCAGATAATTCACCTATAGTCTAAATTTATTCTACAAATTTAGCAATAATTTATAAGATAGCAAATAATAGCATGAAACCTATTTATAAATAAATGTATATAGATAATATAAATGAGCTGATAAATTAAAAAAATGAGATATATTAATAATTATGAATAAAAATATTTACCTTTGTATAGAATTAAGTAAATGAATATTAATCTTAAAACATAAAATACAATGCTTACACAAATAGTTAATGCAAAGGTGCTCACCCCGCAAGGTTGGATCGAAAATGGTTCGGTCTTGATGGATGGAAACAAGATTGCCGATGTAATGAATAATTCTCAACCGGTAGAAGGTGCAGAGATTGTTGATGCAAAAGGAAATGTAGTTGCTCCCGGTGGAATTGAAATTCATGTCCATGGAGGTGGTGGTCGCGACTTTATGGAAGGAACCGAAGAAGCATTTAAAGTTGCGGTTGACGCTCATTTGAAACATGGTACAACTGCAATTTTCCCTACATTGTCATCTTCAACAGTGCCAATGATTGAAGCTGCTGCTGAAACATGTACTAAAATAATGAATGAAGATCCGAATACACCAATTTTAGGTTTACATCTGGAAGGGCATTATCTAAATATGGCAATGGCAGGAGGTCAACTTCCTGAAAATATTAAAAATCCTGATCCGGCAGAGTATGAGCCTATTATTAATAAATGGCCATGTATTAAGCGTTGGGATGCTGCTCCTGAATTACCCGGTGCTGTGGAATTTGGGAAATTCATTACATCTAAAGGAGTGTTGGCATCTATTGCTCACACACAAGCCGAATATAAAGATGTAAAAGCCGGATGGGAAGCAGGATTTACTCATGCAACACACTTTTATAATGCTATGACTGGAGTTCATAAACGTCGTGAGTTCAAATATGAAGGAACTATTGAAAGTATATATCTACATGATGATATGACAGTGGAGCTTGTTGCTGATGGAATCCATGTTCCACCCGCAATGTTGAAGATGGTTTATAAGATAAAAGGTGTTGAACGTACATGTGCAATTACTGATGCATTGGCAGTAGCTGCAAGTGATAGTCAAACTGCATTTGACCCTCGTGTAATTATTGAAGATGGTGTGTGTAAACTATCTGATCGTTCAGCGTTGGCTGGTAGTATCGCAACAATGGATCGCTTAATTCGCACAATGGTTCAGCAAGCAGAAATTCCATTGAATGATGCGTTGAGAATGATTTCAGAAACACCTGCAAAAATCATGAAAGTATATGATCGTAAAGGCTCTCTTGAAAAGGGAAAAGATGCAGATGTGATTATGCTTGATGAGAACTTAGAACTTTGCGGAGTATGGTCAATGGGTAAATTAGTTGACGGAACGAGAAAGTTTTAAAAAATAATATATATAAAACTAAAGTCCCGATTTTAGTCGGGACTTTTTATGTTGATAATAGAGGAGGCATAAATGCGTCTGAAATATGTTCTATCTTATGACCTGTTTCAGGACTTCCTATAATTAAGATTATGTCAAATTGTGGCTCGTGAGGGATATTATACATCTTTATATATGCATTTGCGGAGCGAGTCATATGTATAATCTTTTTTCTGTCGATTGATTCAAGTGGGTCAACATAATCATCAGTGCGGGTTTTTACCTCGACAAAAATTATGCGGTTGCCTTTCATGGCGATAATGTCAATCTCATAATGATTTACACGCCAATTGCGTTCACATATTGCATAACCATTGCAAATCAGTGTTTCGCATGCAATGCTTTCTCCCCATTTTCCTAATTCATTGTGCTTTGCCATCTTAGTAATATTTCGGCAAACTTAATTATAAAATTTATTCTAAGAAGAATTATAAAAGGTTAAAAAAAATAAATATCGGTGAATTTAGACTTTTTAGAAGTTGCAGGCATGTTATTGTATATTTTATTTTTTTACTAATTGAATAATTACTATTTTTGTTTAAAATTAAATTTTTATACCATGCGTTTTATAACATTTACACTATTACTATTGCTAACTCTGTCAATAAATGCTGTTGATAATTTGATTGTCAGACAGAGTATGGGAGATAAATCAATCTCCATTTCGAGTATTAGCCACATTACATTTCCAACAGATGGAAGTGGGGTAGTCGTTAATTTTACTGATGGAACGTCAGAAAAGTTTGCTCGTGGCACTTTTGTTTCATTGCGTTTTAATGGAAATCTTTCGGGTATTGATGAACTCGGAAATGAGAAACAATCAGGATTAATTTTTAATTCAGATTGCTCAACTATTTTTGTTTCAGATGAAAATGTGATGATAGAAGTGTATAATTCTGCCGGAGCTCTTGTCGCTGAAGGAAAAGCTTCGTTGAATATTTCTAATCTTGTTTCGGGAACATATATAGTGAAAGCCGGAACTATAATTACTAAAATTGTAAAACGATGAAAAAGACATTTATTTTAGCAATATCAGCGTTATCGCTTGTTTCATTGGCTTGGGCAGCTGAAACAATGTGGATTCAGCGCGCAGATAATATTAAGTTGGGGCTTCCTCTTGAAATAGCCGATAGTGTTTCGTTATCACAAGATGGCTCAAACGTAATTTTTACAGCTACAAATGGTGTTGTGCAAACAATGCCAAATTCAGAAGTCGAAAAAGTAACATTGGGCAGTGCATCTTCAATCGTTGAAATCAAATATAATGGAATAGATGCAGAAGTCGTCAACCCATTTGCGTTTGAAGGAGTTACAGTAACCAAAATCGGTGCTGACGTAACGGTTACATCAACCTCTGCAAACGAATTGTCATATAAGTTGACAGGAAGCACGACAAGTGGATCATTCAAGATTTATTCTGATACAAAATTTATACTCGATTTGAATAGCGTGAGCATTACTAATAATGATGGTGCTGCAATAAATATCCAGACAGGGAAAAAATGTACCGTACAATTAAATGGGACATCTAATCTGACCGATGCATCATCATATGCGACTGTTTCAGGTGAAGACCAAAAAGGTTGTTTCTTTAGCGAAGGGCAAATCATCTTTACCGGCTCAGGAACATTGAACGTTACCGGTAATTATAAACATGGTATTGTCAGCGACGATTACATAGATATTCAATCAGGTACAGTAAATGTCCTTAAAGCCGCCAATGATGGTGTGCGTGTAAATGACTATTTCTTAATGACCGGAGGTGTGTTGTCAACAGCATCAACAACCGGTGATGGTATTGATGGCGATGCCGGATATATTCAAATAGACGGAGGTACAATCAATGTAAATCTTGCGACAGCCGACACTAAAGGAATCAAGTGTGATAGTATCATTACGATGAATGGAGGGAATGTTACACTGACTGTTCCAGCAACTCAAGGTAAAGGCTTCAAGACCAAACAAACAATGACAGTCAATGGCGGTGCTATTACTGCAAACATGACAGGTGCTGTTGCTATCGTATCAAACGACCCATCATATTGTACAGCAATCAAAACCGATGGCGACTTTGTAATGAATGATGGTACTATTTATGTTACTCATTCAGGAGCAGGAGGTAAAGGTATTTCTGCTGATGGAAATGTTAATATCAAAGGTGGAAATCTAACTGTAACAGTAACAGGTGCTTGTGGTACATATACTAATACATCGGGAGTAACAGATAATTATGCTTCAACATGTATTTCTGCTGACAATAATGTAAACATTAGTGGTGGTAATATTACTCTAAATGTAAAAGCTAATTCAGCAAAGGGTATAAAATCAGATTTAAATACTACAATATCAGGAGGTACAATTACGGGAACTTTGACAGGAAGCACAGTAGTTGTGAACTATGATCCTTCTCATTGTGGGTTGATAAAGTGTGATGGTAACTATACTCAAAATGGTGGTACAATCAATGCTACTCATTCGGGTGTTGGAGGCAAAGGTATTTCTGTAGATGGTACAGCTATATTTAATTCAGGTAATGTAACAATTACAACAACAGGTAGTGCGGCAACTTATACAGCAACAACAGGTACTGATACCTATAGCCCAATATGTATCTCAGTTGATGGTAATTTATATCTTTTAGGTGGAACATTTAATGTTAAATCAACAGGCGCTGGAGGTAAATGTATTAAGAGTGACCAACAAATTATAATGGGTACCGAAAATGGAGAGTCTCCAGAAATTTCAGTAACACCTACTGCAGGGGCTATTTCTCAAGTGTGGAATTATTCACAAACATCAGGTGGTACTGCTTCATGGATGACATACGGGACTCAAGTAGTTAATGATATGGCATTAAGCAATGGCAAGCTATATGTAGTGCGTCGCAATGGAGGAAATTCTGATAATACAATACGGATCGTAAATGCCTATACAGGAGTTGAAACAGGTACATTAAATACATCATCTTGTACAACAGGAACATACTATCTAAGTAGCGTGGAAACTCTTGGTAGCACAATTCTTGCATGTAACTTGACAAATTCAGCTACTACAAACTTTGTGATATACAAATGGGATAGTGATACATCAACACCAACAGTATTGCTAAATGCGGCACCTCCATGCACACGCATTGGCGATGCTATGTCGGTGAGTGGTGATATGACAAATGGTCGCATATGGTTTGTATATGGTGATCAAGCCTATTACTATACTATCAGTAACGGTGCAATAACTTCAACTACCCCGACTGCAATCAACTTGACAAAAGATGGCGCATCTTATGCTATTTCATCAGGAAACGGATATGGAAATATCACAGTTGAAAGTGATGGGTCATTCTGGATATCAAGTTCATTAGCAAACTATGCTGCAACCCATTTCAGTGCGACAGGTGCATATATTGAAGAACTTGGTGAGACTTCACAGGGTACAGATTTGAAGTTCTTTACTTATAATGGAAATGAATATGTTGCAATGTCAAAATATCTCAATACTTCAAATACCGCAATATCTGATGCAGCGGTATCTATCGTAGAAAAATCTACCGGATCGCTAATTGGAACTTATCCAACATCTGGTCTTGGAGGTACACGCAATACAAGTTTCCGCAACTCTGTTTGTGCTGAGGTAACATCCGATGGATATTATGTATGGATTAATGTGCCATTCCAAGGAGCTGCATGTTATAAATATACAGAGCCAACAAATGAAGATTCAGGTAGCGGTTCAGAAGAGGACACACCAACCGGAGAAATCGCTCCTCTTGTAGTAACTGCAGAAACAACAGGTGCACAATTTGGCACATCTTCAAGTGGTGGAGGCAATCGCCCTGGAGCCCCTGGTAGCTCAACATCAACAAGTGGCTCGACAAGCCCTAAAGTTATCAAGGCTATGGCTGCAATGACAGTAAATAGCGGTAGTTTCACTATCAAATCGGCAAATGAAGGAGGGGAAGGTCTTGAATCAAAAACAACTATCACTATCAATGGAGGCAACTTCTATTTTAATACATACGATGATTGTTTGAATGTTGCGACAGCTCTTAATATAACTGGAGGTAACCTTCGTTGCGTAGCAACAGGGAATGATGCAGTAGACTCAAATAGTGCAATGACAATTAGTGGAGGTCTCCTTCTTGCGAGTGGAACACGTGACCCGGAAGAAGGAATTGACGTTGATAACGCAAGTAAATTATCAATTACTGGCGGTACAGTTATCAATCAAAAAGGTAATATGTTGAATCTGACAACAACTCAATGTAAAGTGCCGACAATTAAATATTCTTCGTCAATTTCTGCAGGTACGTTGATTACAGTGACTACATCGTCGGGACAACATATAATGTCGTTCAAGGCTCCTCAGGCTATGAGTCTAGGATGCTATATCACATTGCCTGAGTTTGTGTCGGGAAGTTCATATAAGCTATATACAGGAGGTTCTGTAGCAGGTGGAACAACATTTAATGAGGTGACTAAAGGAGGATCATTTTCTGGTGGTACCTTGAAAAAGACGTTTACAATTTCATCTAACTTGACAAGTCTTTAAATAGATTCTAAATTGTAAAATAGAGCGTTGCAGTCTATGATTGCAACGCTTTTTTTATAAATGTGTTATTACCTAAGAAAAAATCGCTAATTTTGTAAAGTTCTTAAATGGAAGTATTATGAATAATGGTTTTCTCAGAGTAGCGTCAGCTGTTTCAAAGGTAAATGTCGCCGATGTAAAATATAATGTTGCCAATATTATATCAATGTGCGATAATCTTAACGAGAAAAATGTGCAAGTTGCTGTATTTCCCGAAATGTCAGTAACAGGCTATACATGTGGAGATCTTTTTCATAATGATAAACTCTTACAAGGAGCACAAGATGGTTTAAGAGAGATTGCAAAAGCATCGGAGCAATGGTCTATGTTATTGTTCGTTGGTGCACCCATTAAACTTAATAATCGATTGTATAACTGCGCTGTTGCTATATATAAAGGAGAAATCATTGGAGTTGTCCCCAAGAGTTATATCCCTGATTATAGTGGGGCAAATGAAAAACGCTTATGGCAGTCAGGACTGGGTGTAAATACCGTTGTTGATGTAGCAGGTTTTAATGTGCCATTTTGTGTTAATCAGCTATTAAGAATAGGGAATGTATCAGTCGCTGTTGAGATAGGAGAGGACATGTTATCTCCAATTCCTCAATCGGTAAAAGTTGCGATGGCAGGAGCGCAAGTGATTGTAAACTTGTCGGCTACATGTAGTGTTGCCGGAAGTTATGGTCGACTTAAAGCAATGATTACACAACAATCTTCACAATCTGTTTCGGCCTATATTTATTCCGGAGCAGGATATGGAGAGTCAACAACTGATAGTGTATATGAGGGCAATGCTGTTATTGCTGAAAATGGAGTGTTATTAGCTGAATCTGAACGATGGAGTTTTGATGCAAAAATAGTTATTGCCGATATTGACATTGATGCAATCAATCAAGAACGTTTGTCGAACAATATATTTGGTGATTGCGCATTGCGAGAATTGTCGGAGCAATATACCATAATTGATGTTGATAAATCACTTAGAGAGATTGACGAAACATTTTATCGCAATATAAATCCTAATCCTTTTATTCCTCAAAATGAAGTTGATGTGGAGTTGTTGTGTAATGAAGTGGTGAATACACAAGTTGTCGGACTTGCTCGTCGCATAGAGTTTACCTATGCACGTTCAATCGTAGTGGGTATTTCCGGAGGACTTGATTCAACACTTGCATTGCTTGTTGCAGTAAAGACATTTGACAAATTGGGCATGGATCGTACCGGTATTATAGGAGTCACTATGCCAGGATTTGGAACCACTGATCGCACATATAACAATGCCTTGGAGTTGATGACATCATTGGGCATCACACAACGTGAAATTTCAATTGTTCCATCAGTCGAACAGCATTTTAAAGATATCCACCATGACAAAAATCTTCATGATGTAACTTATGAAAATTCGCAAGCACGCGAACGCACACAGATATTGATGGATGTTGCTAATCAAGTAGGAGGCATGGTTCTTGGCACAGGCGATTTATCGGAACTTGCACTTGGTTGGGCAACCTACAATGGCGATCACATGTCGATGTATGGCGTGAATGCAGGAGTCCCCAAAACATTAGTTAAACACCTCGTAAAATGGATTGCGTTGCAGTCAGAAGCTACTATACAAGCGATATTGTTGGATATTGTTGACACCCCCATCAGTCCCGAATTGATTCCTGCCGATGAGAATGGAAACATCAAGCAAAAAACCGAAGATCTTGTAGGTCCCTATGAATTGCACGATTTCGTGTTGTATTATACTCTGCGCTATGGCTATTCTCCAAGAAAAATCTTCTATTTAGCACAAAAAGCCTTTGCCGGAGTATATGAACATGATGTAATTAAACATTGGATGACTACATTTTTCCGTAGATTCTTCAATCAACAATTTAAACGTTCTTGTTTGCCTGATGGACCAAATGTATTAGGACTATCTATCTCTCCGAGAGGAGCTTGGGTAATGCCATCTGATGCGTCATCGGCATTGTGGCTTGCTGAGTGTGCAGAACTATAATTGAAAAATAACGTTAAAAAGCGTCGTTTTATAAAGCGGATTTAAACTTTTCTGCTTTAGCTAAGTCATATAGACAAATGCAGATTAATTTGCTTAGCTAAAAAACAGAAAATAAAACTTGATTAAATTATAGAACGATGAAAAAGACTTTATTAAGCGCAGTAGTTGTAACCATGTCATTATTTACATTTAATGCAATGGCTCATGGCAAACAATGTGATAAAAAAGATTGTCCAAAAGAGACATGTGATAAGCATAAACCTTGTGACAAAATGGCGAAGCCTAATTGCCCCAATCCGTTTGCAGGAATTGAATTAACTCAAGCACAACAAGAAAAACTCGATGCGTTGAAATCCTCATGTACAATAAAAAACAAGAAAAAAGGAGATCGCAAAAAATATCGCCAATATAGGGATTCTATTGCTCGTGATGCAAAAGTTAAACATCTTGCTGAAGTGAAAAAAATATTGACACCTGAACAATATGTTCAATTTCTTGAGAATATGGTGTTGGACTCTCATAAGAATGCACCTAAACATATGAAACACAACCGTAAAGGTATGCACAAAGGCGATAATTGTCCAATGCCTAAAGATTAAGAGACGTTAAAAGAAGGGAAACCCTAATCAGCAATATTTAAGTATAGTGTAAAACGAGGGACGAGGATGCATTCCCGTCCCATTTTTATGAAAAATATAAAGAGGAAAAATCCATGCTCGTCCATAACTGAGCTAAAAGGTTCTCAACTCTGTCTGCTTATCCTTGATGAGCTGGGCGAAGTAGGTCGTTTACTGTCTTAACGGGGTTGAATGTATCAATAGGCACTTCTATAAAGATAGTGTTCCAATTGCTCATAGCACCATTCCACAATCCGGGCAATTCAAGAGCGCGAAGTTCTTTTCCATGTAAAGACTTAGAAGATATGAAACCTGTATTGGCATCAACATATTCAGGCAAGTTAAACTTGTTGCCTTTAACATCTTTGATGTAGCACACGAGGTCAACCGGGTTAAAATGAGTCGCTTGAGCTACCATAGCCTTATACTCTGCGTTTGCGGGATCAATTTGGTGACTTTCAAGGATTTGAGGCGAAGTAGAGCCATCTTGGTTGTAAGCGATATAAGGACCGCCACCGGGCTCACCCTCATTCTTTACCATTCCGCACACACGCAATGGACGATTGAGTTTTTCTTTGATATAAAGAACAAGTTCGGCATCTTCGAGTGTTTTCATGTGCTCATCTCTCACATTTAGCACTTGGTGAAGGAATGCAATCATGTCGCGCACCTTTTCCATGTCATAATTGCCGTTTTCAATATCGTTGAGGTACTTTTCAATCATGACGTGAGCTTGGATGAGATATCCCGCAATCACTTGTTTATATTGAAGAGTCGCTGCACGACGAGAGTCGGGAACGACATTGTCAATATTCTTGATGAAGACAACAGCCGCATTGATGTCGTTTAGATTTTCAATCAACGCACCATGACCACCGGGACGGAACACAAGGTTACCACCTTCGCGAAATAGAGTGTTGTCGGGATTAACGGCAACAGTATCGGTCGATGGTTTTTGTTCCGACATAGAGATGTTAAACTTAACCCCCATGCGTTGTTCACAGTCGGGGACAACTGTGGCGAGTTTTTCTTTAAATAGCTCGCGGTGGTTAGTAGAAACTGTGAAATGCAAGTTTACGATACCATCGTTTTGTGAGGCTGTTTGAGCGCCTTCTACGAGTTGTTCTTCGACCGGAGTGCGAGTAGAGTCATTGTATTTATGGAAAGTGAGCAATCCTTTAGGCAGATTGCCGTAGTTCATGCCTTTTTCGCTAATGATGGCATTGATAACATCTTTGTAGCGATGTTCCTCGATGAGCGATTCCACACTCTTAGAATAGATGTCGCGGCAAATGTCATCAAGCTCGCCAAAAAATGCAAGATTGTGAATATTTTCAATCAATTCGGCAACATCTGATCCTTCAGCCGGTACATCGTCATCACCGTCTACAAAAGCGAAAAGCGATTTGAACATGCGAGAAGCAGCACCTGATGCCGGTACAAATTTGCACACCTCGCCACCATCGTTCAAATATTTTTGCCAACGATCGATAGCGTTGTTTTGTTCCTCAGGAGTTAGTTTGATAATACCTGCACCGATAGTAGCAGTATTAGCGAGACGCAAGTAAGGGAAACCTGTTTTGAAACGATCTATTTGAGCCATCAGCTCATCTTGAGTAATCCCTTTTTTCTCAAGAGTTTTAATGTCTTCAGGAGTTAGCATAATGGTATTTAGAGTTTAAATTAATATTCAATATCCCAAAGTTAACAAAATTTCCTATTATAATGTCAAAAACGCGCAACTAATTTTTGCGATATCAAAATCACGTTGCATGTGCCGGCAGAAAGTGTATAGGCTTGTTGCTATGCTTCATTTTGGCAAAAATGAATGTGGTTGCTATCGAGGAGTAACGATATTGCCCATTAGGAGTGGATTATGGTTATCGAGACATGCGCTTGAGTAGGTTGTAGGATGGGATGATGCCCAACTCGCCAGCCTTGCTAAGATCAGAGATTCCGTTGTCTTTATTGCCGAGTTTCAGATATACATAACCACGATTATAGTAGGCTTCGCCAAAGTCGGGTTTTAGCTCTATAGCTGTGGTGAAGGCGCTTAAAGCCGAGGTGTAGTCTTGGTTGGCAATCATGAGGCAACCTTTGTTGTAGTGGGCTATTGCCATGCGTGGTGATAGTTTGATTACTTGGTCGAGGTCAGCCATTATCATGTTCATGTCAAGACGTGCTTTCTCCAACCCAAATTGTGGCGATTTAGTAGCATCGTCGTTGTCCGTATCACAGGCAATGCGCTCAACTTCCATGTTCTTATATCTTGCGATGGCTCTCATTAGATAGCCGAGGGTGAAGTCAGGGGTGAGTGTGATAGCGCGATCAAGGTCGGTGAGTGCCGATTTGTAGTTGTGAATGGTAATGAAGTCCATCGCTCGCCCAAAGTAGTCAATGGCTCGTGGCTCATGGGTGGCAATATAGGAGTTGTAATATTCGATAGATTCAAAATGACGCTTGATGTCATTTTCATCGGTGAGTTGTGGCTCATGATTTGTGACCATGAGAAGGAATCGCAAGATGCGTGTAGCGTTAAGTTCGTCAGCTTCCTTAATATAATAGGTGTTCTCCTTGAGCTGTGTGGGAGAAGAATAATAGGAGAGGGCAAACATTGGTTCGGCTTCGATATTCATGTTGCGGTCTTGCACGCGTCCACGTATGCTATTGTTGTTGTATTCTTCTTTTACATCGGTTTCATTTTCAATGGTTAAGAGTGATGTAAATCTATTGGCGACAACCTCTTGTGGCTCTGTTTCTTCAATGGTGGTTTCGTCAGATGAATTATTGGATTTTTCTATCGGCTTCTTGGCGAGTGCCATAGATTTGTTATAGTCCTTTTCAGCGCTGTGCATGTTGCCACTTAAGCGGTTGATGTCATATCGGAGGAAGTAGGCACCGGCAAATGATGGATAAGCATCAATGACTTTGTTGATGTCGTCAAGTGCTTTTTTGAAATCGTGGGTATCTTTGTATAGAACAGCACGATTGTATAGAGCTTTGTAGTCGTTGCTATTGAGTGTTAGCACTTTAGTAAAGTCGTCAATGGCTTTGTCGTTGTCATGGACCTCAGCTCTAAGTAAACCACGGTTGAAGAGTGCTACAGAGTTGAGAGGTTCAAGTTGTATGGCGTAGTCATAGTCAGCCATAGCTCCAAAGTAGTCATCGAGGTTATATCTAAGAAATGCTCGATTGATAAAGAACCCGGCATATTGCGGTTGTAACTTGATGGCTTCATTCATGTCGTTGAGTGCGCTTTGGAAATCCTTCTTGGATTTGATGGCAATGTCAGCCCGAAGAACATAGGCATTTGTTGCATTTTTGTTTATCTCAAGAGCCTTGTTGAGGTCGCTGATGGCGTTGATTGTGTCTCCTGTTGCAAGTCGGAGCTTTGCTCGACCAATGTAGCCGTTGTCAAAACCGGGGTGAGAGGAGAGTAGTTGCTCATAGGTTTTTTCTGCATTTTTGTAGTCTTTAATCTCCTCTTGAGCGAGAGCTTTGTTGAATTGAATACCTCTGTTGTGAGGTAATAGTTCAAGAGCTTTAGTGTAGTCATCGATGGCTTCGCGGTGTTTTCCTTGATTTTGTCGGGCAACTCCGCGCAGTTCATAGGCATCGGTGATAAATGGATTGTGTTCAAGGGCAATAGATGCGTCCTCTTCAGCCCCTTTATAGTCCTCAAGGTTGTATTTGGCAATGCCTCTGAAAAAGTAGGGCTTAGCCAGATAGGGTTTGGCTTGAATGACTTGATTGAAATATTGGATTGAGAGCATATAGTCCTCAAAATACAATGCATTTTGACCGATGCGCATTACTTGATCAGTATTGATTTGCGCTGTAATGTTGAGATAAGAAAATATGCTTAGGGCTAAAATTATTATATGCTTTTTTGTTTTCATTGCTTATTTCTGTAAATATGAGACAAAAATAGTTCAATATTACCAAAATACAATTAAAAATGTGTTTAATAATCTTTTAATAGATAAAGATTATCTGTAATTTTGTAATCAGAAAAGAAAAAAAGTCAATATACTTTGTTCTTTATAAAAAAAGGTACAATTAAAGATTATTTACACTATGGATAAAAAAGAACACATTGTTGTGGTAGGTGGTGGTTTTGCAGGTTTGAATTTTATCAAGCAGATTGATAAAACGAAGTTTGATGTAACGTTGATTGACCGCAATAATTATCACAGTTTTCCTCCGTTGTTTTATCAAATAGCGTCGGCTGGTCTTGATGCCGGCAGTATTTCGTTCCCGTTCCGTCGTGAAATGAGACGAGGCAAGGTAAAGGGTGCTCGCTACAACATGGGAAATGTAGAATTCATAAATGTAAAAGAAAAGATTGTAACTACTCAGTTTGAGACTCTCAAATATGATAAATTGGTTATAGCAGCCGGTACGACAAATAATTTCTTTAATATGCCTGATTTGCTCAAAAAGGTATATACGTTGAAAAGTGCTTCAGAGGCTTTGCGCTGTCGTAATGCAATCCTTGATCGATTGGAACGGGCATCGCTCTGCAAGGATGCCACAGAACGCAAAAAGTTGTTGAGCTTTGTCGTAATAGGTGGTGGTCCCACAGGGGTGGAAATTGCCGGAGCGATAGGTGAAATGAAACGTTATATCTTGGATAGAGAATATCCCAATATTCCTAAAGAGGACTTGAGTATTATTCTTGTCGAGGGAACTGATCGATTGTTGCGTGCAATGACTGAGACTGCTTCTCGTGAAGTGTTGGAATACCTTGGACATTTGATGGTAGATGTTAAGTTGGAAAAAACGATGGCTTCTTATGAAGATGATATAGTTAAGTTTTCTGATGGAGAGGAGTTGTACTCCGAAATGGTGATTTGGACAGCCGGTGTTACCGGTGAGCCCATAGAAATGTTTGGCACAGATGTTAAACGTGGGCCGGGTAATCGTTTCATCGTGGATGAGTATAACCGCATAATAGGGATGAACGATGTGTATGCTCTTGGTGATATTTCTTTGATGATGAGCGATGCATATCCTAAAGGTCATCCACAATTGGCACAAGTCGCTATTCAGCAAGCAAAATTGTTGGCAAAGCAGTTGAACAAAGGTGAATTTAAGCAAGCATTTAAATATGTAGATAAAGGTTCAATGGCTACTGTGGGACGAAATCGAGCAGTTGCCGATTTGAAACATATTCATTTATATGGTCGTCCTGCATGGTTGACATGGATGTTTATCCACTTGATTTCGATACTTGGTATGCGCAACAAGATTACTGTCTTGATTACATGGGTGTGGGCTTATTTCACTTATAGCTCATCGTTGCGTATATTGTTACACTCTACGAAGTATCCATTGCGCTCTCGTTGGGGCGAGAAAAACTAAAAAGCTAAAATAAAATATGAAATAAAACGTGGATTTAAATTTCAAAATCCACGTTGTTATGTTATCTTTGTAGATTATAAGATTACTATTTTTGATAGTGAAAACGATAGACGAAGATATAAAACTTGCATGTGAAACACTACGCAAAGGTGGAGTTATTTTATATCCCACTGATACAGTGTGGGGTATAGGATGTGATGCAATCCAAAGTAATGTTGTGAAGCGTGTTTTCGAGATAAAACGTCGCGCTGATAATAAGGCGTTGATTGTTATGCTCGGTGATGAACAATTATTAGAGCTATATGTTGATGAAGTACCGGAAATAGCTTATGACTTGATTGATGCCGCTGTAAAACCATTGACAATCGTTTATGATGGCGGATGTAATCTTGCTCCGGAGCTATTGGGCGAAGATGGAAGTGTGGGTATTCGCATTACTAAAGAAAATTTTTCAAGTCGTTTATGTCGAGCATATCGCAAGCCTATAGTTTCGACTTCGGCAAATATAAGTGGGGAGCCAACTCCGGCTATTTTTGATGAAATATCGGAGAATATTAAAAATAGTGTAGATTATATCGTAGAGACACGTCGTGATGATAATGAACCACATCTTCCATCAAGTGTAATAAAGCTCGGTGTCGGAGGGACAATTAAAATTATAAGAAATTGATTAGTGAAAAGCGACAACGGTGCAAGTATGTGATTGGAGATTTCTTGTCGACCAATATTGCATGGCTATTATTCAACCTTTTTAGATATAGATGGGTTGATAATGCTTCTTTTTTTAAATCGCTTTCATCATTTTTGACTTCCGATAGTGTCGTGTTGGGACAAATATTTTTCCCTTTGTTGATGGTCGGAATATATTATTTATCAGGATATTATAATCAGGCGTTTTTAAAATCGCGTCTTCAGGAGTTTGTAACAACATCAACCACTGCGTTTGTAGGTATGGTGGTTATCTTCTTTACTGCATTATTTAACGATATAAATGCCGAACGTGCGTTTACCTATGAAATGATGTTGGTATTGTATTTGATGTTGTTTTTTGTCGTATACATAGTTAGATTTAGCATTACACGTGTAGCGACTCACAAAATACATCATCGTGAGTGGGCGTTTAATACGCTTATAGTTGGGACTTCAAATACGGCCGAACAAATGGAGAAACGGTTGCGCGAGATGAATAAATCAATGGGGTTTAATGTTATAGGCTATGTTGAGACGTGTGAGGGGGCTTTTCATCGCCCATTGAATTTGCCGGTGTATCCTATAAGTGAAATTGATGAAGTCTGTGAACGAGAGAATGTAAAAAATATAATAGTCATTCAGCATCGTCATGGAACAAAGGCCACGATGTCGTTGGTGAGTAATTTATTGTCATTGAATTTACCGATATATATTTCCCCCGACTTATATCAATTGTTAACATCAAAAGTGAGAGTATCAAATATTGTAGGTGAGCCACTTATTGATATCTCAAAGACTGATATGAGTCAATGCATGCTTAACATGAAACGTGTAAGCGATATCGTGATTTCATTCCTTACATTATTATTTATTTCCCCATTATTGTTAGCTGTCGCAATTGCTGTAAGATGTAGCTCAAAAGGGCCTGTTTTTTATAAACAAAGACGCATCGGTTATCATAAACGACCATTTAATATTTATAAATTCCGTTCAATGTATGTGGATGCAGAAGTCTCAGGACCGGCATTGTCAACATTAAATGATCCTCGCATAACGCAGGTGGGGCGTTTCTTGCGTAAATATCGTCTTGACGAATTGCCTAACTTCTGGAATGTTTTGCGTGGGGATATGTCCTTAGTGGGACCTCGACCGGAAAGAGAATATTACATCAAGCAGATTATGGCTAAAGCTCCATATTATACATTGATACATCAAGTGCGTCCCGGAATAACGTCGTGGGGAATGGTCAAATATGGATATGCTTCAGATGTAGATGGAATGATAGAACGATTGAGATATGATTTGTTGTATATTGAAAATGTCTCGTTGTTGATTGATTTAAAAATTTTGTTTTATACAGTTCAAACTGTATTTACAGGAAAAGGTATATAATGAAAGTGAAAATACAAAATATAGGGCAACAGATTTACGACCTCTTTTTACGGTTTGTCCAGTGGAGACAACAACACATCAAAGAGAGAACATTTGTGATTATATTGGCATTGTTTGTTGGCGTTTTTGCCGGAAGTGCTGCACTATTGCTGAAATCGCTAATTCATGCAATTGCAAATATGCTCACGTCTCACATGGAGATAAGTGGTGGTAATTATTTATATTTTATATATCCTGCATTAGGAATTTTGATAACAGGTATATATGTCAGATATGTCGTAAAGGATAATATCTCGCATGGTGTTACGCGAGTTCTATATTCTATTTCTCAAAATAAAAGTCGCTTGAAACCCCACAATATATATACATCAGTTACCGCAAGTTCGATAACAATCGGGTTTGGCGGATCTGTGGGCGCTGAAGGTCCTATCGTATATACAGGAGCGGCAATTGGCTCAAATCTGGGCTCAATGTTCCGGTTGTCACCACGAGTGTTGATGATTATGGTGGGTTGTGGTGCAGCGGCAGGTATTGCCGGTATTTTCAAAGCCCCTATTGCCGGGATGCTATTTACGATAGAGGTTTTGATGCTCGATTTGACCACGGTGTCAATTATGCCGCTGATGATTGCTTCTATTACCGCAGCTACGATGGCTTATATATTTACCGGATATGATGTAGAGTTTTTCTTTGTGCAGAGTGAGCCATTTGTAACCGGGCGCATTCCATATGTTATCTTGCTTGGCGTGTTTTGTGGCTTAGTGTCGTTGTACTTTACGCGTGCAATGAATATGATGGAGAATTTCTTTAAGAAAATTGGTAATCCATGGAAGAAAACGGCTATAGGTGGGGTTATATTGGCTTGTCTTATATTCTTGTTTCCACCACTATATGGCGAAGGGTATTCATCTATTACTCAGCTATTGAATGGTGACCCATCGTCGATTGTAAATGGTAGTATTTTCTATGGCGATAGAGAAAATGTGTGGTTTATATTAGCGTTTATAGCTGCAATAATTTTGACAAAGGCATTTGCTACATCGGCTACTAATGGAGGAGGTGGTGTTGGCGGAACATTCGCACCATCATTGTATGTAGGATGTATGGCTGGTTTTTTCTTCGCTTATTTGTTAAATAGTCTTGGGTTTGGGTTGGAGCTTTCGATAAAGAATTTTGCTTTAATGGGTATGGCCGGTGTGATGTCGGCAGTCATGCATGCTCCGTTAATGGCAATATTTTTGACTGCCGAGCTGACAGGTGGATATGAACTATTCTTACCATTGCTTATCGTTTCTGTAATTTCCTATGGTACTATAAAGATTTTTGAAAAATATAGCATTTATACGATGCGCCTTGCTCAACGAGGCGAACTCCTTACACATCACAAGGATAAAGCTGTTCTCACGTTGTTAAAAATGGATAGTGTGATAGAGACTGATTTCATGACTGTGCGCCCTGAAATGACGTTGAAGGAGATGGTTGAGGTGATATCTCAGTCAAATCGAAATTTATTCCCGGTTGTGAATAATGATAATGTGCTTTTGGGTGTTGTGCTGCTTGATGATATTCGCAATATCATGTTCCGTCCCGACTTATATCGTAAGATGAAAGTAAATAAATTTATGAGTATGCCTCCTGCAAAAGTTGAGGTAGGGGAAAATATGGAAAAAGTTATGAAGATTTTTGATAAATCAGGAGCTTGGAATTTGCCTGTAGTTGAAAATGGCAAATATGTGGGTTTTGTGTCTAAATCAAAGATTTTTAACTCCTATCGTCGTGTGCTTAGGCACTATTCTGAAGATTAAAGGATCTGTTGCCACAATCGGGCTTTTAGATAGAGAATCGTTATATATACGAAAAGAGGCTGTTTCTAAGAAACAGCCTCTTTTGTGTAATCTTCAAGTAGAGCGCGGAGCTTACTTTCTGATACCGAGTTCTTTCTGTGCGATGATTGCACGATAGCGGTTAATGTCTTTCTTGATAAGATAGTCAAGAAGACGACGACGCTTACCTACAAGTGCCTTAAGAGCTCGCGCTGTTGTATAATCTTTGTGATTTGACTTAAGATGTTCAGTCAAATGAGCGATACGGACTGAGAATAATGCTATCTGAGCTTCAGGTGAGCCAGTATCAGTCTTGCCCTTACCGTATTTCTCAAAGATTTCTACTTTTTCTTCAGAATTCAAGTGCATTCTTTCGAGAGTTTAAAAGTTAATAATAAAATTTTTAAGCGCACAAAGGTAGTTATTTTTTTTGAGATAAACAACTTTGTGCACGTCAATATCTGGATTAATCAAGATTTAATTTTTCTTTAGCCGGATTGCGGTGGTGAATTTTACCTTCGATATATTCTTGAGTCGCGATGAGTGTTGGTTTGGGTAATTTTTCGTAATAACGAGAAATTTCAATTTGCTCGCGATTTTCAGAAATTTCTTCAAGGTTGTCGTTGAGTGTGGCAAATTCTTGAAGTTTCTTTTCTAAGTCGTGCTTCATTTCTCCGGCTATTTGATTGGCACGTTTTGCAATGATGCTTACTGTTTCGTATACATTACCTGTGTCTTCTGACATTTGAATCATGTCACGTGTAACGGTGTTTAATGGAGCGTTAGTTTTCTTGTAGTCCATGTTTATATAATGTTTAGTTATTATTCTGAAATGTATTTTGATGCAATTTTGTAAATGTTGTCAGCCTCTTCTTTGTTGGGGCTGTCAGGATAATTGTTGATGTAGGAATAATATTCATCTAAAACAATGCGGAAGCGATCGGCTTTCTTTTCATCAACACTTTGGCTAGCTTCTTGATAACGGGCTTTTAAAACAAGAAGTTCCAATTCTTCTTTATATTTAGAATATGGATAGTCTTTAATTGCATTTTTTGCAACAATTACAGCCGATTCGTAATTGTTGCCCATATAATTTCCTAAATTATAGTATAATTGGGCATTTTGTAGCTCTTTGAATGTGAGTTTATCCTGTAATTCAAAAATTGCATTTTGAGCAATTGATACTTTGTCGCTTTTAGGGAAATAATCAAGAAATGCTTGCAGCTCTTCAATCGCTTTTAATGTACCTGATTGGTCGAGTTGAGATTCCGGTGAATCAATGTAATAACCATATCCTGAGTAGAAACGAGCTAATTCTGTGTATTTACCTTTTGGATATCTTGTGTAATAGGTGTGGAAATATGCGCCGGAACTTAGATAGTCTTTGTTTTCATAATGACTCAATGCGAGCAGATAAAGTGATTCTTCGGCCTTTGGCGTGCCTTTAAATACGGTTACGATGTCAGTTAGAATTGTTATTGACTGCATGTATTTTTTTTCATTAAATGCTTTTTTTGCATATTCAAATTTGTAATCATAATCGGTGCTTTTTTGCACTTTATGATATTCACCGCATGAAGATAGTAATAATATTGAGACTATTAATGTGAAATATTTAGGCATAATTTCTGTAAGTTTCTTAATTAATTTGCAAAAATAGTAATTGTTGGTGATATTTTAATGATAATCTTGGGGAAAAATGAGTTAAAAGAAGTTTGAGGAGCATTAAATTTAGTAAATAATACATTTGTAGTCAAAATACCAAGGGGTATTTATAATTTAGTGTTATCTTTGTGGAAATTTAATATTTACTTTAAGTATATTATGAAAAAAATATTATCGATGACGTTTGTGTGCATTACATTTATGTGCAGTGCACAAAAATTTGAGTATCATGATGCTCGTCAATTTCCATTATATGGCTCGGTGGTTCCCGTAGAAGAGGGCTTTACACGATTTCCTGATTCATTGAAGTCTCAAGTTAAACGAGAATTGTTATATACTTTGGGAACTAATACGGCCGGGATGTCAATTCGTTTTTCTTCTGATGCGACATCTTTGAGTGCAAAATGGTTGTCAACATTGGAATTGGAAATGAATCATATGACGCCTGTAGGTATCCGTGGGTTAGATCTATATACATTGGATGAAAATAATGAATGGACGTTTGTGAATAGTGTGCGTCCAACATGCAATAAAAAATCCTCTAATTACACTATAATTAGTGGAATGGAGAAAAAGATGAGAGAATATTTATTATTCTTACCATTATATGATGGGATTGATAGTTTGTATATTGGGGTGGATTCTGCTGCAATAATTCAAGGTCCAAAAGTTGACATTCCAAGCCGAAAGAAACCTATTGTGGTATATGGAACAAGTATAACACAAGGCGCATGCGCTTCTCGACCGGGTATGGCCTATACGAATATTTTGGAGCGAGAATTAAATCGAGAATTCTATAATTTTGGATTTAGTGGAAATGGTCAGTTGGATATGGAGGTAGCTCAATTATTGGTGACCATTGATGCGGGAATGATAATATTCGATTGTTTGCCAAATAATACTGCTGAACAGTTGAAAGAACGCATTGAGCCGTTCTATCGATATGTAAGAAAGCATCGCCCAAATGTCCCTATCTTGTTTATTGAAAGCCCTATATTCCCCATCATGCGATATAATGCAGAAACAGCTAAGCAAATTAATGCCAAAAATGTGGTGTTGAAAGAGTTTTTCGAGAAATTAAAGGAAGAAGGAGCAAAAGATATATATTACATGAATGGCGAAGATGTTTTTGGGGGAAGTGTAGAATCAACAGTAGATAATTATCATTTTACCGATATAGGGTTCCGCTATTTTGCCGATGTGTTAAAACCTCTAATTCAAAAATATTCATTGAAATAATTCCTATATCAATACTCATCAAAAGTGTGCTTGGATAAAAATAGTCAAGCACACTTTTGCTTTTAGTGGTATATAAGTGCGGTTGGTGATCTTGTTTTAGTAATATGGCATATTGCCGGGAATAGTGTAAATCGGTTTTGTCAATGTTGTAATAATAAACTTTTTTCGTAAATTTGTAGCAAATTAGAATATTATTGCCTTATCAAGAAATAATTAACCTAAATAACCATAAAACAAATATGATTAAAAATTTAAAACGTTTATTAGTCGTATCATTAATGTTGGCTTTAATGGGTGGAAATCTATTAGCCGCAAATCCTAAACGAGAAATGCGTTCATCTTGGTTGACAACGGTCTCTAATATTGACTGGCCTTCAACTAAAGGGACAAGTGCGTCTGATCAAGCAGCGCAAAAGAAAGAACTTCTTGCTTATCTAGACAAATTTGAAGAGTGGAACATGACCGGAACATGCCTTCATGTACGGTCTATGGCAGATGCAATGTATCCATCTGAATACGCTCCATGGTCAAGCTATATTTCAGGTAAGCGCGGTGTAAGTCCGGGATGGGACCCACTTGCTTACTTTGTGGAAGAGTGCCACAAACGAGGACTTGAGGCTTATGTGTGGCTTAATCCATATCGTTGGAAAACAACCGGTGCTGAATGGTCAACAGCTATGGATAAAGAGTGGCTTGACAATGATATGATTATCTCCAATGATGATGGCGATTTTTATACATTCAATCCGGCTTTACCCGAGACTCGTGAATTATTTATTAATGTAATTAAGGAATTGGTAAACAATTATGCTATCGATGGTCTCTTGTTTGATGACTATTTTTATCCCGGAGGAGGAACAACAGAAACATCTTCAGCTCCTGATTATGATGATTATAAAGCAAGTGGGACCACTATGTCAATTGGTGATTGGCGTCGCGCTAATGTAAACCAAATGGTAAGAGATTGTTATGAAACAATCAAAGAATTGCGCCCCGATGTGCGTTTCGGTATCGGTCCTGCCGGAGTGTCAAACAAATCAGCAAGCAAATATAATCTACCATCACAATCTTCTTATGATTGTGGATCAGCAAGTGATTGGCAATATGCACAAATCTATGCCGACCCATTGACTTGGATGTATGAAGGAACAATCGATTTTATTGCTCCTCAACTTTATTGGGAAACGACACATAGCACTAATGCATATGGTGCACTTACTCATTGGTGGAGCGATGTAGCAGAAATCCTAAATTGTCATTGTTATATCAGTCAAGCATCCTACAAAGTCAATAATAGCGGGTGGGGTATAAATGAAATAATAGATCAGGTGAAAATTAATCGTCAGTATGCAAAGAATAATAACTGTGGAGCAATATTCTATAATTCTAATACATTAGTGGACTATTGTTCATCTCTTGCAAACAATGTGTATTCGACACCTGCGCTATCTCCTGAGATTACATGGAAGTCAGGTGCAAGCTATGGCAAGGTATCAAATCTTGCTTATAATAATGGAACTTTATCATGGACAGAAACAACAAATGGCAACGCTATCATTCGTTATACAGTATATGCTGTGCCTATGTCGGTAACTATAGATGAAGCTAAGAGTGCAGATGGAGACGGATTTGATGGACAATATTTGCAAAAGGTGGTTTATGGGAATTCTTATACACTTGCTACAGATAAACAAAGTAATTACTGGTATGTTGTGTGTGTATTAGATGGATATAGTAAAGAACACGAAGCTGCTATTATAAATTATCCTGATGGAGAGTCAGAAGCAACAACATTGGTTGCTCCTATAAGTGGTGCATCTGTTTCATGGAAACAGACATTCTCATGGACAAGTGTTTCTGATGCGACATATACAATTGAAATCTCTGATAATGCTGATTTTTCAGCAATAAAATATCAAGGACATAACATTACAACTAATTCAACGATTGTAGATCTTGGAGATTTAGAAGCGTCTAAGACATATTATTGGCGAGTTAAAACATCACAAACCAATAAACTTGAATCGGTAAGTAATGTTGAGTCATTTAAAACCGGAACTCGTCCTTCTGCACCAAAGACAACATTACAATCCCCGTCAAATGGAGCTGAAATAGAAGAAGATTTCACTATGACGTGGACTGCTGTAGATTGCGAACAATACATTCTTGAAATTGCGACATCTTCTGATTTCGCTCAAATAAAATATAGCCAAACATTAACAACTAACAATCATTCAATGAAAGTTTCATTGCTTGGTAAGGGTACATTCTATTGGCGCGTTACTACAGCCGGACGTTATTTGACAAATACAATATCAGATGTCAATACATTTGATATTACAAATGTGTCGGTGGGCAATTTTGAACCAGGTTATCAAATTGTAATAGACAAAGACAATGCATCATATACTGAGATAGGGAATTTAAAGGTTAATAGTATTTGGTTCCGTTCAGTAGATGAAAATTATGAAAATATTACATTTGAAAGTAACGGCTCATTCAATCGCTCATTCTGTGTAGGTGATGATTATGTTTATATGACAGGACGTTCAGAGAATTCAAGTGGCGCAAATATTTATCTTCGCAAGTTTGATCAAAAAACCGGTGAAATTATTTCAGATGTAATTCTTAGTGATGAAGGAAAGGTCGGCTACTATTCTTGTAATAATGTGGTAAGAGATTCAGAGGGTAATATTTGTATGGCAAATATGACAATTAATGCGTCAAACTATTCGTTGAAAATGTGGCAGGTTGATACTGAAACAGGAGCATTGACATTGAAAGCTGATGTTACTCCAAGTATTAACTCTTCAGCTCGTTTAGACCATATTTCTGTAACAGGAGATGTATCAACAGGAACCTTTAAATTGTATGCTGCAATCAAAGATACAAAATATGTAGTGCGTTGGACTTATGTGGATGGGACTAAAACGAAAGAGGAAACATGTACGTTGCAATCAATGTATCCATCATCATCTTCAAACCTACATACTGCACCTCGTGTATTCCCCATTGATGACAATTCGTTCTTTGTCAATGGAGGAACTTCATATTTGAGCAAATATACATTTGATACAAAAGGAACAATGACAGACTCATTTGCAAATAACCCAACTCTTGCTCCAATTAGTTATGAAGGAAATGGTGGCGCATTCTTTACTCTTAATGGTACAAATTTTGTGGTTTATCCTTATTCGGATTACAATGATGGCGGATATTCATTTAATGTGGTTAAGGCTGACGAAAATATGAGTTTCAGTTCAATGAAATTATTATGGAATTTACCACAAGATGGTCTTGGATCAGTAAATAGCACAACATATCAAGCTGAAGCAGATTATTTGCCGGTAAATGACGGCAGTGGTATACTTTATTTATTTGTTCCTGGTAATGGTATTTGCGCATATGAGATAGTTGATACCTCAGTTAGTGGTATTGAAGATATTACAATAAATGAAAACTCAATGACATTTGTTGGTAATATGGCTAAATTCGGCTCAATTGCACAAGATGTTAAAGTGTTTAATTTAATAGGAGCAGTTGTTGCAAGTGAAAGCAATGTATCAACTATTGAATTGAATTTGCCTGCAGGTGTTTATATTGTGAGTGCTGTAGTCGATGGTAAAACTATAGTTCAAAAGGTTATTATTCGATAGCGAAATAATAAGATAATGTAAAACGCGTCGCATGTATAAGTGTGATGCGTTTTCTTTTTGTTTAAAAAACTATTACAAAGCCTTATTTGTCAAATTAAATTTGTAAGTTTGCATATAAATTGCGGTAAAGTTGTCGTAATATAATAATTGTAATAACGTGAAGAAATTTTTTATAAGCATAATTCATTTTTTTAAAAAGCATCCGATTATTGCCAATCTCCTGTATATTGTAATTACAGGTGTAATAATTTTATGGGCAACAATGGCTTGGCTTGGCTGGTGGACAGGCCATGGCGAATACAGAGAGGTCCCTGATGTAAAGGGTTTGTCCTATGAAAATGCCTTGGATGTGCTTGCCGAAGCCGATTTATTGGCAGTTTTATCTGACTCTATATTTAATACAGATACCAACCCCGGTATAGTAATGGAGCAAATGCCCAGAAGTAACTCAACGGTAAAACCCGGAAGATCTGTGTATTTGACAATAAATGCTTATTCTCCACGCACAGTGACAATCCCCAATTTGACAGATATGTCTTTACGTCAAGCACAATCAATTATTGAGGGTTTGGGAATAAAGGCTATTCGTGTAGTTGAGGTCCCCTCTGAATATAAGGATTTAGTGCTCAATGTTAAGTATAATGGATTACCAATAAGTGGAGGTACTCGCATTCCAATCTCAGCTGCATTGACAATAGAAGTGGGTGAAGGATATTCTGATACTGATAGTATTGTCGAAGATATTGATAATCCAGATCTTGTTATTACTGACGAATATTAAAAACGGCAAATTGATGGCAGAACAAGATTTTAGTAGTGAAGATTTGAATATTGAAGATGATGAAGTTCGCTTGATTGATGCTGAAGATGGTAGTGAAATGTATGAGCATTTCCGATTTGAGGCAGATAAAGGACAAACCTTGTTGCGTGTTGACAAATTCCTTGTCGCAAGAATAGAAAAATCATCGCGTAATCGAATACAGCAGGCTGCTGAAGCCGGTTGTATATTGGTTAATGGCAAAGCTGTGAAATCTAATTACAGAGTAAAGCCATTTGACGTAGTGAGCATTGTGATGGATCGTCCTCGCTATGAACTTGAAATTATAGCTGAGGATATCCCTCTTGATATAGTATACGAGGACAAACATTTGCTTGTTGTGAATAAGCCTGCAGGTTTGGTCGTTCATCCCGGACATGGAAATTATCATGGAACACTTGTAAATGCCCTTGCCTTTCACTTTAGAGATAATCCTGATTATGATGTCAACGACCCTCGTTTAGGTCTTGTACATCGAATAGATAAAGATACTTCTGGTTTGCTTGTCGTTGCAAAAACTCCTGATGCAAAAACTGCTTTGGGAAAGCAATTTTTTAACAAAACGACAAAACGTGAATATGTCGCAGTAGTTTGGGGGGTGCCATCTCCGGCGATAGGACGCATTGAAGGAAACATCGGTCGCAGTTTAAAGGATAGATTGCAGATGGCTGTATTTCCTGATGGTGATTATGGTAAGCACGCAGTAACCCACTATGAGGTAATAGAACAATTTGGATATGTTTCTGTTGTTAAGTGCCGATTGGAAACCGGACGTACACACCAGATACGTGTTCACATGAAATATATAGGTCATCCACTTTTGAATGATGCAAGATATGGAGGAGATGAGATTTTGCGCGGAACTACAAGTGCAAAATATCGGCAATTTGTAAATAATTGTTTTGCGATATGCCCTCGACAAGCATTACATGCACGCACATTGGGTTTTGTTCATCCTGAAACGGGCGAAGAGATGTTCTTTTCTGCGCCTGTGCCAGATGATATGACAGCAATGATAGAAAAGTGGCGGACCTATTTAGTTAAAGAATAGCTTAAAATTATCTAACAACAAAGATATAATTTAGTATTTTCAGGAATTTGTATTAACTTTGGAAAATAGATAATGTTTTCTATATTATACCTTAAATGAGAATAATATGAAAAGAGAAGAATTTAGCGATATATGTCCTTACGATGATAGTGAATTTCAGGAAAAAATAGCCGGTCTTGTAAAAGAGCCTGGATTTGAACATGCTGTAAAGTATGTGATGCCTGATGTTGATTATCAGGAATTTGCTAAAGGATTAATGACAATAAATAGTCAAGAAGCATTTCAGATAAATGTGATGTTGCCATTCTTGCAAATGCTTGTAAAGAAAACGACATCGGGAATTTCGGCAAGTAGCTTTGAAAATATAGATAATACCCAGAGCTATACATTTATTACAAACCATCGTGACATTGTGTTGGATGCTTCTTTTTTAAATATGTGCCTTGTCGAAAATAATTTTCCGACATGTGAGGTGGCTATAGGAAGCAATTTGCTTATTTTTGATTGGATTAAAGATCTTGTAAAGATAAATAAGAGTTTTATCGTTAAGCGTAATCTTCCAATGTTGCAAGCGTTAAAAGCTGCTAAGCAATTATCGGCATATATTTATTTTGCGGTTAATGAGAAAAAGCAATCGGTATGGATTGCACAACGTGAAGGAAGAGCAAAAGACTCAAATGATAGAACGCAAGAATCACTTATTAAGATGATGGGTCTTGAAGGTCCCGGAAATTTACTTGAGAATCTATTGGCAAAAAAACTTGCTCCAATTTCTATATCATATGAATTTGATCCGAATGATTATTTAAAAGCAAGAGAATTCTTGTTGCGTAAAAATAATCCTGATTTTCAAAAATCAGAACGTGATGACTTGTTTAGTATGGAAACAGGTATCATGCAATTTAAAGGAAGAGTGCATTTTGGCGCCGGAAAATGTATTAATTCTCAGTTAGAAGGATTAAAAGATGTTGAGGATAGAAACGAAGTTATTCGTAGAGTTTGTGCAATCATAGACAAATCAATTCATTTAGGCTATAAGATATATCCTATAAATTATGTCGCTTATGATGAACTTTGTGGAGGACAACGTTTCCGAACATGTTATTCCGATGAAGAATTAAATGCTGTTAATAAATATCTTGATCACCAATTATCTAAAATTCCTGATGTTACAGATGAAGATTATGCCTACATGCGTAATATGATGCTTGAAATGTATGCTAATCCGTTACGTAATAAACTTGTTGCAGAGGGAGCTGAATAATCGATAAATTATGAGATTATCAATATTAATGATGTTAATTGCCATATTGATTAATGTGGCAATTGATTTTTATTTGTATAGAATAATAAAGAAAAGGACAAAATCAGCAATCTTGTCAAAAATACATATTACAACATCAGCATTATTACTGCTTTATATAATAGTGGGAATTTCGATTCCGCGTCGGTCGGGACCTGATGCTGCACTAATGAGTATAATGTGGATATTATATAGCTATTTTTCTATATATCTACCCAAAATAATGTTTTTGATATTTGATACAATTGCATCAATCCCCAAGTTGTGGAAAAGTTGCAGAGTTAAGATTTTATCATGGATAGGTGGTATTTTGGCTATTCTTATATTTATTTTAATGTGGTGGGGCGCATTAATAAATAGATATAATATCGATGTTGTAGAAGAAGAAATTAAAATAGCTGATTTGCCTTCTGCTTTTGACGGATATCGTATATTACAATTCTCCGATTTGCATGTCGGCTCTTATGATAATGATACAACATTCATTAAAGAAGTCGTAGATGTTATAAATAATCAAAACGCAGATGCTATTGTCTTTACGGGAGATATCGTAAATCGCCGTACAGATGAATTGCTCCCATTCATAGAAACGTTATCACAGCTTAAAGCCACTGATGGAGTGTATTCTATTTTAGGAAATCACGACTATGGTGAATATTGCAATTGGGAAAACGAAAGAGCAAAGATTGAAAATTTAGAATTGCTTCATAGGTTGCAACGCGACATGGGATGGCAATTGCTTTTAAATGAGAGTAAAACAGTGTATAGAGGAAACGACTCAATAGCAATAATAGGTGTGAAAAATTGGGGAGAGCCACCATTCCCTGTGTATGGCGATTTGGCAAAATCCTATACCGTGTTAAATGATAGTGTCACAAAGATATTGTTGACACATAATCCTGAACATTGGCGAAAAGAAATTAAGGATAATGTTGATGTAAATGTTGCATTATCATTATCGGGACACACTCATGCTATGCAATTATCTTTGTTTGGAGTGTCACCTGCAAGTTGGCGGTATCCGGCTTGGGGTGGTAAATATGAAGATGAAAAAGGGCAAACTTTATATGTGAATATAGGGCTCGGTACAGTATTAATTCCAACACGAATAGGAGCTACTCCTGAAATCACAATTTTAACATTGCGAAAGGCTGAAAAGAAATAAATATGACACACGATATAGTCTCTATAATAAGTGAGGAATTAAATCTTTCAAACAAACAAGTCTCGGCAACGATTAGATTGTTGGCAGATGGGGCAACAATACCATTCATCAGTCGTTATCGAAAAGAAGCGACGGGTTCTCTCGATGAGGTTGCAATTAGAAATATTCAGCTGAGAAATCAGGAGATACAAGATATAATCAAACGTAAGGAATATATTCTTGAAACAATTGAGGCTCAAGGTAAATTAACACCTGAGTTGAAAGAAAAAATAAATTCGACGTTAGATGCTTCAGTTTTAGAGGATATATATTTGCCATATAAACCGAAACGTCGCACTCGTGCGGCAATTGCCCGTGAGCGGGGATTAGAGCAGTTGGCAAAAATAATAATGGCTCAAGCGTCAAGCGATATTGAACGTCAAGCGTCAAGATTTTTATCAGATGATGTAAATAGTGCCGATGAGGCTATTTCCGGCGCACTTGATATTATTGCTGAGTGGGTGAGTGAAAATGAAAAGATTCGTTCAATCGTCAGGACTCGATATATTAAGAGTGCAATTATTTCAGCATCAGTAGTAAAAGGCAAGGAGGACGAAGCTCAGAATTATAAAAATTATTTTGATTTTTCAGAGCCTTTGAGATATTGTTCTTCACATCGTTATCTTGCAATGAGACGTGGAGAGTCCGAGGGATTATTACGAGTGTCTATATCAATTGATGACGAAGAAATGCTTGAGCGATTAGATAAATTCTTTGTAAAGTCGACGGCAACTTCTCAAGTAGCAGAATATATTCATCAGGCAGTAAAAGATGGCTATAAACGATTGATAAAACCATCAATAGAAACAGAAGTGTCGGCATTGACAAAAGAAAAGTCTGATACAACTGCGATTGCTATGTTTGCCGATAATGTTCGACAATTATTATTTGCTCCGCCATTAGGACACAAGCGCGTAATGGGTATTGATCCGGGATACCGCACAGGGTGTAAGGTAGTGTGTCTTGATGCACAGGGAAATCTATTACATAATGATGTGATATATCCATGTGCTCCCACAAATGATTATAAAGGTGCTGCTCGCAAGATAAGTTACCTTGTCGAAGCTTATAAAATTGATGCAATCGCAGTGGGAAATGGAACAGCGGGGAGAGAGACAGAGAAATTTTTATCGTCATTGCGCTATCCTCACAAGGTGCAAGTTTTTGTCGTTAGTGAAAATGGAGCATCAATATATTCTGCATCCAAAATCGCACGAGAAGAGTTTCCCGACAAAGATGTAACTGTGAGAGGTGCTGTATCTATTGGACGACGTTTGATAGATCCTCTTGCTGAATTGGTAAAGATTGACCCCAAATCAATTGGTGTGGGGCAATATCAACACGATGTCGATCAAGCTAAGTTAAAAGATGCACTTGACTATACGGTGTCAAGTTGTGTGAATTTAGTTGGTGTTAATGTAAATACTGCATCGCGTCAATTGTTGGCTTATGTTTCCGGAATAGGATCACAATTAGCCGGAAATATTGTTGATTATCGTGCCGAGCATGGTGATTTTAAATCTCGAAAAGCATTAAAAGATGTACCTCGAATGGGAGATAAGGCATTCCAGCAGTGTGCCGGCTTCTTAAGAATTCCTAATGCTGAAAATATATTGGATAATACAGCTGTACACCCCGAGAGCTATTCAATAGTTGAACGCATTGCAAAGGATAATAAATGTAGTGTTGAGGAGATTGTAAAAGACAAAGAGTTATTGCACTCAATAGATTTGAATAGATATGTGTCAAATGAAATAGGTCTTCCAACTCTAACTGATATTATATCAGAGTTAGATAAACCCGGGCGTGATCCACGCTCAAAGGTAGAAATTATGGAATTTGATGAGCGAGTAAAAAGCATAAATGATTTGAGTGAGGGAATGGTGCTGAATGGAATAGTTAACAATATCACTGCATTTGGCGCATTTGTGGATATCGGTATAAAAGAAAACGGATTAGTTCACATATCTCAGTTATGTGATCATTTTGTGGCATCGCCTTCTGAAATATTAAAAGTTCATCAACATGTAAAGGTCAAGGTAATAGAGATTGATTATTGTAGAAACCGCATTGCGTTGACAATGAAAGGGGTAGAACAATGAATGTTGCAGTATTGAGTTTGGGCTCAAACAGCCCTGATAAAGAACAGCAGATGAGAAATGCAGTTAAGCAAATGAAACACCTGTTTAATAGTGTGGCTATTTCTGATTTTTATGAGGTGCCGGCATTCAATGGAAAAGATGCTCCATATCTAAACGCAGTAATGGTTGTATCAACTGCAATGTCTATTAATGATGTGAATTTGTTGTTGAAGCGATGGGAAGTTAAGTGTGGTCGCACACCCGAATCAAAACAGAAAGGAATTGTGCCGATAGATTTAGATATTGTCATGTGGAATAGTGAGATTATACGGCCGGTCGATTATTCTCGCAGTTATGTGTCAATTGGAATAGCTCAACTGCTCGCTGAATTGGTAAAATAGTACTTATCTATTGCGGAGAGAGCGACAAGGAATTTGTTTGGTTTTACACTCCTCTAAATAGCGATTATGGCGACGAGGGTGTAGGTCATAACTAAGAAGGATTGTGTCGGCATTGATTGTTTTAGCAACATCATTAATATTCCCCTTGAAACCACGACACACAATGGCGTAGTCCGGCTTAGCATTAGATGGATATATGTCATTTGTATTATCAATAATAACGAAATGGGTGTTATTAAAAATGAGATTTCTTCCTTGACAGGAAAATAGCGGAGAATAAAAAGAATCTGTAATGAGTGTTATGTCTTTCACATTTCGACGTCCCATGTAATCCTTGTATTTAAATTCTACCCGATCTAATACATTACTATATTCGCTATGGTGAGCCGTTGAAAATAAATACATTGAGGTGTCAATCCGAGTAATTATATTAGTGTAATATGTATCTCGAGGAATGAAAAATTCTATCTGAGGGTAGGTGGGCTTAGAAACATAATGAACCGTGATTGTGAATATAGCGAACATTATAGTCATTATTCCATAGGCAATTTTACGATAAATGAGAGTTGCCAATAAGAGCAAAACAGTGATGATATAAGGGATAAATAGCCATTCTGAAAAATATATATTATTAATTTTTGCAAAAGTAAGTGAAGCAGTCGTTTCGGTAATCGTAGCTATGATGTTATATGCGAAATCAAGCATATAACAAATCCAATTTGAGCAAAAACCGCATACTTCAAGTAAGATTAATAATACGCCACCACCAATGATGATTGGCAACATGAATATAACCAATATATTGCCAATTAGGAAATATACAGGAAATGAATGAAAATAATAGGCTGAAATCAGTGCTGTACCTAATGTTGCAGATATTGAGACGCATGCAAGTGATGTTATATAATACAAGATGCGTTGTTCCCTATCTATAGGATTGATGCGGTTGGCAAATAGCAGTATAGACAATACAGCGGCAAATGATAGCTGAAATCCTGCGGAATATAGTTGTAATGGAGAAAATAGAAGTATAATTAATGCCGCAAAACAGAGAGCATTAATTGAACTATGCCAGCGTTGGATAATTAACCCTATAATATAAAGTGTTGTCATGATTGCGGCTCGTGTTACTGATGGAGTCATACCGGTCATAACAGCATATCCCCAGAGGAGTATAATCGTAATAATTAGTCGAGTGCGATTATATCCCATTATTGATAAAGGGAATAAAATAATTGCGATGATAAGGGCAATTAACCCTACGTGAAGACCGCTTAATGCAAGAATGTGAGCAAGTCCTGCTGTTGTAAAGTCTTGTCGGGTTTCTGCAAGTAATAAAGAATCATCACCTGTGATAGTTGCCGTAAGGAATTCGGTCGTTTCATCAGATAATGAGCTTGCTCCAAGTAACGAAACGATATGAGATTGTAATCGTCTAATCTGCCATATTAAGCCATTGTTTTCTCCAATAACGGTGATTTGCTCCGGTTGAATGTAGGTAGTAGCAGTAATTCCTTGATAGAAAAGGAATTTTTCCATATCCCACTCATCAGGCAAATCATGATTATTTTTGGGAGATTGTAATTTAGCCGAAAAAGAAACATCATCGCCCGGATTTATGACAGGATACATTGATGGTAAAGTCAACTTACAACGAAAGTCGGTACCAAATACTGAATCTACTTGATTTACTTTGATAATAAGATGTCGCGATGTTTCCGATTCGGTAGTAGATATAATAGTCCCATTATAATGATGCTCGGTTCCTTGCAGTGATTGACAGAGTGATGCGGGAGTTTGAATGAGCATGTTTCCCCATCCAATAGCTAATGCCATCATGCAAATTGACACTATTGCTTTTCTCTTAAAGAATAAGAATGTTGCAAAGGTGGCAACTAATAAGATTCCAATCGGAGACACTCCGATATCGGCAATGATAATACCTGTTATAAACGCAAGTGTTATCGGTAATAACGGGATGTAGGAGAGAGGTGGACGCACTAATTATTATATAGTGTTAATTACAACAATAAAACTGCTAATGCCGATAATTAGCCAAAGTAATATAGCCAATAGTAGAGGTTTGATGCCTACTGACTTAATAGCAGTAATTGATAAACTTGCACCTATGAGAAATAATGTTAGTACAAGACCTTTCTTTGCAATCCACACAAGTGCTTGTGTGAGTTCTGACGGCAAATTACAGTAGGTATTCAGTACCATTGCTATAATAAACAAGAATATAAACCAAGGGATAGATATTTTGCTTGATTTATCTCTGAAAATAAGCATTGTAACGAGAGCTAAAGGTATAATCCATAAAGCGCGAGTGAGCTTGATGAGGGTTGCTAATTGTAGCGCTTGTGGGCCATAGGCTTCCCCTGCACCAACAACCGACGAAGTGTCATGTATTGCAATTGCAGCCCATGTGCCAAATTGCTCTTGTGTCATGTCAAAGAAATGACCGATTGGAGGAAATATGAACAAGGCAATTGCATTTAGAATGAAAATAACCCCAAGCGATACCGCCATCTCTTGGTCATTAGCTTTTAGAACAGGACCTACTGCCGCAATGGCGCTACCGCCGCATATTGCTGTCCCTGATGCAATAAGATAGGATGTCTTGCGATTGAGATGTAACCAATATCCGATTAACACCCCCATTGTCATAACTCCAACTACTGAGATGATTGTAAACATCATACCTTCCGCTCCTGAGCGTAATGACTCGTTGACGTTCATGCCGAATCCAAGGCCTACAACTGATGCTTGAAGCAAATATTTGGATGTTTTTTTATTGAATTTAGGATAAGGACACTTGAAAATAATTGCATAAACAATACCTATCAGTAGAGCAACTGCCGGAGTAATAATATTAGGCAATTGTGGAATTAAATTATAAGGAAAAAGCACTAATATGATTAGTGCTATGTATATAAATTTACCAGTTTTTATCATTATAACGCTATTTTTTCGTTCCAGATATTCCAACTGGCAAATGCTTGTAATAACAACATTTCAAGACCATTTTTTACCTCTGCGCCATGTTCTGATGCTCGTTTCATAAAAAGGGTAACATCAGGGTTGTATAGTAGGTCATAACATAAATGCTCAGGAGTAAGATATTGATATGGAATATTAGGACATTCTTCAACATGAGGATACATTCCAAGAGGAGTCGTGTTTATAATGATTTTGTATTCATTCATTATTTCTGAAGTCAAATCACCATAAGTTAGCATCCCCTCACGCTTAGTGCGAGTAACATATTTAGGCTCGATACCAAGGTTTATAAGTCCTTGAACAACTGCTTTAGCTGCTCCACCGGTACCTAAGACAAGAGCTTTTTTGCGTGTAGGTGTTAATAGGGGACTGATTGAGTCGCAAAAGCCTATGATATCAGAGTTATATCCTTTGAATTTAAGCGAATTTTTACTGCGTATGAATTTGATAACGTTTACCGCTCCTATCTTAGCCGCGTTTTCATCAATTTCGTCAAGATAGGGGATTACTTGTTCTTTATAAGGAATGGTAACATTTAGTCCGCAAAGATTGGAATTCTCACTTATAACTTCCATTAAATCTCCTATATCGGGAATTTCAAAATTCACATAGTGAGCATCAATGTTTTCTGCTTCAAATTTTTGATTGAAATAATTTTGGGAAAAAGAATGTCCTAATGGATATCCTATCAGCCCATATAGTTTGTCGTATTGTTTTTCCATATTGACACTATCTTAGACAAAATTTGTACAAAAATACAATATCATTGCCAAAATACGACAAAAAATCAATGAAAATTCGCTAATTTTGTATTCATAATGTAGTAGGATGGTTTGTCGCTCGCTCACGCATGAGGGGTGAGAGGAAAGTCCGGGCAACACAGAGCACCATATTTCTTAACGGGAAGCTATCAGCGATGGTAGAGTAGCGTGACAGAAAATAACCGCCTTGTCTTGATGAGGTAAGGGTGAAAAGGTGAGGTAAGAGCTCACCGGGTGTGATAGCAATATTGCATGCCGCACGTCTTATGGGTTGCAAGGTCAAGTATACCGGCATTTAAGGGCTGCTCGTCCATTGTCGGGGGGTAGACTGCTAAAGCATCATGGCAACATGATGTTCAGATAAATGACAAACTATCATGGTGTCCCACTATATGTGGTAGTACCTTGATAACATAACCCGGCTTATAGTCCTGCTACTTATTTTTTTATTCTGCCATTGGAAGACTAATAAAAAGCTATGAATGCTATAGATGAAAAATTACCAATATTCAAGCGCCTTAAGCAATGGTGCTTGTTGGTGTGGAATTATTGCAGTAAGGGTGTGTGGAGTGATACTCGCTCAAATGTGGTAATCAGTCTTATTAAGACGTTGAATTTATCAGTCAGATCTTTTTTAGATACAGATCTTCAATCGAGAGCTGCCGCGCTGACCTATCGCACACTGTTGGCAATTATTCCTGTTTTGGCGTTGATATTTGCTATAGCTCGTGGCTTTGGATTTCATAAATTGCTTCAATCTCAAATATTCACTTATTTCCCTGAACAAAAAGAAAATCTTGATATTGCATTTGGCTTTGTTGAATCTTATTTGGCTCAAACATCCGAAGGCTTATTTGTGGGTATCGGCATCATATTTTTGTTGTGGACATTGATTTCCCTCATTAGTAACATTGAAGCGTCATTTAATATAGTGTGGGGGATAAAGAAAGGTCGTGGATTGTGGCGTAAGTTAACAGATTACACCGCAGTTATATTGACGTTGCCCATAATATTGATATGTGCAAGCGGTTTGCAAATCTTCTTGTCAAATACTATGCAAGATGCTATCCCTTTTGAATTTTTATCGCCCATTTATCCGGTGCTATTGAAATTTGCAACATATGTGTTGACATGGTTGTTCTTTGCAGGAATGTATATGCTCATTCCCAATACCAAAGTGCGTTTTAAGAATGCCTTTATCGCCGGAATAGTTTCGGGTACCGCATTCCAAATTGTCCAATGGCTCTTCCTTTCAGGACAATTATATGTGTCAAAATATAATGCAATTTATGGTAGTTTTTCTTTAATACCATTGCTGTTGATGTGGTTGTATTTTGTGTGGGTGATAACGCTGTCAGGGGCTGTGTTGTGCTACTCATCGCAAAATATTTTTAAGTTTAGCTTCTTTAATGATATTAAGGAGATATCGCCCAATTACCGAAGAAAAATCGCTATAGCTACAATGACTTTAATTGCAAAACAGTTTGAGCAACATCGTCCTCCATTGACATTATCTGATTTGTCGGTTAAATATGATATGCCCATAAGATTGGTAACCGACATTGTAAATGAATATGTTGATGCAGGATTGATTTCTCGGGTTGTTATCAATGGCCCTGATGATGTATACGGATTGCAACCGGCAATGGATGTGCAAAAACTTACATTAGGATATCTGATGAAAACGGTGGATTGTACCGGTGCTTCAGGGTTTGTTGATGAGTTTGACGAACGTTTCCCTAAGATATTTGATATCGATGATAAGATGATGTTAAATGTCTATGATGATGTCAAGGATATAAAGCTGATAGATATAGATATAAAAATAGAAGATTAAATAGTAACTTAACAAATTAAATTTATGAAAACCCCTATTGCAACAACTAATGCTCCCGGAGCTATCGGTCCATATAGCCAAGCTATTGACACAGGCTCATTTGTTTTTATCTCTGGTCAAATCCCCGTAAATCCTGCAACAGGCGAAGTACCCGAAGGAATCAAAGCTCAAGCAGCTCAATCGATTGCCAATATCAAGGCTATTCTTGCAGAAGCAGGATTATCGATTGACAACGTGGTTAAAACAACAGTATTTCTCGCTGATATGGCATTGTTTGGCGAAATGAATGAAGTGTATGCACAGGAATTCACTGCGCCATTCCCAGCTCGTTCAGCAGTTGCAGTGCGTGAACTTCCAAAGCAAGTCCTTGTCGAAATCGAAGTCATCGCCATGAAATAACATTGGTATATTTTTACTATTAAGCCTACATTATAAAAAACACGAAGGGGATAATTTGTTATCTCTTTTCGTGTTTTTATATGTCATAGAAAATATCAGATATTTTTATATTTAAAGCGGAGCAAATTTTATATACTGTTTTTATAGTAAGATTGGTTTTCCCGGCTTCAATTCTGGACATATTAGATTTCTCGAAATCACATCGTGCAGCCAAATCTTGTTGACTAATACCTTTTTCTTCTCTCAAATACTTTATTCTATTTCCTATAGCAATATATAAGTCATTTATTTTCATATTTTATAGTGTTATCATTTGTGATAACAAAGGAAATTAACTACATTTGCAAAGTGGTTATCATATATGATAACCAGTAACATTTGTATGAAATATATGATTAAAGAATATGATAATAAATAAGTTATGAAAAGATCTTTTATTGTATTTATTTTAATTGTGTGCCTAATAAGATGTAATATATCTTTAAGGGCACAAGCTCCATTTTCAATTAGATATGAATTTATTGGTTGCTCGGATTCTCAAATAGATGGAACTGCGACGGCACTGGCAAATTCATTGGTGAATGGTTATATCTCAAAGTATGCATCCGGAGTAAAAATGACGAGACAAGCTTGTGAGGCTTTGAGATCAGCAATCCCTAATACCATTGAGGTCGGATATGGTTGTCGTGTTAAGATTATAATTGGAGGTTGTACCGGTTTTGATGTTTATAGCAATGGTACTTCAATTAATGGAAATAACGATATATTTGGGGTGTCTAAAGGACAATCTAATTTTATTGTAAATCCGGCATTGGCAAATCAATATTCAGTAGAAGACCATACCTATGCGCTGGATGTATTGATTGGCAATAGGGGTGCTTCTCCAGGTATAACATATGCAACTACGGCAGATCAAAATTATAATAACGCATTGGATCATATTTTTATAAAAGGAAAGTTGCCTGAAGAACAATGGTATATACCTGATGAGTATATAACGGGGGATAAAAAATTTGTTCCGATGAATATGAGAGAAGATTGGGGAACTCCTGATTTACTATTTGATGAAGATGTCAAAATTGCTCCGGTAAAATCAGTAAAGACATATTATGAAGAACCAAAAGAGACAATGGTAGATTGGACAATTGATTTGTTGGGTTCAATTGCAGATATCGGTTTTGATATAGGGGATATGGCATTTTTGAAAGGAACTAAGGTCGGGGCATTTCTAAAGGGTGCCGGTATAGGATCAACTATCCTTGTTCATGCCAATGTAGCGGTATGGAAATCAGTATATGATTGTTGGAAAGTACAATGTACATCATATAAATATATCGGAAATAGCATAGCTAAAAATATGTTAGGTGTTGATGCTGTTAAGTGGACAGAAAAATCTAAGGAGTATTATAATGAAAATTATAATGGAACGGAAGGAGGATTAGGCAAATTCATGGCAAATGTGGAAAGTTTTGCTATTACAGGAGCTGTTGATATTAAAGATAATATAGTAAATGGCAGTAGTGATATAATAACAGTAAATCTAATGGATAAAGCAATTGATTATGGGGCGGGTAAAGCCGCAGATAAGTTAGCTCGAATAGCCGGGAATAAATTTGCCGTAAAACAGAAAGGTTGGAACCATCCGGTATCTGGTAATTCGATGCAGTATTTTCAAATTTCGACTGCGACAAGAGACATTGGTTTGGTTGGAGTAAAAGTAAATAAAAAAACGGAAGAAGCAATCAATAATTATCAACGGATAAACAATGAAAAATCAAATTAAATACATTTTTGTACTATTCGCTATTTCGATGGGATTTAGCTTAGTAGCGCAAGATATAAATTCTCCATCGGTAATGATGGATGGTATGATGAATTTGCGAATGTTACGCCAAGCAAAAATGGGAAATCTTGTTTTTCTTGATAATGTGTGTCGCACGGATGGTGGTTTCTTTATCTTATCAACCGCTGATCAAGCATATCTTTTGGGCTTGGGCGGAATTGGTGCGATTAGTCAAAAGGATGATAAAAAGATAAATAGCTTTGCTTTGGTTGATGGAATTTTATTTGCAATAAGAGGGAGAGAGCTATGTTATCTTGATACGACAGATCGGTTTGTCTCATATAAGAAATTACCTCATTTAAATATGAAGATATATAATGGGACTAATGGTATTTATTTGACCGGTAGAGTAAAATCTCGAAAAGGAGAAAGTATTTATGCCATAAGAAAAAGTGATGATGCTTTTATTCGGTTAATAGATGTACCAACAACAATATCGGCGGTTACTGAATTTGGTCCATATATAATATTTGCAACCGCTAATTCCATTTATGGATTGGATACATCTTCAAAGAAAGTGTTTAAGATAATTGAACTGCCAAATAAAAGAGAATATATAATATCATTAATATATGATAAGATAAATGATTACATATATTTTTCGTCTAAAAAAGGAATCTATAGGATTGAAGAAAATGGGATTAATTACTTGAATAACAATGCTGGCGGAGTTTTATGCTATGATCCGGATGGGCTTGTGGTTTTTAATGTGGGACAAAAAGAAATGTATCGGTTGAGAAATTCAATTTTATTGCAAAAAAAATGAGAAATATTATAATAGTTGCAATTGTATTATTGTGGGGTGTGTCAATTAATGCCATAGAAAATAAAAAAATAAAACTCCAAGAAGCAAGAACGGCATTATTAAATGATAGTGTACAATATTCATTTAAAATCTATAAAGAAATAATAGATAACGAATTGCAAGAATGTAATCTTGGAAAAGGGGTTGATGGAGACATTGTCGCAGAATATGCTTATGCTCTTGCTGTTAAAAAAGTGTACGATGGGGCATTAATAAATATCGATAGAGCACGATTGTTAAATGCCAAGTATGCAAATTTTTATACGGGGCAAATTTTAGCATTGATGAATTATCCGGATTTAGCAGAATCATTTATGAGAGACGCCAATGTCCCGTCATGGATAAATGATGATAATCGTAATTATAAACAGATATTAGAATATAGAAGGTCTTCACCGGCAATAAATCAAGATTCAATTAATGTTGCATTTAAACGAGCAAACAAATTGTTTGTTAATGGGCAGCAAATTCAAGCGTTGGTTCTCATTCAAGAAGTAATAGATATTTATCCGAATTATTATGTCACTTATGTGTTTGCAAGTACGATGTGGGAGAACTTAATGTATTATGATAAAGCCGAAGAGTATTTGAGCAAAGGGATTGAATGTATGAAAAGTGACGAGGTTGATAAAACGCCTTTTGCTTCTCACCTTACAGAACTCCAAGAACAAAATACGAAATATCAGAATAGGAGTACAATACGCAAGTTAATTGATAAATATAATCCAAATCTTTTAGTATATGCGGGAGGAAATATTGCTGAATCAATGTACTCGATTAATGGACGTATTGGATTTTATACAAATAACATGGTAAGTGCAACCGTTAATATAGGATTATCTAAAATAAGTGGGAATGCCTATGGAAATATTGGTGTATCTATGTATAAGACATTAGGCTTGTTTATGGTGGGAGCTGGAATAACAGATACATTTGGAGGCGGAAATAATAACTTAAATTTTTCCCCATCTGCGGGTGTTTCATTCATGAATAAATCTCGAACATTATCGTATGATATAATTGGGAATATAAATATACCGTTTTCTTCGGGTGCTAAGATTTCATATGGCTTATCATTGGGTGTAACAAAATATTTTAATGCAAATTTAGGACGATGAGAAAATATGTCATATATATTATTGTGACTGTTATATCGGTATTTGATATTGCAGGCAAGGGAATAGAGCAAAAGAATGTATTATGTGACACAACCATATCTAAGAATATTAATGGTGCTGTGGTTATGAGCGAACATCTTAATTTATATGTTAAGGATGATTATATAAAATTTGAAAATTCATATAAGAAAAAAGTCTTGATCCCTTTCGTTAATGAATTTAGGAATTATGATATTGTAGTCTATTCGGGAAGATATAGAGAATTATGGCGTATTCTTGAAGATGATACACTGGAATGTATGGATGCATGGAATGTAGATAGCCTTGATATCCAGAAATATATGCCTGTGCGAATAGAAAGAAATGGAACGCGTCGATTATTCGTTTATGGTGGAGCTCAATTTAATGGCGGAGATGGAAGTTCAACATATATGTTGAATGTTAGATTGGGTACATTTTTATATAAAAATTATTTAGATGTTGCTATTAATGCCAATATAGGAGCTGTATCATCAAGTGGCAGTAATGAAGGTTCAGGCGATATTGGTATTTCCGGAAGAGCATATTTACCTTTGATAATCAAAAATTATCAAATATCTCCTTATCTCGGTGCCGGAGCTAATTATTCATTTATGCCTACATCATATTCAGAATTGATGCTATATGGAGGTATAACATGGGCAATTGGACCAGGTGCTTTAGATGTGGGTATTCAGTATGGAACAAAGAGTAATTTTGGACTAACATTTGGTTATACATTTATTCCATCGCTTTGAATGAAAAAATGAGGGTTATAATTATTTTAATAATATCATTTTGTCTCTTTTTTAATATTTTATCTCAGAATAATAAAATCAAATATCCCGAGATCCCTGAGAACATTATCTCAAGAAGTGAACGCATGAATTATATATGCGTTCACTTTTGGGATAATACTGAATTTGAAGATGAAAATATTTTAAATGATATTACTGGTTTCAAAGATTTTATATATTTGTTGACGCATGTCCCTGATAGTGTTGCCAAAATTGGAGTCACAAATCTATTAATCAGGTGTATGGACAATAATGCAGCATTATCTCGAGTTGATGATATATTGAAACAATATTTTGATAATTCTCTCTCAATATATAAGGATGAAGAGATGTATGTGATGATTCTTCGTGAGATGTTAAAATTACCATTAAATGAATATTACAAAGTGAGAGCTCAATTTAGGATTGAAATGGCAATGAAAAATAGGGTTGGAGATATTGCTTCTAATTTGTCTTTTGTATACAATAATAAAACATGTCAGTTATACGATATTTCCTCGCCGTATATATTATTGTATTTCAATTCTTCTGAGTGTCATGAATGTAAAGAAGCTAAACGGAAATTGGAAAAATCAGAACGTATAAGAAATGTGCTTTCATCGGGAATGTTGAAAGTTTTATCAATAGATATTATTGGGAATAAACCGGAACAGAAAGAATTAGCCGGATGGATTAATGGTTTTGATGTAAATTATTTGCTCGATGAAGAATTATTATATTTTATACAAACAGTGCCGACATTTTATTTACTTGATAAAAATAAACGAGTTTTATTAAAAGATGTGTCTGTGGATAAAATAATATCTTATATAGATTCCGTCCGAAATTTATAGTGATTGCCTGTTAACGATATTTATGCTTTTTTTTAAGTCGCTATGGGTGATTGTGCTTCGCATGTATTGTGTAAGCTATATCATTAAAGTGCTACAGTTTAAGTTATTGTTTGAGGTGGGAGAGGAGGTCGGCTACAACGAAGGTGCTCCCCCCAATGAAGATTGTGTCATCGCTTGTTGCATTAGTGAGCGCGTTGTTGTAGGCTTCGGCAACGGTGCTATAAGCCTTCCCTGACAATCCTTTCTCCTCGGCAATTGTCTTGACCTCGTTAGCAGGCAATGCTCGTGGAATGTCGGCTCGAGTGAAGTAATATGTGGCATTGCGTGGCATCATGTCAAGGATGTGTGAAATGTCTTTATCGTTGACAAAGCCTATTACCATGTGTAACTTCCCTTTAATCTGAGATAATTGTCGAGAAAGGTATTCCCATCCGCCAACGTTGTGTCCGGTGTCGCACACAACTCTTGGTGATTGTTGTAATTCCATCCAACGACCGGCAAGTCCGGTGAGTTTACACACATTGGCAAAACCTTGTTTAACTGCGTCAGGCGTTATCTCCCAACCGATTAGTCGAAGCTGTTCAATAGCAGAAAGTATTGTTGCTGTGTTTTTTTGTTGACATTCTCCTGTAAGTTCTCCAGTAATATTGCCAAAAGGGGTGTTGTGATAAAGATATCCGTCTGGCGTAAGTTCTGCTGATGAAAATGCTTTGTTCTCATCGGCAAACTTAATAGGAGAGTTCATCTCTGTTGATTTGTCAAGGAATGTCTGCTTGACATCACCGCTTGCTTCGCCCACAACGACAGGAATGTTACGCTTTATAATACCTGCTTTTTCTGAAGCGATGGCAGCAAGTGTATCACCGAGAAAAGCAGTGTGGTCAAAAGATATATTTGTTATAATGCTAAGAATAGGAGTTATTATGTTGGTGCTATCAAGTCGTCCGCCAAGACCGGTCTCAATAACTGCAATATCTACCTTTTCATTAGCAAAATGCTCAAATGCCATTGTCATGGTCAATTCAAAGAATGATGGCTTGCAGTCAAGATTGAGGGATTGATAGCGATTGACAAAATTGATTACTGCGTTGTGGGAAATCATTTCTCCATTGACACGAATTCGTTCGCGGAAATCAACAAGATGGGGTGATGTGTATAGTCCGACTCTATATCCCGCACTTTGCAATATTGCCGCAAGTGTGTGTGCTGTTGAGCCTTTACCATTGGTCCCGGCAATGTGAATAGATGGGAAACGCAAATGTGGGTTGCCAAATGCTTTGTCGAGGGCAATCGATGTATCGAGTCCCGGTTTATAGGCGTTTGCTCCCATGCGTTGGAACATTGGCAATTGGGTATATAAGAAATTAATTGCTTCGTCGTAGTTGACCATGTTCTATCAAAATATTATCAAACCGGCAAGCCCGGCAAGTATTATTACTATAATGGGATGTATCTTAGCAAAAAACACAAGGCAAAAAGATGTAATGCATATTATGATACTGCAAATTACATTATATTGTTCTGTACCAAAATTTTCTTGATTCATGAGAAGCAGGGCCGATGAGGCGATAAGACCGACGCATACGGGGCGAATGCCGGCAAAGATTCCTTTTAATGCAAGGCTTTCTTTGTGTCGAGAAATGAAATGACTCGTATAAATAACCATAATATACGATGGAATTACCACAACGAGAGTGCATAGAATGGAGCCTAAGATACCCCATAGAGGGTGGGCAAATTCCGGATTAACAGCTCCAGGGGTTACATAGCCGATGTATGTTGCTGAGTTTACGCCTATTGGTCCCGGCGTCATTTGAGAAATAGCGACAATGTCGGTAAACATTTGACGAGTAATCCATCCTTGTCCGACGATTTCGCGTTCAATCAACGAGAGCATCGCATATCCGCCACCAAAACCAAATATGCCGATTTTGAGATAGGACCAAATGAGTTTAAGATATATCATTTTGTCCCTCCTTTCTCTTGTCGTAATTGTGTTGTGTGTACCACAAATATCCTCCCAATCCTCCCAAGATGATGTATATAATGGGGTTTGAGATATAGGGTAGTTTTGACCAAATGAGTAGTGCTACTGAAATGGGTATGAATATTGTTTTCCAATTGATTTTAGCAGCGCGAGCAGTTGTTATAACCGGAGCGATGAGCAATGCAACAACGGCAGGACGCATTCCCATAAATATTTTGCTTATTGTTTCATTGTTTTTTATCGTTTCGGGCGTTAGAAAAATTGCTATGAGCAGGATTATTGTAAAAGAGGGAATTATTGTGCCGAGAGCTGCACATAGTCGCCCTCGAGAGCCTCGTAGTTTATCACCTATGGCAACAGCAAAATTTACTGCAAGAATTCCCGGTAATGATTGTGCAACAGCAAGTAGGTCGAGAAAATCTTCACGTGAAATCCATTTGTGCTTGTTGACAACTTCTCGCTCAATGATGGAAATCATCACCCATCCGCCTCCAAATGTGAATGCTCCTATTTTTAAAAATGTCAGAAATAATTGTAGATAAATATTTCTCATGAGTTGTGAAATACTATAATTATTTGGCAAAATTACATAAAATCCATGATACAAAGAGTGAGAATTTTATCTGCTCGTGTGATTTCTGATATTTTGGTTGTATCTTTGTCATAAAATAAAGACTATTATGAATAAAATTTTAATATCAATTTTAGGTTTATCCGCAATGATGTTGGCAAGTTGCAGTTTGCTAAAAAATGAAACAACTGTAGTGTCGGCGGGAGATCAAACAACACAGACAACATCATCTAAGTCAACAAAACAGACCACGGCAAGTAAGAAAAAAACGAAGAAAAACAAAAAATCTTCTGAAAAACCATTGATGCCACAAGTCGCAGCAGGTCAAGAAGAGAAACAGCATTATGCTGTGGAAATATCGGATAAAATTCTTAATGGCGAATGGACTATTGCCGAGGTAAATGGAGCGAAAGTAACCGGAGAGGAAAATAGACCATATATTAATTTTTCTGTTGCAGAGAAGAGATTTTATGGTTCTAACGGGTGTAATATATTAAATGGTGATTTTGTCGTAAAAGGGACCGATTTGACATTTGAAAATGTGATATCAACACAAAAGGCTTGTCATGAAGCACCATTTGAATATGAGATAAATTATACAATAGGGCAAGTGAAATCCTATATGATTGATCGCATTGGTAATGAATATTATTTAAGTTTGTTTGATGCTAATAAAGTGCAAACAATGATTTTGAGGAAACATAACATGGATTATCTTAATGGAGCATGGCAAGTTATGACAATTGAAAATGTATCATGTGATGGTGATGGAATTCAAATGGTAATCGATATTCCTGAATTAAAATTACATGGTAATTCCGGGTGCAATATCGTTAACGGACAATTGTTGATTGATCCGGATAAAGAAAATTCAATACAATTCCATCAATTGATTTCAACTTTGAAGGCATGTCCTAATCAAAGTCTTGAAACATCATTTTTTGTAGCTCTTGAGAAAGTAGAGTCAGCAAAAAAAGGTGAAGATGATACGGTTTTGATGTATGATAAAAATGGAGTAATTGTATTGGTGTTAAAGCGTATTCAACAATAATTGATAATCTACAACATCAAGAATTTGATTGTGTTTGTATCCTACTTGTTCAAAGTGGGATACTTTTTTAAAACCCAACTTTTCATGTAGTGCGATACTTGCTTTATTATTGCCGGTAATACATGCTATTATGGAGTGGAATTTTTGTTCTTTGCATGAATTAATGAGAGTTTCCATTAATGTTTTGCCTATCCCTTTATGAGTTTGATTTGGGGCAATATAAACAGTTGTTTCTAATGTATATTTGTAGGCTGCGCGTTCTTTCCAAGGATGTGCATAGCAATATCCTACTATGTTACCATCAATTTCGCACACATAATATGGAAAATTTGATGAAATTTCAATGATGCGTTTCTCCATCGTTTCATGGGATAGTGCTTCTGTCTCAAATGAAGCAACGCTATTGAGAATATAATGATTATAAATATCTGTTATTGCTTTGGCATCAGATAGATTCACTTGACGTATTATCATTTTGGATGATGTCATGCTCATGTCTTGCTAATCTTGATTCCATCGTTTAGAGTGTAATTCATACATTTTTGCTTCTGACGCATTGTCGCAAGGAGACCAAAATTTTGCTCCTTGTAAAGTGTCGGGCATGAATTGTTGCTTGACAAAATTCCCTGGATAGCTATGGGCATATTTGTAATTTTTCCCATAGCCTAAATCTTCCATCAATTTAGTTGGAGCATTGCGCAGATGCAAAGGTACAGGTTGATCACCTGTAGAGTTGACCAGCTCGAGAGCCGAGTTTATAGCATTGTATGCCGAATTGCTTTTGGGCGATGTCGCAAGGTATATTGTGCATTCTGCAAGTGGGATGCGACCTTCGGGCCACCCGATTTTTTTCAGTATGTCAAATGTTGCGTTGGCAAGTAATAGAGCATTATGATTTGCTAATCCAATGTCTTCGGCAGCGAGGATTGCAAGTCGGCGAGCAATGAATTCGGGGTCTTCGCCTCCGGCAATCAATCGAGCAAGCCAATATATAGCCGCATCGGGGTCACTTCCTCTAACACTTTTTATAAATGCAGAAATAATATCATAATGTAATTCTCCATTTTTGTCAAATGCAGATGGATTTTCTTGTAGACGTTTTGTTACAAGATCGTCGTCAATAATCATTTCTTCATTGACTCCGGTAGATTGTTCTAATAAGTCAAGAATATTTAGTAATTTGCGAGCATCACCTCCTGAAAACCGAAATAGAGCCGACGTACTTACAATTTTAATGTTTCGTTTTTTGAGAATTTCATCGGTTGAAATTGCTCTATCAAGCAATACTTGCAGTTCGTTTGCATCTAGAGGCTTCAAAACATATACTTGAGCGCGAGACAGTAGAGGACGAATTACTTCAAACGAAGGGTTTTCAGTTGTGGCTCCAATGAGTGTAACAATACCACTTTCGACTGCTCCAAGCAAGCTATCTTGTTGCGATTTGTTGAAACGATGGATTTCATCGATAAATAAAATAGGACGACTTGACGAGAACATGCTACGAGCATCAGCCTTGCAATGCTCAAGCACCTCTCTAACTTCTTTTACTCCTGCATGAACGGCACTAAGAGTGTAGAATGGCGATTTTGTCGTATTGGCAATGATTCGAGCAAGAGTTGTTTTGCCTACACCTGGAGGTCCCCACAAAATGAATGAGGAAACATTTCCGGAGTCTATCATGCGACGTAAAATACAATCGTTTCCAACCAAGTGGGATTGCCCAATGTATTCTTCAATTGTTTTTGGCCTTAGTCGTTCTGCGAGTGGTGCGTACATTTTCAGTTATTTTTTTGCTATCGCAAAAGTAACTAATAAACTTGAGAGGTCGATTAAATAGGTGTTAATAGATTATAATATCTAATGTAAACCGCACTTTTATAAAAGTTTTTTGTTTAACTTTACAATCGCAAGTTGTGCGCTGTCGGTTTTGAAATGCATAAATTCATGGCGATGGGCACACATTGATGCGTTTATTTATTGATACTCAGTATGGTAGAAGAATTAAACGAAAAGAAGAAGGCACCAAAATTGGCTCGTACAATTTTTGGCATTATAATGATTTGTATATATGTAGGAATGGGAGGTCTGGTGCTTGCCGGATATTTCTCATGGATGCATGATTGGTTACGTTGGGCTGGAGGCGTAATGTTTATCGTTTACGGAATATGGCGTGCGTATAGACAATTTAAAGGTATCGATTCTCGATTTTAAAGGAGGTGAACTATGAAAAGATATATAAGAATTCTTTTTGTAATATCAATTGTGTTAGTTTTATCGTCATGTGTTGGTAAAACTAAAAACACAAGTACTTCGGGATTGACATCTCTTGTGTGCGATGATAGTTTTGAAAACATCATGAATCAAGAAATAGGAGTGTTTGAATATATATATCCCAATGCAAGTGTTATCCCTTATTATACAAATGAACGTGCTGCCGTAGATTCATTGATTGAGTTGAAAACAAAAACTATTGTAATCCCTCGTGAGTTGACAAAACAAGAAAAGGATTACTTGAAAAGTAAAGATAGAAATGCTCGTTCTTGTAAAATTGCGGTTGATGCAATTGCATTAATTGTAAATCCTGAAAATCCTGTAGAAATATTATCATTAAAGGAAATCTCTGAAATATTGTCAGGAAGGGTAACGGAATGGAGTCAGATAGAGCCTAATAAGACAGGAAAAATACAAGTGGTATTTGACCACCAAGGATCAAGTACAGTAAAATACATGCGTGATTCTTTGTTGAATGGTGGCGATTTTGGTCCTAATGTATATGCCCAAAATTCTAATGATGAAGTTTTTGAAGCTGTACAAAAAATCAAAGGCGCAATAGGAATTATTGGGGTAAGCTGGATTAGCTCAGATATGCGATCAGCTGAAATAACAAGTGAACATCGCGCAAAATCTCTTGAGAAGCAAGATACAACGGTATCATCATTTGACAATCGAATTAAGGTATTGAAAGTGCGTCGCGATGATGAGATAAAAGCTTATAAGCCATATCAAGCATATATCTATGATGGCAGTTACCCATTGTTCCGTTCAATATATATGATAACAACGGCGACAAATGGTAGCATTGCACATGGCTTTTACTCTTTCGTAACAGGATTTAAAGGACAAAAAATCATACAAATGACAGGAGTATTGCCTGCGACAGTACAACCTCGAATGGTAAACTTAAATTAATAAGCAAATAATAGTAATTTAATAAACATAAAACGATTCAAAAATGAAGTTTAAATTTTTGTTTTCCTTATTTTTAGGAAGTGCGTTAGTAATGTCAGCGCAAGGTTACAAGGATGGTATTGAGTATTATAAAGCCGACCAATTGGAAAATGCTAAAACAATCCTTACTCGGACTCTTAATGATGCATCAACTGATAAAGCCGAATCAAACTATTATCTTGGTGCAATTGCATTAAACCAAGGGGATAATGCTGCAGCGGATGCATATTTTAATGCAGGTATTGCCGCTAATCCTGAAAATCCATTTAACTATGTTGGTAAAGGTGAATTGGCATTGAAAAATGGAAACGAAAAAGCAGCTGACGATTTCTTTAAAAAAGCTCGCGACTATGGTAAAAAGAATGCAGAATTGTTAACAGCAATTGCTCGTGCATATTATAATGTCGATCCGGTAAAATATGCCGAAGATATTTCTAAATCAGTTGAACGTGCAAAGAAAGCTAATAAAAAAGATCCATATAGCTTGATTTTCCAAGGAGATGTAAAGGCTGATGAAAAAGCTGCAGGAGAAGCAGCTGCTCTTTATGAAAATGCAATTCTTTTCGACCCTGATAATACACCGGCTTATGTAAAATATGCTAATGTATATTTCTCTGTAAGTCCTGAATTTGCAATTAAGAAATTGGAAGAATTGTTGGAACTTCAACCAAATTCAGCTCTTGCTCAACGTGAATTAGCTGAAAAATATTATCAAAACGATCAATGGTCAAAAGCTGCTGTAGCATATGGTAAATATATTAAAAATCCTAATCACTTTACAGAAGATAAAGTGCGTTATACAGTGCTTTTGTATTATGGACAACTTTATGATGAAAGTTTGTCATTGGCATCTGACCTTCTTAAAAATGATCCCAAAAACTTTCAATTGCACCGTATTGTATTCTTGAATAAAGCAGCGTTGAAAGACTATGCCGGAGCTGAAAAACAAGCTATTGAATTCTTTAACTTGAATGATGCGAAGAACAAATATACATCAAATGACTATTCTTCATTTGGAGATGTATTGCGTGAACTCGATAAAGACTCTCTTGCATTGATTCAATATGAAAAAGCAATTGATGTAAACCCAGAAAAGACTGATCTTATCAAACAATTGAGTAGCGCGTATAACTCTATGAAAAAATATGATAAAGCAGCTGAAGCATATCAAAGATTGATAGATAGCGGTAATTATAAAACAAATGATTTGTATGTCCTTGCCGGTCGTTACATGTCTCATGGCGCAACTGAAACAGATTCATTGAAAAAGGTTGCAGCATTGGATAATGCTATTAAGTATATCGACATGACATTAGAACGTGTTCCTGATGATTATCGTATCGCTCAACGTAAAGCTCGTATTTGTATTGTTAAAAATAACAACAAGCCAAACGAGGAATCAACTGCTTGCTATGTAACAGTATTATCATTACTTGATCAAGAGCCTGAAAAGAAAGATGCTCGTAAACAAGATTATATTGAGGCATATAACCAAATTGCAGGTCACTATATTTTGATTGGAGATAATGCAAAAGCAAAAGAGAATTATTTGAAATTCTTAGAATTGGATCCTGAAAATGAAGCTCTTCGCAAATATATTGAAACAATAAAAGTTGAAGAAGAAAAATAATAAAGTATTTTAAAGAGAAAAATCGTGCTACGGTTGTTAATTGTGGCACGATTTCTTTTTATGATATAATTGAAATTATAGATATTTTGTTAACTTTGTACCATGAACTAATTATTTTGATATGAGGAAATTATACTTAACGTTTTTTTTGCTTATAGGAATTCTATTTTGTAGTGCTCAAAGTAAAATTAATATTGATGGTCTGCGTCTCCTTCGTGAATATAAGTTGGGACAATCAGCCGAGGTTATGTCAACAGGTAGTTCACCTAAGATTACTGAGTTTTCTGATTTCTCGCAATTGGAAAATATCGCGGCAATTGTTGAAATAAGTAGTGACGCAACAATTGAGGAGCTTGAACTTGCCGGATGTAAGGTCTTAAAACAAAGAGAACATTTAGCTATTGTATCATTGCCAATCAACCACATTGAAACTTTTGCCAAGAGTGAGGCTGTAAAACGAATCCAATTTGGCAAAAAAATGTATGCTAAGTTGGATAAGGCAAGAAATGCTACAAATACGACATGGGCTCATTTGGGAATGATGGTTGACCACAAGTATACCGGAGCAGGAGTCATAGTCGGATTTATGGATCAAGGTATAGATCCAAATCACGTCACATTCATGAATTCAGATCAGAGTGCATCTCGTGTAAAACGTGTATGGACGTTTTTAGGTAGTAATGGAAGTTATGATGCCTATGAAACTCCTGAAGCAATTGCTTCATTCACTACAGATATGAGAGATGCGACCCATGGTACCCACGTCGCAGGTATTTTGGCCGGTGGATATGAGTCAGATCGGAATTTGCCATATTATGGTGTTGCCAAAGGTGCAGATATTGCAATGTCAGCCGGAGTATTTACTGATGCAAATATTATATATGGTATTGAGAATATTATATTATATGCACAATCAGAAAATAAACCATGTGTTGTTAATCTATCTATCGGAAGCAATGTCGGACCTCATGATGGAACGGATTTGTTCAGTCAATATCTTGATATCTTAGGCAAGGAAGCAATAATATGTGTTTCTGCCGGAAATGAAGGTAATGAAAAAATAGTTTTAAATAAAACATTTACAGAAAGTGATAAGAAAATAAAATCATTTGTTGTGGAAAATGTATATGATGGTTTGCATGCTGGAACTGTAGAATTTTGGGGCTCAGATGATAAGCCTTTTTCTGTTACCGCAATGGTTTATGATGTATTAGCTGATACTATTGTGTATAAAATGCCTGTAGTAAACAAATCGATGGTTACTTCTGATGGAAAATCATTGGAGTGGATTTATGTATCAAATGGCGAGCAATATGAAGAAGGTGATATCTCAGATGCTAATTTTGACAAGGCATTTAAGGGCTCTTATGGAAGCTATATAGGTGTTACGGCATTGGTTGATGGTTATAATAATCGTTTTAATTCTGTTATAAAGTATTATCTACAAAACACAGCGGCAAATACCGGAAACTATGTAATGGCGTTTATTGTTGAAGGTGAAGCTGGTCAAAAGGTGTACGCTTATAGCGATGGGAATTATTCAGAATTTTCAACAAAAAGCAAATCGGGATGGGATGATGTTGTTTATGATGGAACTATTTCAAATATGGCATGTGCCAATAATGTTATTGCTGTAGGATCTTTTAATTCTCGAGGATATGGACTTGAAGCAGAGAAAGAGATTTCTTCATATTCAAGTTATGGAACACTTGTTGATGGACGTGAATTGCCTCATATTTGTGCTCCAGGATGTATGATATATTCAGCATATAGTTCTTATTATGTTAAATATTTGATTGCTAATGAGGGTTATGCAGAAACAGACTTTGCGTATAAAGCAACAATTAATGGCGTTAATCATTATTGGGCTGGTATGGCAGGAACATCAATGGCTTCTCCTTTTATGGCTGGAGCTGTAGCGTTGTGGCTCGAAGCTAATCCGTATTTAGACCGTGATGATATTTTAAAAATTGCGCAAGAATCAGCAACTAAAGATGATTATGTAACAAATTCATTCCTTAAGGTGAAATGGGGGGCCGGTAAATTAAATGTTATAGAAGGATTGAAATTGGCAATTGCATCTAAAGCCGGTATTAGTGACGTAATAACTGAAGAAAAACGTCTCATAGTTACATCCAATGGTGATAATAGATATGAGGTATTTGTTGCAGGAGAGAATAAATTGAATGTTAGATTATTTAATATGTCAGGAATGCAGGTGTTAAATGATTCTTCTCAAGATGAATCAATAATGATCGATGCGTCAAATCTTTCAAAAGGAGTTTATCTGCTTTCTGTTCAAGGAGAAACAGCAAAATACACAAAACGCATCTTGGTGAAATAATTATTAATTAAATTTATACTAAAGCGACTATCTGACAATTGTCAAATAGTCGCTTTTTTCGTAAGTTTGCATTATGAGAAAGTTTGCGGTATTAATAATGTTTATTGTTGTTTCGGTAATCAATTTATCGGCGCAAAGAAAAATGGATTTACGTTCAACATATCAGTTGAAAAAATTGTCGGTTGAAAGTATTCAAAAAACGGAAAAATATGTTTCAGGTGTAGTTAAGATTTCAGATAATGCAGCTATTGATGAACTGAAATCATTAGGTGTGAAAATAATAAATCAACGAGATGAGTTATTGCTGGTTTTTGTGCCTGTATCTGCAATTGATGATGTTTTGAAAATAATATCCGTTGCCACTGTGAATATTGGATGTGTATCTGAGCCAATGATGAATAACGCTCGTGCCATGTCTAATGTTGATATAGTAAACAATGGAATTGATTTACCTCAAAAGTATGATGGAAGTGGTGTTGTAGTTGGTTTTTCTGATATTGGGTTTGACCCTAATCACATAAATTTTAAAGATAACGATGGCAATAGCAGGGTAAAACGAGTTGTGAGTTATGTCGATTCGTCAGCAACTATTATAGATTTAACAACACCCGACGATATCACAAATTGGCAAACCGATAATCTATCTCAATGTCACGCAACAATAGTAGCCGGTGTATTAACTGGGAGTTATAAAGGGAATGGGTATCATGGAGTTGCTCCCGGAGCTGAGATTGTTGCAACAACAAGTGGCTTATATGACGGAACTATCTTGGCCGGAGTTGAAAATGTAGTAGAATATGCCCGGCGTGTTGGGAAACCGGCAATTGTTAATATATCTATAGGCTCATATATAGGACCTCATGATGGCTCAGGCTTATTTTCTCAATATCTGGATAAAATAGGGGAGGAGGCAATAATTTGCATGTCAGCTGGCAATGAAGGAGCCAGACCAAATGTACTCAAAATGGATTTTTCATCAGAAAACAATCAGTTCAAAACATTTGTTTTTGATACGAAGAAATGGGTTGGCGTTGATTTTGGCGGTGGTGCCGATTTTTGGAGTGCCGATAGTAGAGAGTTTAAGGTCGCTGTGTGTATATATGATAGAATAACCAAGCAGATAGTTTACACATCTCCATTAGTGGGGGGCGCAGAATTAAGAGAATGGGGGATGTCCTCATCTGATTATAAAACAGATGGTGACGATAACCTGAATTATTTCAATGGATATGTGCGCATAAGTTCAGAGTTGAATACAGAAAATAATCGATATAATATTTTATGTTCTTATTATATTAGCAATTTTGAAAAAGATGACGTTTATGGTCGTTATGTTGTCGGAATAATTATAGAGGGATATGAGGATGTTCATGTTGACGGATATGCCGATGGCTCTAATTCTTATTTTACATCCCTTGGTATTGAGGGATTTTCTAATGGACAATCAGACTGCACTGTAAGTGACATGGCTTGTGGATATAACATTATTGTGGTTGGATCAAGTAACTCAAAAGGGAAAGCAACAACAATAGCAGGCGAGGAGAAAAATTACAATATAACTGAAGGAGATATTTCATATTATAGTAGCAATGGACAGTTAATCGATGGACGTTGTTTGCCTCATTTTTGTGCACCGGGAGCGTGGGTTACATCATCGATAAGCACGCCATATGTCAATCAACAAAGTGAAGAATATAAATCATCTCTTGCGACAAAAACTAATGTGGATGACGTTGACTATTATTGGATTACAGAATGTGGTACATCAATATCATCTCCATTGGCTGCCGGCGTTTTTGCCCTATGGCTACAAGCTAATCCTGATTTAACAGTTGATGAAGTAAGAGAAATTGCAATGTCAACAGCTTCGCATGATGTTCCCGATATTACAAATCCACAATGGGGCGCCGGGAATTTGGATGCATTGGCAGGACTAAAAGAGGTAATAAAACGTGTCGGAGTAGAAAATGTGGGAATCGATAAAAGGGTTTTATTTGAATTAATTTCCCATCGTAATATTAAAATATCAGTGATAGAAGCTCCTAAATTCGATGTTAAAATATTTGATATCGCAGGAAAAATAGTGAGAGATTATAATTTTAATGCCGATAATGGACATGTTAATTTAGATTCATTCGGGAGTGGAATTTATATGTTTGAGATATATGCCGATGGATATCGTCATGTCGAAAAGATAATTGTGCGTTAGAAAATTAGTGTATAAGCAAAAAAAGTCTTAATTTTGTTAGTTGGAAATTAAAGATGAAATTCATATGAAAAATCTTGTTTTACGAAGTCTTTCAGGATTAATATATGTAGGGCTAATTGTCGGTTCGTTACTTACAAATGAGTATGCCTTTTTTGCGCTATGTATATTGTTTATTATTCTTGGAACGATAGAATTTAGCAAACTCACAAATCAAGAGACTAAACCATTGTTAATGGTATTGGATGTCCTATTAGCATTATCTTTAATTCCTACAATAATCAGTGTAACATTTATATCATCAGAATTATTGGAGTTTTCTCCGGTTATATTGATGATATTGCGCTTTGTTACACAACTATATATGCCTAAGGATAAAAATCCATTAAATACGTTGGCTTACTCTGTATTAGGATTATTATATGTCGCAGGTCCTATATGGTTAATGGTTTATTTGTATTATATGGAATCGCCGGAAGTGATATTAGCGATGTTTATAATGATATGGCTTAATGATACCGGTGCTTACGTTGTTGGATCATTATTAGGGCGTAAGTTAATCCCTTATAAAATGTGTCCTCGCATTTCCCCTAAAAAATCGTGGGCAGGATTTGTTGGAGGATTACTTTTTGCAGTTGCGTCATCATTTGTATTTATAAACGTATTTGGTGAATATTATCAAGGAATCGATATAATAGAGATGATAGGTTTTGCTATTGTCGTAGTTGTATTTGCAACGTGGGGTGATTTAATTGAATCATTAATAAAACGTACAATTGGTGTTAAAGATTCCGGAAATTTTATTCCCGGTCATGGTGGAATATTAGATAGAATAGACTCATTATTGTTTGTATTACCGGCAATATTGTGTTATTGCTATATAGTATTATAGTAAAGAAAAATCATTATATATATGAGCGATCAAAGATATAACATGCGTGGAGTTTCTGCCTCAAAAGAGGATGTCCACAATGCAATTAAGAATGTAGATAAAGGATTATATCCTAAAGCATTTTGTAAAATAATTCCGGATATACTTGGTGGTGATGATGAATATTGTAACATCATGCATGCTGATGGCGCTGGTACAAAATCTTCGTTGGCATATATCTATTGGAAAGAAACAGGCGATATCAGCGTGTGGAAAGGAATAGCACAGGATGCATTAATAATGAATATCGATGACTTGTTGTGTGTTGGTGCTACCGATAATATTTTGGTATCGTCAACAATAGGTCGAAATAAATTATTGATTCCAGGAGAGGTAATTGCGGCAATTATAAATGGTACAGAGGAATTACTTGCTGAATTGCGTGAAATGGGAGTGAGTATCTATAGTACCGGTGGAGAGACAGCTGATGTTGGCGATCTTGTACGAACAATTATAGTAGATAGCACAGTAACTTGTCGTATGAAACGTTCTGATGTAATTAACAATGCTAATATTAAAGGGGGTGATGTAATTGTAGGTCTTGCTTCTTATGGTCAAGCTTCCTATGAAAAAGGTTATAATGGCGGAATGGGTAGCAATGGTTTGACCTCGGCTCGTCATGATGTATTTGCTAAATATTTGGCTGAGAGATATCCCGAAAGTTTTGATGCAAATGTCCCTTCTGAACTCGTTTACTCCGGCTCGGTGCATTTGACTGACGCTGTTGAAAATTCTCCTATTAATGCAGGTAAATTGGTGTTATCTCCAACACGCACCTATGCTCCGGTAATAAAGAAATTATTAGATGAAATGCGCCATAAAATTCATGGTATGGTGCATTGTTCAGGTGGAGCTCAAACAAAGATTATGCACTTTGTTGAAAATAAACACGTCATTAAAGATAATCTATTCCCCGTTCCTCCATTGTTTGAATTGATTAGCAAAGAGTCAGGAACAGATTTGGCAGAAATGTATAAGGTGTTTAACATGGGACATCGCATGGAGATATATTTGTCTCCAGAAGACGCTAAGCGCGTAATTGAGATTTCAGAGGAGATGGGTATTCCTGCTCGTATTGTGGGTAGAGTAGAAGATGCCCCACAAAATAAATTGACAATTATTTCAGAAAAAGGCGTATTTGAATATTAATAAGAAAAATATACAAATAATAAAGGGTTGTATCAGTTTAATGATACTAACCCTTTATATTTATGTCGCAATTTCATGTGGTGGGGAAAATAGTACATTAGACAGAGACGAAAAAACATCCCATAAATTTCCTGACACTTTGCGAGTGGGAACATTATATAGCCCAACATCTTATTTTATATATCGAGAAGAGACAATGGGTTATGATTATGACCTCGTTAGTAAATTGACCACAGATAAAGATATAAAATTAAAAATTGAAATAGCCCCCAATCTTAATACATTGATTGAAATGTTGGATACCGGGTATATTGACTTGATCGCTTATGAGATTCCTATTACAGCCGAATATAAATCAAAGGTTATTCCATGTGGAGTAGAGAATATAACATATCAAGTGCTTGTTCAGCCAAGATTGAAAGAAAATCTAATTAACGATGTTACTGAATTGGTTGGAAAAGATGTGTATGTAGAGAAAGATTCAAAATATCAGTATCGTTTAAATAATCTAAATAATGAGTTAGGTGGTGGAATTAATATACATCCTATTAATCGAGACACATTGATTTCAGAAGAATTAGTGGCAATGGTTTCGACCGGAGCAATTCCATTGACAATTGTAGATAGTGATATAGCTCAATTAAACAGGACTTATTTTAATAATCTGGATATATCTCTCAAAGTTTCATTCCCTCAACGATCGGCATGGGGTGTTTCTCCTTCTAAATTATGGCTTGCCGATTCAATAAATCAATGGATAAATCAAGAACAACCTAAAGAAACACAATCATGGTTGTTGAAACGGTATTTTGAGTTAAGCAAAAATGAATTTTCTTTTTCTAATTTCAAATTTAAAGATGGTCGTATATCCCCGTATGATAATCTGTTTAAAAAATATGCTAAAGAGATAGATTGGGATTGGCGATTGTTGGCAGCTCAGGCCTTTACTGAAAGTCATTTTGATACAACAGTTGTGTCGTGGGCTGGCGCACGAGGCATTATGCAGATAATGCCAAGCACAGCCCGAGCCTATGGTTTGACTGATGATAAAATGGCAAATCCGGAGGCAAGTATTTCAACAGCGGTTAAAATTATAAAGTCGTTAGACAAATCCTTGTCAAAATATGTTCCTGATAAAAACGAACGATTGAAATTTATTATAGCCGCATATAATTCAGGAATTGCTCATGTGTATGATGCTATTGCATTGGCTAAAAAATACGGAAAAAATCCGCAAATGTGGGATGGAAATGTAGCAGAAACAATTTTGATGAAATCTAAACCGGAGTATTATAATGATGAGGTTTGCAAATACGGATATTTTCGAGGACGTCAAACGGTTGCTTATGTGAAAAAGATAATGGATTTTTATGATCGATGTAAGCAAGTAATTTAGATTTTGTTATTATCTTTGAAGATATAAATTATGATTTACTAAAAAGTTTTGTTGTATGAAGAAAAAGTATTTAAGTATTGCTCTTGTTATGGCTCTTGCCGGCTCAATGATGTTTACATCTTGTATTGGAAGTTTTTCATTGACAAATAAACTAATGGATTGGAATAAAACAATCGGAAGCAAGTTTGTTAATGAATTAGTGTTTGTTGCATTTTGGATTGTTCCTGTTTATGAGGTGTCAGCTCTTGCTGATATTCTTGTGATAAATAGTATTGAATTTTGGAGTGGTTCAAATCCTATTGCAAAAGGCAAAAAAGTAATAGATGGAGAGAGTGGACGTTATTTAGTCGAATGTGATGGCAAAGGATATACAATTACAAGTGAAACAGATGGAAACATTGTGCGCCTTGACTTTGAAGATGAAGATAACTCGTGGAGCGTAAATGTAAATGGTGAATCTCACAAGTTCATGACATTTGTTGATGATTCTCATGTTAAAATGATTACTCCGCAAGGAGATTATCAGGAGGTAGAACTTTCGCAAACCGGATTGTATGCTTATCAACAAATAGCAACTGCTTCAACTTTCGCGATGAAATAAATTGTGGCGATTCATTGCTGACAAGTATGACTCCTCTATCTGCGAGATAGGGGAGTTGTTATTTTTATAGAATGATTTTGTTGAAAGGGAAGGGAATTTGTATCTTTACGTCATAATTAAAAATGACAAATTTATGTATAGATATATAGTTATTTTAATATCTTTCGTAGCATCATTATATTCTGTGTCTAATTCAGAAAATGTAATTAGAGTAAATCAAGTGGGATATCTTGAGGATGATGTAAAGGTAGCGGTTATGTTAATCTCTAATCAAGTAGATAGCACGATGTTAAGTGATATTTCTCAATTTACAATAACTAATGTAAATACCGGAGAGACCAAAAATGTGGATTATGTAAAGATAACTGATGCTTGGGCTCCAATGGAAATATCGTTGCGCATAGATTTTTCTTCAATAACTACTCCCGGAGAATATTATATTACGGCATTAGGGACTCGTTCACCTAAAATAAAAATTGGCAATGATGTTTATGACGGAGCGCAAGAGATTCCTTTGTTCTACATGCGTCAACAGCGTTGTGGCTATAATCCGTCATTAAAATCTTTTTGCCATCAACATGATGGAATACTTGTGTTGAGTGGAAAAGATGATGGGACATATGTAGATGTAACAGGAGGATGGCATGATGCTTCTGACTATTTGCAATACTTGACAACATCAGCTAATGCTGTGTATCAGATGTTGTTTGCTTATAAGCAAACGCCTAATGTTTGGAATGATAAATATGATGCCAAGGGTAATTTGGGTGCCAATGGAATTCCGGATATTCTTGATGAAGCAAGATGGGGTCTTGAATGGATGAGAAGGATGAACCCGGCAGATACGTTATTTTTAAATCAGATAGCAGACGATAGAGATCATAGATTTGCCGGAATGCCGGCAAGAGATACTGTTGATTATGGATGGGGTAAAGGTAAAGCACGACCTGTGTATCCATGTTCGGGGAAACCATATGGACTGATGGGCAATTATAACGATAGCAAAGGTTTGGCTTCATCGGTTGGCAAATTCTGTTCATCGTTTGCTCTTGGCGCTGAGTTGTTTGAGGAAATAGATAAAGACTTTGCCTATGATTTATTGGCAAGATCAAATAATGCTTACAATGTAGCCAAAGCAAATCCTGGAGCGTGTCAAACTGCACCATGTGCTTCACCTTATTACTACGAGGAAGATAATTGGGTGGACGATATGACGCTTGCAACAATGGAGATGTATCGATACACAAAAGATAGAAAATACTTAGTAGAAGCAGTGGATTATGCTCGACAAGAGCCTATTACGCCATGGATGGGTGCTGATTCTGCACATCATTATCAATGGTATCCATTTGTGAATCTCGGGCATATACACTTGGCGTCAGTTACTAATGAAAAAATAAAAAATGAGGCATTGCGAAATATCCGCACTGGATTACAACGTGTTGCTGAACGTGCCGGGAATAATGCTTTTAAGAATGGGATACCATTTATATGGTGCTCAAATAACTTGACGGTTGCTTTTATAACGCAGGCAATGTTATATCGTGAGTTGTCGGGTGATAATAGTTTTATAGAGATAGAAACTGCAATGCGAGATTGGCTGTTTGGAGTAAATCCATGGGGTAAATGTATGGTGGTGGGATTTCCTGTCGATGGAGATTTCCCAAAAGATCCTCATGCACCATTGACTAATCTTGAAAATATACAAGTAACAGGAGGATTGGTGGATGGTCCTGTGTATGCCAATATATTTAAATCATTAAAAGGTGTACATTTAAGAAATGAAGATAAATATGCCGATTTTCAGAATAATGAAGTAGTTTATCACGATGATTATGCCGACTATTCAACAAATGAGCCAACAATGGATGGAACAGCATCAATGACCTTCTTCTTAGGGAAATTGGCAACTAAAGCAAATAAAAACAGATAAAAATGAGAAAAATAGTTTTAATAATATTAATAGCAATATGCTCGTTTAAGACTTATGCAACTGAGAATTTACTGCAGTTGCATAAACCTTTAAATATTCCTCTTGTATTGAGTGGGAATTTTGGAGAGTTGAGGTCTAATCATTTCCATTCAGGATTAGACTTTAAAACTCAGGGGAAAACCGGTTTTAAGATATATTGTGCTGAAGATGGGTATGTCTCGCGTGTGCTTGTGTCGCCATGGGGATTTGGAAGAGCTGTGTATGTTACGCATCCATCGATAGGGCTTGTAACTGTTTATGGACACTTGCAATCGTTTGTATCGAAAATAGATAAAATAATAAAGGCTGAACAATATAAACAAGAGTCGTTTAGTGTCGATTTGGAGTTTAAACCCAATGAAATACCTGTTAAGCGAGGAGAGGTAATTGCCTTTAGTGGAAATGTCGGCTCATCGGGAGGTCCTCATTTACACATGGATGTGAGGGATTTAGAAACCGGAGACGCTCTTGATCCAATGCCTTATTTTAAGGGGCTGATTGCAGACAATGTGAAGCCTGATATCAGAACTATTGCGTTATATCCTCATGATGGAGTTGTTGATGATACGATTGTGGCATCATATCGCACAATGACGCAGATAACAACTCCTTTTACTGCATGGGGAAAGGTTGTACCCGGAATAAAAGCATACGATAAAATGCCTAATGTGAGTAATATTTATGGTGTAAAATATTTAACACTTATAGTTGATGGAACAGAGATATATCATAGAGTGATAGACCGCTTTTCATTTGATATAACGCGAGCAGTAAACACACTTGTGAATTATCCCGATAGATTAAAGAACTCATGGGTAATGACAACTTATGTCCCTGAAAGTAATGTGCTTTCAGAGATGATTAATGTGTCAGTCCCTAATGGTGTAATCGATATAAACGAAGAACGTGATTATAATTGTCAATATATATTGTGTGATGAACATGGAAATAAATCATCAGTGAAGTTTGTTATAAAAGGTAAGCGGTGTGAGCTCCCGTCTAAGACGCGTAAAGGAGTTTTGTTTCGTTATAATGGAGATAATTCCTACAATATGAATGGACTAAACTTGAAATTTACACCAAATACTTTTTATGAGGATATATTTTTTGATGTTGAGACCTCTACTTTAGCTGGTTATAATTCTGATGTGCATAAAATTGGCGATACCAATATTCCATTGCATAAAAGTTATGATATGAAAATAGCTCTCACGAATGATAATCAGACGGATAAGTCAAAGTATTGTATAGTAAGGATAAAAGGCAAACGACGTACTGCAGTTGCCACTAAATATGAGAATGGAGCTGTCTCTACTCGAGTAAATCAGTTTGGTCGCTATGCCGTAACGATTGATAGTACAGCTCCTAAAGTCTTGCCACGCAATAAAAAGAGATGGATGAAAAATGGTCGTGTAGCGTTCAAAATATCTGATAATTTGAGTGGGATAGAAACTTATAGAGGAGAGATTGATGGTAAATGGGTAATGTTTGAATATGATGGAAAGAATGCATTGCTTTCTTATAAACTTGAACATTCGAGAGTCGCAAAAGGAAAACGTCATAAAGTAAAAATAATAGTAACCGATGCTTGTGGGAATAAAACAACTCTAACAGAAATATTTACATGGTAAATAAGTAACTAATTATTTTGCACGTTCAAAGTTTATCTGCTATCTTTGTCTATAATGTAAGATTGAAATTAATAATAAATATTACCTAATTATGGAAAATGACGAATTGTTAAAATCAGTAACCGAAAAAGCACAAGTGTGGCTTGGTACAGGTTATGATGAAGAAACTCGTGCTGAAGTTCAACGCATGTTGGATGCAGAGGATAAAACGGAGTTGATAGAATCATTCTATCGTGATCTTGAATTTGGAACAGGAGGATTGCGCGGTATTATGGGTGCAGGATGTAACCGCATGAATAAATATACTGTAGCATCAGCTACCCAAGGTCTTGCAAATTATTTGAAAGAGACATTTGCCGATCTTGATGAGATTAAAGTTGCAGTAGGTCATGATGTGCGCAATAATAGCCGTAAATTTGCAGAAATTGTTGCCGATGTATTCTCTGCAAATGGAATTAAAGTTTATCTTTTTGATAGCTTCCGCCCAACTCCCGAGTTGTCGTTTGCTGTTCGTGAACTTGGATGTCAAAGCGGTGTAAATATTACTGCTTCTCACAACCCAAAAGAGTACAATGGTTATAAAGCATATTGGTCAGACGGGGCTCAAATAATTGCACCACATGATACAAATATCATTGACCATGTCAATAAAATAACAGGTATCGAAAGCGTTAAGATGCAAGGAGATCCCTCAAAAATCGAAATTATTGGAAAAGAAATTGATGAAAAATTCCTTGCCGCAATCAAAGGATTGTCATTAAGCCCTGAAACAAATGCCAAGTACGGAGATATGAAGATTGTTTATACTCCAATTCATGGTACAGGTGTTGAATTGATCCCTGCGTCTCTTCGCAATTATGGATTTACTAATATCATCAATGTTCCGGAACAAGATATTCCTTCAGGCGATTTCCCAACAGTAGAATCTCCCAACCCAGAAGTGCCATCAGCAATGGCTATGGCTATAGCGAAAGCAAAAGAGGTGGGCGCTGAATTAATTATGGCATCGGACCCGGATGCTGACCGAATTGGATGTGTGATACGTGATGATAAAGGTGAATATGTCCTTATAAATGGTAATCAAATAGTTATGATTCTTCTTAACTATATTATGACTCGTAGCACTGAACTTGGTTTGCTAAAAGGTAATGAATATATAGTTAAGACTATCGTAACTACTGAAACAATTAAAGCTATTGCTGAAGCCAATAATATAAAAATGTATGATTGCTATACTGGGTTTAAATGGATTGCGTCAGTAATTCGTGAATTGGAAGGTAAAGATCGCTATATCGGTGGTGGCGAAGAAAGTTATGGTTTCTTAGCTGAAGACTTTGCTCGTGATAAAGATGCTGTATCAGCTATATCTTTGATGGCTGAAGCTGCTGCTTGGGCAAAGGATAAGGGTATGAACTTTACTCAAATGCTTCAAGATATTTATGTTAAATATGGTTACTCTCGCGAAGCAGGTATCTCTTTAGTTCGTAAAGGTAAGAGTGGAGCAGAAGAAATTGTTGCGATTATGAAGCAATTCCGTACAAATCCGCCAAAACAACTTGCCGGAAGTGAAATTACTGAGATTAAAGATTATGCCGACTTGACTATCAAGAATGGTGTCGGTGAGGTTGTCGGGAAACTTAATTTCCCAACTACATCAAATGTTCTCCAATTCTTTACTGCTGATGGAACTAAAATTTCTGTTCGTCCTTCAGGAACAGAACCTAAGATTAAATTCTATGTTGAAGTTAAGGGGGAAATGAAATCGGCAGCTGATTATGACAATGCTATAGCAACAGCAGAAGCTAAGATTGAAACAATAAAAAAAGATCTTGGAATTTAATATAGCATCCAATATAGTATTAACAAGTAGGGAAATGATTGATAAATCATTTCCCTACTTGTTTGTAGTGTTTGTAGAGTGATAGATTTGCGTTTGTTCATTACTAATATTAACTTTGTAGAAATAAAGAATAGTAATGGAAGTTCTGTACGAAGATAATCATATTATTATAGTCAATAAGTTATCGGGAGAAATTGTCCAAGGTGATAAAACCGGAGACCGTCCTCTTGTTGAAATCCTCAAAGATTGGATAAAGGAGAAATATAATAAACCAGGAAATGTTTTTTGTGGATTAGTGCATCGACTTGATCGACCCGTGAGTGGGGTAGTAGTGTTTGCAAAAACATCTAAGGCACTAACTCGACTAAATGAAATGTTTCGAAAAGGAGAAGTACGTAAAACCTACTGGGCAATAACTCGAAATCAGCCACCGAAAGCAGAAGATGTATTGACTCATTATATAACAACAGTTGAGAGAAACAATAAATCATATGCATCTTTAAGCCCCAAATCAGGAGCTAAAGAGGCAAAACTTAGCTATCGCCACATAGCATCATCCGATAGATATCATTTGCTGGAGGTTAATCTAATGACCGGTAGGAAGCACCAAATACGTGTTCAGTTATCATCCATTGGATGTACAATTAAAGGCGATTTAAAGTATGGAGATAAACGTAGTAATCCTGATGGCAGTATTTCATTGATGGCTCGCAGGGTACAGTTTATTCATCCTGTTTCAGGAACCCAAATTGATGTAACAGCTCCTATCCCGGCTAATGATAATCTTTGGCAAGCATTAGCTCAAGGCGTAAATTAAAAGAATGATATTTAAGAGTATGAATAAAGAAGATTTAAAGATAGTATTTTTAGGTACACCAGATTTTGCGGTGGAAAGTTTGCGCCGTATACATGAAGGTGGATATAATATTGTAGGTGTTGTAACAATGCCTGATAAACCTGCAGGTCGTGGACATAAATTATTGCAATCTCCTGTAAAACAATATGCAGTAGAGCATGGATTGCATTTGATGCAACCACCACGTTTGAAGGCTGATGATTTTGTCGAAGAATTGCGAAGCCTTAATGCTGATTTGTTTGTTGTTATTGCATTTAGAATGTTACCTGAAATTGTATGGTCAATGCCTCGATTGGGGACATTTAATCTTCATGCGTCGTTGTTACCTAAATATCGAGGTGCTGCCCCAATAAATTGGGCAGTAATTAATGGCGATACTGAAACGGGAGTAACAACATTCTTTTTGAAACATGAGATTGATACAGGAGATATCATTCGTCAGGAACGTATAGAAATTAGGTCTGAAGATAATGTAGGAGATATTCATGATCGATTGATGATGCTTGGTGCTGATTTAACAATTGATACAATAGAGCATATTGTAGCAGGAGATTTAATTCCTATACCGCAAGATGCTTTGCTACAAGGGGCAGAGCCTACCCCTGCTCCCAAGATATTTAAAGAAACATGCCGTATAAATTGGGATAGAAAGGCTATTGATGTACATAATCTTGTGAGAGGATTATCGCCTTATCCTGCTGCATGGACAGAGATAAAAGATGGCGCAAGAACTCCAATCTCAGCAAAAATATTTGAAACTGCTGTTGTCGAATATAAAGGCGAAATGACACCGGGTAAAATAACTATTGATGGAAGTCGCTTGATGATAGATTGCATAGATGCACGCATAGAAATATTATCATTGCAAGTTGCCGGGAAAAAACGTATGTCAACTGCCGATTACCTTCGAGGCTCTCGTTTTTCTCCATCAGTTATTGCGATATAATAAAAATGCTGAGAGAACTCTCAGCATTTTTGTCTATTTTATTTTTGCTTTGATGGTTTTGACAAATTCTTCGGGATTTTGACATGAAAGTAAATAACGTTTACCTGTCTTAAGGGTGAGTAAAAATGTTTGGTCATAATTTCCGACATATGAGATGTATTTGCCAATTGCTTTATTATAGAAATTTCCTGTATATCCCAAGACGCCACCGCTTCCACATGTGCGTACATTTGCTCCGGTTAGTTTGTGCAACTCGATAGTTTCAATATCATTTATCTAAAACACTTTCCTCCCGATTAACGTCTTCAGCATAATAATATCATCGGTTACTACCAGATAGATAGGAGATAGGTAGGCGGCATATATTAAGACAAATAGTATTATAGGTCCAATAATAAGCAACCCCCATAATCCCAATGTGTTGAATTGAAATATCGTAATTACGATAAATAGTAAGATAACTAATATTGTAGACGAGTAGATTGTCTTGCTCCATTTGACATTAAAAGTTTCCATAAATATTATCTTGCAAGTGAGAGATTAAATGATATACCATAGCTACTATTTGTTGTGGGGTAAGCACTTGATGAAACAAGTGGAGTATTGATTTGATGGTCAAAGAATGCTGCAATAGTCATTCGTTTACTCATAACATAGCTTGCCGTCAGGTTAATTGATACCGATTGTGTTCCGCTTGTTGCTTGTGCATAGTTATCTTCAATGCGACGAATTAGGGCTTGGCTTTTTTGGAAAGAGAAATCGGCATTTAATGTTAAATCATTGCTTATTCCTTGTTGTGAGCCTTTAATTTTAAGAACAGAATTAAAGCCTACAATCTTGTATCCAGCACCTATTGTGATACCCTTAGTTGCTGCTTCTACTAATTGACCGGCACTTGAGTTCAATGTCAATGTGCGACTATCGCGATATTCTGCATTAAATTGCAATTCATTTTTCAATGTAAAATTAACACCAATAAGCGGTGCAAATTTTTCGGTAATTGCTACTGATGAAATATTGTAAGGCGAAGAGGGGATTGGTTGTCCTGTTAGTTCATCAAGAGTAAAACCAAGTAGTTCTCCATCAGCACTAATCCAATTTAAGTAAGAAGAGTATGAGCCCACAGTATATGTACATTGATAGGCATGTTTTAGCGTAAATGACTTGAACCATTTGCGCATATTGCCGAGATTGATAAAACCATCATATGTGACACGCCAATTGGGCATGACATGTGCAAATGATGGGAATGGATCAAGGTAAATTTTAGATGCGTCTTTGCCGGTATAAGCTGCGATAAAGGCTGGGATTAATACATCGCTACTTGCATGATTTATGCCTCCAACTTCAGGATCGTATGGAGCACCTGCATGAGGATTGTTTTTCATAAATCCGGTAGACGGATAATTTAGTCCGATGTATTTATTGTTGAGTCGATCTGCTACAACAGGAATATTGTTAAGGAAATCGTTAAATGCTTCACTATAGTAACCATCATCTGCATTACTTCCTCTTAATGCTGTTGCTATGGCGCAGTGAGTTTTAGTATAGCTACCGGTACGGGTTATTGGCATATCATCATACATGAATTGAATTTGATTTGTGCGATTATCAGTGCGATTACTTGTTAATTGAATTTTAAGCCCTTTTACCGGTTCAAGATTTAATTCAATATTCAATTCATTGGCTTTTGACCACATTGCAGGCGATGTTTGATCATTATCGCAAATGAGCCATCCTCGATCCTTTGCATCATATATATAGTTTTCGTCAACAAAACCGAAGGCGAAATCAAGTCCCGGTGCCATTGGTCCATAACTATTTGATTGACCAAATACATTGCCAATTTCAGGAGAGAATAGAGGAATAGAAAGAGAGTTAGTTTTGCGCCAACGCACTGATACATTGCGGGGCATCATTGCAAATCTAACAGCATGTTCTTCTATTTCTTTCCAAATATTTTTATCTTCTTTAATAATTTCTACAATTGTAAACTTAACATTATCATCCCCTCTGTTAAGAATTTCTATAGTATTGGCATCAATAACTTTTGTTTTTACAGCAACAGGCTTGCCTGCCGTTGTAACCGCCGTAACTTTTACTTTTTTATTGCGTAGATTATGTTTAATAGTTAGAGATGTGTCAGTTTTCAATTGGAATGTGCGTTCAAATTTTTTGGGTTTCAATTTTGAACGTTGACGATTATTCTTTGAGAAACGTTGGTCTATTTTTTTTAGATAAGGAACCTTTTTATAGATTGATTCAAAATTCAAACGTCCATCAGTATTCCATGTTGATTGGTTACTGATGGTGTTACCAAGATCAACGCCGTCAATTGTAGCTCCTCTGTCCCAACGATATGTCGCATTATAGCTGACAGAGCCTGTAAGGAAATCAAGTACGGGGATTTTACTGAAAGGAGCTTTATATGTACCGACAAATGTTTGATTATAAGCCCATGGTGTACCCATGTGCAAAATGCTTTGCCACACAGTATCTTTCCATTCACGATATTTATCGGGGAATAATTTTTTATTTACCGCGCCCACCGGTTCTTCAATACGAGCTGAAGTGTTGGAGTTGAAAGACAGATTTAGACTCTTTGTTAAATTCCAAGTTAAAGCAAATTGTCTATCCCAAAGGAAATTTTTGCTGACAGATACAGGCAATTGGAACATAACATCCACTTCACTACGAGTTTGTTGTTCGTAGTAGTAGCGAGACATTGTAGTGAGGAATGAAATAGAATTTGGTAGATAATTAAATTCCCAATCTTTGATGAATTTAAGATTTTTATTTTTGCTTTTTATCCATCCAAAAGGTTTTAACCCTTTTACATATGGAGTGTAGGAATATTGGAAACTGCCTCTATAATCATTGGTATATTCATACTCTGTTGTAGGATCATGGCGTGTCTGTTTGTTGAATGAAAAATTTAGTGTGAAATTGGCAGGATCCCAAGGCATCGGATTTTTACTTTGAATATCAAATTTTAATCCCGATATACTGAAACTTTGAACCGTAGAACGTTCAATAGCGTAGTCGCTAATTGAATCTCTTTCTTGTTTAGAACTTGCTTCGTCAAGTGCATCTTGTAATAAGACGTCTTGATCAAGAGGATTGTATTTTGGTGATGTTTTTTCTTTTGTTATAGAATAGTAAATAGGAGCTTTCAATTTTGCTTTTTCAGGTAAGAAACGCCCTAAATCGGCTTGTACAGCAAAGTTATACTGTTCATAGTCATCAAGTCGACGAGAATTTAATGATTGATCAACACCACCAAATCCGGCTGTTTCGATGTGGGTGCCGAAGTTGAGAGTTGCGATATCAGATAATGCGAGATTTGCATTTGCTTTTGCTGCCCAACCTCCGCTATTGTCAAAATCGGTAACCTTTAATTCATTTAACCATATTGTACCATCTTTGGTTGTACTTGAGTTGTTACGTACACCCACCAAAATTACTCTAACATCGCTTAATGATGGATTTCCAAGTACTGCCATGCGATTTTGCTCATTATCAGGATCTCGTCCTGTATATAATGTTGCATAACCTACATTGCTGCCTTCCTGACTCTTCTCAACGTTGCGTTCTTTTTTGAGGTTTACAAGGCTTTGAAGACTGAAATTCAAATAGTTTGATTCCGGCCAAACAATATATCTGTCTGATGTTAAATAGGTATTATATTGTCCGGGAGGAGTTAGAGTCAAAGGTATTTCATATTCGTAGTAGTTATTCTTAACATCAGAGCCTAAACGAATAAACACCGATAATTCGCCTGATTTAAGATTTGTTACATCGTCAATGAGCTTTTCAGCGTGTACCCACATTTGCATACGTTTATAATTACGCAAATCAAGAGATGTATTTCGATATACACCGCGAGCATCACCGGCTTGGAGTCCAACAACTTTCATTGACATTGATTGTTCGTTAAGTTGGGTGATTTGAGATTGCCCGGGGTCGACAATGCGAGTAACACCAGGAGGCAAAACGTAGTTTACCGGTTCACGTTCAGCATTTTCTTCAATGTTAACAACTGATAAATCCAATTGCCCTTCAGCCGGAGCATCTCCACGATTATTTAGATTGAAATCATATGTGCGCCATTCACCTCTTACGAGTTCAAGTGTCGCAAATCGCAAGTGAGTAACTTGCTTAAAGCCGGTCATAAATATACGTGCAAATCGTATAGTCGAGAAATCATTTATCGAGCCGACGGTTTTTTCATATTCACTCAAAGGTATTTTAAATTGATACCATTCAACTTCAGTATCTTTGCCATCGCGAGTTCTGACAAGTGATACTTGCTTGTCTGTAATAAAGTTTTTGCCGACAACAAAGTCTTCAGGTCTTATGGAAATACGATATTGGAAATATCGTTCATACTCATTTAAAGTATTATCCTGATTTATATCTTCTACGTCAGGAACACTGCGTGACGATTGATATAAAGGTTCAGTAGTATCTTCAGGTGATAATGAGTTACCTTCAACACCATTATAATGCTTATATCGCTCAAGGATAGATAGACGTTGTTCATCATAGTCATATCCTCGGAAGAAATGATAATTATCTCCGGCAGGGTCGTTGAATGGCGAGAACTGATCAGCTTGCATCGCTTCTATTGTTGAAACCGGCAATTTGAGTCGTAATTGATCAAGATAATTTTTATATGTATCAAAATTAAATTCTTCATCATTTACCAATCCATCAAGACCTACGTCTTGTTTTTTACGTGATCCGGCGTTGTTGTCAAATGCATATGTCAAAGAATTTTGGCTGGAAACTTTACCCCATGAAGTCGTTTTTATGAATTGCTCATTTCCATCTACTGGAAGTCCATTTTCATAAGATTTTAAACCATCTTTGAGGATGTCTTCGCTCATTTCGCCAAAGTTTATGTACAGGTCTCCGCCTTCGTGATTTGTTACTTCTTCATCAAGGAATGGGCTCATTAACCAAAATTGAACATATTCAATATTTGATTGCTCAAAATTTGTATTATCCATTTTGCGCATGATACCACCCCAACGTTTTTCCGGATTTAACAATTTCCCTTGGTCATCAATGTCTGTTGCATCAAGGTTGTATGGTCCTCGTTCTTCAGGATAGAATGATAGGTTTAGAGTTTGAATTGTTGAAGATTCGCCATAGCTTAATTCTCTTCCTGGAAATATTTCTCGAGATGTAACCTCGCGCACGTATGGGTTTGATAATTGTTTTAAGTCGCTCTTAATATATCCGGGTGCAAGACTTGAGTTTTTTTGAGTAAACATGCGGTCGATGTAGTACCATGCAAGTAATGCACGATTTTTACCATAATCTACATTATTAGATAAGGCAGCTTCGGGGAACATGGCATTTGTCCCGGATTCGTATGGTGTTGGGGCCAAGAACCAAGAATAGGGAGAGCGCAGGTCGATGCCGGTTTGTGATGATTCAAAATCATCAACATATGAACTCCCTTGAGTTGAACCTGATTTTTGTTTATTAGGTACTAATTGTGCATATTCGGCAGTTAGACTTAATCGAGATGGTTGGGTAGCATTAACTGTAGGTATTTTATTCAACATGTTGGTTAACCACATAAACTCGGTGTTATAAGATAAGTTTAATCCCCACATTGAGTTATTAATCACTTCGTCTCCGATGTTTACTTTCTCTGTTAATGCTTTTTCTGAAAAATGTAATATTGTAGCACCTATATTAAAGTCCTTGTTAAAAGCATATTGAAGGTCAAGTCCCAATAATGTTTTTCGTTGTGTGCTAAACATTGATTGATTTTCAAGAGAAACACTGATACTTTGTCCCGAATCGATAATACTTTGATTTGTGATAGTAACAATCCCCATTGAATAATCAACGGTATAATCACTGTTTTCAATGAGTTGTACCCCTCCGGCTGTAACAACGACAGAGCCTCGAGGCACGTTTATTGCATTAAGTCTGATTTGAGAACCTGACGATGCTTGATATTCACCAGTGAGCACAAATTTGTTTTTGTCGGCAAATTGTCGTGCAACGACAAGTGTTGAATCATATAGTTCTTGATAAACATATTGTTTAGCTATTTCCGGGTTGTTGATTTTGCTCGCAAGATGAGAACCAAAAGGTTCGACGACGGGGAATATGATTTTCCCATTAGAAGATAGAACAGTGTAGCCTTCAATATAGTCAAAGAATCCGTCGGGATTTGATTGCTCATTTGAATCAATTCGGTCAAGATTCATTACTTGCAAAAGTGAAATGTTATTCAATCCCGGAATAGGTAAGTAGTTTATTTCAGTCCCTGTTGTATCACTGAGGTATTTAATATTCATTCTGAAATTACTCTTTTGAATTTGATAAGCACCAAGAGAGTAAACGTTTTTCATCATCAAATCCCACATTGGTAATTTCGTTGCTACTGTTGTGCTCTTCAACATTTTTACGTATAAAGAGTTGTCTGTTGTGGTGATGTCGCCCGAAAATTCACCCACTTGATACACTTGACCTTTATAGGTGTATTCATAGGCAACCCCAAGTACTTCATCGGCATTTAGAGCAGTCTTGATTGAAATGTAGCCAAGAGTTGAGTTTAGAGTATATTCTGAAGAAGAAAGCAAACGAGCACTTTCTACTTTTTCAAAGTCTTTACCTCCATTTATTCCGTAGGCTGATAATGGCTCAAGAGCTTGTGTTACTGTATTAATATTACGAGCATCGGGATATTGCTCCTTAATGACGCTCATTAAATTATTTGATGAGTTGGAAGGGTTATTATATGAGAGATTTGGTTGCCAATAAGAGTTTGCAAAAACTTGGTTTTCTCCTAAGTCCATGAACGCAACAATGTTACGAGATTGATTGTAATTGTTGCTTTTATTAGTTACCCACACCTCAATGCGAGTAATATTAACACCTGATGATACATATGGGAGTTTTGACGCAAATTGGTCATAGTTGTCTCTAAAGAAATGAGATAAGAAATAGTGCCTATTTTGATCGTAATTATCACAATTTATAGAGAAATCAGTAGTTTGCACACCTCCTTTAGTGTTAACTGTTTTAGATTCAGAATTTTGTTGAGAGACAAGAGCTGTTGCAGTTAATTTCCCAAATTGTAGTTTGGTTTTAATCCCAAATAGGGCAGTGCTACCACGAATGAGAGATGAGCCTGTTGTCATACTAACATTACCGGCTTCAATACTCTTAATTATATCATCTTCTTTTCCCTCATATTGTAGTTTGAGATTTTTTGAATCAAAATCAAATGTTGCGTCGGTGTTATAGGTCATGTTAAATTTTAGCTTATCACCAACTGTAGCACCAATAGTCGCCTGAATTTTTTGGTCAAAATCAAAATAGGTTTTGCGACGAGCATTTAGAGGTAGAGCAGGGTTATCGGTTTTGTTTGATTTAACCCCCATTTGAATTTGAACAGAACCTTGAGTCTTTAGTTGTACTCCTCCGGGTCCGAATATTTTTTCCAATGGACCAAGGGCGAAATTCATATCAAGAATATTGAAAGGCTCCTTTTCTTTTTTCTCAAATAATTCGGTATTGCGCATCCTATAATATTCTTGCATAGACTGGCGCATTTGCCAGTCGTTATATTCGCTTGCTGACAGCATAAATGGAGTAGCAATATCAATATCTCCAAGTTTAGTGCGAATAACGTAACAGCCGGTTGCAATGTCATATTCAGCCGTTGTTGTTATATTAGAGGGCGTTTTTAAATCTAATGGACCTCTTTCCTGCATCAAATTATTATAATTGTCAGGTGCCGTTGGTTGGATGCCATATCGCATCTCAATTGAATCGCCTTTTACTTTTGAAGGTGGGGGTGTTGTATTAGATGGAGCAGGAGGATTTAGCTCTGATTTATAATATTGCGCTTGAGTAAAAAAAGTAGATATCAAAAGTAGCGCAAGGCAACTTCCGATAACTACATGTTTATTGTTTAATTTACTATATACTTTTTTCATTAAAGGCCTGTTACAGCCGACAAATATATTTGCATGTGTTTAGATTGTAATTATTTACATCATTGTAAGAGCTTTTTTGATGGCAGTTTCAACTTTTAGCGACGGTTCATTATCAAATAACTTTTTTAAGACTTTTTGAGATTGAGGTCGTGCAAAGCCGAGCATAACCATTGCCGCTAAAGCTTCTTCAAAGACTTCACTTGCAACAGTCGGTTGTATTATAAACGCATCACCTATAGGTTTTATTTTATCTTTGAGGTCAACAATTATGCGTTGAGCAGTTTTTATGCCTATTCCTTTTACGTTTTTCAGTTTGGCATGGTCTCCACTTGCAATAACAATTTCAAGTTCGGGTGCTGCAATTGATGATAAAATCATGCGAGCGGTATTTGCTCCAACTCCGGATACACCTATTAATAGGCGGAATAGAGTCCTTTCTTGTTCATCAATAAAGCCATATAATACATGTGCATCTTCGCGAATTGCCTCATGTACTAATAGCTTAGCATTTTTAGCACCTTCAAGGCGAGTAAATGCAGGTAAAGATATGTTGAGTAAATATCCCACTCCTCCACATTCAATAACTGTATATGTAGGAGTTAATTCAGTTATTTCGCCTTTAATATATTCAATCATAATTGTTCTTTGATTTATTATACAAAGGTAATAAATTAATAGGCTAAATACAATAGATATTGTCCATTGGCATTTATGATGATTTCTTTATTTGTGGCTTCATTTAAAGTCCCTTGCCACAATGCATTAAATGCTCTAATTGGATATTTTAGACCAATTGCCAACATTTCAGTACAATTGTAATTAAAAATGGAAACTTTTTGTTTTGGATTGACTAGTATCTTGGAGTTTCCAGTTATAGGGATGAAAACGCCATAATCTGTAAATATTTTAGCGTTTACTCCTCGCTGCATATAATCTATTAGTAGGCTTATATTTCCCAAAGAATGATCTTCTCTTTTCCCTGTTGCACCTATAATTGAGACATCAGAAATTCCTTTGGCGTAAAGGAAATTTACTGCTTTCGTTTGATCGTTTGTTTCCTGATCGCTATTGATAATAATTTTTGAAGCATAATCTTGTTTGACTTCGTCGGAAACAGAATCTCCATCGCCAATAATTATATCAAAATTTCGTCCGGTTTTAATATATGAATTGGCCGCTCCATCACATAGTATCACATTTGTTGCGTCTTTGATAATTTTTAAGGATAGAGGAGAGGTAGGAAATTCTCCATTCCCAACGATCACGAATTGTGAGTATTTATATGGATCAATTGTTGTCATGTTGCATTAATTTTTTCCAGTTATAGTAGCCAAAAATGGCGACAATAGAATATATTGCATATAATGTTGCATAAAAATAGATGTCTTTATATATGTAAAGGCCTACGGAGATTATATCTATAGATATCCACACAATCCATTGTTCTATAAATTTTCGAGCCATCATCCACATTGCGATAATGCTTAGTGCAGTGGTTAAAGAGTCCCATAGAGGAATATTACTATCGGTGAAATTTATTAAAATATATGATATAGCGATAAAAAGTATAATAGTTATTACTGACGACGGAATATAATATTTAAATGGCATTGATGTAATGGGTAGCTCTTTCTTCTCCTTTCCGTTTTTATGAAATGTCCATGCTATGTAGCCATATATTGCGGCGATAAGGTAATAAATGTTTATCCCAAAATCAGCATACAGTCCTGCATTGTAATATACTATCAATGATAATGCAGGCATGATGGCCCCCATAATCCACACAAGAGCATTAGCTTTGTATTCATAATATAAATATAGGATACCAACTATTGTTCCAATGATTTCAAGTGCTAAATCTATTGTCATTGTTTGATATTATTTAATCCCAACATTCAATATCTTTTTCGATGTCAGGCATCATATTACGATGAAATTCAGGCTCTTTCCCTGCTTTTTTCTGTGAGATATAATTGCGAAGGAGAAAAAAGACTTTGTTGGATAGTAACAGAATGGCAATTAGATTAAATATCGTCATTAATCCCATCATAATATCGGCAAAACTCCATGCTGTTTGAAGGCTGACAATAGCTCCAACCATAACTACTCCACCTGTAATTATTCTAAATAATGTTACTGCAATACCCCTTTTTGTAACAAAACGAATGTTCGCCTCTCCGTAAAAATAGTTGCCTATTATAGTGCTATAGGCAAATAGGAATATTGCCGCAGTCATAAAATATTTTCCCCACTCACCAACTTGACTTTCGATTGCTTTTGTTGTAAGCAATATCCCGTCTGCTCCACTGGTGCGTGCTCCCGAAATGAGAATGATAAATGCAGTGCATGTGCATATTATTAATGTGTCAACAAATACGCCTAATGCTTGAACTAAACCTTGTTTTACCGGGTGAGATGTGTCTGCTACAGCTGCTGCGTTTGGAGCAGAACCTTCACCGGCCTCATTACTAAAAAGTCCACGCTTTATACCTTGCATCATAGCTGCGCCAAGTGTCCCTCCTGTTACTTGCTCTAATCCAAATGCACCATCTATGATTTGTTTAAATACTGATGGAAGTAAATCTATATTACTAAATACAATATATAGCGCCAGCAATAGATATCCTAATGTCATTGCCGGAACTATCTTATTTGAAAAACCGGTTATGCGATGTATTCCACCGAAAATAATGATTAAAGTGCATATCGTTAAGGCTACTCCTATTGAAATTCTATCTATACCTATTGCATTTGATAAAGAATCGCAGAGGGTATTACTTTGTATTACTTGATAGGCCATGCCAAAAGTTGTAGTTATTAATATTGCAAATACAATACCCATCCACTTACGATGTAAGCCTTTTTGCATATAGTAGGCAGGGCCTCCATAAAACGAATCTTTACCGCGACGTTTGTATAATTGGGCTAATGTGGACTCAACAAAAGCTGTTGCTGCTCCAAATAAAGCCATTATCCACATCCAAAATACAGCTCCGGGACCGCCAACAAATATCGCCGATGCGACACCTGCAAGATTTCCTGTGCCAACTCGACTTGAAAGCGATACCGTAAACGCACCAAATGAACTGATATATTTGCCCTTTGTTTTATCCTGTGGAATCTTTTCTTTCTTTTTGTCTTGTCCCAACATAATGCGTATCATATCTTTTAACAATACAAATTGTACTCCACGAGTGCGTATTGTAAAATATAACGCGCTAAATATCAGTAAGCCAATGATTATATATGTCCAAAGGAAATCGTTTGCTTCATTAAGCAAATTCAATATGCTATTTATAAAATTATATATCATAAACTATCTCGGAAAAACAGATGCAAAGATACGCATAAATTTAGCCATAATAAAACGTCGATTGTTTATTACAACCGACGTTTTAAGTAATTATGAATAAAAAGTTTTTTATAAAGTTAATACGGCAGGACCGGAGTCGGAGTTGTTGAGGCTGCGTTTTGTTTTTCCGAAGATGCGTCCGAATGAAATGTTATAGCGGGCGGTGAATGTTATCATATTTGCGTTGTTTTGTATTGATACATATGTGTATCTTGGATTTGTGGTGCTTAGTTTCCAATTGGGATATTCTGTGCCGGCTGAGTGGAATAATAGATTACCGGTGAGAGAAAAATACCATTGTTTATTTGGCCGATATCCTATTGTCAATGCGCTCCAATTTTCATTCTTTCGTTTTTCGTTACCAAATAAATATTTGTCAGGGATTTTGTAATATACTCTGATTCCCCAATCTCCAAAATATGCATTGACAGATAATTGAGTGGTAAATCCGTCAAGTGAATATCTCCAAGCATCATCGCTCGAAATCATGTGATTATATAGGCAATATATATTAAAGGAGAGGTGTTTATTGAAGATTTCAGTCATTGCAATATTAGTATACAATCCAAAACGTTTATAATTGTTGAAATTGTCGGATTGAGATATAAATTTTCCATTTCCAAGATATTCTACATTTTGATAGCGAGGATTTGAAATATATAGATATTCAGTTCCAATAGACATTGAAAATCTTTTATGAGAAAAATAACCTTGTAATCTTCCAAATAAATTTTCGCTACATTTTAGATTATTATTGCCATTTGTTACTAAATAACCATCATATTCCTGTTCAACATCAGTGAGTTCTGAGAGTGAAGGTATTGAAGGCGTGTATCGTCCGCTAAAATTAATTTGGAATTTTTGATCTATAGGTAATCCAAAACTTAGATATGACAAATTGCGAGTGAAATTACGTTTATTATCCTCACTTTCCATCCATATCATTTTTAAGCCTGAGCCTATGTTTAAAACCGATTTGCCTATGCGTTGAGTTAATCCGGCATAGATATAGTTGTTATTACTACTGAGTGTTGTTTTTGCTTCATTTAGGATATAATTGTTTGATGTGTGGTTTAAGCTGTTTTGAAAACCTGCCGAAAGTTGAGTTTTTTTGCCAAATTGTTTAGAATATAAGATTTCTGTTATAAGTGATTTGTGATTACTATTAACAACTGATGAGTATATTTCGGAATTACCAGTAGCAAAATCATTATTAAGATCTCTGCTTTGCTCGCTATCAGAAAGCGAACCAACGACTTGCGCTTCAATAGACTGCCCATTGTCCCATTCTTTTTTTATAAAGAGGTCTAATGATGGGGCATATTTGTATCCACGATCGCTTTCAATTTGCGAATAGTTGCCTAAATAACTATCTGTTACATTACTATACTCTTTGCTGTGATTGGTCCAAATATAGTTTCTTAATTTTGCTGAGAATGTAAGTGATTTATCATGGCGATAAGTATATCCGGTGATTATGCTATGTTGATTATAATCCATTGGGGATTCTTGCCCATCTTTAGTAATATCTACTCTGAAATCATCACCGATATAGCTTTCTTCTATATCAACTTCTCGTTTATTATAGTCTCTCCAATTAAATGAATAATCTAATGTGAATTCTGATTTTCCTTGATTATAGGATGTTCCGGCATCAGCATTTATAAATCTGGTTGTAGGTGCGCCGGAGAAATTTGCGTAAAATGTCCCACCATCTTTGGCCTGTTTTAAATAGACGTATATAATTCCGGATGCTCCGCTGTCAAGATATTTAAGAGGAACATTAGGGCTATATTCAAATTTCGCAATATTCTTAGAATTGATTGAAATGAGTTCAGATGCCGAGCGCTTTATTCCGTCAACCAATATTATTGGTGCTCCATTGAATACTTTTATTGAGCGATTTATCTCATCAACAAATAATCCGGGAAATGGTTGCTGTCCTAAAAGAGAATATAAATCGGCTGAATGTTTAACTTGTGTCGCTGTCGGGTGAGTTATAATTTTGTCTCCATCATAGGAAATTTGTTTCTGTTCAACAAGTACTTCTTTAAGTAATTTCGCATTGGAATGAATGTGAACAGTTCCTATATTACCTACATTGTAAACTTTGGAGTATGGCATATAACCAATGCAACGAGTTCTTAACAATACGGTTTTTGCATTAGTGGGAATTACAAAATCACCATTCTGGTTTGTTACTCCACCTGTGATAAAGGTAGAGTCGATGGGGTTGAATAACGAAACATTGGCAAATTCTACCGGATTTCGATGCTCGTCTATCAGACGTCCTTTAAGTTTATTTTCTTCTTTTTGCCAACATTCAATGAAAATGTCATTGGCGTCTCGTGTCACCTTAATGGGATAAAACCCAATTACTTCATAAATGGCATCCAATATTGGTTTGTTGATAATCGTTGTTGTTACGGTGTAATCTTCAAGTTCATTGAAAATGAAATGGATATTGCCATCAGTGTATGCGTTGTTGATATCTCGTAACACATTGGGCATTGGTTCATCGTAATAAGTTTTTGTGAATGTTTGAGCCGATAGATTGACATGACACACCAATATCATTGTCAATATGATATATAAATATTTGTTCATGGTTATAATCTATTAGTTGATTGTCAATGTGTTATTTTCAAATGTTGTTGCAAATAGTTCAAAGGATTGCAACATTTCAACAACATCTTGAATAGTCTTGCCTTGCTCAATTTTAAGGTACAATCTCAGCTCTGTCGCTTTTTCATTTATATAAACAACATCAACATCATAAATCTCTGATAATTCATCGGTAATGCTTTTAAGAGAGATGTTATCGTATATTAATTCATGATCATTTGTTATTACTATGTTTTCGGTAGTTCCGCCTGTTGTTGAAATAGGGGAGTTTTTTGTTTCTTCAATTGATTCAACTTCGTTGAGAGAATCATAACCGGTGATATATTCAACAATCTGAGGATTAAATGCCGCAACAATAACGATTGATGTAATTATAATGGTAATAAAAATCGCGGCAATGCGCATTAACGGTTGCCAAGGTTTGATTGACCTTATATTTTGGCGTTGAGCTTTAAATTTAATTAATTCCGTTTCAACATCAGGGATTTCTATATCTTTCAATGCAGAGGCTTCTTGGAGAAGATTTGTTGCATTATATAATTCTGAAAGTTCTGTATTATTTTTTATGAGTGTAATATCTTCTAATGTTAATGTCTCAGGAGAATTTATTAGACGTGAAATGATTTCGTCTCGATATGTTTCGTTTAATGTTTTCATAATTAAGGGAATTAGTTTTATTTGCTATTGAAATGTTCGCGGAGTAGTTTTAGTGTTCTGACTACATGTTTGTTGACGGCGGATGTTGTTACATTCATTTTTTGTGCGGCATCTTTATAAGATAGTCCTTTTTCGAAAACAAGAGAAATTGCTTCTCGTGCAATAGGGGATAGCCGTCGGTCTAAAAATTGAAGAACTTGCAATAACATTCGTTCTCGTTCATGGTCATAAACATTGTTTAAATCAGCTTCAATGGGGTATAGCTTTTTAAAGCGAGAAAGTGTGTCTTGTCGAGATATGATTGATAGTGCTTTGTTTTTTGCCATTCGATATAAATAACCCTCAATATTTGCAATTTCTTGATTGGAATTATCTAATAAATAGGTAAAAACATCATTAATCACATCACGACATTCCTCCTCATCACGAAGTATAGGATAAACTAAGCGATATAATATCGGATAAGTTTTTCGGTACAATTGGTCAAATTCTTGTGATGTCATAACTTTTAATGGTTTTTACTAATAAGACCGATAATGATAGTTTTTAATGACATCAATTATGGTTAATAAATATTAAAGGTTTTTTAGAACGCTTCTCCAATAGCAAATAAAATTCCGGATGTCCCATCTCCGAAACCATAGTCGATGCGTGCATTAACATTGTGCTTAAATTCAAATCGCAAACCAATTCCGAAATTATATAACCATTCCGGTTTATTATCTTGTTTAGATAGTTGTTTAAATGATGAAAAAATTAAAGAGTTGCCTCCCCAAGCAACAATGCCAAATCTATCCCAAATGTGTTGGCGTAGTTCAATTTGTGTGGCAATTTGATTGTTGTCAATATATGATCCCATATAATAACCTCTCATTCGAGAACCATCAGCGGCAATCATCTCTCTCATAGTCCAAGGGGTTGATGTACTATTTAGTTTCATATATCCGTCAAATGCAATAACTGAGCCATGCCAAAGGCGTTGATAATAATTAGCAATAAAAGTGTGACTATAGAACGATTTTGGACTATTTCCCAATCTTTTGAAAAATGCCATAGGTTTATATGCAATGTGTACGCCACGGGTAGGTGTCAGTAGATTGTCTCGAGAATCAAATTCAAAAGATAGACCTAATCCGGTAACATAATATTGTCTGTTTTCTCCTAATAGATAGCTAATGTCCCATACATCGCGAGCATCTGTATAGTTGCAACGAAGTTGTACCCCTGCATAAAAATTACGATTTATCTTGTAGATGTATTCAGTTTGTAAATCAATCTGCCTACGGTTATATTTTGATTTAGGATTTTTAGCGGTTTCCTCCGATGTAATACCCCAAAAGTCCAATGCCTTGTTGTATAATTCTAATTTATATGATAATCGAGATCGATTATCAGGGAATAGGTTGTTCCCTTTAAATGTGAGTACATAAAAGCCATTTAAAGATGCATTTACTGTTGCCAAAAAATCAGAAGGATTGGGAAGAGTGTCATTCATGTTATATCGATACAAGCCTGTTACAGCCCCTCCAATACCAAATCCTGCTTCACGAGTATATGATGGCGTTATGGCAAAACTTAAATCGACTCGTTTTTCTCGCGTTCTATCAATATGCCCACGCATCAAAGAAGATAGATATTCTTTAAACCAGTTTGGAGTTTTGCGAAGGACTTGGATTGAGTCGGCATATTCAGTTTTTGATTTTACTTCAGATGGTTGAACATAAAAGTATACTTGTCCTGTCGAGTCGGGGTATTGTATGTTTACATGTTGGCTCCATATAGTGCCAGCATAAATGAATAGTATAATTAACAGTACAATTTTTTTCATTTAAAGATATAGTGCAAAATCCTCTGCAAAGATAAGTATAATCTGTCTGTTAATAAAATTAAAGCCATGTCAGATGTTGTTCTGAGCATGGCTTTATGGAATTTTGGAAAATTATTCTCTACTTTTGGATGATGGAACAGGAGGTGGTGTTGATGAATCTGCTTCATTTTTGCCGTTCTCTTTTGTTTGTTCAATATCCTTTTTGTTTTGCTCAATTTCGGCTTTTTCGGCTTCGGCAGCTTCAGCTGAGCGAGCAGCTAATATTTCATCGGTGCGAGATGTCCACTGACGTTTGCCAAATATCTTTTCAACATCTTCGGTAAATATTACTTCACGAGATAGTAACACTTCGGTGAGCTGAGCATGACCATCGGCATATTTGCTAAGAATATCTTTAGCACGTTGATATTGTTCTTCTATAATGCGAGAAACTTCTTGATCAATGATTTTAGCTCGTTCTTCACTATATGGCTTCGTAAAACCATAATTTTGACCTGTTGAGTCATAGTAGCAAAGATTAGGTAATTTATCACTCATGCCAAAATAAACAACCATTGCATAGGCTTGTTTTGTTACTCGTTCAAGGTCGTTTGCCGCACCCGTTGATATGCGACCTAAGAATAGTTCTTCGGCAGCGCGACCTCCAAGTGTTGCACACATCTCATCAAGGAGAGCTTGTGAAGTGGTGATTTGTCTTTCCTCAGGTAAATACCATGCGGCACCAAGAGCTTTTCCTCGAGGTACAATGGTTACTTTAATGAGAGGGTTGGCATATTGTAAGTGCCATGAAAGAGCGGCGTGACCGGCCTCATGTATTGCTATTGATCGTTTCTCTTCTTCGGTGGTGATTTTTGAACGTTTTTCCAAGCCGCCGATAATGCGATCAACGGCATCAATGAAATCTTGTTTCTCAACTGTTGATTTGTTTTGGCGGGCAGCTATCAGTGCGGCTTCGTTACACACATTTGCAATGTCGGCACCGGAAAATCCCGGCGTTTGACGTGCAAGGAGTTCAACATCTACTGTTTCATCGATTTTTATATTGCGTAGGTGAACGTTGAATATTGCTACGCGGTCATTGAGATCGGGTAGCTCAACATAGATTTGGCGATCAAAACGTCCGGCACGCAACAATGCTTTATCTAAGATGTCGGCTCGGTTGGTTGCCGCAAGTATGATAACACCGCTATTAGACCCAAATCCGTCCATTTCGGTAAGAAGTTGGTTTAGCGTGTTTTCGCGTTCATCATTGGCTCCCATGTTTGGATTTTTCCCACGAGCTCGTCCCACAGCATCAATTTCGTCAATAAATATGATACAAGGGGATTTCTCTTTCGCCTGGCGGAATAGGTCTCTTACACGAGATGCTCCCACACCAACAAACATTTCTACAAAATCAGAACCTGACATTGAGAAGAAAGGGACATTAGCCTCACCGGCAACAGCCTTAGCTAACAATGTTTTGCCCGTTCCCGGAGGTCCTACGAGTAATGCTCCTTTAGGAATTTTACCTCCAAGTTCGGTGTAGCGTTGTGGATTTTTCAAGAATTCAACGATTTCCTCAATTTCGGTTTTTGCCTCAGATAATCCTGCAACATCTTTAAATGTAACATTAACCGAGTTGTCCTTATCATAGATTTTTGCCTTTGATTTGCCTACGCTAAATACTCCGCCACCGGCACCATCTTTGCCTGACATGCGTTTCATTATAAAGAACCAAAATGCGATGAGAAGAACAATTGGACCAAATGACCAAAGTAAAGATGTGAAATCGCTTGATTTTTCATATTTAACGGAGCCGGTAAATACACCGGAACTATTCCACTCATCAATTTTATCTTGTAATTTATCGGCTGATGGGATATCTGTAATGATTTTGTATTCTGTCCCTTTTTGTATTTGGCTTTTATGAAATATATTTGATGCTAAAGAGTCATTGACGAATGCAATTGCTTCATCTTTATTGGTGTAAATCACAATTTTTTCTACACCTCCATCTGTTACATATTTTTCAAAGTCAGAATAACTTACTTCTTTAGTGATTGTGTTGTCATCAAGAAGATAGGTCCCTGCTAAAAATATTATAACAATTGCATACATCCAGTATAGGCTGAATTTAAATTGGGGACGTTTATTTGTGTTTGGCTTTGGATTCATATTTATATATCTTAGTCTAAATCGGGTATTTCATTTATAACAGCATCACTCCACAGCTCTTCAAGATTGTACAATTGACGCATTTCCGGCAAAAAAACATGTACTAATGTATTGCCGTAATCGATGACAATCCATTGTGAGTTTTGGTATCCATCATAATTATATGGCTTTATGCCTGCATTTTCTTGAAGATATTCTCTAACGCTATCGGCTATTGCTGATACCTGCATTGTTGAATTTCCTTCGCATATAATAAAATTTTCGGCAGCAGCTGATTCTATATTGCTTAAATCAACGTGGGTTATTTTATGACCTTTGCGTTCTTGTATTCCTTCAGTAATTAGTTTTACTAAATCAATATTTTCTGTCATTTATGATTTTAAAATTAAAAGTTGTGCAAAAATAGCGAAAAAATCTGGTAATGATATCGCTCGTTAACTTATATTGTAACAAATAGAGTGCCAAAAAAGATTTATTCAAATTTTATGGTTTTTGCAGGAGATATAGTAGATATTAAATGTGAGGGTAGTATCAAAATCAACCCTGAAATGATTATGACACCTATATTCAGTAACAATACATACCACCAATTGATTTCTGTAGGGACATAATTTAGGTAATATGCTTCGGGATCAAGAGGGATGAGTTTAAATTTTGCTTGAATAAATATTATTGTAAGGGCAATCGTATTTCCCCAGATAATACCTTTAATTACTAATCTCTCAGTAAGATATATAAATATGCGTCGTATTTGGGTGTTGGTTGCACCAAGAGATTTCATTATGCCTATCATGTTTATCCTTTCAAGAATAATAATGAACATGCTTGATATAAGAGTGAAACCTGAGACTAATGACATAAGGATAAGAATGACAATAACGTTGGTGTCAAGCAAGTCAAGCCAATTAAAATATAGTGCGCCGGTATTATATACAGTATCAACTCGATGCAATGAATTTAATTTATTTGTGTAACAAGCTTGGATTAGGCTATCTTGAAGATTATATGACGCGTTTTCTATTTTAGAAATAGGCAAATTGCGAATTTCAATACTATTTCCTGTAATAGAATCAATATTATTTAATCCTTGAAGAGTGTTTAAAGAAGTGAAAGCAAATAGTTTATCATATTCACCAAAATGGGTCTCGTATATAGCTGCAATTTCAAAGCGTCGTGTGCGAATTTTGTTATTTTCAAAGAAATAGGCAAATATTTTGTCTCCGATATTCAGTTTTAGAGAGGAAGATATAACTTTAGAGATTATTATTTTATTTTTATCTTCAATATTATTATAATCAGGTATAGTGCCTGATGTTAAATTGTCAGAGATAAATTTCCAATCATAATTTTTATCCATTCCTTTAAAGATAATCCCCATAAAATCGTTGTCAGTCTTTAGTATTCCAGGCTGTTTGATGGATAGGGAAGTTTGACCATTGGGAATAGCTGTGGTTATGATGTTTTTTAAAGTGTCATTGAATGTTATAAAGCTCTTATCTTTTTCGGTATAATCAGAGTTGCTAATTGTTATTTGTGCATCAAACCCCATGACTTTATCTCGGATTTCATGTTTGAATCCTAATACAACAACTATGGCAATCATCATAATGACAATTGCCAATGTAATACCTATAACGGCTATTGAAATACTTGGAGTGTTTTGTTTACTACCATCGTAATTTTTTAGCCTCAATCGTCGTGCTATATAGAATTCAAATTTCATAAGTTAGTTCGTCCGGGATATGCTTTAAGAGCTTCGGCAAGAACCTTTAGAGCTTTAGATAAATCTTCTTTATTGAGGACATAAGCCATGCGCACTTCATTATTTCCAACCCCTTTGGTTGTATAGAATCCCGATGCCGGTGCCATGAATATAGTTTGTCCTTCATATTCAAATTCACGTAAACACCATTCGCAGAACTTGTCGGCATCATCTACCGGAAGACTCACTACGGTGTAAAATGCTCCCATTGGGATAGGAGAGTAGCATCCGGGTATTTTGTTTAATCCGTCGATAAGGAATTTGCGTCGTTCGACATATTCATTGTAGGTCATCAACATATAATCGGGAGATGCGTCAATAGATGCTTCTGCAACGATTTGTCCCAATAGTGGGGGGCTTAGACGAGCTTGACAGAATTTCATTACATTCTTTTTTAGCTCTTTGTGCTTGGTGATGATTGCTCCAATGCGTATTCCACATTCGCTATATCGTTTTGAGACTGAATCAATAAGTACTACTTGATCTTCAATTCCGGGTAGATGGAATGCTGAAATATATGGGGCTCCGGTATAACAGAATTCACGATATACTTCATCGGAAAATAGGAACAAGTCATATTTTTTTACAATATCCCTAATTTGATTCATCTCCTTTTGTGTATAGAGGTATCCTGTGGGATTATTAGGGTTACATATCAATATCCCTTTGGTCTTAGGGGTGATTAGAGCCTCAAATTTTTCTACTGGAGGAAGCGCAAAGCCTTCATCAATACTTGAGGGAACAGTAACGATTTTAGCTCCTGCTGAAATAGCAAATGCCATATAATTGGCATATGCCGGTTCAGGTACAATTATTTCATCTCCCGGATCAAGGCATGCCATGAATGCAAATAGTACAGCTTCAGAGCCTCCTGTTGTTACGATTATATCATCGACATCAACGTTGATGTTAAATCGTTTATAGTATTTTTCGAGTTTTTGCCTTAATGACAACAGCCCTTCTGATGGACTATATTCAAGTACTTTTCTATCAATGTGTTTTAATACTTCCAATCCTTCAGCCGGAGAAGGAAGGTCAGGCTGTCCGATATTGAGATGATAAACCTTTAAACCACGATTTTTAGCATCATTCGATAATGGTACTAATTTGCGGATTGGCGATTCTGGCATTATCTGTCCTCGTTGAGATATATTGGGCATTTAATTATAGTTTTAAATAGTAATATATTTTGCAAAGTTAATGAATTGCCCTTAATAAAAAAGCATTTTTAAGAATTAGTTTTTATTTATGTATGATATCGTCCCGGAATGGTTGTGAGGGGATGGTTTATTTGTTAAGATATGTTATTATTTATAATCGTTATAAATAATTATGTGCGATAATTTCTCTAATTGAGGTGTTTTTCGGATATTTGTGCTCAAATTTATTGGCAATGAGGTTATCAGATCTTAAAACTGGCGAAACCGGTATAATAGTAAAGATATTAGGACATGGCGCTTTTCGCAAACGAGTTCTTGAAATGGGCTTTGTGAAAGGTCGTCCTATTACAGCTATTTTGAGCGCTCCGTTGCGAGATCCTATTAAATATAGTCTCATGGGCTATGAGATATCTTTGAGACGTAGTGAAGCACGTCTTGTAGAGGTTATCCCTGTCAAAGATGCTGATGCCAATAATCTCCCTGATTTTACACACTTAAATGTTTTGGCTGAAGAAGATGACTTTTCTCGAGAATATCGAGGCTTGAGTCATACGATTAATATAGCCCTTATCGGCAACCCAAATTGTGGTAAAACCTCGTTGTTTAATATCGCATCAGGGGCACATGAGCATGTGGGGAATTATAGTGGAGTTACTGTTGATGCAAAGCAAGGTCGATTTGAATATGGCGGATATAAATTCAATATAGTTGATTTGCCTGGGACATATTCATTGTCGGCTTATTCTCCGGAGGAATTATATGTTCGTCGATATCTGAAAGATGAGATGCCTGATGTTATTGTAAATGTTGTTGATGCATCTAATCTTGAGCGAAATCTATATTTGAGTACAGAGTTGATTGACATGGACCGCAGTATGGTGATTGCACTCAATATGTATGATGAGTTGCTTAATACCGGTGCAACACTTGACTATGATACTCTTGGGAATATGATAGGGGTACCTGTTGTACCTACAATCTCTCGAACAGGAGAGGGTGTAGAGGAATTGTTTAATCGCATTATTGAGGTATATGAGGGACGAGACAAGTCGGTGCGTCATGTGCATGTCAATCTTGGCAGTGATATAGAAGCAGGAGTGAGGGTATTGAAAGATTTCTTAAAACAAGATAAATCAATTGAAGCTCATTTCTCCCCTCGTTATCTTGCCATAAAATTTCTTGAACGAGACAGGGAAGTTGAACAGTTACTAAAGGAAACATCATCTGATTATCAGAGACTCATTGAGTTACGAAATAAAGAAGTCCGTCGAATAGAGCGATTGTATGAAGAAGATATAACTTCGGCTATCGCAAATGAAAAATATGGATTTATTGCCGGAGCGCTTGCTGAGACAATGACCGAAAAAGAAAAAGATGTGGCACAATCAACTCGACAAATTGATGCATTGGTAACAAGCAAATTATTTGGCTTTCCTATCTTTTTTGCGATAATGTTTTTTATCTTTTGGGCGACATTTCAAGTGGGGGCTTACCCCATGGAGTGGATTGATGCCGGAGTAAAATTCTTGGATGGATGGGTAAATAATATAATGGCTGATGGACCATTAAAATCTCTTATTTCTGATGGAATAATAGGGGGAGTAGGTGGGGTAATTGTATTTCTTCCTAATATTTTGATATTATATTTCTTTATTTCCTTCATGGAAGATTCCGGATATATGGCTCGTGCGGCATTTATCATGGATCGCATGATGCACAAGATAGGGTTGCATGGCAAGTCATTTATTCCGTTGATTATGGGTTTTGGTTGTAATGTCCCTGCAATATTGGCAACTCGAGCCATAGAGAGTAAGAGCAGTCGCATAATAACGATGCTCATAAATCCGTTTATGTCATGTTCTGCCCGTTTGCCCATTTATTTATTGCTTGCCGGAGCGTTTTTTAGCAAATATGCGGCTATTGTATTATTTGGCTTATATATATTGGGCATACTTATAGCTATCGTTACCGCAAGGATTTTGCGTAAATTTTATTTCAGAGAAGATGAAACACCATTTGTGATGGAATTACCTCCTTATCGCATGCCGACAATGAAAACATCGTTGATGCACATGTGGGATAAAGGGGCTCAATATCTTCGTAAGATGGGAGGAATAATTCTCTTTGCAAGTATAATAGTGTGGGCATTGAATTATTTCCCTCACCATGATGCTGTTGCAGATACTCCCTCTGAAATAATCGCAAATTCTTCTCCTGAAATTAACCCTGAAACTGATTCATTCCTTGAAATGATGGGTAAAGCGGTTAATCCGGTAATGCAACCATTGGGATTTCATTGGCGAGCAACAGTAGCAATAGTTGCAGGTATCCCGGCAAAAGAGATTGTCGTTTCTACGCTTGGTGTTGTTGATGGAACTAATGAGTTTTCAATTGCTTCGGCATTGAGTTTTATGGTGTTTGTGTTGCTCTATTGCCCATGTATAGCATCAATAACAGCAATAGTGAAAGAGTCGGGCAGTTGGAAATATGGGGCATTTTCCGTTCTATACAACACTCTTGTGGCGTGGCTCGCAGCCTTCTTCATCTACCACCTTGCCCTATTATTTTAGCTTTAAATTATTTTCATTGCTATTGTGTGTTGCAAAAAATCCCTATCGTGTAACGGCAACACCGCACACGACTCCTTTGTGTTCGATTGCGAACTCAAAGTGTGCATATACTCAATTAGCGGGGTTGTGTAACTCATAAATATTCTTTTGTTTTTCCGCAATGTTGGACTATTCAGGTCTTTTAATATTTTCAGATATTGAACCAATCCATTTTGTTTGTAATTTTGTATTCTTACAATTTATTTCGGTGTATGAAAACAGTGCAGAATACCATTCCGGCAGTATCACTTGAAGATGGTGTTGTCCTCAAATCAATTGTTCAACAGGAACAAGTTGCCAAGTATCTTCAACCTCATAGGATGGAGTTGGGCTGTTTGTGGATTATCACCAAAGGCACTGCTCGCCTATCTATCAACTTATCTGAATACTCTCTTCTTCCGAATAGTATTGTAATGATTTTTCCCAACAGTATTATTCAGATTGCGAATGCAAGTGAGGATTTTGCGTGCGATGTAATTGCATTCTCGCCCGACTATGTGCAGGATTTTGATTTAGTGCGCCAGATAGTTTCCAATATGGAGACAATCAGCGCAAATCCTGTTGTCGGATTGTTTTCTGATGAATCTGTTTTTGTAACCGAGCTCTATTCTACTTTTTCACGCATCTATCATCGTTCAAGGCTTCAACCTTCGGCCAATCACGGTTTGTTGAAGAATCTGCTGATGTCATTCTTCTATGGTGTATGCTCCATCTACGACAATCATCGTATGATGGGAAAAGAGATTGAATTATCGCGAAAAAAGCAGATTGTTCGTGATTATATTTCGCTTGTTTTCAAACACTATGACAAAGAGCGTAGTGTGGGCTGGTATGCCTCGAAACTTTGCATTACTCCCACCTATTTGAATGTGGCAGTTAAAGATGTGCGAGGGGTGCCGGCATCGAAAATCATATCCGATGCCGTTGTCCTCTATGCAAAATCCAAACTGAAATCTTCCTCCGATACTGTGCGGCAAATATCAGACTCATTGAACTTCCCGAACGCCTCATTCTTTGCCAAGTTCTTCAAACGAGAGACAGGGTTATCACCTACCGAGTATCGTGAACGAAACATTTAGGGTGCTGCCGAATCTGGCAACAATCGTTTGCGTCTTCCCTCATAAGGGAAAATCAGTGCAAATATTATCACGGCAATACCTCCGTAGATTGTCCAACCCGAAATCTCTTTCAGCGCAACAAGCGTAGCCTGTAACTGTACGCTACCTTTTGCCGACATTGATGCCATCTGTGTAGCCTCAACATAACTCTTGCCCTGCATCACCATACCCATCTGTGTGCGTTGGAACGAAGATGCCGCAGCGGAATTACTTACATCCATATCTTGGGCATAACGCTCAATGTGATTTTGTGAGCGTTGATACACAGCATTGGAATAGAGAGATGAACCTCCCACGGGACCTAATACGGCTCGAAACATCAACATTATAAATACCCACGAACCGAGTTGCTTGCCTGCATCCAAATCATTCATTCCCATACATCCGCAGTAGGCATATATCATCCACATTCCTGCTCCTCGTAGCACCGTAGGCAAAATCATCATCTCGTAGGTTGCCATTCCCTGATATAAGAAATACATATATATGGACGAGGCTGTTATTAGCGTAAAACCTCCTACAATCACCCAACGATGATGTGTCCCTTTCTTGATGAGTGTGATATTGACAACCATTGCAATAAAGAACCCAAGTATTTGCCAATTACCCATTGATGCAGTCTGCACCGAATCGAGTTTCATTGCCATACCCATAAAGGCGGACGAAAGAGCCGATGAGGAGTTGAGTATCATCACCAAAGTGAAGAATACGGTAGCCATTTTTACACTTGGAGCTGTAAACGCCTTGGGATCAATGAATCTCTTTCGGCTGAAACAGTGTTGTAGAATAAATGTACCAGCGCTGACAAGAGCCACTCCAGCAGCCAACGAAATGCGCCAATCTTCAAACCAATCGTAAGTCTTGCCATATACAAAGACAAAGGTCAGCGAGAAGAAAAATGCAGTTGCTGCCAAGGCTTGACCCAATGGTGGCCACACAATTTTGGATTTATCACGGGTATGCGAGGACACCATCATCAGCATAACCAACAAGATTGCAACCAAAACATATATTGCCACATTCCAATGGGCGTATTGCCAACGGTATTCGTATGCAATCTTTGATGTGAGATATGAACCCACCTGACCAATGGTCAGGAAAATAAAGAATGTTACACTCTGCAACATTGCACGACCTTGATTCTTCTTTTTTTTTCTCTTCAGGAGAAACATCTCCTGAAGGCGATAGCATCGACATAGGATCAATACCTGCAAAGTGCTTAATTATGCTGAATATCGTATTCAACATAACAAACACTCATGCTACACCCATTGCAAAACTACACATCGAGAGCACAATAACCGATTCTGTATATCCACAGACGATGTTAAGTGCTAACATTATGGTGAATCCCATTATGTATATTCGTCTTGCTCCAAACGATTGTAGTACGGGCAATACATAAGGACCAGCTATCACCAATCCGATGGCAGCAGCAAAGGTTGCCATCATTATATGCTCGGAGAGTATGCCCAATCCGCCCACAATATCGGCAGCGTTACTACTGTAAGCACCACTCAGGAACATTGTGGGAATAAAGATGAAGAAGAACATTAAGCCGCCCAGCCACTTTGGAACCCAATCGTAGAAAAGTTTTGGGCGGGGAGTGTTAGCGGTTTCTGCTGTCATTGTCGTTAATCATTAATAGTTTCAACTACTGCCATCATTCCTGCGGCAAGTTTTCTATTATCCTCTTTTGAGAGGTGTGTAAAATCAATGCGAACCGGTATGCGTTGTTGAATCTTTACAAAGTTTCCTGCCGAGTTATCGGTTGGAACCATCGAGTATTTAGAACCCGTTGCGGCTGAAATATGTGTAATGATACCCTCAAATTGCTCATCTGGCCACGCATCAATAGTAACCTTAACTCGCTGACCAACTGTCAGTTCTTTGATTTGAGTCTCTTTGTAATTGGCTATAATCCACTTTTGTTCATCTGGCAGAATATTCGTAATGGTTTGCCCTGCATTAACCAACTGACCAACCTCTAAAGCTCGACGACCTAACCAGCCATCGCAGGGGGCAGTAATGACGGTGTATGATAGATTAAGCTTTGCCATATCAACTGCTGCCGTAGCACGCAGAATGGCAGCCTCAATACTCTCTGTTTTGGTAACGACCTCTGTTACTGAAGAGTTTGCTGTGCGTTTTTGCTGCCTAACAGATTCCAATTTGGCCTCCAATGCAATAAGTTCTGTTTCGACCTGCTCCAGTTGAATTGGTGTAGCGGCATTACGCTCAACAAGATTCTCAAAGCGAGCCTTGTCCTTTCGCAGTTTGGCTATGCGAGCCTCAATTTCAGCAATCGAGGAGTCAAAAACCAAAACGCTGTTTTCAGTTCGGTCAAGCGTTGCTCCGATTGTACTCTTACCTGCTTCTGCATCTTTGAGCATTGCCTCAGCCTCCATCAAACGAATCTTATACTCGCGATTATCGATGATAAGCAGTGTGTCGCCCTTGTGAACATATTGATGCTCGGTAAATCTAATCTCATCAATATATCCCGGCACTTTCACATTGATCGCCGACAGATATTGTTCAACTTGTGCGTCGTCAGTAGTGGTTGTTGAATCAAATCCAAAAAAGAGTGTCCCAATCCACACCAAACCTCCTATGAGGATGGTTGCACCCAAAATGGTAAATATCTTACCCGATTTATTCTTTTTCTGTTCCATTGTTTATTCCTTTTACTTTGTTTGTTAATCAGTTAAGCGATTTAATTGTCCTGTCAATTTCAATAGAGAAAGTTCTGATACCATATATTTGTAGAGTGCCGATATATATCCGTTCTGTGCCTCTGTCATACGCATCTCATCTTGCAGCAGGTCGCTCATTGACGCCACCCCCTCTTTGTATTGGTCTGATGTTACAAGATAGACGCTCTCTGCCAAGCGGTAATTCTCTCGCTGACGCTCGGCATTACGAATGTTATTGTGCCAATCATTAAGCGAGTTTTGATATTGCGTCTGAAGTTTCTTTTCAGTATCTGCAATGGTTGTTTGAAGTTGGGTATATTGAGCCGCCACTTTGCGGGATTTATTTCGCTTTGCCAATCCGTCAAAAATAGGCACATTCAGCTGTAACCCCCAATAGGTATGGTTATACCACTTATTTGTCGGGTGCGTATGAAAATAGTTCTCAAACTTGTCGGTGAAAGCCGTCCACTGTGTTGCTCCTACCAACGAGAGTGTAGGCAAATACCCCTGATTAATCATCTTCTTCTGTTTCTGCAACACCTCTGATTGCATATTAAGCAATTGCAATTCATATAGGTCAGGGGAGAGACCACGCAACAGATAACTGTCGTCATAATCCATATAACCTTTAAGTGTAGATAACAATATTGGTGTATCGGGGGCGAAATCGAGCGTATAGCGTAATAGATTTAGTTGCTGCTCATACATTGCCTCGGCATTGGTAAGTTGTGTGCGTAGATTCTCCAAATTTATATCTACACGCTGCACATCTACTTTCAATGCCATATCATTATCATAAAATGCTGAAGTGATACTCTTCAATGACTCCATTCGCCCAATATTTGAGCGTATGAGTTCTATCTGCTTGGCAGTAGTTTGAGCTAAATAATAGAGTTTAGAAATTTCTACCGTCAAATCCTCTTTAGCTTTCTCATAAGATGCCTCACTAATCTCCTTCATCTTGTCGGCAATCTGAATTCCCGTATAGAGTGTTTGATTATAAAGAGACATTGATAATTGAAACCCTCCCGTTGTTTGAAAATCCAAGCCTTGACCTACCATATATGGAGCATCAACGCCCAACAACTTACTTAAGTTTGAACCATCTGTAACAGATGTGGCTCGTTCAACATTGTGGACGAAATTTGCATATCCTTGAATAACGGGAATCAGTTTATGCCGATTCTCACTCTGTCCAATCTCAGCAATGTGAATATCCTGCTGCTTTTGCTGTAGCGTGAGATTATTCTCAATGCCAATTTTGATGCACCGTTTTAGTGTGAGAGTGTCGCTTTGAGCAATACACTCTACAGCTCCGATGGTGAACATCATTACTAATAAACTTTTCAGTTTCATTTTACACCTATTTTTTATTCATTATACTCGGTGCAAAATTCTACAAAACCTCAAGGCGATAGAATATCTGAAACTGCATATAGCCGCTCCATATCGAAACAAAAAAGTTAAAAAGTGTTTTATGAGAATAGACAATAATACAAATAGACCAACAGGTTTAGTTTATTCCATTGGCTATATACCCAAAACGGACTAAACTTATTTGTGCATTGACAGCGCAAAATATGCTGGCGAAAAAAGAAATCATTGCAACTTCTCTTTTCGTCAGCATTATTTTTATACCTTTGTGGTGTCGGAAGTGAAAGAAGATAGATACTACGACAGAAAATTTTGTTGTGGTATTTTTGCATTACTATTTTTCTTAAATCTCCGATTTTGTATGCAAATTGTATGTGATAATAATTTGATAATACTCTTAAATATTGATGTAATAGATTGACAAACAAGTAGATATTTAAGGTTGGTAGATTGGGATATAATTTACGATAAGTAAAAAAGGGTGTGGAACGGTAACACGCAAAGTTACTATCACTGATGGGCAGTTGTCAACCATTGAAGTTGATTTACCCCAAGGACGAGAATACACAATAACGAGCGACCGCAATGGCGATGATGTTTATATTGATGGCGTTAAGAGAGGAGTAACTCCTTTATCGATTTCGTTGAGTTATGGAAATCATGAGGTTGAATTGCTCAGAGATGGAAAAATCGTAAAGGAAACATTAGTGGTCTAACAATCAAAAAACGATAACCAATTAAAATTGGCATTTGGTCTCACACCACGATGGAAAGCCGGCATATCATCAACGACCAAGCAAGTGTTACAGCGTTTAATCGATAATATGGTAGAGGTAAATGGCGGTACCTTCACTATGGGAGCAACAACAGAGCAGGGTAGTGATGCTTATTCCGATGAAAAACCTGCTCATAATGTAACGTTGAGCAATTATTATATAAGCAAATATGAACTAACACAAGAGGAGTGGGAGACGGTAATGGGTAATAATCCGTCGTATGATGAGGGCGACAACAAACCGGTAGAGCAAGTTTCATGGAATGATTGCCAAGAGTTTATAAAGAAATTAAATCTTCTCACCGGCTTGCAATTCCGCTTGCCCACCGAGGCAGAGTGGGAGTATGCCGCACGCGGAGGTAATAGGTCTCAAGAATATAAATACTCAGGAAGTAATAATATAGGTGATGTAGCGTGGTTTAGGTATAATTCCTCAAGCACGACACATCAAGTCGGGACCAAGTGAGCTAACGAATTAGGGATTTATGACATGAGTGGAAATGTATGGGAATGGTGTTCTGATTGGTATGGCAGTAGCTATTATTCATCAAGTCCCACCAACAATCCCACCGGTCCCACAACAGGCTCTTCCCGTGTGTGGCGTGGTAGTAGTTGGTTAAGCAATGCGCAGGACTGCCGAGTGTCGATTCGCGACAACTACTGTCCTGTCTACCGCAGCTACTACATCGGTTTTCGGCTTGCCCATAGTTTAAAATAGGGATTTCCTCTCTCTCATTCCTAAGCTTCCGGCAGGAAAAGATAGAAGATTTCGAAATAGGGCGGTGGAGCCGCCCGAAAGAGAAATCTTCCCTTTGTTCTTAATAGTACCCCTCAGTCGTAAATAATTTAGGGGAATTATAAACCAGATGGCACATAATATCCAATACCTAAAGGCATTGATATTGTGTGTCTCTAGCCACCCAGCATTGTGGTCTTTGACCTTATACTGGGCTATAACATCGCTTGCCTTTGGCAAGTCTCAGCCAATAAAGGTTAATTAAATAGACAAATTTGTTACTTGCTTATTCTAATTCAATAATGGTGATGCCGGCACCGCCAAATTGAACATGTTCGTCGCGATAGGAGCGCACACCATTTACGGTGTCAAGATATTGTCTTAAGTATTGTCTCAATGCACCTGTTCCTGTTCCATGAAGGACTCTCACTTGGCGCGCATTGAATTGTATAGCATCGTCAATAAAATAAGTTATTGCCTGAACAGCTTCATCGACACGCATACCACGCACATCAATCTCTTGCTTGAAATTTAGTTGTCGGTCGCGCATACTATCGGTTGTTGCCGATGATACAAATGTTGCTTGTCGGTTTGGCTCTTTCGGTTGCGATATTGTGTGCTTTAAGCGGTCAAGTTTTACTGTCGTTTTTAGCATACCAAATAAAACAACTGCATTTTTACCTTGTATTTCAAGCACTTTTCCCACAGTGCCTTGTCCGTCAAGTTTTACATTATCGCCAACAACTATTGGGCGTTTTTCTGTTTTTGGCGTAGATGCCGAAGCTTTTTTCTTTGTCTTGGGCGCTTTGTGTAACAAGGGATGTTCTTGTTTCTCTTCAGCTATCAGATGCGCTTTTTCTTGTTGTAAACGGCGACGAGCCTCAATGGTTTTTTCTTTCTCGGCTTGTGCGCGTTTGATGTCATGAATTGTACGTTCGATTGTAGCATTACTATTGTCGAGAATACGTTGAGCCTCAGTCTTTGCTTCGTTGATGATTTCGCGACGTTTCTCTCTCAATGTAGTTGCATCTTCTTCATATTGGGCAAGCAATTGTTCGAGTTTTTTCTCCTTTTGGCGTATAGACATACGCTTATTTTCCCAATATCGTTTGTCGCGAGTGATGTCAAGCAGATATTTGTCAAGATTGATGTAATCGCTACCCACTATTTCTTCTGCATCGGCAATAATTTCTAATGGGAGTCCTGTCTTGCGAGCTATCTCTATAGCAAACGAGCTACCTGGATTGCCTATCGAGAGGCGGAACATGGGTTGCATCAAGTGGCGGTCATACAGCATTGAGCCGTTAATCAGTCCTGGAGTATCTTCGGCAAAATGTTTCAAATTCTGGTAGTGAGTAGTAATTACCCCCCACATTTTATTATTGTTGAATTGTCGGAGTATAGCTTGAGCAATGGCTCCACCTATTTGAGGCTCTGTACCCCCACCAAATTCATCAATCAGTATCAACGTTTTATCTTTGCCTCGGTTAAGGCAATATTTCATGTTACGCAAGTGTGAACTATAGGTACTTAGGTCATCTTCAATCGACTGGTCGTCTCCTATATCAATGAAAATATCCTCAAAAATGCCGATGTGAGAATTTTCATATACAGGTGGTAGTAATCCACATTGAGCCATATATTGCACAATCCCTACTGTTTTCAGGCACACCGACTTCCCTCCGGCATTAGGTCCGGAAATAATCAGGATGCGGTTTTCTTGCGAGAGGGTAATGTCAAGTGGTACAATCTCTTTCCCTTGACGGAGAAGTGATTGAAGCAACACAGGATGGCATGCGTGATACCATTCAAGTTCCGGTTCGTTGTTGATTGAAGGAAGATGTGCATTTATTTCTTGTGCAAATTTTGCTTTGGCATGAATGAAATCGATCTCCCCGAGTATAGAATAGCTGTGAAGCATTTCATCAATGTGAGGTCGCATTTCGTCGGCAATCATAGTGAGGATGCGAGTAATTTCTCGTTTTTCCTCCATTTGTAGCTCTCTGATGCGATTGTTAGCTTCAACTATCTCAGCCGGCTCAATATAGATGGTTTTACCTGACGCCGATTCATCGTGTACTATACCGTTGATTTTGCGTTTGTGCATGGGTGCAACCGGAATTACTAATCGTCCATCACGCATTGATGGCGCTGTGTCAGCTTCAATGTATCCCGATTGTTGAGCGCGAGCCATCACACGACGCATTATTGAGTTGATTGTTCCTGTTGTTGAAGCAAGAGATTGACGAATTGTTGCTAACTCAGGCGAAGCATTATCTTTAACATTACCAAAACGATCAAGCACTCTATCGATGGCCGATGTTATTAATGGAAATGGGGATAATTGTTGAGCAAGAGCATCAAGAATGGGATAGGGCGTTTTGTCATCTTCTCGGTGATGAGAGAAAAACGATGCAATCTCAATGATAGCTCCAAGGGATTGGCGAACACGCAGAAGTTCACCGGCAACAATAAATGTTCCGGGAACTCTGATTGCTTTAAGGCTGGTGGTTACATCGTGTATATTTTCCAAAGGTAGAGCTTCTTCGCCATTAATGATGTTAAGCATTTCGGCTGTAGATAATAACCAACGATTAACCACATCAAAACGGGACGAAAACTCCATCTCGTTGCAGTATTCAATACCAAGAGTGGAAACACAATGTTTCTTAACCATTTCTCTGACGGCAGAGAAACCGATTTTTTGCTCAAAATTCTCCGGATAAATCATACTGCAAAGTTAGCGATTAAAACCCTTTCCCGCAATATTTTCGAAACGACTTGATTAGCTCCTCAACACAAATACCCCTCGATGTGTCGAGGGGTATGAAAAGCGAAGCTGGTAAAAGGGTTAGAAACTGAATTGAGTCATAAGACAGGCTCGGCGGGCATAATTGTGTTCGCCATTGAAATTTTGACGTTTGCCGAGGTTGACTTCAGCTGCTACTTGAACACGTGGAGTAATATCCCAAAAGACGTTCATTGCGCTATATAGCCCATATTTGTAGGTTGTGGGGTCAATATGTCTCGATGGCGCAAAACGTTCTTGTCCAATGGTTGCACTTACAAATAAGTTAGGCCTAATGTGATATTGTAATGCACCATACCATGCCCATGATGACGGAGCATACATTTCTCCCGGTCGGTTAGGATTATTTATTAAATCAAAATTTGACATTATCAAGTCGCCTGTGAGACTACCATATCCACGTCCCGCATTTACAGTAGCATAAACGGTTAAATGATCAGCAGGGCGGAATATTGAACTAAGTTGCAAGCCCCAACCAATGCATCGTTCATTAGAACCATTTACTATATCATGATAGGGGAGAACTCGCATAATTCCTGATAGCCTGATGTGTTCGTTGTGTCCCCACCCAAATTGTCCAAATGCGGCAATATTAGGAGCCCAATCATTCAGCTTTCCAGTGGTAATATTATCATAGCCTACCTGAGATTGTGGTGCTTCGATTGATGCAGCGGTAGTCCAATTCTTATCAAAGGAGTGCATCCATCGAACGAGTACGGCGGTCGTTTGCACTTCGGCTTGTGGACCTTGAGCATCAATTAACGGTGGAAATGCTGCGGGATCTCCAAATGTTGAGTTGGCATATCCTATGGTCCAATCATTGACAGTTGCATAAGCTTTCTTTAATTTCATGCCAACTTGATTATAGCCATCAAAATTGGTTTCGATGTATAATTGATAGTCTCCGAGTGCATGATTACGACCTATTACTCGAAAAAATAAAGCTGTTCCTGCGGGAGTAGTACTTATTTTTTTTCGATTTATATTGTCTCGAGGAACAGAAATTGCGTAAGGGATAAATCCGTTATATGGAATGACTCCTCCCCAATCATACCATCCACGCATGCGCACAACTCCACCTATACCCATTGCCAATTGGCTATCTTTACTCATGAATAAAAAATATGGAGCTCGTGGATCTTGAAAATGGCGAAATTGGTCCATATAAAACATATCTATCATTGCTCGTATTGAATCTTTGTGAGGATTGTCTCCATCTCCGATAAATACAATTTGATGACTTTTTTTTAATGAATCAAGTTGAATTTCGTCAGAAGTTTTAGCATTAACAATAAAAAATGTTGCTAAACACATTGAAATAAACATTGTCTTTTTCATAGCGCATTATTTTTATAAAATTGTTGTTTTTCAATAATATTCAACAAAAACGATGATTTATTGTTTTAATTATAAACCAAAATCAAGTTTAAATTATAAAAATTATGGATGCTATGAATTTAAAAAGACTCTGTCAATCAAGATATTGGTGGGCAGTAATGTTGGTGGGAATCATGATGATTGTTTGTGGTATGGCATATTGGCTATTACCTGCAACAGGCTATGCTGTCGCGTCAGTATTATTTGGATGGATGCTTGTAGGTGCCGGAGTTATACAATTATTGATTTCAACAAGTCGAAATCGCCTTAAAAGTTGGGGTTGGTGGTTATTTGGCGGAATATTAAACATCTTTATTGGTTTTATGCTTGTTGATAGAGTAGAGCTGGCTGAGATGATGCTACCTTATTTTTTATCAATAATATTTATTTATTGGGGAGCTATATCGGTAATAGAGTCAATTACGATACGGAATTATAAATATTGGTGGATAAAACTATTAAATGGTGTTTTAATGATGTTTATTGGTTTCTTTTTTATTGGAGCAGGGTATTTAAATGATGTTATAATGGTGAGCACGTTAGTATCATTAGCGTTTATATACTGGGGTATTACATTAGTATCATCGTCTTTTGAATTGAAACCTATACCAAAGGAAGATAAAGAAGAATGATATAATTGTTAAATATGTAAATATTAATGTTATAAAATGACTTTATCGTAGAAAAATCAGAATTTTGTAGTAGATTTGTATAGGTGAAGATTAAACTATTAGTTGGGCAAATCGTCCAATTAATAGTTTAGTTGATATAAATGAAATCTAAAACAAGATGAATTATGATGAATGTTAGAAAATTAATGTTATTTGTAATTTTGTCAGGTTGTATCAATAGCATAGTGGCTCAAAGTTACTATGATGATGACATATATTATGATGCATCAAAAGAGAAGAAAGAAGAAAAAAAACAACAAGTCAAGAATTCTACTCAATATAACAACAATGCGTCATATTATTATGATTATCCTGCAGCTGATACCTATTTTGTATCAGGAACTTCAACTCGTGATGTAGATGAATATAATAGACGTGGTGTTGAAAATTACTCAGGATCAGCATTGATAGACTCAATTGCGACAGAAGATTTTACATATACTCGTCGCATAGAACGGTTTTATAATCCGTCGATTGTGAGTGGTTCTAATGATGCCGAGTTGAAGGAATATTATTATAATTCCCAAGAGGAGCCTACCGAGATAAACATTTATTATGTAAATACTCCGTATTATTGGAGTTATCCTTATAGTTCATGGTATTGGTCATGGCATTCTCCTTGGTATTATGATGCTTGGTATGGTCCATCTTGGTATTATCGCCCTTATTGGAGTTGGTATAGCTATTGGGGTCCCTCATGGTATCCTGGATATTATTATCCTCATTATGTGAGACCGGTGCCCCATTATCCATCAAAACCGTCTTATCGACCTTCTCGTCCGGGGCATAACTATTCACCTGGTCGCCGTCCGGGAGGAACACCATCACGTAATAGCGGATATTATCGTCCCAATAGAAATAATTCAAATGGGACATCGGTTACATCAGGACGTCGCCAATCAAATGTAAATAGAGAAACAGGAATTTCTAATTCAGGGAATCGGAATTCCGGATCAAGAAATGATGGATACTCTCGCCAATCAAATAGTGGCAATAGAGGAAGTTCCTATCGTTCATCAGGTAGCTCTCGAAGCAGCAGCTATGGTGGAGGCGGTCGCAGTAGTGGTGGTCGACGAGGTGGTCGCCATTAATCAGGTTTAAACAGATAATATAAATTAATTCTTACATAATAGAAGTTATGAAAAAGTCAATTATTATAGCATTAATTGGGATTGCTCCAATGATGTTAATAGCGCAAAGTGCTATTGATGCATATCAACTTTCTCAGTCAGATTTAAAAGGGACAGCACGATTTGTGTCAATGGCAGGAGCTTTTGGTGCTCTTGGTGGAGATATATCTACACTAAATCAAAACCCTGCAGGTATAGGGGTGTATCGTTCAAATGAAATAGGATTATCTTTAAATCTTGATTTCCAAGGCACAGAAACAAATTCAATGGGTAGTATAATGAAGACCGACCAAACAAAATTTACATGTAATAATTTTGGATATGTAGGTGCTGTTAAGTTGAATAGTGAAGTAATGCCTTATTTTACGTGGGGAGCTTCATTTAATCGTGTTGCTTCATTTGATAGAAAATATCAAGGATATATTCCTTCATTAAATACGTCATTAAGTAATTATATTGCTAATTTCACCAATGGATGGAATGAAGAAGAATTGAATATGAGTTACTATGATTCTTATGCACCCTGGTTGAGTATATTAGCTTATGATGCATATATGATTCATCCTAATGGAAATAGTTCCTATGATGGAATGTATCAAGATGGGACAAGAGGTGATGCAACTTTTGATGTGAGAGAAAAAGGGTATGTTGATGAATATAGCATTAATTTTGGTGGAAATATAATGAATACTCTTTATTGGGGTATTGGATTTGGATTTACTGATATAAGCTATACATCTGCTTCATATTATGATGAAGAGTTGACTGGTGCTCGTGTTGTTGATACTGATGGATTAAATACTATTACCGGTAATGGATGGTATGATTTGGGAAATTATCAAAGAGTAAAAGGTAATGGTTTTAATTTCAAAGCTGGTCTTATCTTTAAACCAATAAATGAATTGCGCCTTGGTATTGCTGTTCACACACCAACGTTTTATGATCTTCAACATGAAGCATATGCAGGGATAGAATATAGCTATGCTAAGGAGATACAAACTCAGAATGACAGGGGTGAAAAAGTACCTGAATATGTTCCAACAAAAGAAGGATATGTTGAAGTTGATGAGGGCTATTATACATATTATGATTATGACTTGCGCACTCCATGGCGTTTAATTCTTAGTGCTGCGGGAGTGATAGGAGGTCGCGGTATTTTGAGTATGGACTATGAATATGTTGGTTATAATAGCATGAGGGTATCAGACCCTGATGGGAATGAGTATTATGCAGAAAGTGATGATATAGACAATTATTATCAAGCATCTCACATAATTCGTCTTGGCGGAGAATATCGAGTAACGCCGTCATTTAGTCTCAGAGCCGGTTATAGTTATCAAACATCTCCTGCAAAAAATGTGGCAAAAGATAATGATAGGTATATTTATACATCAGGGACTAATACTTTAGGAACTAATCCGGCATATACATTTGATAATTCAACTCAATATATAACAGCCGGTTGTGGATATCGCTATAAAGGTTTCTATATTGATATGGCATATGTACATAAAACAAGAGAAAGTGTATATCGCGCATTCTCATCATTTGGCGAATTTAGTGACATGATGAATGATTATAAGGTTACAGAACGGTCAAATTCAGCAAAAATAAAAGATAATAATAACCAATTGGTATTAAGTGTGGGATATAAGTTTTAATTTATCGGATATCGTATAAACGAATAAAGGAGCTGAATTTCAGCTCCTTTATTCGTTTATTCTTGTTGTTTTTTTGCTATCTTGGGAGAACATTTACTTTGAGAGCATTATAGGCTCTTTCGGCTTTTTCGCGTGCTGCTTCAACTGTTTCGTCAATTGCAAGAATAACAGCCATTCGGCGGTGTCCGTTAATTTCTGGTTTACCGAATATACGCATTTGCACTCCAGGTTCAGCAAGAACTTGTTCGAGGTTATCCATTTCAATTTTATTAGTATCACCTTCTACTACAACAGCGCGAGATGCTGATGGACCAAAGAAACGGATTGAAGGAACAGGTAGACCAAGTAATGCACGAGCATGTAGTGCAAATTCGCTAAGATCTTGAGAAATCATAGTTACCATACCGGTATCATGTGGACGTGGAGATACTTCACTAAATATTACAGTATCGCCTTGAATAAATAGCTCAACACCAAATATGCCATAGCCACCAAGGGCATCAGTTACTTTTTTAGCAATTTCTTGAGCAGAAGCGAGGGCTTTGTCGCTCATTGCTTGAGGTTGCCATGAATAGCGATAGTCTCCATCAATTTGAATATGTCCAACTGGGGCGCAGAATGTTGTACCAGAACAGCTTCTGACTGTCAAAAGAGTGATTTCATAATCAAAGTTTACAAAACCTTCAACTATAACACGACCTGCTCCTGCGCGACCTCCTTCCTGTGCTATTTTCCAAGATTTTTCAATATCGTTTTCGGTTTTGATTACGCTTTGTCCGTGACCAGATGAACTCATAATGGGTTTTACAACGCATGGGATGCCTATTTCGGTAACAGCAGCTTTGAATTCTTCATAGTCTGAAGCGAAACGATAAGGAGATGTCTTAACTCCAAGCTCCTCTGCCGCAAGACGGCGAATACCTTCGCGATTCATCGTTAACCAAGCTGCATTTGCAGTAGGGGTTACATTATAGCCTTCTGCTTCTAATTCTTTTAGTACAGGAGTTGCGATAGCTTCAACTTCAGGAATGATGTGGTCAGGTTTTTCTAATTCAATTATTTCACGTAGTTTTTTTCCATCAAGCATATTGAAAACATGAGAACGATGAGCAATTTGCATTGCTGGAGCATTGGCATATTTATCACATGCTACAACTTCAACTCCATATCTTTGAAGTTCGATAGCAACTTCTTTGCCTAATTCTCCACTTCCTAATAATAATGCTTTGCGACCAACAGAGGTCATAACTGAACCTAATTTTGCCATTTTTATGTGTATATGTTAGTTAGTTTAATTATATTACTTCCATGTCAGCGGCAAGCCTTTGACGTACTACTTCATACATCATGACTCCGGCTGCTACTGATACATTTAAAGAACTGATATTACCAAACATTGGGATGGATACAAATGTATCACATTGTTTTATTACTTCTGGTGAAACTCCAACATCTTCAGCTCCCATTACAAGTGCAACAGGGGTAGTGTAATCTGCTTGTGTGTAATTGATTTCAGCCTTTTCTGAAGCAGCAACGATTTGATATCCGTTATCTTTCAGAAATCTTACTGCACTCAAAATATTTCTTTCACGACAGACAGGAATGTGATGTAATGCTCCGGCTGATGTTTTAACAGCATCGGCATTTACGCTTACACTTCCACGTTCGGGAATAACGATTGCATTTGCTCCTACACATTCGCATGTGCGTGCAATTGCTCCAAAATTACGTACATCTGTAATTCCATCAAGTACAACAATAAATGGCAATAGCCCATCTTCATAAAGTTGTGGAACAATATTATCAAGCGAGTAATAAGTTACTGCTGATAATATAGCAACGACGCCTTGATGATTTTTGCGTGTAATTTTATTAATACGTTCAATGGGAACTCGTTGAGAAACTATGCGATGAGATTTAATTAAATCATATAATTCGCCTACAAGTTCTCCTTGAAGATCTTTTTTGATGAAAATCTTGTCAATTTGTTTTCCTGCATCGATAGCTTCGATGACTGCACGTATTCCAAATATGTATTCGCTACGTTCCATGTGTTGGTAGATTTTATATATTTAATAAAGAACGAGCATTGGCACGAGCCGCATTATTTGTGGTTGAGCCACTCAACATAAGCGCAAGTTCATCAACACGTTCTTCAATTGATAATTCTTTTATACGAGTGAGGGTAGATGTTTCATCATCCTCTTTATATACTTTATAATGATTATTGCCTTTTGCTGCTACTTGTGGTAGGTGTGTTATTGATATAACTTGAATATTACGAGCAATTGATTGCATCATTTCTCCCATGCTATTAGCAATATCGCCTGAAACACCAGTGTCAACTTCATCAAAAATAATTGATGGTAATTGCATCTTGTCGGCAATAATTGTTTTTATTGAGAGCATGAGTCGTGAAATCTCACCTCCTGAAGCGGTATTTCCTACAGGCATCAATTGTTGATTTTTATTGAATGCAAATAAGAATTCGATTTTGTCAATGCCTGTAGATGATATTTCAATCGGAGTTATTTTTATTTCGCATTGCAAGTTTTTCATGCCAAGAGGAAGTGCTCTATCTTTTAAAAGTTTAGCAAACGAAATAGCTTCTTCTTGTCGATGTTTAGAGATCTCTTTTGCAACAGATAAAACGTTTTTATAGGCTTGTTTAGCTTGTTTTTCAAGTTGTTCTATTGCATAGTCGCTATTGTCAATAGCATCAAGACGCTTTTGAAGGTTATCTCTAATCGCGATTAGTTCATCAACGGTTGAAACTTTATGCTTGTGTTCAAGAGAATATATCTTGTTTAAGCGGTCTTCTATTCGCTCCAATTCTTGAGGATCAGCATTTAAATTACTATTATATTGAGAAAGAGTCTCTACAATATCTTGAATCTCAATGCGAGTAGTTTCAAGTCGCTCAGTAAGATTATTTTCGTCTTCAAGAACATTTTCAAGGTCATCACAATCATCTACAGCGTTGCTCAAAAGAGATAAAACATTGCTTTTCCCTTCAGATAATGCTTCAAGGGCCGAGTAAAGAGTTTCTTTTATAGAGGTCATGTTAGAGAGAATTTCTCTTTCTCGTTCAAGATCTTCTTGTTCACCGGCAACAAGATTCATCTCTTCAAGTTGCTCAAGTTGGAAACGAGTAAAGTCTTCGTCGGCAACCCCCTTTTCAATTGCTCGTCGAGTCTCTTTTAATTGGCGTACTGCATTGACATACTCTTGATAGAGTTGATGATATTCTTTAAGCCTATCATTATTCCCGGCTAAGTTGTCAATTATGTTTAATTGATAATCGGGAGATGCTAAAAGTAAATTTTGGTGTTGAGAATGAATGTCAACGAGTTGTATCGCAATATCAGAGAGTTGTGAAAGAGAAACGGGGGAGTCGTTTACAAATGCACGAGACCTGCCATTTGGAGCAATCTCTCTTCTTAAAATACATTGTAAGTCATCCCATTCGATGTCATTATCATCGCATATTTTTTTTAATGAAGGATAATCCTTTATTGAAAAAATAGCTTCAATAACTGATTTCCGTTCATTATTGCGAATTACTTTAGTGTCGGCGCGCCCACCAAGAATAAGCGATAGAGCCCCGAGTATTATTGATTTCCCGGCACCGGTTTCTCCGGTTATGATATTAAATCCGTTGTGAAAATCAATATCAAGATTATCAATTAACGCGTAGTTTGATATGTGTAATGATTCAAGCATACGATATTTAATTATTTAATCTTGCCGGTTTTAATTTTGTCTAAGCGTTCTGCTTCAGTAGGGAATACAGGATACAGCCATTCATAAACCTTTTCTCTTTCTGTTGCATTTGATTTTGAATACACGTTTACTAATTCGTCAAGTTTCGCATCTTTAAACATAGATAATGCAACAGACAAGGGTGCTACATCATATATTTTTTTTATAGCTTCAATGGAATTTGTAATTGCGGAACGCCCTTTATCCGGACTTAGAGCCATTTCGTCGAGCCCTGTGCGATGATATGTGTATAATAACTCTCTAATTATTGATGTATTAGGTTCTGTATATGCACTTAATACCGAACTGCGATTTTTGGTATCTTCAAATGCTTTCCATCCACTTTCTCCTGATGATTGAGCCATTAGTACGACATTTTCAGCTCGTTCATAAAATTGGTCGCCACCTTTGAGCGAGAAGCTATCAAAATCTACAGCCAGAATTAAGTAGGCATAAAAGTTTAGAATTGCAGTCAAGTTACTTTCCATTGAATTTTCCGAGAAAACGAGAGGTTCATTCTCTTGGTAGGTAAATTCAATTTTAGAGTCCTTAAAATTAATGAGTGTAGTCGTATAAGAACTATTATATACCGGTCGAGTTGATTGAATTTGGAGGTCTCCAATCATTGTGTTGTCATTGTATTCTTTTATGGTAAAAAATAACTTACACTCAATCTTTTCGTTAGCCGCAAATTGTGCGTGTGAAAATTTGGTAGTATTCATATAGTCATTAATGGCTGCTTCAAGAGTAGTAAACACTTGTTTGTTTGTCCCTTGAACTTGTTGAGAGTTAATCTCTACTTTACAATTCAATTCCTGCGCAAATGTAGGAATACAGCAAAGTATTGCCATTAAAGAAAAGAGTATGAATTGAACGTAATCTCTCATTTATTTTAAAATTGCATCAATAATATCTTTTGCCACTTCAGTTTTAGCTTTCAATGGAAAATCTTGACGATTGCCATTTGCGAAGAAAATAGAAATTTTGTTAGTATCAGTACCAAAACCAGCGCCATTATCCTGCAAAGAATTAAGAACAATCGCGTCAAGATTTTTGCGTTTAAGCTTATCTTGAGCGTTGACTATTTCATTATTTGTTTCAAGTGCAAAACCTATCAGCTTTTGGCTTTCTGTTTTGATTTGTCCAAGAGATGCCGCGATATCTGGATTTTTTACAAGTTTGATGACTGGAATTTCATCTTTTTCTCGTTTAATCTTTTTAGTTGCAGTATTTTCCGGAGCATAGTCGGCAACCGCTGCACACATTATTGCAATATCTGATAAAGGAAATTGTCTGATACATTGGTCATGCATCTCGCGGGCTGATTCAATGCTGATTACTGAAATTGACGGATGCTTGGCTTTTATTGATACCGGACCGCTTACTAATGTTACTTTTGCTCCTCTGTTAGCCACTTCTTCGGCTAAGGCATATCCCATTTTGCCTGTGGAATAATTGCCAATAAATCTCACTGGGTCAATTTTCTCATAAGTGGGACCAGCAGTAATAAGAACGTGTTTGTCTTTTAAATCTTCTCCTTTCTTGAAAAAATCTTCAAGTTGAGCAACTATGCTTTCAGGCTCAGCCATGCGACCTTTGCCAACAAGATGGCTTGCTAATTCTCCAGATGTTGGCTCAATAATGTGATTGCCATAAGAACGCAGCATATCAATGTTTCGTTGTGTCGTTGGATGAGCAAACATGTCCAAATCCATAGCTGGCGCAACAAAAACATGAGCTTTCGCCGAAAGGTAAGTTGTAATGAGCATATTATCGGCAACGCCATTTGCCATTTTGGCAATAGTTGAAGCAGTAGCAGGAGCAATTATCATAGCATCAGCCCATAATCCAAGATCTACATGGCTATGCCATTCACCTGTGTTGGCTGTGAAAAATTCACTGATGACAGGTTTGCCACTTAATGCCGATAATGTAACAGGTGTAATAAACTCTTTACCAGATGGGGTTATTACAACTTGTACCTCAGCCCCGGCTTTAATTAATAACCGGAGAAGATATACCGACTTATATGCGGCAATACCTCCAGATATTCCAAGTATTATGTGTTTGCCTTTCAGCATTATTTACCTCTTAATTTAATATTTGTGAAAACGTCTTTAGTGTTTTGAGGAAAATCGCCCTGTATAATCCAACTATAATAGCCGGGATCTTGTTTTAGAACATCAATAACTAATTTGCCTTTATATTTGCCAAAATTAATGACTTCTTGTTTGTTTTCATTGTAGATAACACGACCGGCAAGATCAACATTGCGATTTTGAGAAGAGAATTCCGATAATGCAACTATATCATTAGGCAAGTCTTCATATCTGTCAAGTTGTGCCTTTAACACCTCGTATGTTGCACGAGTGTCTGCGCTTGCAGAGTGAGCATCAGTCAAATCTTTTCCACAATAAAATTTGTATGCTGCAACAAGGGTGCGTTGTTCTTTCTTGTGGAATATAGTTTGAACATCAATGAAATTTGGCTTAGTGAAATCATATTTTACACCTGCACGCTGAAACTCTTGATCAAGCATTGGGATGTCAAAACGATTGGAATTGAATCCTGCAATATCACAGCCGGTAAAACTTTGCGCAAGATCTTTTGCAATCATTTTGAATGTGCGACAATTAGCTACATCTGCATCAGTTATTCCATGGACAGCAGTAGCTTCAGCAGGAATGGGTATTTCCGGATTTATACGCAATGTGCGTTCAATCTCCTCTCCATTTGGCATAATTTTAATCATTGAGATTTCTACAATTCGGTCCTGTGTAATATTAGTCCCTGTAGTCTCAAGATCAAAAAATATGATTGGCTTTTTAAGGTTTAGTTCCATCTCTTATATTTGGAATTAAAACTCTGAAACAGTCATTGGCATCAACAACATTAGCAATTCGCTATCAGTGTCATTTTCTGATGGTAGGAATACGCCCGGACGGCTTGGATCAGATAGTTTTATTACAATATCGCTTGTTGATAATGTGCCAAATATTTCAATTAGATATGGAGCGCTAAAGCCAATAACCATTTCGCTACCTGTGAAATCACAAGGAACTGATTCCCACGCCGATGTCAAGTAGTTATTGTCTTGCGCTTTCATTATTAGTTTGTCGGGAGTGAGTTTGAATTTCACAAGACCATGTCCCGGATCTACAAATACACCTACACGACGCACTGCATTCAAAAATGAATGGCGGTCAATTGTTAGTGTGTATGGATTATTTGCAGGAATTACACGGTTATAATCGGGGAATGTACCCTTAATGAAACGGCAGTTGAAAGTGAAAGAGGGACTTTCAAATGTTGCGCTTTTAGGCTCGATTGTAACTTTTACCTCTTGTTCTTTTGCAAACACGTTTTTGATAACTGTTGCCGGTTTGATAGGTATAATGCAAGAGCCTTCAACTCCGGGGGCCGACATTTCGTTGCGATATTTAACAAGTTTGCGAGTATCTGTCGCAACAAATGTGATTGCATCAGGTTTGATGTCCCAAAGTATACCCATCATTTGTGGACGAAGGTCATCATTGCCAACCGCAAAAAGAGTATTGTCAATACCTTTAATCAGTTGTTCAGTCGGACAAGTGAATTCAAGTTTTTCTATATCCTCATCATCATTGTTGTTAGAAGGATATTCATTACCATTGAGAGCAATGAGATTGTAGTTACCACTTGGATATGTGATTTCCACTGCAAGATTGTTATCATCAATATTGAATGTAATACCTTGGTCGGGCATTTCTTTTAGAAGGTCAACAAGACGACGAGCATCAATACAGAAACTTCCACTACCTTCAGCTTCAGTTACAGGAACACGAGCAGTCAAACGGTTTTCAAGGTCTGATGCTGTAATTGTCAATGTATTATCATCAAGAACAAACAAGAAATTGTTTAAGATTGCTAATGCATTCTTTGAATTGATGACTTTGCTCACTGATGAAACATAGTTGTAGAGCGTCTTACTGGGGACATTAAATTTCATATTGGTATAGTTTAATTATTTATAGCAAATTATTGATATTAAACAGACTAAGGACTTGCCTTAATATATAATTATTTAATTTACAAATATAGCGATAATTTCTGAAATTCTCCTCATTTCATAAATTAAAATAGGATTAAAATAAGAGGTAAAAAACAACCCATGATTTTGTCATGGGTTGCCTTAGAATGTTTGTTTTCGTTATTACCAGATGATAACGCGTTCTTCAACGGGACGATACATTGCATCACCTTCTTTTACGTCAAAAGCTTGGAAGAACTCTTCTATGTTACGTAATGTTGCATTTACACGCCAACGACCAAGTGAGTGAGGGTCGGTTTTTGTACGAGAAAGAATTTCTTCATTGCGGATATTACCAGCCCAAACATTTGCATAAGCTAAGAAGAAGCGCTGTTCGGGAGTGAAGCCATCTATTGCTTCGGCAGGATTGTTTTTTTGAGAGTTTCGATAAGCTGTTAAAGCAACGCGTAAGCCTCCTTGGTCAGCAATATTTTCTCCGAGAGTGAAACGACCATTCGCATGTGTATTAGTTGCTTCATCTACGATAACGCTGTCAAATTGAGCAACAAGAATGTCAGCAAGAGCATTGAATGCTGTTGCATCTGATTCTGCCCACCAATTTTTAAGATTTCCGTCTTTGTCAAACTGTCGACCTTGATCATCAAATCCATGAGTCATTTCGTGTCCGATAACAACACCTATTGCTCCATAGTTGAGAGCATCATCGGCATCGGGATCAAAGAATGGTGCTTGAAGAATACCGGCAGGGAAACATATTTCATTAGAAAGTGGGCTATAATAAGCGTTTACTGTTTGAGGAGGCATGTACCAGCGAGTTTTATCAACAGGTTTGCCATAATCAGCGAGGCTGAAATCAACATTGTGTTTAATAGCGGCTTGTACGTTTTCCCAATAAGATTTAGATGGATCGATTGTTAAATCAGAATAATCGCGCCATTTGTCAGGGAAACCAATTTTTACTGTAAATGTTGATAGCTTTTCATGGGCTTGCGCTTTTGTTGAATCACTCATCCATGTTAAAGCATCAATGTGTTGACCAAGAGCAACTTTAAGATTATTGACAAGGTCAAGCATTTTATCTTTAGATGATTGTGGAAAATATTTTTCAACGTAAAGTTGTCCTAGTGCTTCTCCGAGCAATCCATTGGGAACAGAAAGTGCGCGTTTCCAGCGAGGTTGAAGTTGTTGAACGCCTGAAATTACTTTACGTAATTCAAAGTTGGCATTGATAAAATCATCACTAAGATAGCTTGCTGCTGATGCTATATATCCGGCAGTAATATAGTCGTGCAATGCTTCTTCGCTTTCTTTTCCGAGAATTTCATTTACTGCAGCAAGAGATTTTGGTTGACCAATAATTATAGTTTCAATGCTGTCAATGCCTTGTTTTGCAAAGTAACGTTTTAAATCAACATTAGGATAGTCTTTTGCAATTTGAGTTAAAGACATTGGATTATAGCTTGCTGCAGGGTCTCGTAGCTCTTCGCGAGACATCGCAGCTTGAGCAAGAGCAGTTTCAATTCTCATTACATTGTCAACAACACGTTGTTGAGCATTTTCGTCATAACCAATAAGGCTTGTAATGGTTTTAAGGTATGTTTTGTAGGCTTCACGTATATTGTTGGTGTTTTCGCTGTCCTCAAGATAGTAATCACGATCACCAAGACCAAGACCGCCTTGTCCCCAATACATGGTATTCATGTCGGAATTCATCATATCGGCATCAACTCCGGTTCCGAAAAATGCATCAACACCCACCATTGTCGCCATGAGATCAATAAGATCTTCTCGCTTTGTATTGTTGATGGTTTCGATATCTTTCATAATAGGGGTTGCTCCTTGTTCGTTGAGACGAACACTATCCATTCCCATAGCGTAGAGGTCTCCAATTTGTTGTGCTGCTGATCCTGCAACTACATTTTTTGTGTCGAGACCTGTAACAAGTGATTTTACTTGTTCACGAGTGTTTTCTCCGAGTTGGTCAAATGTCCCAAAACGAGAAAATTCAGGTTTTAGCGGATTAGCTTTCATCCAGCCACCGCATGCATACTCATAAAAATCTTCTTGTGGAGCTACTGAATCGTTTAAATTGGCACGATCCACTCCTTTTGGTGATTTTGTTGTGCACATTGTTATCGTTGATGCGAAAGCGATAGACAAAACTGCATAAGAAATCTTTTTCATTTTGTCAGTGTTATTAAATAGGTTAATTATTATTGTTTTTTAAATCTTCATATTCTATTGTTGCCAATTCCCACATGCTCATGGCATTTTCGAGCTGTTTGTTCATTGAGGCATGTTGTTCAAAAATATCGTTGTCCACTTCTCCTGCAGCAATCTTGCTCTCAATCTCGGCAATATTAGTTTCAATGCGAGAAATTTCGGCTTCAGCTTCAGCTACTTTTTTCTCTGCCCGTTTGACAATCTTTTCACGCTCGCGTTGCTCAGCATAGCTTAGTTTTCGTTCTGAAACAACTTTTTCAGTATTTTCTACCGACTTATTCGTTGGCGATATTGATAGCTCAAGTTCTGCAAGTGAAGCTATTTTTTTCTTTTCAAGGAACTCATAAATTCCACCGAGACATTCTCGCACCTTGCCTCCACCAAATTCATATACTTTTTCGACAAGACCATCGAGAAATTCGCGGTCGTGAGAAACGACAATTACTGTGCCATTGAAATCTTTAATAGCTTGTTTCAGTATATCTTTGGTTCTCATGTCAAGGTGATTTGTCGGCTCATCGAGAATTAGTAAGTTTACCGGCTCAAGGAGCAATCTTATCATGGCAAGACGAGTTTTTTCGCCACCAGATAAAACTTTTACTTTTTTGTCAGAGGCTTCACCTCCAAACATGAATGCGCCAAGGATATCGCGTATTTTTGTGCGTATATCGCCAACTGCCACTCGGTCAATAGTGTCAAATACCGAGATACTTTCATCAAGCAACTGTGCTTGATTTTGTGCGAAATAGCCAATCTTCACATTGTGCCCGATTTTCAAATCTCCGGTAAAAGATATTTCGTTCATTATACATTTTACAAGAGTAGATTTTCCCTCGCCGTTTTTTCCTACAAATGCTACTTTTTCTCCTCGTTTTATGGTGAATGTAGCGTTGCCAAATACTTGGTGGTCGCCATATCGTTTCCCTACATTATCGGCTATGATTGGGTAATCGCCTGAGCGTGGGGCAGGGGGGAAACGTAGGTTTATATGGGATGTGTCAACCTCATCAACCTCAATACGCTCTATTTTTGATAATTGCTTGATGCGACTTTGTACTTGCACCGATTTTGTCGCTTTATATCTGAATCGTTCAATGAAATCCTCGGTATCTTGAATTTGCTTCTGTTGATTTTGGTAAGCTCTCATTTGTTGTTCAAGGCGTTCCTGTCGCAATACAACATATTTAGAGTAATTTACCGAGTAATCATAAATTTTTCCGAGAGAAATTTCAATTGTGCGATTTGTTACATTGTCGATAAATGCTCGGTCGTGAGACACGAGGACTACGGCATTGGCTTTGGTGATGAGGAAATTTTCCATCCATTGGATTGATTCAATGTCAAGGTGGTTGGTCGGCTCATCGAGTAACAACACATCGGGGCGAGTCAATAACAATTTAGCCAATTCAATGCGCATGCGCCATCCTCCGCTAAATTCCGATGTTGGACGATTAAAATCTTTTCTATCAAAACCGAGACCTATGAGAGTTTTCTCCATCTCAGCCTCACAATTGTCGCTCTCTTCGATAGATAAACGTTCGGTCAAAATAGTCAAACGTTCAATCAACTCATTATAATCCTCGCTGTCATAGTCTTGGCGAGATTGTAACTGATGGTTTATTTTATCTATCTGATTGTGAAGAGAATCGATGTGTGAAAAAGCTTTGCGCACCTCCTCGATGACTGTCGATGTGTCGTTCAAGACCATTTGTTGAGGGAGATATCCTATTGTAACATCAGATGGTATTGCGACGCTTCCCGATGAGGGCTTTTGTAGCCCGGCTATGATTTTGAGCATTGTCGATTTTCCGGCTCCATTTTTGCCGACAAGAGCAATTTTGTCCTTTTTATTTATGACATAATTTATATTGACAAAAAGAGATTTTGCGCTAAATTCTACCGACAGATTTTGTATCGAAATCATTTTAATGCTATAACATTAACTTAAAAATACAAAGTTAACGACTAAAACAGAGACAAAGCAAAGTTTAACATTTTTTGTTGTGATTTTATTATGAAGTTGACAAAAAGAGGACCGAGACTCACGCCCCAGCCCTCCCAATCTGTAAATGTGTAGTATTATTATAGTATTATCTTTTTTGTCGCAATATTATTCTCGGTTGAGACTTGGATAATGTAACAGCCCGAGTGGTATTTATCGGTAAGGATTGTGATTGTATTTTCCTTAGAAGTTACATTATCTATCACCACCATTCCTGCCATATTGATTATTTTTACAGATATTAGTGATTGATTTGCAATAATATTTATATTGTTATTGCTAATTTCAATCGAGATATTATTCCCATCTTGAACAAGATTTTCCACTCCTGCATATTCAGAGGTATATATCACC
>JAFSCJ010000001.1 GCA_017436845.1 Muribaculaceae bacterium
GTGAAATTGAGCAAATGGGTTTCTCGGCATCAATCCGTTGTAGTGGGCACGCATAACAACACCCTTGAGCCACATACAATTTGCCCAGATACTGCCATTCTGCAAACCTCTGTCTGTTGCGAGGAATACCGCAAACTCCTTGATAAAGTCGGGAGTCAGCTCAATCATAGACATATCGTTACGCTTGTAATTCGCCTTGATGAATGCTGCAACATGGTTTCTCGCCCGTACTCTTGACATATAGGTGGCCATCACACGGTCTGTGCCTACACGCTTCTTGAATGTGGCATTATCCTTATCAAATGCTCCGAGCAGTGTTTCATACTCTGTTCCGATGCCTTGATAGGCATTGCGTACCATTTCGGCAGTTACATAGGCTTCTCTATCCGACAGGCGTTGATAGTGCTTGATGATTTGAGCCTTGATGTTATCCAAAGCAAGATTGATTTCTCTCGCTTCCTTGCTCTTGCCTTTGGCTCGATTACCTTTCACATCCCAAAGTTCTTTCGGAATGGTACGCTTACAACTGAATTGGGCTACTGAGCCGTTGATTGTCACTCGTCCCATAATGGGAACAATACCGTTTTTCTCCTTGCTTGCGTTCACGTAGAACAGCACCTTAAATGTACTTCGCATAATCCAATCTTTTTTGGTTACAAAATTATGTATCAGCGAGTTATACATTACTACGCAAACTAATGCAGAACGATGAAACGTGACGACACAAAGAAAAATCTCACTCATTTTGGGTAACGATTAGGCAACCGTTCTATTTCATTACCTTGCGTTTCTTTGCTAAATTGCCATTTCCCGTATTTCCGAGGTTTTCAGCGTAATGCGTTTATTATCAGTGCAAGATGTACTATTATTCCGATTTCAGTTGATTATTCCAGCGTTTTTGGGTAACTTTTGCTACTTTTGCATATGAATAATATAAATATGGTTGAACATATGACTAAAGAAGAACTTAAAGAAAGAATAGCGGATTTGGAATGGGAGGACTTTGAGGCAAAGACTGCTAAAAGTGAATTGCCCAAGGATATTTGGGAAAGTGTCAGTTCTTTCTCCAATTGCTATGGTGGTTGGATAGTTCTTGGTGTGAAGCAAGAGGGTAAAACGTTCTCCATTCAGGGTGTGGATAATATCGAAAAATTGGAGCAAGATTTCTTCAGCACATTAAGGTCGCAGAAATTCAATGCACAATTGATTGCTCAGCCAAAGAGATATATTATTGATGATAAGAAGATTTTAGCATTCTATATACCTGCATCAAAAATTAAACCCATCTATTACAATGTACCTTCAAATACATATATACGAATGGGAAGCGGTGACCAGCGGGCAACGGAAGCGGAAATTAACGCAATGTTCCGAGACCAATCATTTGGAATAAAGACAGAACAGTTTATTCCTACAAGCAATTTTGATATGGTCAACAGTGCTTCATTGCAGTCAATAGAAGCTATGTAAAAGTATATAATCCAGATAGAGCATATCCCGAATTGGATGATGCTTCGTTCTGCAACAAAATTAAATTCTTAAACGATAATGGCGAAATTTCCTATTCGTGTCTCTTGATGTTTGGCAAAGGAGAGTATGTCCAGCAATTTGTACCAACTTTTGCATTAAGCTACCTTGAGATACCTGGCATAGATGTCGCCAGTGCCAAGCAGCGTTATACCTATAAATTACCTGAACAGGACAATATTTGGGAATCATATTTAATCATTATGAGACGACTGCAGACCGTTGTGAATGTGCCTTTTGGTAAGATAAATCACCTTGGCGTTGCAGAACACGATACATCAATGTCTGATATTGTCAGAGAGGCTCTTGTGAATTTCTGCCAGCATGCCGATTTCTTTAGCTCTCTCAGATCTTCTATACATGTATTCTTGAATCGCATAGAGTTCCTAAACGCAGGAAGTTTTCCAGTAGCATTAAACAAGATGGTTGGTAAGTTCTTCTCTATGGCAAGAAACCCAGGTATCTCAAAAATGTTCCGTTGGGCTGATTTGTGTGAGAACGAAGGTTTCGGTATGGATGAATTGCTATCGTGGCAAAAGATTACCAACTCCAAGGTTGAAATTGAAAGTGAAAGAGAATTTTCGAGAGTAATATTGTATCTCCCTGAAAATGGCGCGAATCTTGGCGCGAATGAGGTCCAGACCGCACAGGATGGCGCGAATCTTGGCGCGAACAAGCAACGCATATTGCATGCAATTCAGATTGACAATACACTATCAGTCCTTAAACTTCAAGTTCTAACCGATATTCCCCTACGAACCTTACAGCGAGAAATAAATGAACTGATAGAACTAGGGGCACTCGAAAAAGGAGGAACAAGAAAAAATATTATTTGGACTATAAAGAATATGTAAAAGTAACAATACAGAAATTTCGGGAGGATATTAGTATAGATGCAACTGAGGTGGAAGAGGTTGGACGATATGATACCAATGGACGATTGTTGAGCAAGCCTGCTCATGGCGTCAATATTATCAAGATGAGCGATGGCACTACTCGCAAAGAGTGGGTAAAATAATAAGTAACGTTCCAAATAAAAGAATAATAACAACCAAAATAGCGAGAGGCTTTTATTAGTCTCTCGCTATTTGTTTATATCTGAGTTCAGTATGCTTTATCTCTTAGCATTATCACGCTTCCATCTTGTTAGTTGCGGAGGCGGTCGTCAAAGGCTGAGAGAGCGGCTTTGGCACCTTCGCCCATGGCGATGACGATTTGCTTATAAGGTACGGTCGATACATCGCCGGTGGCATATACTCCGGGGAGTGATGTACGACAATGCTCGTCAATCTTGATTTCACCTATTGCCGATGTCTGCAACTCTTCGCTAAACGGACGGCTATTGGCAGTCAACCCTATTTGGACAAATACGCCATCAAGCTCAACCACGCGTTCATTTCCTGTTGTGCGGTCTTTGACTTTAAGGCCTGTAACCTTTGAACCATTGCCAAGGACTTCGGTCGTTTGTGAAGATGTGAATATCTCAACGTTGTTAAGAGAGCGTGCTTTTTCTTGCAATACATTGTCAGCTCTTAGCGAGTCAGCAAATTCAAGTACTGTTACATGTCGGCAAATGCCTGCAAGATCGATTGCTGCCTCGATGCCAGAGTTGCCACCGCCAATAACTGCTACATCTTTACCGGCATAGAATGGGCCATCGCAATGAGGACAAAACGCAACTCCGCGACCAATATATTCCTTCTCTCCAAGCACATTAAGGCGTCGCCAACTTGCTCCGGTGGCGATGATTACTGCTGGTGCGTGGAACTCTTCACATGCATTTGTAATGACAACTTTTTGAGCACCTGACAGTTGCGATGAAACTACTTTGCGGTTTTCAAAAATGTCGATGGGGTACTGGTTGAGGTGAGCCATTAAGTCGTTAGCCAACTGTGTTCCGGTGGTGTGAGGTACTGAGATGAGGTTTTCAATTCCTGTGGTTTCCTTCACCTGACCGCCAATGCGTTCAGCTACAACTGCCACCTTCAAACCCTTGCGAGCCGAGTAGATTGCCGATGATGCTCCGGCTGGACCTCCGCCCACGACGATAACATCATAGTCTTTTACCACTACTTCAATGTCATTTTGAGGGTTGGAGCCAAACATATCTTCAAGCTCTTGTAAAAGTTCGCCAAGAGAGCCTCGCCCAACGTGTAGCAGTTTGCCGTTGGCATAAACCGTAGGTACAGCCTGGATATTGCGCTCGGTTACCTCATTTTGGAACAACGCCCCATCAATCATTTCATGGTTGATGCAAGTATTGAACAGTGCCATGATGTTGAGCGACTGAACGATGTCAGGGCAGTTGGTACAGGTGAGAGACACATAGGTCTGCAAGTGTATCTCACCTGCCAATGCTTGAATTCGGCGTATGATAGATTGATCGGGAAGATTTTTTCCTTTGCCGTCGGCATTCAATATTGCAAGCAGTAATGATGTAAATTCATGACCATTAGGTATTCCTCTAAATTTTATTCCTGTATTTATGTCATTTTGCTCGATGCTAAACTCGAGAGAATTGTGTGTGCTTTCAGTAGTTTTTACAGAAAATTTATCGGAACAACTTGCGAAATCATTGACAAATTCGATTAGCTGTGTTGCTTCTGCTCGATTGGGGAAATATGTTATCGAAAATGTATAGTTATTCTCTAAATTACTGAAAATACCCTTTACCTGCTCTATGATATTGATGTCTAACATACGCCGAATAGTGTTTTTTTTGTTGAAATTAGATTTTACCTACAAGGTCGATGCTTGGTTTGAGCGTTTCTGCTCCTTGTTTCCACTTAGCAGGGCATACTTCTCCTTTGTGAGTAGCTACAAATTGAGCAGCTTCTACCTTTCGCAATAGTTCGTCGGCGTTGCGACCGATGTTGTTGTCGTGGATTTCGGCAATCTTGATGAGCCCTTCAGGGTTTACGACAAATGTACCGCGATAGGCCATGCCGTCCTCTTCAATCATCACTCCAAATGCGCGACTCAAAGCGCCTGTTGGGTCAGCTAGCATAGGGTAGTTGATTTTTTTGATGCTGTCAGAAGTGTCGTGCCATGCTTTGTGTACGAAGTGAGAGTCAGTGCTCACAGAGTAAACCTCTACGCCCATAGCTTGAAGTTTCTCATATTTCTCTGCCACGTCAACGAGTTCAGTGGGGCACACAAATGTGAAGTCGGCAGGGTAGAAAAAGAAGATTGCCCATTTGCCTTTTACATCTTCATGAGTTACAGTCTTGAATTGACCGTTATGAAATGCTTGAACTTTAAATTCAGGTAACTGAGAATTGATAATTGGTGTCATAATCCTTATATGTTTTAAAAGTTAGAAATTTTGTTTTGTCACTGCAAATGTATAGCAGTTGACGATATTAATAACAAAATTTCCAATTGAAAGGATTTATGACATGATAGATGATGTCTATATCGCTATCTGAGTTGCTCGTAATGAGAGCATTTCGCGTGGAACTGATGATTTTATTTCGGCTGCGATGCCATCGATTAATGTTTGGCGAATGTAGTTTTTGTTTGTCAGCATGATGATGTGTCGTGTGGGTTTTGGTATCGCAAATTCGCGTGCAAGTTCCTTTTGGCAGTCGCTCAATTGCAGTACTGCAAGTTCGGGGATAAAAGTAACACCTTTGCCACTCTCTACCATGCGCATGAATGTTTCAAGACTTCCAAGATTATATGCCAATTGGCTCGCTTGTGCCGATTTGAATTGGCAAAATCTTACCATTTGATCTCTGAAGCAATGCCCTTCATCAAGAAGCCACAACTGCTCGTTGGCAAGATCGGCAGTGCGCACAACATTGTTTTTCATTAATTCACTCTCGCGAGAAACATAGGCATAGAATTGCTCATAGAATAACCCTATGGATTTATATTCCTCAAAACCATCAAGATTAGCCAAGATGCCGGCATCGATATCACCAGTCAACAATGCTTGTTTAATCTCACTCGTCTTCATCTCTGACATGCGCAAGTCGAGCTGAGGATATTTCTTCATCAACTGTGGCACAAATCGTGGCAACAGATAAGGCGCAATTGTGGGTAGAATTCCCAGGCGGAACACTCCGCTGAAAGAGTTCTTCTCCTCGGCGATAAGATTTTTTATGTGATTAGCTTGAACCAACACCTCATGAGCTTGTTTTATTATCAGAGTACCGACAGGAGTGGGACGCACAGGTTGCTGAGTGCGGTCAAAAATGCGAGTGTCAAGCTCCTCCTCGAGTTTTTGAATCATGGCACTCAATGTGGGTTGAGTTACTCGGCAATGCTCAGCAGCCTTTGTAAAACTCTTCAATCGGTCAACTGCTATAATGTATTCAAATTGTTGTAAAGTCATTATGAAAAATAAATCAGAGGTGAGTTATAAGTTTTATCTATGCAAAGATAGAAATTTTCAGTTTGACAAGCACTTATTTCGCCATTAACTTTGCATCAAAAACAAAAAGAATCGAAAAATTATTAACTCTCTAACTCAATAAAATTAAATTATGAAAACTTTAGATTTCCTTCATTTAGACGAAAAGAACGTTTCTAACGTAGTCAGTGCATTGCAACAACTGCTAGCTGATTTTCAAGTTCATTATACTAATCTTCGCGATTTCCATTGGAACGTGAAAGGACATGGATTTTTCGTGCTACACGAAAAATTTGAAAGCCTCTATGATGATGTAGCGGCTAAGGTAGATGAGATTGCTGAACGCATCCTCATGCTTGGCGGAACTCCTGAAAATCGCTTCAGCGAATATCTCAAGGTCGCAAAAGTGAAAGAAACCCATGGCGTGAAATGCGGACATGAAGCGGTGGAACATGTGCTCGATGCCTATAAATATCTCATCGGTCAAGAACGCCGATTGCTCGCTCTTGCATCAGAAGCAGGCGACGATGTAACAGCCGACTTGATGACCGGATATATCGCTGAACAAGAGAAAATGGTGTGGATGCTTGTTGCTTATAGCACACAAAATTGCCACTAATAAAATGAATTATTAACCACGATAAAAATAAGAGTTATGGAAAAGAAAGTTGAAAACCAAGAAGTAAAAGAACCTAAACCTCGTCGTTGTTGCTGTGGAAAGCGCACAAAGAAAGATGATAAAAAGTAAGTAGCTATTGTGTAAAGCGAGAGGTGCTTCCGATGATGAGCCGGAAGCACCTCTTTTTATTTGTAATTTAAGATAGTGGAAATGTTTATTTTAACGGATTATAAAATTATTTGGATTGCTTGGTTTTAGAAACATAGCATAATAAATAGGCATATAAATTATTTTGCCGATACGTTCAACATTGCCATCATTTGATAACAAAATAGCTTTCTTGATATTATAATCTTTGTTTTCAACAAATTTATCTAATGCTCTGTGCCGTTTGAAATCTTTACCTGATTTAACTTCAATAGGTAATGTGCTAAGAGAATCGTAATCATCTACAAGAAAATCAACCTCTCCTTTTGTTTTATTATCGTAATATCTCAAAGTATATCCATGAGAATTAAGCTCCTGTGCAATTACAGTTTCATAAACGGCACCAAGATTTATACTATTATCCGTGCTAAGTATCGCATTTATATTATAACGATATAGTATATTTGTTAGAAGTCCAACATCATTCAAATATAGTTTGATTAATGTTTTTTGCTCTGATTCTTTTAGTGGGAACTTCGGATTAGAAACAGCAAGAACTTCTAATGAGATTCCAGAACTAATCAGATATTCCAATTCTTCTTCATAATCAGCACTTCGTTTTCCTTTCTTATTTTCTATTTCATTATAGTAAAGACGCTTTTTCTTGTTTTCCATATTTGATGGAATCATTTCATAGATTCGCTTGATTTTTAGAGAATTTTCTTCCCCGTATTGTGACGCATCGCCTTTGTATAATTCATAAATTTCATCATGAATAGCCCGCACAGCTACTATGTTGCTTGTTTCAATAAAAGAGTTAACAGCATCGGGTAATCCACCAATGAGAAGATATTTCTTAAATAAATCAAGAAATTTATTGTGAAGAGCCTCGTTGATAGGTTGTTCTTTTGTAAATTGTTCTTTTACATAAGAAATTGCTTCTTCTCCAACACCATTAGCCCACAAAAATTCTTCAAAATCAAGAGGATGCATTTTCTTCCTAAGAATACGCCCTCCAGGCTTTGAAAGAGTTTTATTTAGTGTTATACCAAGTAATGAGCCACTTGCAATATAAGTAAAACGATCTTCATCTTTTAGAAATTTAAGAAGAGTGAGTAATTCGGGATATGCTTGAATTTCATCAAGAAAGACTAGAGTATCTGTCTTTGTCCCCATTTTATCGCCAGCATAAGTGCTTAATTTGAGATAAAAATCTGTTGTAGTTGAAGTCCCTTTAAATAGTTTGTCTCCATTTTTATCTTCCAGGAAATTAATCTCAATATAATTTTTGAAGGCCTTTTCCCCTTCATGCCTGATTATAAAGGACTTCCCAATCTGCCTTGCGCCATCAAGTAGCAATACTTTATTTGAATCTGAACGATAGTATTCTTGTATTTCTTTTTGAATTTTTCTGCGTAGCATAACACTTATTTGAGTTTAAATGTGATGCAAATTTACACTTATTCTACTTTTAAAGCAAATAAAAACTACACTTATTTCATTTTTTAATGCATAAAATGATACACTTATTCTAATTTGGCATATTTTTTATATGCTTATAGAGGTTGAAAAGCGTCAGGTAATTATTCCTGATCCGGTAATTAAAGAATGGCTGAAACGAGAACTAAAACGATATTAGGAGATTGAATACCCCTCATAAACATCAACCCCGCTCCGAATCCGGTCGCGGGGTTGTTAATTTAGAGTTATTTAATGGTTTTTATAGTTAAACAAAATTTCTGAAATACAAATAATGTTTATTGATTTAATGTGATGTATCAAGAAACCCCACAATTTCGTTTGAACGGAATTGTGGGGCTATAATTTAACCGCTATGCGGTATTTTGTGTATTTGGGCAGAGACTGTTTATTTTAGGCTTTTGCCGTCGGAGAAGGCGTTGCCGACTTTTGCACCGAGTTCGATGTAGTCATGGTTGCAAGGATCGTAGGTGATGGGGCGTAGCTTTGATAGGTCAATCTTGCCGTTTTCGTTAAGGATTTTTTCATCGGCAGAAATATTAACGATTTTACCTACCATGAAACATGTTTCGGTGTCATAAGAAACAAGCTCACATTCAAGAGTCATAGGTAGTTCGTCAATAATGGGAGCGTTGACAAATTCTGATTTTGTGGCGTGAAAACCGGCTTTGAGGAATTTGTCAGGCTCTTTATTGCCTGAAACTATTCCCACATAGTCGCAAGCAGTGACTTGTTCGGCTGTTGCCATGCTCACGGTGAATGCACGAGTAGCGAGAATGTTTTGTGTTGTTTTGTGGTCTTCCGACAGGCAAATTCCTATCATATTGTCGGTGTATATACCACCCCATGCGGCGTTCATGGCATTGGGTTTGCCTTCATTGTCGTAGGCTGCAACGATAAATACCGGCATAGGGTAAAGCCATGTTTTAACTCCAAAATTTTTTCTCATGGTAGATGTACTTTAAAAATTATAATTAGTAAAAACGAATATAGTAAATTGAAATGTATTACATTTGAAATAATTACTAAAAATGATATTTCTTGCCGTTATCGGCAAGAAATGCTAAAGTTATTACTCTTTTTGAATAAAAGTTTGCCGATAGATTAAGTTAGTTGAGGTTGATTTTCTCGAAGTGGTAGCCGAGGCGTCTCAGTTCTATGGCTGCTCCTATGCGATACATTGAGCGACAAGCGCGAGCAAACACATGAAATGCCATGGGTGTCTGTGGGTCAATTTGTTCATGACGGATGAGAGTAACGGCGGTTTCTCCACAACGGCGTATTATGGCTTCAATCTCTTTAGCTTCTGCGCTGTCAAGTGATACACCGAGCATTGTCCCAACTATGTGCTCATCCATGTCATCAAAGCCTTGAGGTCCATATAATGATTTGTAACTCATATCTTTGTATCGCTCCCAATCAGCATCCCAGCTCCATGCTATGGCCATGCCTATATAGGCAGCCCATGCTACTGAAACGGTGGGATAATCGCGAATTTGCTCTACGGCATCAACCATATACTCCGGCGCCAATTCTTTCCAGCGCTCGTCGATATCATCGTTGCATAAAAGCATGTCGTCAAGCATTTTATAGTTGTGGCAGAGACGCAATAGCTCCTCTTGCATCTTCTCTTCAAAATTATCTAAATATTCAAAATCCATTGTGTCAAAATTTTGTATCAAAGGTAGTGAATTAATTGTTAAGTCAAGAATAAACACAACAGAAAGATATTCTAAGACTCATTAGTAAGATAAGAAAACGTGAGTTCAATACCCACGTTTTCGATTGATATATATTATGAAGGTTTAAAGGTCATCAGGGAGGGAAATGCCTAATGCTTTTGCAACACCAATTCCGTAGGCAGGGTCGGCACGATAGCAATTGCGCACATGGCGTTGTTTTATAAATAGTTCTGCATCACCCATTGCCCTTGCTGTATTTTCAAATAATAGTTGTTGCTCGTCAGTCGGCATGAGTCTAAATAAATCTCCCGGTTGGCTATAATAATCATCGTCATATTCTCGCTCATTATAGTTATAGGCATCGCCATGTATAGCCAATGGGGGCTCTTTAAGATGTGGAGAATCTTTCCACTCACCATAGCTGTTAGGCTCATAGCCTTTTGCTGCACCATAGTTGCCATCGACACGCATTGCTCCATCACGATGGTAGGCATGAACGGGGCATCTGGGGCGATTTACCGGTATTTGTTCGGCATTGACACCAAGCCGATATCGTTGAGCGTCGCCATAGGAGAATAAGCGCCCTTGTAACATTTTGTCGGGAGAAAAACCTATGCCATCAATGATGTTCATCGGATTGAATGCCGATTGTTCTACTTCGGCAAAATAATTTTCAGGGTTGCGGTTTAATTCAAGAATACCTACATCATGTAATGGGAAATCACCATGTGGCCATACTTTTGTTAAATCAAACGGATTTATGCGATAATTATCGGCTTGTTCTTCGGTCATTAGTTGCACTTGAAATAACCATCGTGGGAAATCTCCATTTTCGATGCTGTTAAATAAATCGCGTTGATGAGATTCTCGATCTTTAGCAATAATTGCTTCAGCCTCTTCATCGGTTAAACATTTTATTCCTTGTAATGTGCGTAAATGGAATTTTACCCATGTGCGTTTGTTGTCAGCATTAATAAAACTATATGTGTGGCTGCCAAAACCATGCATATGTCGATAAGAAAGAGGTATGCCACGCGGACTCATTGTTATTGTAATTTGGTGTAATGCTTCAGGCAACAATGTCCAAAAATCCCAATTGTTGTTTGCACTACGCATGTTTGTTCTGGGATCTCTTTTTATTGCGTGATTTAAATCGGGGAATTTTAATGGGTCGCGAAGAAAAAATACCGGAGTATTGTTCCCAACTAAATCCCAATTTCCTGCTTCGGTATAAAATTTCATGGCAAATCCTCTGATATCACGTTCAGCATCGGCAGCACCACGTTCACCTGCTACGGTAGAGAATCTGACAAAACACTCCGTCTGTTTGCCTATTTCGCTAAAAATAGCTGCTCGAGTATATTTTGTAATATCGTGAGTTACGGTAAATGTCCCATAGGCACCTGAGCCCTTAGCGTGCATGCGCCTTTCAGGAATAACTTCTCTGTCGAAGTGTCCTAATTTTTCAAGAAACCAAGGATCTTGCATCAAAATAGGTCCGCGTTGTCCTGCCGTTTGTGTGTTTTGGTTGTCTGCAATGTGTCTTCCATTAGCAGCAGTAAGTCTTTTTTCGTCCATAAGAGTTTTTATTATTAAAATTTATTTAATCTTCAACAATAAAAACAGAGAAAGACTGATATTAGTTCGATTATATAGAATGTTATTTTGTTGTAAAAGTAGATTTTGCTGCGCGACTGAAACTTACAAGCACAACGCCTGCAAAGACGGTTGTCGCTGCTACAATTTTTTGCCAGCTGAGGGAGTCCATCCCAATGTATATGCTTATAGCAATGGCGATTATGGGTTGGACATAGGAGTACATGCTCACAAGAGTTGGACGTATGTTTTTTTGCCCTATAGGAATAAGGAAATATGTGATAAAAGTAGCGCAAATTATTAAAAATATCAATTCGCCGATGAATGAGGATGGAAGCATGCAATAGTCTATGGTCAAGATTTCGTTCCATGAAAATGGTAGAGACACGACTGTTGAAAACAGAAATATCCATTTCATGAAAGTGATAACGGAATATTTTGTAATTGTGGGTTTAAACATGCCAAGATATAATGAAAAACAGATGCTGTTAATAACCATTAAAGCAATACCCATAGCTGAACTTTCAGCAACTCCACTTGTTGAGCGAGTGCTGTTCAGTATCAGATAAATGATGCCTGCAAAGCTCAACAATACCCCTCCGGCTTTTTTTAGAGTGATAGGTTCTCGGAGTACTATTGCGGCAATAAACATTGTGTATATGGGCGACATGGAACTGACTATGGAGCAATCCATTGGCGTGATTTCAGAGATTGCCATTAAGAATGTAATTTGAGTCAAGAAGAATCCTAATATTGATGCAGCAAAGATTTTAAAATAGTCATGTTTCTCAACTTTTCAGTAGGTATAAAAAGAGATATAATCCAGAATATCAATCCGGCACCGATAGAGCGTATGCAAAATAATGCCATGGGAGAAACAATATTCCCACTTGTCAAGTCTTTGCATACGATGATATTGAATCCGAATATTGCATATGCAGCAAAGCATGCTATATGTCCTATTGTTGAACTATTTTTTGTCATTGGGTATTCTTTCTTAATTGCCAAAAGGCGATGGCCGATGCAGCAGCAACATTAAGGGAATCAACATTGTGAGACATGGGGATGCGCACAACATAGTCAGCATTAATGATTGTTTCATGAGAAAGACCGTCTCCTTCGGTGCCCATTATTATTGCGAGTCGAGGCTCTGCCAATAATTTCGGATTATCAATTGAAATGGAATTGTCGCTTAATGCCATTGCAGCGGTGCGAAATCCAAGCTCTTTGAGTTGACTTAGTGAGCTATCTATCCAAGTCCATGGCACAAGGAATACTGAGCCCATTGATACTCTGATGGCTCGTCTGTTAAGAGGATCACATGAAGATGGGGTGAGCAGAACGGCGTCAATCCCGAGTGCCGCTGCTGAGCGAAATATCGCTCCAATATTGGTAGTGTCAACAACTCCGTCAATCACAACAATGCGTTGTGCGTTATTACATACATCTTCTACGTTTAACGGATGAGGACGTTTCATGGCACACAATACTCCACGAGTGAGTGTATATCCTGTGAGTGTCGCAAGTAGGTCTCGTGAGCCGGTGTATATGGGAATATCGGGGCAACGTTCAATGATTGATGCTGCATCGCCTGAGATGTGCTTTTGCTCACAAAGGATGGCAATAGGTTCATATCCGGCATTAAGGGCTACATTAATCACCTTTGGACTTTCGGCAATAAAAATACCCTTTTCCGGCTCAATTCGATTGCGTAATTGTGCCTCAGTGAGCGTTGCAAAAATTTCCACTCCGGGGTATTGTAAAGAGGTGATTTCGATAATTGCCATTGAATAGAATTTTGTGCAAAGTAAGCAAAAAAAGATTTTTTGAGCAAGATAGTATAGTTGTGAAGTGGAATAATGTTATTATTTGACGTAAAAAGCATGCAAAATGTTAGTGTTTTTAATGTGGTTAGAGTTATAATTGCTATATTTGCAGTTTAAAGGCGATAAAATGAAAATTACAATATTACAACGAGATATAGTATGGGCATCTCCTGAAGAGAATGTGCGTAGAGCAGATGAAACGATATCGCGCAATCCGGGAGCAGATATATACGTATTGCCCGAAATGTTCTCTACCGGATTTTGTACCAATCCGGAGGGAATAGCAGAGAGTTTTGATAGTCCCACTTTACAATGGATGAAACAGAAATCGGCTGAAATTAATGCCGCGATAGCCGGTAGCGTAGCTGTAACAAGTGAAGGTAAGTATTACAATCGATTTTATTTTGCGAAACCCGATGGTAGTGTCTCATTCTATGATAAGAAACACTTATTTACCTATGGCGGCGAGCATCTTCGTTTTACTCCCGGTCAAGAACGTGTTGTAGTAGAATTTAGAGGTGTACGCATTTTGCTTGAGGTGTGCTATGATTTGCGTTTCCCAGTGTGGTCGCGCAACAGAGGGGATTATGATATGATTTTATATGTAGCAAGTTGGCCAACGCCACGAGTGTCGGCATGGAGCGCATTGTTGGTGGCTCGTGCTATTGAAAATCAATGCTATGTAGCGGGCGTAAATCGAGTGGGAGAGGATCCTGCATGTAAATACTGTGGGAGTAGCGTGGTAATAGACCCTTATGGAAAGGTTATTGCTTCATGTGAAGATGGAGTGGAATGTGAGGCTACAGTTGAGATAGACATGAATGCATTGGAGGCGTTTCGCAAGAAATTTCCGGTGCTGAATGATGCCGATTAAAAAATGCAAAAAAAGAAATAATGATAGAGAGAAAATTATTGTTGGGAGATGAGGCGATAGCATTAGGAGCTATACATGCCGGAATTAGTGGTGTATATGCCTATCCGGGAACACCCTCAACCGAAATAACTGAATATATTCAAGCTAATGCTTCTGATGTGCGTAGTCGATGGTGTACCAACGAAAAAACAGCGATGGAAGCCGCTTTGGGAATGTCTTATGCCGGAAAACGTGCATTGGTGTGCATGAAGCATGTGGGTATGAATGTTGCAGCTGATGCATTTGTGAATTCGGCAATAACAGGAGTAAATGGAGGTCTTGTTGTGCTTGCTGCTGATGATCCATCGATGCACTCGTCTCAAAATGAGCAAGACTCACGTTTCTATGGTAAATTTGCAATGATACCCATTCTTGAGCCTTCTTCTCAGCAGGAAGCATACGATATGATGCAGTATGCTTATGAGTTGTCGGAACAGATGAAATTGCCGGTGTTGATGCGCATAGTTACTCGATTGGCACATTCACGTGCAGGAGTCGAGGTGAGAACAGCTATTGCTCAAAATGCTCTTAATCCTGATAATGAGCGCACTCATTGGGTGTTGTTGCCGGGTAATGCTCGATGTCAATATGCAGGATTGGTGGCAAAACAACCTGAATTATTGGCATTGTCAGAAACAACAAAATATAATAAGCAAGTAGGAGATGGCAAAACTAAGATAGGTGTTATTGCTTGTGGTATTGCATATAATTATGTAATGGAAAATAACCCCAAGCAGTTGGGCGTGTCGGTGTTAAAAATATCTCAATATCCTATCCCTGAAGAAAAGATAAAAGAGTTTGCCGTTAATTGTGAATCATTACTCGTTGCCGAAGATGGTCAACCTCTTGTTGAGGAGCAAGTAAAAGCATTGCTTGGTGCAGACTATGTGTTGAAAGGTCGTCTCACAGGTGATTTGCCTCGAATGGGAGAACTAACTCCCGATTGTGTGGGAGAAGCGTTGGGGATAAAAGTGGAACAAACATTTGAAAATGTACAGAATGTAATGCCTCGTCCACCGGCACTATGTCAAGGTTGCGGACATCGGGATGTTTATGATGCATTAAATAAAGTGGCTACCGAGTATGCCGGCGCTCGCATATTTGGTGATATCGGTTGCTATACACTTGGAGCATTGCCTCCATTCCGTGTAATAGATAGTTGCGTGGATATGGGCGCATCGATAACTATGGCAAAGGGTGCTGCCGATGCAGGAGTACACCCGGCAATAGCAGTTATTGGAGACTCGACATTTACCCACTCGGGAATGACCGGTTTGTTGGACGCCGTTAACGACAATTCCAATATTACGGTAATGATATCGGATAATCTCACTACGGCAATGACCGGAGGACAAGACTCTGCCGGAACAAATAAGTTTGAAGCCATTTGTTTGGGATTGGGCGTTGAGCCAGAACATGTGCGTGTAGTTGTCCCATTGCCTAAAAACATGGATGAAATCACTCGCATTATTCGTGAAGAAATTGAGTATAAAGGTGTATCGGTAATTATTCCTCGCCGTGAATGTATCCAAACACTAAATCGCAAACTTCGTAAACAAAAAGCTCAAAAACAATGAAAAAAGATATAATATTGGCAGGAGTGGGAGGTCAAGGAATTCTCACAATAGCGACAATCATAGGCGATGCTGCTGCGGCTAATGGGATAAATCTAAAACAAGCCGAAGTTCATGGTATGAGCCAGAGAGGTGGCGATGTCCAATCTAATTTGCGTTTATCTACCGAGGAGATATATTCTGACTTGATAAAACAAGGTGCGGCTGATTTGATAATATCAATGGAGCCGATGGAAGCTCTTAGATATGTGCCTTATTTGGATAAAAATGGGTGTGTGGTAACTTCGTCTCATGCATTTAAGAATATTCCTAATTATCCCGATGAGGATGTATTGATGCAAGAGATTAATAATTTGCCACAAGTGGCGATACTCCCCATTGAAGATGTAGCAAAAGAGAATAATGTGCCTAAAAGTGCCAATGTTGTATTGCTTGGGATGGCGGCAAAATATATTGAAATCTTGACTCCTGAACAACTTCGTCAAAGTATTGCTCGCGTGTTTGCATCAAAAGGTGATGCTGTAGTAGAAATGAATCAAAAGGCATTTGATATAGGATTGAATGCTGTAAAATAAATGCAGTCAAGATGAAAATTTTTAGTGAAGAATTAGTTGAAACGGCTGTAAAAGAGTTGCACATCGCAGATCTTTCACAAGCAACTATCGGAGAGGTTTTGCTCGTTGCGCAATATTTGGAAAGAGAAACCGGAATTCCGTTTATACGCATGGATCAAGGGTCTCCCGGTTTGCCTGTTAATAAATTGGGGGTGGAAGCCGAAAAAGCGGCTCTTGATAGAGGTGTTGGCTCCCAATATCCAGCTGCTGCCGGTGTGCCTGAATTGAAACAGGAGGCATCACGTTTTGTGAAAGCGTTTTTAGATATAGATATTTCTCCACGAGCATGTGTGCCAACAGTGGGTAGTGTGGCAGGTTCCTATGGCTCTTTTATCGCCTGCACACAACGCACTCCGGGGAAAAACAAAGTGCTGTTTATTGATCCGGGTTTCCCCATTCAGAAATCGCAATTACGCATTATAGGTGCTGAATGGAAAGAGTTTGATATTTATAATTATCGTGGTGCGGCATTACGTGAGAAACTTGAAAGCATGTTAGCCGATGGCGATGTAGCCGCGATTGTTTATTCCAATCCTAACAATCCGGCATGGATATGCCTTGAAGATGAGGAGTTGGCAATTATTGGTGAGTTAGCTACAAAATATGATGTCATCGTTATGGAAGATTTGGCATATTTTTGCATGGACTTTCGCCATGATATGGGGCATCCGTTTGAGCCTCCTTATCCTCCCACAGTTGCACGATACACCGATAATTACATTATAATGCTGTCATCGTCAAAGATTTTCAGCTATGCCGGTCAACGCATGGCATTGACATGTATCAGCGACAAGTTATATGACCGCTATTTCCCTGCATTGGCACAGCGATATAATGATGCCGGAGTGTTTGGGCAGACTTTGATTGCATCAATATTATATATGATCACATCGGGATGTACTGCATCAACACAATATGCCTATGCCGAGATGTTGCGACTCTCTACTGAGGGGAAAATTAATTTTGTTGAGGACACTCGCGAATATGCTCGTCGAGCTGAGAAGATGAAAAAGATTTTTGTGGATAATGGATTTCACATTATCTATGACTATGATGTAACTCAGCAGGTGGGCGATGGATTTTTCTTCACTATTGGATATGGAAATATGTCGGGTGGGGAATTGCTGAAGGAATTGCTCTACTATGGTGTCAGCAGTATATCATTATCGACTACAGGAAGTGAACAGCATGGAGTGCGTGCATGTACATCTCGCATGCGAGAAGAATTGTATGATGTGATGAATGAGCGCATGAAGGCGTTTCAAGAAGATCACCCATTATTAAAGAAATAAATAATACAATAATATGATTTGGAATCCCAATAAGGAGTGCATGAGTCGTGATGAGATGCATGCTCTTCAAAGCAAACGATTACAGAAATTAGTAACTTATGTTTATCACAATGTGCCATTCTATCGCAATAAAATGCAATCGATGGATATTGCTCCGGAGGATATCAAGAGAATTGACGACATTGTGAAATTACCATTTACAACCAAACAGGATTTGCGAGATAATTATCCCTATGGATTGCAGGCGGCACCTCCGTCAGAGATTGTGCGTGTACATGCTTCATCGGGTACAACCGGCAATCCCACGATTGTGGGTTACACTCGCAAGGATTTGGCTGTGTGGTCAGAGGTAATGGCTCGTTGTTTGACGGCCTATGGTATCACGCGTGATGACACATTCTCTGTGAGCTATGGTTATGGACTGTTTACCGGTGGGCTTGGAGCTCATTATGGTGTGGAAAATCTTGGTGCAACAGTTATTCCTACATCAACCGGTAATACTGAAAAGCACATTCGTTTAATTCGCGATTTGAAGATTACGGGGATTGCATGTACACCATCCTATGCCTTATATTTGGCTGAAACACTTGAAAAAATGGGATTGACCAAGGATGATATCAGTTTGCGCATTGGAGCATTCGGTGCTGAGCCTTGGACTGAAAATATGCGCAAGGAGATACAGGATCGCTTGGGCTTGAAAGGGTATAATCTTTATGGATTAAGTGAGATAATGGGTCCCGGAGTCTCTCATGAGTGCCAAGAGCAAAACGGCTCTCACATTTGCGAAGACCATTTTTATCCCGAAATTATTAATCCCGATACATTGGAACAATTGCCCTATGGAACGCAAGGCGAGTTGGTGTTTACTACATTGACCAAAGAGGGTATGCCATTGTTGCGTTATCGCACAAAAGACTTGTGTACGTTGGAAACCGGTGAATGTGCTTGTGGTCGCACATCAGTGCGCATGGGACGCATCGTTGGTCGTAGTGATGATATGCTCATTATACGTGGTATTAACGTGTTCCCATCGCAAGTTGAAAGTGTTATCCTTGAAATGCCTGAATTTGAGCCTCAATACATGCTGGTAGTCGACCGCGTGAACAATTTGGATACTTTGCAGGTTCAAGTAGAGGTGCGCAGGGATTTCTTCAGTGGCGATGTTGGTAGCATGTTGGCGATGAAGAAACGCTTGAGTGACAAACTTAAAAGCGTGTTGTCAATCAGTGCCGATGTGCGCTTGATGGAACCTAATAGCATTGAACGTAGTCAAGGTAAAGGAAAGCATGTGATTGATAAACGTATTTTGTAATTTAAAATAAACGTGATATGACTATTAAGCAATTATCAATTTTTCTTGAAAATAAGACAGGACGAATCAATGACCTTACCAAGATATTGGGTAAATATGGCATAAATATGCATGCATTTAGCATGGCTGAAACAACCGATTTTGGCATTTTGCGTTTAATCGTCTCTGATGTGGAACGTGCTGTTGAGGTGTTGCGCGAAGAAAATTTTGCTGTAATGCTCACAGATGTTGTGTGTATCAGTTGCCCCAATGTAGCCGGCTCGCTCTCTGAAATACTTGAACATTTGGCTAAAAACGATATTTTTATTGAGTATATGTATGCGTTTGCCGAAGGTGATAAAGCAAATGTGGTTATTCACCCCAACGACCTTGAAAAGTGTGTTGCCGAGCTGAAAAAATGCGAGTGCAATATTAACTCCATCTAAAAATAATTATCAATAACAGAACGAAGGCGACTCATTGAGTCGCCTTCGTCGTATTTTATAATCAAGAGATTATTATCCGCAGTGGAAATAACGGGTTACAAGTTTAAGCATTTCTTCTTGGTTGCCCTCAACCTCGCTACGTAGAGTCTTGTCGTTGTAAGAACGAAGTTTCTTGATGATGCCATCAATCATCGCAGGGCTGAACACATTATAGGCTTCAAACACTTTGCGTTGACGTTCAAGACAATCGGCCGATGCTTCACAACTATCGGGTAATTGAGCAAGACCTTTCAACTTATCTTCATGCTCTTTTTGGTGAATATTGACATTAACATAAGTCTTTTCAGCAATTTCCAAAGCATTGTCCAATTCAAAACCATAGCGACATGCAACAGCAAGACCGGCAATTAGTTGGTAAATGTCGGCAGACCCGTCTGGTGAACGCATTTCGACAGTTTGTTTTTGAGAAGTGTCGTAGTTGCTTGCGCTTTCAAGCGGATTGGCGATACGGCACATGTCTGATTTTGCTGCCCATCCAAGAGGAACACGCACGAGTACCGAGCGGTTGCGGTCGCCCCAACAGATATTTGTTGGCGCTTCTTGATGAGGAACAAGGCGGAAATAAGAAGTAGGGTTGGTGTTGCCAAATGCAGTGATTGAAGGTGCAAGCTCCATCATTCCGGCGATAGCACGACGAGCAGTTGAAGAAAGCACTCCGTTTTCGAGCATTTGATTTTGACCATCTTTCATAATGCGCATGTGAACGTGTAGCCCTGAGCCGGCTTTTCCCGCAGTGATTTTTGGCGCAAAAGTGATGTCGTAACCATGTTGATAAGCAAGGTTGCGAATAATCCATTTAGCAACCATGAGTTGATCAGCGGCATCTTCGGCATTAACAGGAAGGAACTCAATTTCGTTTTGTTCATAAATCATGCCATCGATAGTGAAATTACCCACCTCTGAGTGGCCATATTTTATTTGTCCGCCTGCTTGAGCGATATATGCCATACATTGAGTGCGGAATTCGTTAAACTTAGCGTATGGAGCCGATTCGTGATATCCCTTTTGGTCAGTAGCGGCAAACATTTCATCATCGGGAGCAATTACATAATATTCCAACTCACCCATTGCTTGGAATTGCATGCCGGTAACATTGTTAAACGCTTTGCAAGCCTTGCGCAATGTATTTTCAGGAGAACTTTCAAGAGGCTCGCCATCTTTGTTGAAATAAGAGCAAAGCATTGAAAGAGTAGGGATTTCGGCAAATGGATCAAGAAACGCAGTACTGAAACGTGGCAATACATAAAGGTCGCTACTGCCGGCTTCGATGAAAGGGAAGAGGCTTGAGCCATCAACACGTTCTCCACAGGTCAAAATAGCATCAAGATATGCCAAATTGTTGATTACAAAATTGAGCGTTTTTAGACGACCATCAGCAGCAGGATACATGAAATTCACCATCTGAATTTGATTTTCAGTAATGAACTTAATAATATCGGCCTTAGTGAATTCTTTACAAGGTTTACCCAAATAGCACACTACCTTATTTGGGTTTAAAGCTAATTCGTTATTCATATAGCTATAAATTTTATTATATATTATTTTTCTACTGCAAATATAATCAAAAATGTTATTGGGGAGTGTGGTATAGTGGAATATTTTTTAGGGGGGAAATGTGGGGCGGTGTGCAATAGTTTTTGTAACTTTGCATGTAGTAAATCTTAACCTGAATATTTTTACCGCATTATGAATTTAGTTGACCGCTTTTTGGAATATGTCAAGTTTGACACTCAAAGTGATGAATTAACCAATCTCACTCCTTCGACTCCTGGACAAATGGTATTTGCCGAACATCTCGAAAAGGAGTTGCATAAACTTGGCTTGAAGGATATCTCTCTTGACGATAATGGCTACTTGATGGCTACTCTTCCCGGTAATATTGACCGCAAGGTGCCAACAGTGGGTTTTATCGCACACTTAGACACTTCCCCCGACATGAGCGGTCGGCATGTTTCTCCTCGCATCGTTAAGGCTTACGATGGAACAGACATTACTCTCAATGCCGAAAAAGGTATAGTGTTGTCTCCATCGGAATTCCCTGAATTGCTTCACTACAAAGGTCAAGACTTGATTGTTACCGATGGTAACACTCTGCTTGGTGCTGACGACAAGGCAGGTATTGCCGAAATCATAAGCGCGGTGGAATATCTCATGGCTCACCCCGAAATAAAGCATGGAGACATACGCATTGCGTTTAACCCTGATGAGGAGATAGGTCTCGGGGCACACAAGTTTGATGTTGAACGTTTCGGCGCTGACTGGGGTTACACTATGGACGGCGGTGAAATAGGCGAGCTTGAATTTGAAAATTTCAATGCTGCGGTAGCAAAGGTTACTTTTACTGGGCGCAATGTGCATCCAGGATATGCTAAGCACAAGATGATTAACTCGTTGCGCGTTGCCAACCAATTTGCCATCATGCTCCCTCGCTGGGAAACTCCCGAACACACTGAGGGGTATGAAGGATTTTATCACTTGGTGGGTATAGAAGGGACTGTTGAAAAAACTGTATTGACCTATATCATTCGCGACCACGATCGAGATCGTTTTGAACGCCGCAAAAAAGAGTTTGAACATCTTACCCGCAAGATAAACAAGGAATTCCCTGAATGTGCATCTCTTGAATTGAAGGACCAATATTACAACATGCGCGAGAAAATCGAGCCTGTGATGTATGTAATTGACATAGCAGAACAAGCGATGCGCAATGTTGAGGTTACACCAAAGGTTGTCCCTATTCGTGGTGGTACTGATGGGGCTCAATTGTCGTTCAAAGGATTACCTTGTCCAAACATCTTTGCCGGGGGCTTGAATTTCCATGGTCGTTATGAGTTTGTTCCCATTCCATCGATGGAAAAAGCTATGCAAGTGATTGTTGAGATTGCTCGCCTTGTGGCAGAACGATAACTCCCATTAAAAATATTTACACGATGTCTCAGCTCGCTATCGAGCCTACGCTGATTGTTATTACCGGGCCTACAGGCTCTGGTAAAACAGCATTGTCTATTGCATTGGCTCAAGAATTGGGATGCCATATACTTTCGGCCGACTCACGCCAATTATATCGCGACATTCCCATAGGGACTGCTGCTCCTACTTCCGAAGAACTTGCGTCTGCTCCACATCATTTTGTAGGTACGCTTGCGTTGGAGGACTATTATAGTGCTGCACAATATGAGGAAGAAGCTCTCGCTTTGTTGCAGGAGTTGTGGACGTCGTCCCCCTATGCAGTGATGTGTGGTGGCTCAATGATGTATATCGATGCCGTTACTCGTGGAATTGACGAGTTACCTACGATAACACCTGAAATACGTCAACAAGCGATGTATATGTTTCATGAAGGTGGATTGCCTTTGCTCCAAGAGACTCTCAAGCGTATTGACCCTGTTTATTATGAACAGGTGGATCTTAATAATCACAAACGTCTTGTCCATGCCATTGAGATAACATTACAAGCGGGTGTGCCTTATTCATCATTGCGCACAGGGCAGGTGAAGCAGCGCCCGTTTCGCATTATCAAGGTAGCGCTGGACTATGATCGCGAGACATTATTTGACCGCATCAACCGAAGGGTTGAACTCATGGTTGAAGCAGGGCTTGTCGATGAGGCTCGCCGAGTGTATCACTTGCGTCACCTCAATTCATTAAACACCGTTGGCTACAAAGAATTATTTGCCTATTTTGACGGCACAATGGACTATGAAACCGCTGTCGCCCGCATCGCAAAGAACACTCGCGTCTATGCAAAAAAACAGCTCACATGGATGAAGAAAGATGACTCTATTCATCGCCTAAATCCTGCAACAGCCCTCCAAGACCTCCTTGCAATAATACAAGGATAAAAAATACGCCCGACAAAAAAAGTCGAGCGTGCACTAACCCATAAAACTTATGATTATTTTTTGAGGAAGCAGGTTTTTAGAACGATGCTGCTACCTTCAATTTTGCAATCCACCTCTTCGGGGTTTTCAGTCAAGCGAATACTCTTTACCTTTGTTCCTCTCTTAATTACCATTGATGAACCTTTAACTTTAAGGTCTTTGATTACGGTAACTGCATCACCATCAAAAAGTTCTGTTCCATTGCTGTCTTTTGCAACTGCGTTTTCTTCAGTAGCTTCGCCTTCCTCTGCTGAGAATTCGTGAGCGCAGTCAGGGCAAACGTATAGAGAGCCGTCAAAATAAGTAAATTCGCTACCACACTTAGGGCATTTTGGAATATCTGTCATTTCTGATTAAAGGGACCATTTAGCTATTCACCTCGTTAAACTTGCTTTGCTGTTAAATCTCAATGCAAAGATAAGATTTAAACGTGGTTATTCAATATGCTCTGTGGATAAATTATTATCTTTGTTTTTATGAATATTGAGGAGTGTAGAGAATATATATTGACGTTGCCGCTTGTAGAGGAATGTCAGCCGTTTGATGATGAGATTATCGTTTACAAGATAGGTGGGCGGTGGTTTGCTGTCGTGAGTCTGTCTCATCCTGAAGATGTATCAGTAAAATGCGATCCCGATAGAGCGATACTCCTACGTGATGAATTTTCAGCTATAACACCGGCATGGCATTTCAATAAAAAGCATTGGAACAATTTGCACATGATCATTCTACCCACAGAGGTAGTGAAAAGAGAAATCAAGCATTCTTATTTCACCGTAATTCGCAAAAATGTAACCCCTAAAGCATTGCGGGAAGAAATATTGCATGTCGCTACCCAATCCGGTCTTAAAGACGATGCTGAGATATTAGATTAATGTATAATAAAAAAATGGTGCACCCGAATGGATGCACCATTTTGCTATGCGATATACTATTAGATTAGTAGTTGTTAGCGCGGATTTGGAAGTAAGCTTGTGGGTGCTTGCACACTGGGCACATAGCAGGAGCCTTTTTACCAATAACGATGTGTCCGCAGTTAGAACATTCCCACACCATGTCACCGTCGCGAGAAAATACGAGTTCGCCTTCAACGTTAGCGAGCAATTTGCGATAGCGTTCTTCGTGTTCTTTTTCGATTTTGCCCACCATGTCAAACAAAGCAGCAATCTTAGTGAAACCTTCAGCGCGAGCTTCTTCAGCAAAACGAGCATACATGTCGGTCCATTCATAATTTTCTCCTGTTGCAGCGTCAAGAAGATTTACCGCAGTTTCAGGAATATAGTCGCCATGAAGAAGTTTAAACCAAATTTTAGCGTGTTCCTTTTCATTATTAGCTGTTTCTTCAAAGATGTTTGCAATTTGAACAAAACCTTCTTTGCGAGCTTTAGAAGCATAGTAAGTGTATTTGTTGCGAGCCATAGATTCGCCGGCAAATGCTTCTTGCAAATTTTTTTCTGTTTTAGAGCCTTTTAATTCTGCCATAGTTATACGTTTTAAATGTTACTGATTTTATGGTTGATAATAGATGGGAATACAACGCATGAGATATTCGCGTGCTTCTTCCCAAGGGATATAAATGCTATTTGAATTTGGTACTAGTGTCACTGGAGTCTCGTTATGGTCGATGCGCACATAGTATTTTCCTTTTGAGGTCTTGAAAAGTACCATTTGAAGGTTGGCCGACATGGGTACCACATTGAAGTCTTGCCAATTTTTGGCAACGGTGTCAAAATAGTTTGTCATGTAATAACACCCATTAAGGCGCATCAATGATAACAATGGCATCAAAGTTTCAGCATGACCGAAACGCAACATCGCCTTGAGTTGACTTTTGCCGTTGACAACATCGTCAGTTGTCTCAATGAGATTAGCGAGCAAAGGCGAAGCAATATCGGCAGGTATTGTAGAAACGGTTGATGCTGTGCGTTGTAGATATTGGCGCAGGTTGAAACATGACCACAAACGATTGTATTCGTCAGAGGTAAAATATTCCGACGCGTCACATTGCACTTGCATTGCGCTCATTCCGGCGATAACATAATATTCTACCAATGCCAACGATTGAACATCAATATCATCGTAGGGATAATTTTTGCCAAGCACTCTTTGTAGTGGCTCGACAGGTATTGCTTGTAGCATGAAATCTTCATAAGGTTTCATCGCATTTTTGTCCTTACGAAATTCGAGGTATTCATTATCGATGTCAAACGGACGCATCAAATAAGACATATTGCGACCTGATGAAGCTGAGATTTCAAGCTTGTTGTTCATGCGAGATAGCTGATAAGTGAATGAGTACATGCTCATCAAGCATCGAGGAGAATAAGATGAAATGGCTTTTATTTCACCATTGTTTAGGATCATGGGGAAGTTGCTATACATGCGAGCAGCCAATCCTCGTTGCTCTGCCATTCCAAGTGAGTCCAATGCTCCCCATTGGCCATTGCTTCGTTCTATGGCATGTTGTGTCAACGCCAACAATCGTTTGCCGAGAGGTGTGATGGAGCCAATAGAATCGGCATGCATCAAAGCGCGTTGCAATGTTATGCAATTGCTTGCCGATGCCGGAAAACGCGAGCCATGACGCCCTACATGGTTGATAAACACCGGGGTGAGCGTGTCGGGATAGTCATATGCTTGAGTAGGTCCCGGATACGGGCGCAAGCTACCTTGACATTCGTCATTGTTGAAATGTGTTGCCGTAGGGTCAACAGCATGAATAGCTATCGAAGCTACTAATGTTATTATCGATAAAAATAAAAATCGTCTCATCTCGTTATTTTTATAATTAACATTCAAAATTAGTAAATGGAAATGTGTTTACAAAAAATAAACGAGTTAATTAGTCAAAATTGTATAGACGATGCGATAAAAGAGTTGAATGAATTCATTGGCACCCATCCCGATAACGACGAGGCTTATTTCTTGCGAGGAAAAATGTATTGGCGCATAGGAGACAAGCGACAAGCTATGAACGACTATTGTCGTGCAGCAGAAATAAATCCTTCAAGCCCTGCAACACGCGCCCTTGAAAACGCCCAAGCCATCCAATCCTTCTTCAACCCCGACCTCCTCAACCCATAAAAAAATAAAGTGGATAAGTTTTATCCACTTTATTTTTCATACTCCAACAACAATCGCTCGACATCTTGCTTTAATATTGGAATATGTTTTATCACTAATCCCCATAAAAATTCAGATGTAACATTATCATAACTATATATAACTCGATTGCGTGTATTTATTATTTCTTTCGCGTTTGACAAATCAAAAGAAGGGTCTCGTTTTAAGATTCTATTAATTGCCTCTCCCATTATTTCTACTTTTCATTCTACCGCACTGCGTCTTAAAAAATCTTTTTCAAATATTTCATATCGCATTGGATAATCAACAAAATAACTATCCATTTCATTTATGGCATCAAGAACATCTTGTAGATATGTCAAAATATATTCATCCATAAATAACTTGTTTTGTGCGATTAATATTTTTAATAAAAAATTTATTTTTGAATTAAATCGACATCGCGATTAAATAATGCCATCAAAGAGTTTTTTAAGCTAAAATAGTTTGAAACATAATCATCAATGTTTTTACTATAGAAGTCAACAAGCAAATCGACATCACTATTTTCATTGAAACTATCCGTAAGAATAGATCCAAAGACAGATAGCGACTTCACTTTGTGCAATCGACACAATTCAATAATCTTCTGTATGTTTAATTCTATCAGTTTCATCAATTATGTTATTCTACTGCGAAAATACTAATTCTTTTGATATATAAACACTTAACGCACAGAAAACGTTTCGATTGATTATCTAACTATTTATATTTTTGAATGATTTTAATCGGGGATATTGCTAAGAATAGTTGCAAAGTCAACAAGCATTTTTCCTGAATTCTGTCTATATCTATTGTGAGGGAAATCTGAACTCATTTCCTCAATCCACAACTCGCGTGCATTTAACCACGCATCAACAGCTTTAGGCAATTTTGCGACATAAGATAGTATTTCCAGTTTCAACTGTTTAATGTTTTCTGAGACATCCTCACTCTCCCAATTCTCAATTGCAATTTTATATGTTTTATTACTGCAATACAGTAAAAATTCTTTAGCACGCTCAACAGAAACACCATCTCTTACATAAAATATATTTCCGCAATTGTTCTCCATCATATTTCTATCTTCGCGATATAAAGAAATATGAGCGCATAATACATCATTATTACCTGAGCTACAGAGAGGTCGAGTATAAGAACCGCCCCAATAATACAAATGCACACAATTATCATATACATCTGTAAACGCATCCATTAAATCTACCCATTCACAAAATTCTTGACACAAAATCTGTCGTTGAATCGGTGTTTTGCATAAATCAAGTAATCTTGCTAATTCATTATATTGTTCAAACACCAATCTTGTTCGTTCTGTACGAAATGAAACCATCATTCCTAAAGTAGAGTAATCCTCATCTATCATTTTCTTTATGGAATAATCCTCATCTACTTTCCACAATCTACGAGCTTCGGCAATTACAGAATCAGCTTTAACATATTGAGATATAGAATCTTGTAACAAACTATTTTTATCATAGTAACGACAGAGCTGTTTTCTGAAATCAGCCATCCATTTTAAATTCTGCCCTATGTTTTTAATTTTAAATGAATCGGAACATATATGTTGATATAACGAGTCCATCAACTTAACCAAAGGCTCATTAGCTTGTATTATTGTATCATGAGTAAAATACAAAAGACTTTTAGGTTTAGAATTGGAGGCAATACTATCTCGCTCTACTATTTTACTATCTATAATATCAACAGAGTTACCTCCACATGCTGAAAGCATTACCACCGTTATAATCAAAATTAATATTCTCATCTCTATTAAACTATATCTATTCCGTTATCCCAATTTTCTGTCTATATAACTTTAAGATTTCTAAACTTCGTTCCTTGCTTCCTGATATAAAATGGATAGGGAGTTCTTCTATCTGTTTTTCTGTAATAAAAAAAGTGAATCCACCTAAACGCCTACTCATTTTAGGGTTTCTTCTTTTTTCTTTCTCTGATAGTATCTCATAAAAGTCAATGTCATTATCAATACTATCATTATCAATACTATGCATATACATAGCATCATCTCGCATTATGCCATCCAAACAAAACTTAGTACCTGCAGGCATTTCATGCTCATTCCATCCAGTACAAGGAGCAAAATAATGCACCAAATACTCTATAATACAATTTTCTTTTAATTCAAAGATATTATCTTCTATCTTCAATGATTCTTCAAATTTTTTCATAATTATACATTGACGCCTAATTCTATTTGAAATATTTTATCAATAAAATCTATATAAAATTTAGATCCTGATAATTTTGCAATTGTATGACATTTAGAATATAAGTTTAATAATATTTTATTCTTTTAGAAAACTGCTTATTATAACTTGTGTATTTGATGGGAGATCAGTACCTTCAATAAGATATTTTTTTATGTTCATTTCATCAAACCATTTTGATAATATCTTATTTATACGTTTACTTTGACTTGGATTTGCATTTATTTCAAGAAATAAAATATCTAAATCTCCAACAATAGGGTTACATGATATTAATTCAGAATTTGGGACATTCAATGTTTGAGGCAAAATATATGAGTATTTATTACCATTTTTTATTTTATTATCTTTATGAAAAATAAAACCATCTGATAATATTACTAAAATATTTCGATATCCATCTTTAACACAATATCTTTGTACTTTTCCTGTATCAAAAAAACCGAATATATCACATCCAATCCATTTTTTTTCTTCTAAACTTGTTTTATATATATGAGTTAATGATTCTTTGAATATAGAGTCTATCGTTTGTAATACTTTTCGCTTTTTGCCCTTTTCTATTTTAGAGAAATCAATATCTAATTGCTTTGATTTCATATTTATAGAATTATCCGATGGACTTGGATAAAAATATAGTTTTATTTTATCCTCACTTTGCGTAATTTTATTTTTTAAGATTTTGTCTTTTAATACACGGATGATTTCAGATACGACCGCAATGTCCTTTTCAACTTGAGACATACCTGTGCTTTCTTTCGTTATACGATCCGATAAATCGCATAATATCGAGATATTCCATGGCTTTACTTGTTCTGTTGCGACATCATCTGTTGCGTCCGTTTTATTTCCTCCACATGAATACACGCATGTTATACATACAATAAATATGGTCCAAATTATATTTTTAGTCATAATTATTAATTTTTAATTGTTTTAATCGCATTCTCTTTTATGGTTTGTGCTTTCGCTTTTTCTGCGTCGGTTTTCCCAGCTAAAGACATAAAAGCAACCCATCCATTAAAAAAATTATTAACTTCATGTATGATTCCATCTATATTTATATGAATCTTATGATTTATATTATATTGTAAAGTGTTTATCTTTCCATCAATATCAATTATTAATCCTTTTATTTTTGAAATTTGAGGCTTAATTGTTTCTATTTGTTCAGATATAATTTTATTCTCGTTTTGTAAGCGCTGTATGGTCTTAGAATTAGACGTCATTTCATCATAACTATCCATTGTGAAATCAAAAACAAGTCCCCAAATAACATATGCTATAAAACCAGAGAAAATTATAACCCAAAATGCAGGAGATTCTATCGCCATGTCGATTGAATAAGGTGGTTGATCTTGAGGTTGATTTGAGCACCATTGATTATATATTTTTTCTGATATTTCATATGCTAATAATCCATCAAAAATAAATGTAATAATATACAACAATAATATTTTAGCATATTTTGTTATTCCATTTGAAATTGTTGTAAATTGATGTATCAAAAAACCAAGTCCTAAGAATATTACTGGCATCAATAATATCAATAAGAACGGTCCTGCACCCATATTTAACGCATCTTCATACGCGTGAGGATAAAAAATAGCTTGACCTGTGTCAAGAGAACTATCATTTCCAAAAAATGCTTGATATGATGCAGAGCTATAAAATATAAATAGATAGAATGCTAAAATTAGTGTTATAGTCAATCCGATATAATAATTTATCGTTGCAATTTTATTTTTTGAATTGTTATCTTTAACCCTTTCTATTTCAAACTGCTTTTGTCTCTTTTCATTTTCTAATGATGTAATTCGTTCATTTAATTCTAATATTGAATTTTCATTTTGCGCTTTTTGGGTTATCAAGGCCTCAATCTCCGTTTCCATTTTGACTTTTGCTTTGTTTTGCAGTTCTTGATTCGCGGACTGTTCTTTACGTTGTTGTAATATTACAACTTGTAAGGCTGTATGTAAAGCTTCAATTGTCGCATTTGTTTGACCAGCCCATCGAGTTCCCCATTGCTGATATGTCTCACCTTTTTTACGATCATTTGCAGAAGGAACTGCAGCATCTTCATTAGGCGTTTTTGTCCTCAGTTGAAATAATTCCTTTATACCCATTTCTAATTATATAATTTTAAGATTACTTCGTTAACTTCATTTTTCTCTTTGGCATTTGCTATCAAAAATTCTACAATTTCATCAATGTTTTCTTTCTTAAAGCCAAATTCTAAAGCATAATACTTGAGCAATTGAATTTCTTCTTGTTTAATAATGCCATCTGCACATGCAATTAAAGCTAATTCATATAAATATTGCAGTTTTTCTTCTATTGTATCCGGATTATATAAAGCTGTGCCTTGAGAGAGTACAGTAGAATTTATTTCCTCCTCTGAATATCCATAAAATTGATGCGCAATTCTATACAACTCCTCTAGTTCAGATGGTGATACTTCATTGTCTGAAACAATCATACAATATAGACTTAGGAAATGTGATTTTAGTTTTTCATTCATCCTAGTTGTGTTTTTATGTTTCTCAATCCCCGGGGAAACGGTTAATGTTAGGGTATAAAAAAGGTGTGAGGATCGTATTTTGTTTTATCTTGCTACCAGGTCTTGGCGTACCTTTCTCGTAGATAAAACAATAGCCCCACACCGCTTTGCTATATATTCTGCCAATCACGACAGGGTATAAGCAACCGATGCAGATGCTATTGCCAATCTCATCTTCACGAGAATTTCAAACCGCCAAGTTTGGTAACAGAAGATAAAATTTCAATAACACCTTTCGTTAAATATGTCAGGCTCAAAGGTTATCTCTTTAACCTAAATTTTTGAGTCTGATGCAAAGATAATAAAAAATGTTATTGGGTGGGCGAGACAAAGGAAATATTTTTTTACTATATAATTAGTTATTCGAAAATGATTTCGAAAAAAAGATTACAAGCAAAGAAATACAAAACCCCGGTCTCGCTGTATGAAATGAAAGTGATAGATGATATTTTTGAAGGAGGTGGGGGATAGCGGTTGAGGAATAAAGAAATGGCACTTGGGGAAGTGCCATTTCTTATTTGATAATGTTGTTTTTAATAGTTGTTACATTAGGGAGTCAAATGGGATTTCTTGTTTCATGCGATAACCTAAGCCGGTCATCATGGCAAGTATCTCGCCTTGTTCGTTGCTGATTTTTATGTCGCAGTAGGGTAGTCGGTGATGATTAACTTGCTCAACACATTCGGCCTTTATTCGTTCTCCGAGTTGTGCCGATTTGATGAATGTTATAGTGTTAGAGATGCCAAGGCTAAGGATCCCATGACTATTGGCTACAGCTGCAAATGCGAGGTCGGCGAGGGTGTACATTACTCCTCCTTGACACACTCCGGCTCCATTCAGGTGGCGTTCCTCGACGGTGAGCTCGGCACATGCGTAGCCTTCTCTCACTGTGGTGAGTTGTGCGCCTATGCTTTTAGCGAAGCGGTCGTCGTTGTTAAGTCGCTCTTGTAGTGTCATGAGTATTATGCGAAATTGGTTTCGGTGAAAAATATTGAGGGCTAGAGACTAAAAACACCTATAAAAAGTGCTATTTTCGGTAGACGCCAAATTGGAGTGATTTATATTCAGCTTCTTACCTCATCTGTGTTCCAAATGATTTCTAATGCAAAGATACGATTTTTCTCGTGTATTATCGCCTATTGTTGTCAACTAAATGCAATGAGATATAGCAATGAATATACTTTGCCAACAAAAGATAAGGTAATTCTGTTGCTCATTCCATATATATTAAAATTAAATGATGAGTATATATTTCCTTGCTAGGAAAAGTTTTTTATATAAATACAATTGGTATATTTGCCAATTAGAAATATTATATATACATTTGCGTGAAATTTATTAGACGTGGCGGCAACACGATAAATACGGTAATTGAAATATGAATAGAAAACTTAAAAAATTCATGGAAACTGAGTTTAAGTCAAAAGCTCAGGTCCTAGACCGAAAAATGGTCGAAGTTGTAGCTCCAGATGGAGAAATCTTTCAAATTTACAGCCAAATAGGCATTTATGACAGTGAGGAAACACAACACTATTATCTTCATCTTGTTGAAGCTATTTTCGACAAACACTTCTCTGAAGACAAAGAAGTTATGTCGAATAGAATATGGAGAGAGATGATGCTTAATGGGGTGCCTTTTATTGGGATGAGTTCTGGTAATAGACAGGGAGAACGTGCTAGAATTGGTGGGCGCATACGCCAATTACGAGAGGCGAAAAATATGGAAGCTAGAGATCTTGCACTTTTAGCCGGAATAGATGCTGCTAATTTGAGTCGTATTGAGCAGGGCAGATATTCTGTAGGTCTTGACATATTGTCTCGTATAGCATTTGTTCTTGGTGCATACATAGATTTAGTTCCTAATCAAATTTAAAATTAATCACTATGGTAGATTTGAACGAATTTGCATTAGAGAAACAATGTAAATATAAAGATCGTATATATTCTGTACGTGATAATGGTTCAGTACTTCGTCACCAGAAAGAAGGTGCACGGCCGGCTCCCTTGGATAATAAATGGACTTTTGGAAAAAAAGATGATAAGACTGGCTATATGATGATTGCCGGAGTACGTATTCATCAGATAGTTGCAACAGCCTTTCATGGAACACCAGAGCATTCTACAATGGTAGTTGATCACATTGATACAAATAGATGCAATAACCGTCCTGAAAATCTTCGCTGGCTTACAAGATTAGAGAATGCTCTTAACAATCCTTACACACGTAATAAAATTATATTTCTGTGTGGTTCACTTGAAGCCTTTATAAATGACCCGTCAATTCTTAGACAGTCTGCATCGGAACCCAATATATCGTGGATGAGAACCGTTTCAAAAGATGAAGCGGCCAAATGTCGTAAACATCTTGACAGATGGTTACAAGAGGATAACAAGGTTAAACAATTTACAGATGAGAGGAAGGGAATCGGAGAATGGATTTACGAAGATAATTATTCCGACGGATTCAAAAGACCCAAGGAGTCAAACTGGATTACAAGAAAATCAAATAAGTCATATGCACAACGAATGGCAGAAATTGAAGCTGAAAACATTAGAATCCATGAAGAGGAACTAGCTCTTAAAGATTCTCTTACCCCAAGAGCAAAACAATTACATTGGAAGATACCAACAGAATTCCCGCTATGTCCAAGTGTATTATCTGATTCTCCTTTACAAGACTACTTAACTAATCTTGTGCGAGAAAGAACTTTCTGCCAAAATTCCCTCTATCATTCTGAGGTCGTAAAGGCAGAGTTATCAATAGACAAGAATCATATAGCCGTTTTAACGACTGCTAGTGGGGTAACTCACTTTGCTCTAACAGAAATAAGATGCGAAGATAGATTCTTTATTCATGAAAGCATTCGTACATTCTTTTCTGAAGAAGGAGCTGAAAAATACTATACACTTTCTTTAGGTAAAGAATGGACCGGAGGAGATGTCTTCGAGGATTATTGCTAAGAAGTAAAGAATTGAGTTTTATTCATAGAGAATGGTGCGATAATATAACAACCAATTCTCTTAATTCAAGGTTGTAAAAATGGAGTGTTTTATGGGTTCTATTCTGCTAATAGAAGCAATATCGAACCTCTAAAATGCTCCTTTTTAACATAAGGATAGTTCTCTAAATAATGTATTACCTCGAAAAGAGAAAAAGTATTGAAATAAGTTTAGTTTTCGGGTAAAAAGAAAAATTCTATGGCGAAGCCATTTCTTCTTTTCCCTTCTTTTAACTTTACTTTATTATTCGTATATATGAGTACGACATTAAAGTAAAGTCGTTTTTTATTTTGGCTGCAATCATTATGGAAAATGTGAAATTCTACCCGCATTTAGTGGCTGATTATGTGAAAAACATGTCTAAAGGGTATAAAATAGACTTTTAAAACATATTTTTTTACAGAAACATTCCTCCAAAAGAAAGAAATGAGTAGTTTTGTGTTATAAATATCAGTATAATACAGATAAACCCTATATTATGCAGATAACCATTAGTTTAATGATAGATACAATTGCTTATGAAAGACTTATACGAATACTCTACTCCCGAATTGGTACGTATGTTAGGTGAACGCTTCAAGGAATATAGAATGCGATGCGATCTGACTCAAAAAGAAGTATCGGAACTATCTGGCATATGACCTTACCTATATATTCAATACTGGTGGTTACTTGCCTGAACAAACACATTGCTTGATGATGAATGGAAAACTATACGGCCATACCAAAGAAGATGCTTTGGCATTTGCCAAGAATAATGGCGTAAGAAAGCCCGAAAATATCATCAACGAAGTAGCATCAGCCATCTCCCAATTCAGGTCTTTTGCAGAAAAGCACCTTGTTGAAGAAAGTTGGATTAGTGCAGTTGAAACTCGTTTAAGAGAACTTCTGGAGAGTTGGGGATTCTCGGATTTGCCAAAGGCAATGTTTGACATCCAAATAAATGGTAAACTACTTGAAAAAGTTCACATTGAGCAGACGTATAAAGGTAACTTCCATCTGCTTGCTGAGATTGATGGTCAATCACGTAAGTTCGTTATTGGTAAAAACAAAGAGGAATATGCCATTATCGAATCAGTTGGCCCTGCAAATCTCACAATAGAGCAACTCAAGGAAGTGGCTGAGAAATATTTAAATCTGTAAAAAGAACAACTAAAGAGGATAATACTACACCATGACACATAAAGAATTTGAAGAAGCTGCCAGGGAATATCAGTGGCAGTATATGCAACGATGGGGAAAGGGGATTGATGTATATTCTCTGAATCCTACAAAAACAAATTATGCCAAAAGAGTTTGGCTTCAGATGGAGTATGCACGCGAAGGATTGGTGTTCTATGAAGGATTTCGTGATGAAGTTCTTCAGGACATAGAGATTAAGAGGCGTCTTAAAAACAAGCAGGACTTCCTGCTGTCTATCGTACTCAGAAGCGAACATATACCCTATAACCTTTTCTGGCCGTTGATGCAGGAAGGAGATACCCCACGTGTGCGGAAAGTTGTATCTGAAATAAGCGGAATGGAGGTTTCAAAAGTAAACTGTATCAAGATTGAGTTTGCTCCCGGTAAGACAAAGGAAGAGAAAAAATCGTATTTAAATGACGCCACATCATTTGATACATACATTGATTTTTATGATGCTGATAATTGTCATTGCGGACTGGGCATAGAGGTTAAATATACCGAAAAGGAGTATAAAATAGATTGGAATTCAAAACAAAGAAGTGATACCATTGCGGATGACGGCACACCAAATCTGAGCCGGGATTACCGTAGAGTTACTGATTTGTCAGGATATTACCTGCCAGATGTGGATGCGGAACTGGTTTCTGACGAATTAAGACAGGTTTGGAGAAATCATATATTGGGAGCATCAATGGTCATACATGGTGACATCCAGGAATTCAAGTCAATCACAATATTTCCTGATGCAAATCCGCATTTCCACCATATTGAACCGAAGTATCGTAAATTATTGACAAACAAAGGCAATGAAACATTTGGACTACTGACGTACGAGTCCTATTTCAATATTCTTGAAAAGTGTTTCAACGATAATTGGGGCAAGGATTGGGTTGGATATTTAAAGGAAAGATATATTATCAAGTAATATATGAAAATCGAAGAGGCCATACTTTACTGCCTCGCTACCCAAAACAGGGGGATGCGGACGGAGCAGATTGCAGAAATGATTAACCGCCAACGACTACATATCCGCAAGGATGGACAAACCGTTACATCCAATCAGGTTTATGCGGTAATTTGCCGCTATCCCGATATGTTTGTCAAGGCTGAAGGGCGGATTATGTTGATGATATAAAAAAGACGGTTATGTTGCAGACGAATTCAATTCTCCTACTTTAATTTTGTCAAGAATGGTCGGACTGTACCCAATTTGTCCCTAATCACAGCATGAGTAACCACGATTGATATAGTGACACGCCTAGGAATATTATCCGAGAACCTCCATCGGTGATAGATTTGTACTACAAAAGATACCTTGTAGTAGTGCTTGGCGCATATTTTTATTTATTGTTAATAACTTTTTGATAAAATTTTACCTCAAAACTTTAACTGTTAATTAAAATTTTCGTATATTTGCGCTGAGTTCTTTGAGATAATTATACTGCACGACAAAACTTAGTTCTTGAAGCGAATTAAGTTTCGCAACCTTAAAGAGGTCTTCGGGGCCGTATCGTGTATCAGCTATTAGCCGATTAAGCGAACAAATAAACAGGTTCAGCTAATAAGTGAATAGGGATAAAGCGATATGACCTGATGTGTTAAATTGTTTATTTAGTATTTTATCGTATATGGTAATTGTTGAATAGAGTTTGAGCACGGAAAGGAAGGGGGTGAACACGGGAACAGCGCATATGAGTTTTAGTCGTGATGTTGCTATTGAGCACGGGGCAATGTCGTCCCGATTAAAATCAATAGAATTATGTATAACAAGTTAAATCAGGAAAGCCTGATACAAGGTATTGAGGCTTTCATTTCGAGGAACCGTTGTTCACTCTCAAATGAAGATTTAGTTCTTTTAAATGATTGTTTGGATTTTATCAAGAGTTGCAAGAAGACCCAAATGCCATCTCTTGAGACTATGGGCAAAATCGTAGAATTGCTACTGAAATTCTTGTCCGCATCTGACGACATTATGAACTTGTTTCATTAACACCCCCTTCTAATTTTTTTGTATGTTATGAATTTAGGCGAAACTATAAAACTGCTAAGGAAACGTAATGGGTTAAATCAGTCTCAGTTGGCAGAGTTATGTGAAATTACAGTCACATACCTATCTCTGATTGAAAATGGCAAAAAGGAACCTACATTGTCTTTGCTCAAAACGATTGCAAATAGTCTGCAAGTGCCTTTACCAATCCTCTTATTTTCAGCTCTTACAGAAGAAGATATTCCTGAATCAAGGAAAGATTTTTTCAATGTTATTAAGCCGTCAATAGATTCAATGCTACATAATTTGATAGATGACAATGTTGATTCAAAGAGTTAATATATTATGTAGTACTGTATTACACATTAGCATTGACCGGCTTAATTACATCATTGCTAATATAGAGAAATTCTACATTGAGTATCAAAAGCCCAAGCTAGATAAGAATGGGGCAAAGCGTCTTAATAAGCCACAATATCAAGAGCGACATGGAAAATATTGGTCTCGAACCATAAATCCCCCTCACGAAGAGTTGAAAAATATTCAGAAATGCATTAATGGTTATTTGGTAAACAATATCCCAATGCCTGATTTTGCATATGGAGGAGTAAAAAAGAAAGATAATATTCTGAATGCAAAGCAGCATAAGGGACAAAAATATGTATTCCAAACCGATTTAACAGATTTCTACCCGTTCATCTCTTGCAAGAGAGTTTATGAAATGTTTGTCAGAGTCGGTTTTTCTGCCGATGTTGCCTCAAAGCTAACTAAATTAACAACTTTCAAAGGGCATCTTCCGCAGGGAGCACCTACCTCCACCACAATTGCGAATTTAGTATTTGAGCCAACAGGTCGTAAACTTCAGGCCTTATCGGTTGAATACAAATTAAGGATGACTACATTTGTTGATGATGTGACCATTTCATCACAATATCAATTCAAGGACATAACCCCCGAAATGATTAAGATCTTGGAAGAGGATGGATTTAGAATAAGTCAAAATAAAACATCATATAAGTCTGGTATCACAGAGATTACAGGGGTTAGAAGCCTAAATAACTCTATGACTACTACGAGAAAGTTTAAGGAGAAATACGCACAAAAGTCATTACTGTCAGAGTCCACTATACGGGGAATGGACCAATATCAAAGAAGAGTTAAAAATATTTCAGATAACAAATAGATTTATGGATGACACTAACAGGGAAGAGAACACTGACTGTGAGCTTCGGAAATAGATTGGACAAATCATCATTTACTAGGGCTTGCCCTTTGTCCAATATAATCCCTATGGGGTAGCCTAATACCCCTTTTGCATGAAAACAACTGCAAAACAAATGAAAAGAAATGAATCAAAAGAAAGGTAATATCCATTATATCAATACTTTCGCAATTTTAGCCCGTTTCACTAATATTTCATAAATTCTCATTTTTGTGACATTATATGTGACATTATTTTCGGGGAATTTTGCTACCTTTGCACCAAACTTCATAATATAGCAGTATGGCAAAAGCAACATTATCCCTCGCCAAGAAGGAAAACAAGCAAGGCGAACATCACATTTTGGTGCGAATGGATATAACCCGTACCAACAGACCGCAGTTCAAATCTCCTGTCACCGTAAAGGAGGAAGAATTTGTGGATGGTGAAATCTTTATCCCTAAAAGAGGCAAGCTGAATGCCACTTATAGGGAAAGCCTTATGAAGAAGAAAACAGATATAGAGGCTTTCGTTGCTTCGCTTAATGCCATCATCATGTCACTACCCGAAGAAGCACTTACCCGTAAGGACATTCTTGAAGTCTATGAAATGGTAAAATCCGTCAATCCCTCAGAAATCAGTCGGACGACTATAATTTCCAAAAAGAGGGAACAGACAGAAGCAAATGCCGAACTGGTCAAGAAACTACAGGACGCACGCAGACCAAGCCTTTTGGAATTTGTACAAAAGAGAATTGAGGGAATGGAAAATGGAAGCATCAAGCGTAAGGGTAATAACTACTCAAAAGGAACACTCCATACTTATAAAGGCTTCGCTGTGATACTTGAAAGTTTCTGCAAGGAACATCCGTTTGAGTGGAATGACATTAACGAACGCTTGATAGACGAGTTCGTGCTTTACATGGAAAGATACGGTTACATGAAGAAGACCATCAACAAGAACCTTGCCGTATTCTCAGCCATGCTCAATGTTGCCTTCAAGGAAGGATATAAGTTCAAGGCTTCCATTCTTGAACATTTCCCGAAGTTGCAGATAAACAAGGAAGACATGGTTGTGGAAATATACCTCACCAACGAAGAGCTTCAAGCCCTATATGATATGGAGCTTGAAGGAGAGGATGACCGTGTGCGTGATGTCTTCCTTGTAGGTTGTTATACCAGCCAACGTTTCTCTGATTATTCCCGTATATCGGCAAAGAATGTTACTTTTCACGATGGTGTGGGCATCATTACGCTTGTCCAGCAGAAAACCAATACAGAGGTTACCATTCCTATTCTCAATGATAACCTGCTCCGTATATTCGAGAAGTACAACTACAACCTTCCGAATATCCAGAACCAACGCCTTAACAATAAAATAAAGGAAATTTTGGAAACCCTTGCAGAAACCATGCCCAGTCTAAAACATGAGCTTCCTACCAAGTTGACCCTTGACCATCAGAAAAAGGAGCAGCAAAGCAAGGAAATCTACAAACGCAACAGTCAGGGCGAAGCACTCATACCCCGTTATAAGCTTGCCACGACTCACACGGCAAGACGTACCGGAATCACATTGATGTATCTTGAAAAGATTCTTGATACCTATGAAATGATGTCTATCAGCGGACACAAAACTGAAAGCGTCTTCAATGACTATATTAAGATTAGCGGCATTGAACTTGCCACTAATATAGCCAAGAAAGTGGCGAAAGCTAGAAAAGAGTCAGAGGTAAAATCCCTTCTTTTGCAACAGTTTGAATCCATGACAGCCGAACAACTTACCAATCTGCTTGAACTTAGTAAAAATGGTGTAACCGTATAAACAGAAACTTATGAAAGAGAGCATCGAAGACATTACTGCCGACATTGAATATCAGTACGGCAAGAGCAATACGGAGAAGAACATCGAGTACATTCTATCCCTTTATAGCGAACGCGTCAAAGATGGTGAGCTTGACGACAATATTCCTGTACCATCCAATGAGGCAGCAGCCAAGACCATACTTCTCATACTTGACAGACCCGAACTGCCATGGGAAACCATCTGTAAGGAAAGACGGGTAAAGAACGTGATGGAATATCTCTTCATACGTGCAACTGGTCATTATGAAGAAGTACATGATTTTGTCAGCGGACTATTGCGCCATTACATCAAAGGCATAACACCACAGATGGTACTAACGTTTATGAATATCTGGAAACATGTGGTATACCAGCAGAGGCCTTCTACCTTTACGGATGAGATATTATACCCCGAACATTCGGAGAAGATTCTTGATACACTTCATTTCCTGCTTAATGGTGAGGTTGGCAGAGGTGCTGCACTTGTCATGGTTTGTGCCAGGAATGAGGGATTGGTTAGGAATATAGCCCATGCCAAAATCAGTACCGAGTTCAAACATGTATCAAAGACCGCTTATAACAATTATCTTCATGAACGGTTTACCGACAAGGAGAAGAATCCCATCATCAGTGCACTAAGGACACGAATAGAATACACAAAGGAAGATGACGGTCGTCTTTCTTTTTTGGCAGGCAAATTCACTCGCAAAAGCATACTCATACAGTGGTGGCGACTCATAAAGTCATTCATGAGTTAGTTTCCTTTTACACGCAACAATACTGGCCCATACTTGATGTAATGTCAAGTGTGGGCTTTTGCATTATTTGCACCTTGCATTTTCTGCATTTTTGCACTTTTCTATCCAAACTGTTTCACGTTAAATGTTTTAACAAAAATGTCTTCCGATGGTCGGAAAGTAATGACAACCCAAGATATTTCAGCTTCGTTTCAAACCATACTACTTTTGCAGTGCGAATCTACTTCAGACCTCACTGATGTAGTGAAGCCCGGGCAGGTGCGAGGCAAGTGTTTTGCCGTGAGGGTCGCCAGCAACCCTGCCTATCAAAACATGATTGACAAGAATAATTTCAATCCGTCTCAACCCGAGACTTTGGTCATCACCTCTGTAGAGACTTTAAAAGAGGCTTTCCAACAATGGGCGGAAGAACAAGAGCAGACACGTCTGGCAATAGCCAATGATGCCATGTTGGATGAATCCGTAGTATTACAACGCTTGGGCAAGAGCCGTGCCACGCTATGGAGATGGAATGCTTCGGGTTATCTTACCTGTTATAAGATTGGAGGCAAGAACTGTTACAAACAGTCCGATGTGGAACGCATAGAGAAAGGCTTGAGATGATAGGCGATGCAAACACTCCACCCCCGATGCAACTACCAAGCAAGGATGACGTGGTAAAGAAATGGTATGAGTCACGCATCAGCATGACGGAAGAATACGACACAGGAGCTGTTGTCATTAAAGTGGACGGCATACCAATCGGTACATTCGGCAATTTCAGCGCATCCATTGGAAAAGCCAAAAGCAAGAAGACATTCAATGTTTCTGCCATGACTGCCGCAGCATTGAGTGGCAAGAAGGTGCTCACGTATGAGGCAAACTTACCTGAAGGCAAGAACAAGATTCTTTATGTCGATACAGAACAGAGCAAGGCACATTGCAAGAAGACTCTTGCCAGGATCCTTGCTCTTGCCAACCTTCCCGAAGGTATAGACAATGAGCATCTGGAGTTTCTTTCCTTACGCAAATACACTCCTAAAGAACGCATTGAAATCATAGAATGTGCTCTTGCAACTACCGAGGGAATCGGACTTGTCATCATTGATGGAGTGCGTGACCTTCTTTTTGATATCAATGCTCCGCTGGAGGCTACACAAATAACTTCCATACTGATGCGCTGGACGGATGAATATCAGATTCACATCCATACAATCCTCCATCAGAACAAGGGTGATGAGAATGCCAGAGGTCATATCGGAACAGAGATTAACAATAAGGCAGAAACCATCATTAAGGTGGAAAAGGACAAGTCCGATGAAAACATCAGTAAGGTGTCCGCAGTACTTACACGTGCACAGACTTTCCCCACCTTTGCATTCCGTATCAATGACCACATTCTTCCTGAACTTATTGAGGACTATGTGTCCGAACCAAAGAAAGCCGGTCGTCCGTCAAAGAAAGAGTTCGACCCATACTTTGACATCACACAGGAACAGCATGAAATCGCCCTTGAAAGGATATTCCCGACCATGTTTGACGAGTTCAATTATGAAGACCTCCAGAATAA
>JAFSCJ010000025.1 GCA_017436845.1 Muribaculaceae bacterium
TTCTGTCCTGCTTTCCGATAGATATCCTCTACCCCAAGTCCGGCAAAACGCACTCTGATAGCCTCTGTATCGGCACCTGTAATGATTGCAATCTTATATCCATGTTTCACTGCAAGTTGTATAGCATATCCATCTTTTATATTTACCATGCGCATTGGAACGCCATTGGGATGCAATGGAATCGTAGAAGGAGATAGCACTCCATCTACATCAAAGGCGATAGCTCTTATCAAGCGCAAATCATAATTTATTCTGCTCATCTATAGGAATATTATATTGTTTCATTATACTGCGCGAAAGCAGTTTATATATCTCTTTTTTATCTTCATCAAGCAAAGCTAAATGCCCTGCCATCGTCTCAACATCTCCTCGCCGTGCAGGACCTGTCTGGGCATCAAAAGGAGAAACTTTAGACGCCTTGGCAAGCGTTTCTTTCAATAATGGCAACAGCAAATCAAATGAAAAATTGCCGGCTTTCAACACTTCATCAGCAATTGACCACATGTGATTTACAAAATTACAAGCAAATACAGCCGATGCATGAATAAGTTTGCGACTATCGCTATCGGCACATCTGACAATCGAAGAAACACTCAATGCCACATCTTTTATTCGCCCAAAACTTACCGCATTATTCCCCTCTATAAAAAAGGGGACCTCTCCAACATTTACCGGGACATCTCGAGAAAACGTCTGCAACGGATAAAGCACGCCATAATTTTCAGCTATGTTCCTAAACACATCCATAGACACGCTACCGGATGTGTGCACCCATAGCCCATTTCGGCAAGTTTCCGGCATTCCATATACAATATCGATTATTGCATCGTCTTTAACCGAAACTATATATATATCTACATTACTACTTAATTGCGATAAATCGTTAATAGCCTCACATCCTTGTATTTTAGATGCCAAGCAAGTGGCGTTATCAAGATTGCGACTATAAATCTGCACAACATCATTGGCACAAGCGAATGCTTGCGCTAAATGCGTTGCCACATTTCCTGCGCCTATTATAGCAATTTTATGTCTTACACCTCTTTCCATGTGCCAATGTGGACTTTTTCCCACAACAGCTTTGATGTATCACATGGTCGACGTTCTTCATCCTTGTGCCCAAATGCCATCACACACAACACTGGCAATGTATCGGGCATTCCCAACAACTCTTGAACATACTCCTCTGACGGTGTATTATCTCCGGCAAATCGGCCTCTGACCTGGATCCAGCATGAGCCTAAGCCCAAATCCTCTGCTTGCAACTGCATATAAGCGGCAGCAATTGAAGCATCCTCCACCCATGGATCAGTCAATGAAGGATCAGCTGCAACTACAACAGCAAAAGCAGCCTTTGCAATAGGAGCGGCTCCGGCAGGTTTACAATGGCTCAATCGCTCAAGCATATCTTTATCCTCTACAACGATAAATTGCCACGCACGAGTACTTTTAGATGTTGGAGCCATCAATGCCGCTTCAAGAATAAGTTTGACATTTTCGGCACTAACCTCTTCCGATGTATAACGACGTATGCTGCGTCGGTTGACCAGCAAATCATGAAAATTTCCCATAATGATTTTATTTAAGTGGATATTAGATTATCTACGACACACCCATGCAGCAGGGTATTTTTCGGCAAATGCGACCGATTGCATAGGTCTCATGGCTTGAGTAGCAGTTGCACCTGTCGCTACATATATGCGATACTTGCCATCACATTCCAAAATGCGCATTCTCACATCTCCCCTCTCTGCGATATATTCTTCAGCAAGTTCGCGTGTGGCAAGAGACGCAACAATAAGGCAATAAGCATCTGTTTCACTGCAACGCATTGCCATCATAGTATCACCCATCGGCATCATTGTCATTGTTGTATCAACTACTGTCATCGCCTCATTTACGTCGGGCATTGCTATAAACAACTCAGCATCAACAGCCGGCTCAACAAATTGAGGATTAACAGTTTCCGAGACAACAACTTTAGGTGTTGATATTGATGCATAATTCATTTGCGCTTCGTCAACAATCAATGGTGTTGACAAAGTCAGTCCTAATCCTATTAGCAAAATTATTGATGCTGCAAACTTGAAGAAATTACGACTGACAGGAATATAGACAACATCGTTTTTGATTTCCGGCTCTTTCTCTATTCGTTTCTCTTCAATATTCAACACAGGTAAAGGTAAACCGGCATACTCTATTTTCGAAGCAAATGGTTCGAAAACTACAGTATCATCTTCTGATTTACGAAAAACGCCCAACTTTCCTAACGAAATTTCACCATCGATATTAAATTGATGATTCATGACATTGACTTCATCATTAACGATTTTCACTGCTGTTTCATAGGGTATCTTCTCACGACGCATTATTGATGTCGCAATAAGTCCATCATTATGATTAATATCGCGATTGAACCCAATCGTGCGCATCGGAGGCAACATAACTCCATTTGTCTCATCGATTTGCGCTGATTGATATTGAGCGATTAATGCACCCCAACCCGGTACAACGACACAATCATGTCGCGTTATCAAATACTCTATATGTTCATTTATCGAAATCATCTTTGCAAAATTAATCAACTTATCACAACAAATCAAATTTTGTCCCTCTCTATTTTCAAAAAAGTTTTCGACATTAACAGATTGCTTATTTTGGCACTTTTTTTAATAAAACATTGCCATTTATTCCATAAATATGTTTTATATTTGCATTTATATATTCGCCAAACGGCAATATCTACACATTAGATACTATTAATTTAATCTTAATAATACCAATAAGGAACTATGCATATCGATCTTGCTTTCGATGTTTTATATTATGCTTTTGGTAGCATGCTATTAGGTGTATTTATCACTATAATTGGAGTTGGGTTGCTTTTTTATTTAGTAAAAAGTTTCTACCCAAAATACACATTTACGCCTATTACATATATAGTAGGGGCAATATTATTCATTCTGCTTGCCTATCACTCAATTTTAATATGTGGAGCATTCAAAATAAAAGGGATGACTGATGATATTGGAGTAAGCGTAACTGAATATATCAGCGTCTACAATATCGACCACTATTTCACCGAAGAAGAAACACAAGACATTATAAATTCTTTAAGAGACGATTATCCGCTATTTGCCTGTTATGTAGGTTCCGGAGATTTCTCTAATCACACACCATCAACAATTGTTCAAGCAATGATTGACGAGTGCCATGAATTTATGAATATCTTTATCCTCAAACATTTAGGATGGTGCGTGGCATTCATCGCAATAGGGACGTTCATTGTCATTAAAACCATGGATGCCTACCACAAAACAACACGACGGTCTTCCTCTACAGCAAGGAGGCGCAGTCGCAGAGACGATTTTTAATCTTAAAACAATAAAATAAAACACTATGGCAAATCATTTAATCATTGGCTTGGGAGGTACCGGAGGAAAGGTGCTTCGCGAAATGAGAAAAAGGGTTTATGAAGAATTCCATTCAAATGAGCCCACCAACAACATTAATTTAGAATACATTTATGTAGATTCATCTCCTGCCGATTTGGACAATCGCACAGGATGGAAAGTGATGGGAAAATCAGTTCACTTGAAAGAAGCTCAAAAAGTTTCTATCCATGGTGTAAGCGCAAGCATGTTCTCTAATCTTTCAATGTATCCCGGAGTAGAATGTTTCCTTAATTCCGATGATATAAACCTGATGACAAGCAAATTAGGCCCGCTAATCACTGCCGGCATTGGTGGTCAACGTCGTCGTTTGGGTCGCACATTGTTGGCAAACAACATGAGCGTGCAAGATGCAAACAGCGATTTCGTTTCTCGCGTTAAGCAAGCAGTTACACGCATTACCCAAACCTCAAATGATTCTGCTGTCACATTCCACATCTGCGCAGGTCTTGCCGGAGGGACAGGATCGGGCTCAATCATCGATGCAGTCAGCCAAATTCGCAAAGAATATCCACCACAACCCGGAGCAAACGGAGACCGTTTCAAAGTAAATCTATACCTATATGTTCCGGAAATGAATCTTGTTAATTCTGACCACGATAGCGGATTCTATCAAGCTAATGGCTATGCGGCATTGGTAGAATTAAATGCAATGAGCATCGGAAAATATCTTCCTCTTGACGTAACAGGAAAAAAAGATAACTACACAGGCGAAGTTCAACGTCTCTTAAATGGTATCAACGCATTTGAAGCGGCTTATCTTTATTCAAATGTAAATGAAGCCGGCAAGATATTAGACTTAGCCGTAGGTCTTCCTGCTTCAGTTGCCGATTTCATGTTCCAAAAAATCGTAGCAAGCGAAATGTCGGGCGATGCCGGTAAAATGAACCGCCTTGTAGGTTGCGAAAATGATGGTGCAGGTCCTGAAATGGATCGTGCAAATCAACCTGCTCGCAGTCGCAAATTCCTTGCTTTCGGTATCAAACGCATCGAATATCCCGAAACCGAAATCGAAGAATTTGTAACATACAATTTTGCTCGCCAAGCAGCTCGCCAATTGCAATTCAACCTATGGCAAGAAGGCATCGGTTATGCCGAAACATCATTGGAAGAAGTGGGTAGCGGATTTGCTTCTGAAATCAAGGATCGCAAGAATCGTGAACGTTTAATGCTTTCTAACAATTACCTAATGCTTTCTAAACCCATCATTGAAAGCGCAGGGACTAAACGTTGGCACGACATCGACTCTACATGGGAAGAACGTACACAAGGATTTGCCGATGATGCACAAACCGAATCGGAAAAGAAAAGTTGGTTGGCAATCTTCAGCGATGCATGTACAGAATATTATGAAAAGAATTTCCGTGCATTAGGTGTTAAGAAGTTCTATGAAACTCAACGCGGTGAACGTGGCGCATATGCAAAAGCTATTCGCCGCCATATCGAGACTCTTCTTTTTGAAGAATGGCAAAGTGGTCAAAAGAGTATCCTTGAAATTGAAAAATATACAAGTCTTTTGATTGCTGATTGTACAGAACGCATCAACGATATTAAAGAACAAATTGCAAAAATGGAGGAAGAGTTGGACGACTGCAACGAAAGAATCCGTCAATGCAATATCGAATGGGATAATATCGGTTGGTTGAGAGATGCGATTACAGGTGCGTCAAAAAAAGTATTCAGCGCATACAAAACAGCTAAATGCGAATTATACACTACTGCCACTCGCATCGAGGCCTATCGTTTTGCAACTGAATTGAT